>NZ_JPFZ01000010.1 GCF_000722775.1 Streptococcus mitis subsp. hohhotensis
GACCACTTTATCAAACGTATCATCATTAGTTGTCCAGTCTTGGAAATCAATATGACCTGTTACCAAGTTGACATTGCTCCAACGTTTGAAGTTCAGTGTCTCAACCACATCATCCTTAGCCTTGCTTCCATCTTCGTAAACATAATGAATGGTACGACTAACACTTTCCTTGTTGTCCAAGTTTTCAACGCTTCCTGGCCAACGTGGGCTATCTGGTTGTCCTGGAGTGACTGGTGTATTTGGTTGTGGCTTAGGTTCTTTCGGTGTCACACGTTCGACACGTTCTGAAAGGGTTACTGTGTAGACTTGGTCACGTGCTGTATCGTAGTCATAAACCTTGGCACCACCTGCTGTGAACTCATCGCTGACAAGCTTATAGCCTTGTTTCTTGAATTCATTGATTTGATTGGTAGTGCTGTAGGCAATGGCTTCCCCTGACTTACCTGTTACTTCATCTGATTTGAGAACATGATTGCCGTTAGTGCTTACATAACGGATAACAGCTTTTTGAGCATCCTTACGATAAGTGACTGTTTCAACTCGGTCTTGGTCTTTCGCTTGAACTCCACTTACAGCTGGGATTTCTGATTTATCCGCTGTGTAACCTGCGATAGTTGGAGAGACCACTTTATCAAACGTATCATCATTAGTTGTCCAGTCTTGGAAATCAATATGACCTGTTACCAAGTTGACATTGCTCCAACGTTTGAAGTTCAGTGTTTCAACCACATCATCCTTAGCCTTGCTTCCATCTTCGTAAACATAATGAATGGTACGACTAACACTTTCCTTGTTGTCCAAGTTTTCAACGCTTCCTGGCCAACGTGGGCTATCTGGTTGTCCTGGAGTGACTGGTGTATTTGGTTGTGGGCTTGGGTTATCTGGGTTAACGGGTTCGACACGTTCTGAAAGGGTTACTGTGTAGACTTGGTCACGTGCTGTATCGTAGTCATAAACCTTCGCACCACCTGCTGTGAATTCATCGCTGACAAGCTTATAGCCTTGTTTCTTGAATTCTGTGATTTGACTTGTAGTGCTGTAAGCAATCGCTTCTCCTGACTTACCTGTCACTTCATCTGTTTTGAGAACATGATTGCCGTTGGTACTTACATAACGGATAACAGCTTTTTGATTTTCTTTTTCAATAACTACATTAGAATCTTTTCCAACAGCGTCTAAATCATTATCATCGTTTGGATCAATGGTTTTTGTTTCCGCATTATATCCTCGAATAGATTGATTATCACTAATTTTCCAACCAACTGGTGCTTTAGGAATTTCAGTAACATCTGCTCTTGTTGTATCATTAAAATCGTTTTTATATTGTCGACGAATAGCAGCTTCTTGATTCTCGACTACTTCACCATTTGCATTGATATAATGTCCATTTTTATCGACTAGATTGATGTAACCTAAGTCTTTATACCAAACATTGATTTCTGTTTCAGGAGTAAAATTCGGATTAACTGTTAACTCATCCACACTCTTAGCATCTGCATAATGACCTGGATTGACTGGAGTCATAACTTTCTTGAAAGTATAATCCAAATCTCCGATAGAACGTTTCCTGCGACGTGAACGAGATTGTGCTGCATGAGCTTCAATAGCACTCTTTAATTGCAAGCGGGCTTCTTGATCTAAGGGAATATTCCATCCGCCTTCTTTATTAGCCCTAGCATCTTCAACTCGGAGTCCTTTAACAGGTTTTAAGGCGTTTTTATCTTTTTCTACCGACTCCTTTTCTACATTAGAAGTTTGTTCAACTACTTTTGATTCAGCATTTTTCGTTTCAGTAGATTCTATTTTACTAACTACTTCAGCTTTATCAACAATTTTAGTCGTAGTTGTCCCTCTATACTCCAAAGCAATAACTGCAGCTTGAAGATCAGACTCTGCTTGAGATAATTCTGACTCTGTCACATCTGCTTTATTTAATAATCCTTTAGCAGATTGGATATTAGTTTGAAGACGTTTTACAGTATCTTCAGTGTATAACTTAAGCTCAAATTTTTCTGCACGCGAAAGAGCTGTTAACAATTTTGATTTATCAACAGCACTTTGATGAGAAACTGCTTCTTTTTCAACTTTTGCTTCTTCAACTTTTTCTGCTGAGGCTTTAGCATCTTCAGATTTAACTGGAGTTACCTCTACTGGATTAGCAGCCATTGGAGCTGCGTAAGTCATTTCTTTCTTAGCTGTAGAAACTTCTGCTAGTTTGGTAACTTCTTCTACCTTATCAACAGAAATACTGCTAGTAACTTCTGAATGATGTTCATCTGCTTGTACCGCTTGAGTATTAGCAGCTGTTCCTAAGACCAAGGCTGTCCCGAGCAAGACACTTGCTACCCCAAAGTGATATTTACGAATAGAGTATCTTTGTTGCAAGCTATACCAGTCAAATGATTTTTTATGTGAATATTTCATTTTGAACTCCTAGATAATATTTTATAGTTCTCACTCTACAACTATTTGATATATAAATCAATATTATCTAAGCAATTAATATATTCTCTTTTTGTACCTAAAAGCCACTTATCTTATTCTCATTTTTCTGATTAAGTAAGACACTTTTTTACTCTAACATTTTTGTACACCTCATACAATAATATGATATAATAAAAATAGGAGGAAATTAGAAACATGCGCAATCTTTTATCCACAAAAGATCAAAGACAATTACGCTTAATGGAGAGCCTAATTCAGAATCGTAATTGGATGAGATTACATGAACTTGCTGACAATTTAGGATGTACAGAACGAATTCTAAAAAGTGATTTAAATGAATTACGTACCGCCTTTCCAACTATTGACATCCAATCTTCTATTAATGGAATTATGATAGATTTAGATGTGCAGACTAGCGTGGAAGATGTATATCAATATTTTCTTGCCCATTCTCAATCTTTTCAATTACTGGAGTATATGTTTTTTAATGAAGGTCTACCGATTTATCGAACCGTTGAAAATCTTCACTCAAGTAATGCCAATCTCTATCGATTAGGTCGAAATATCACAAAAACTCTATCATCTCAATTCCAAATTGAACTATCTTTTACTCCAACTGAGATACGAGGAAATGAAATCGATATTCGCTATTTTTATGCTCAATACTTTTCTGAGCGTTATTATTTCCTAGACTGGCCTTTCCCAGATATCCCTGAAGAGGACTTAACAGAATTTGCTGATTTCTTCTATAAAATCACCAATTATCCAATGCGATTTTCAATTTATAGAATGTATAAATTGATGATAGCTATCAGTATCTACCGCATTAAAAATGGTCATTTCATTGACTTACCCAATCATTTTAACGATGACTACTATCCTCTTTTGATGAATATTCCAAATTTTGAGGAGATACTTGTCCATTTCTCTGAGAAGTTGGGACTTGAAATGACTCCAGATACAATCGCTCAAATTTTTATTTCTTTTCTTCAGAATGATATTTTCCTCGACCCTCAAGACTTCTTCAATTCTTTAGAAGAAAATAGTGAGGCAAAGTATTCTTACCAGTTACTCAGTCAAATATTGGAACGTCTAGCAAAACAATTTAAGATTACTTTTACCAACCGCGAAGAGCTTATTTGGCATTTACACAACACTGCTTTCTTCGAAAGACAGGAAATCTTTTCTACCCCAATCTTATTTGAACAAAAAGCATTGACGATTAAAAAATTCGAAGTTTACTTCCCAGACTTTATGGGGAGTGCGCGTCAAGAACTGGCTCAATACCGTCAAGCAATTGGACAGCATGACCATCCTGAACAGTTGGAACACTTGATGTACACTATCTTAACCCATGCTGAAAACCTCTCTACTCAGTTGTTAGAAAATCGACCACCTATCAAGGTTTTGATTATCAGTAACTTTGACCATGCTATATCCCTTACCTTTGTTGATATGCTTTCCTATTACTGTAATAACCGCTTTACCTTCGATACTTGGGATGAATTGGAAACAAATCCTGAGATTTTAAATCAGACAGGTTATGATATCATCGTGTCTAATTTCTATATTCCAGGAATTACCAAGAAGTTTATTTGTCAAAATCATCTGTCAATTATGGATTTAGTTAATCACCTCAACACCTTATCAAATGAGATTCATATATCCAATACTTTATAAGATAGAAAAAGTCAGCATAATCCTGCTGACTTTTTCTCTTATCTGATTTCTATACTTCCTTAACAAAAACCAATTCCTGTGGTTGGGACAGATCTTCTCGGTAGGCAAATCCTGCAAAGCTTAAGCGACGAGCTTCCTCCACAGTTTGTACTTGATTTTCTATCAGAGCTGTTAGGAAGGCACCACGCGCTTTCTTGGAAATGGTTGAATGTATCTTCAGCTGCCCACCTCTATCCTCCATGAATTTGAAGGTCACCATCTTTTCTCTAATTTCCTTAGAAAATACAGTCTCAAACTCTGCTTCCTTCTAGGATAAGATTGAAATAAAATATAAACAAATAGATTAGGAAATTTAAATCAATTTCTAAAAATTAATTAGAAGTCGTATTATACTATTCTTGTTTCAATACACTATAGTAAATAAGAGGCACTATAATACCTGTCACACGTCAAATAGACTGAAGTTTTCACCTCAGTCTATTTTTCTATTAGATTTCAGAAAGGAAGTTTTTCTTTCTTAGTCTTCTTTTTTCTTACGAGCTACGAGTCCGAATACACCCAACATTCCAAGAAGTCCAAGACTAGTTAAACCAGCCTTATCCTCTGTACCAGTATTTGGTAATTCCTTCTTGTCATTGGCTACGGTTGTTTCAACGGCTACTGGTTTAGAATCAGTAGAACTTGTCTGAACTGGAGTAGCTACTGGTTTTTCTGGACTTGTAGGAGTCTCTGGAGAGCTTGGTTGCTCTTGATTGATTGGTTTTGTCACTTTCTTATAGTGATGTAGTATATTTCCTTTAGCATCCGTTGTTGAATGACTAAATTCATATCCTTCCAACTCTATTGGATTGTGTTTTCCTTCTTTATCTGAAGTAATTCGGTTACCATTTTCATCAAGATATTCCGTTACAATCTGAACAGTTGAATCATCATTTTGAGAAATGACTCCTCCACCATTTTGTGATTTAGGCGTTACAGTTACACGAACATCCACTGTGATAACTTTACCATTTGGCAATTCAATCGTTACCTTAACTGGATCTTTCTTACCTGGAGTTGTTAAGTCTGGAATGTTTTCAACCTTAGTAGTTGCTCCTTCTGGTACTTTAATTTGTTTTAAAATATCTTCTGGAGTCAATTTACCTGTTGTAACTGGTGTTTCGATTTCCTTAACTGGAGTTACAGTTACAGGAACATCCACTGTGATAACTTTACCATTTGGCAATTCAATCGTTACCTTAACTGGGTCTTTCTTACCTGGTGTTGTCAAATCTGGAATATTTTCAACCTTAGTAATCTTACCACCTTCTGGAATCGTAATTCCTTTAGTGTAATCGTCCCGTGTTAATGGTGTGGTTGTTACTGGAGTCTCGATTTCCTTAACTGGAGTTACATTTACTGGTACGTCCACTGTCACTACTTTGCCATTTGGTAATGTTACAGTTACTTTAACTGGGTCTTTCTTACCTGGAGTTGTTAAGTCTGGAATATTTTCAACCTTAGTAGTTGCTCCTTCTGGTACTTTAATTTGTTTTAAGATATCTTCTGGAGTCAATTTACCTGTTGTAACTGGGGTTTCGATTTCCTTAACTGGAGTTACAGTTACTGGTACATCCACTGTATAAGATTTACCGTTTGGTAATGTAATCGTTACTTTAACTGGATCCTTCTTACCTGGTGTTGTCAAATCTGTAAGATCGCCGACCTTAACAGTTGCTCCTTCTGGAATCTTCATTCCTTTTGTATAATCGTCTTTAGTTAAAGGAGTGTTTGTTACTGGTGTTTCAATCGGTGTTGGTTTTGTTTCAACTACTTTAATAGTAGCTGGAACTTCTGCTAACACTTTTCCATCTTTATCTTTTACAACTACAGTTACTGGTTTATCCCCTGGAGTTGATCCATCATAGGCTTCCGTTGTTCCTTCTGGAATCTTGTATTCGAATGTTGAACCTGCTGGATAATCACCTGGTGTAATACTATCTTCCGCTTTTGGTTTATCCTTATCTTCAGCATTCACTGGAGTTAATTGTTCTTTTCCTTGAACAACTTTGATTTTCGCAGGTACTTCTACAATTGGATCACCATCTGAATCTTTCACAACTACAGTTACATCTTTTTCACCTGGTGTTGAACCATCATAGGCTTCTGTTTTTCCTTCTGGCGTCTTGTACTCAAATGTTGAACCTTCTGGATAATCATCTGGTGTAATGCTATCTTGTGGTTTTGGTTTCTTATCACTTTCAGCATTTACTGGAACATACTGTGTCTTAGGTTCTACAACAACAATCTTAGCTGGAATTTCTGTAATTGGTTGTCCATTCAGCTTAGCTACTACCGTTACAGGTTTCTCACCTGGTGTTGTTGTATCTACTGGAGTGTTATCTTTATATTCAAATGTTGTTCCAGTTGGGAAATCATTAGGATTAATGTTATCTTTCGTATCTGGCTGTTTCTTAGCTGGATCTACTGGTACATATTTAGGATAACTTTCCACCACACGTACAGTTGCTGGTACTTCAACAATTGTGTTTCCTTGTGGGTCAAGTACTTCAACAACCACATTCTTATCTCCAGGTGTTGTTACATCGATTGGACTTGTTTGTCCATCTGGAGTCTTATATCTAAATGTAGATCCTTCTGGATAATCTGTCTTATCAATGCTCTTTTCTGGATCTGGTTGTTTGTTGTTTTCATCCACTGGAACGATTTGAGGCACACCTTCAACTACTGTAACTGGGACTTTAACAGTCGTTGTTTTTTCTTGACCATCTACTGTATATTTAACAGTTACATCCACTTCAGTATCTTCTGTTAAGTCTGGAACTGTAATTGTAGCTGTCTCATCAATAGCAACTGTTGCACCTTGAGGTAATTTTCCTGTAAATGTTCCGTCAGCAATTGCTTGTTTCGCTTGAGCAAGTACTTTTTCTTTTGCTTTTTCTTTATCACCATTTTTAGGAACAAGAATTTCATCAGCTTCTGGTTTTGGTAAAACTGTTACTGGAACACTTACTGTTTCTGTTAATTTACCATTATCATATGTTACTGGCACATCAACTTTTACATCTTTTGCTCCTGCTTTTCCTGTTGTTTCTGGTAAGGTTGTTGGTTCACCTTTTGTACCATCTGTTCCTGGTGTTACTGCATCTTTCGCTTGATCAGCTGTCGGTTTTTCACCTTCGAGCACGACAATTTTACTTGGAGTTGAGCTTACTACTGTAACTGGGACTGAAATAGTATCTTCTGCTACTACTGTACCTGTGCTATCTTTGTATTGAACTTTTACTGGTACAGTGTCCTTATCGCCATTAGAATCTGTTGCTGGAACAGTATATGTTTGATTTGGATCTAATTCTGCTGTAACTCCTGATGGTAATGTTAGTTTACCTACTGCAGCTTGTGCTTTTTCTTTCACTGCTGTTTTCAAGCTATCACTAGTTGTATCTTTTAATGTTGTTACTTTTTCTGGTGTTGCTTTTGGTAATACTTCAACTGGTACATTTACAGTTTCTTCACGTTTTTTATCACCTGAACCATAATTTACAGTTACTGGCGCTGTTAATGTTTCATCTCCAACCTTTCCAGTTGTTTCAGGCAACTTAGTTTCATCTACAGTTTTCTCATTTCCCGTTGTAGTAACTGCATCTTTAAGTTTATCAGTAGTTGGTTTATCCCCTTCTACTACATAAACTGGTGTTGTAGTTGATACACGTGGTTGAACTTTAACCGTAAACTCTTGCGTAATGTTGTCGTTCATATCTTTCTTCGTATCAAATAATGGGTCTTTATCAAACGGATTGTCGACGATATCATATCCCATTGATTTCAATACGTCGATATGAGCTTGCACATCACTTTCAGGAATTGTTTCGCCTGATTTACCAGTTAGAGTTAAGATATGGTCATTCAACTCAGTTTCTGTTTGAGTTTTTGGATCGACTGAAACAAATTTAACTTTTGCTTTTTGATCGTCTTTATCATAGGTAATCTTGATGTTTGCTTTTGGATCCGTAATTTTTGGTGGTTTATAACCTTCTGCTGGATTGGCAGGATTTACTAGTTCTAATGGTGTTCCATTGCCATCTTTTGAAGTATATCCATCTTTATGAGGAATAATTTGTGTAATTTCACCAGTTTTGGTTGGATCATTTGGATCATTAGGGAATGAAATCGGTTCTCCATCCTTACCAGTAGTTGGATCAACAGGAATCCAGCTTCCAATCTTCGTATAAGTAACCTTATCCGTTTCATCAGGGATTACTTTTGTATCTTTTGTAGGAGTTGCTGCTTCTTTGGCTGGAATTTCTTTTTTATCAGCAATATAGCCTGATAGAACATCTACTCCAACTTTATCCCATATTTTATTTGGAGTTTCCCAATCTGTATAAGTAACTTCTTTTGTAACAAGATTAACGGTCGCTTTTCTTGTGAATGGCACAGTTTGAACAATATCATCCTTGGCTTTTTCTTCAAGTGCTGTATCAGATTTTTTCTTCACATATGAAATAACACGTTTCGCAGTTGTTTTCAAATCAGTCTCAGTCAGTCCCGCAGGCCATTTTAATTCTGGATTTTCCCCATTTGGATCTACTGGTGTATCTTTTTCATGAGGAGTTGTTACTGGGACTTCAATAATTCTTGGTTTTACTACTACTTCAAACGTTTGAGAAGGTGATGAAGTTCCATCAGTTGGGTTCACATCTTCTTGGTCATCAAAAGTTGGATGATGATTGTCTGCTGTATGGTAGCCATCACTTTCAACTTCGTACCCTTTATTTTTCAATTCTTTAATTTTATTTTCAATGTCCGTATTTGTTGGTAATTCTTCACCAGATTTACCCGTTACTTCGTAACTTTGAATCACTTCATTTGTGCCACTATCAACCTTTTTCTCAATGACTACTGTCGCTTTTTGATTAGATGGAGTATAAGTAATCTCTGAATTCCCAAAGTTATCAGCTGGATTAAATCCGTCTGGAACTTTATAGCCTTCCTTAGGATTATTTGGATTTTTCGCTGTTAATTCGACTCCATTATAAACAGGAGTAAATCCTGGTACATAAGGAATTGTAATAGTTCCAAAGTCTCCTGGTTTTGTTGGATCTGTGGGATGATTTGGATAATGAATTTTTTCTGGTGCATCATTTGGTTTCTTACCATTTGGATAAGTTGGAACAAATGATCCAATTTCTTTATAAAGAACTTTCTTCACTTCTGGAGTTACAACACCAGTTGAAGTTGGTACAGGTGCTTCTTTTGCAGGAACTGTTTTATCCGCATTATCTACTAATAAATAACTATTCACAACAGGAGAAGGTACTTTGTTAAACTTACCTTTTGTTCCATCAACTGTTGCATCTGTTAATTTATCCGCACCTTCATAAACTGTCCAATCAGAATACGTAACTTCTTTTGTTTCTGGATTAACTGTTGCTGTTCGTTTATACGTTACTTTTTGAACTTTATCGACTTTATCCGCTTCAATCGGTTGCGCATCTACTTTATCTTGATCCGCTTCTTTTAAGTACTTAATTGTACGTGTTACTTCTTTTACTAAATTCTCACGTGTTACACCAGAAGGATAAGTTCCTCGGTTTGAATCTCCCTCTTTAACAGGTGTTCCTTCCGTTTTTGGAGAAACTGGAGATGTCGAACTTGGATCTGTCGGATCTGTCGTTACCGTTGGATCTACCGTAATTAAATCTAACACATGAACATTCACAGTAGTTTCTGTAGATTTTTTACCTTCACTATCTGTAGATTGTACTTTTACTGGGTACGTACCTACAACTGTTGTATTTAAGTTACCAGCATCACTAACAGCAATTGATGGTTTAGTTAACTCAACACCATCACGATCATCTTCTAAGTCCGTTGCAGAAGGAACAGCTTTCTCTAATACCTTTTCATTTGTCCATTTATCAGTTTCTTTCGTTTTATACACATATAAATCAGAATTCTGAACAGCTACTGTTGGTGCTTCATTTTTCACTTCTCCATAGGCAGGTTCTGATTCATTTCCTGCTTTATCATAGACTGTTACTTTGATACGCTTATCAGGATTTGTACTGTCGCTTGCTTCATCTAAGTTTACAGTTTCAGGTAATGATAAAACTAATTTGCCATCTACTTCATTTATCTTTTCAGAATCCTTATACCAGCCATCTACTTTCTTCGTTAAAGTAATCGGTGCGGCTCCATTTGGTAATGTAACTTTTAGAGATGTCACTCCCCCAATAGCATGATTAATGCGATCAACCTTCGTTATTGCTTCATCCTCTGTTAAGGTATGATGATTATTATTTTTATCATTGGCAATTAAATCTTGTTTTTCACGAGCCTCATTTGTAACACCTGTTTCATCTTCTGGAACAGATATCAGTAATTTTTTAGGTTGATTCCTATCCTTTCCTTCCCCTTTTACTCCGTCTGTATGAATAGCTTCTACTGTTGGTGTCGTTGGTTTTGTTGAATCAATATAAATCGTTTTATTGTAGTAATACTCTGGATTGTCACTATTTCTAAGTCCATTGACTACTTCATTATATTTACCTTTAGGAATAATATTTCCTTCTTTATCTCTCTTTGTACCATCATTGGATACATCCCCAGTATTTAAGATTTGATTATCTTCAGAATCTCGTAATCCATTTGGTAAGAATGTTCTAACTTTAAACGTAGCTGTTCCCTTATAGTTATCAGCTGTTGTAAAAGGTAGCTTGAATGAGCGTACACCATCATTAGATCCTACTCCAACATATGGGACATCTCCATTGTTAGATTTTGATGTATTATATTTTATTCTCAGTTTCCTAGTAGTAGAATCCCAAGAAATATTATTTGCTGATACTGGAACAGAACCAAACCAAACATATTGTGTTGGATTGGTAATTTTTTCTGGTAAAACTACACCTTCTGGTACTTCAATTTCTGTTTCTGCTACACCATAATGTCGAACTCCCCCAACACTTTTAACAGTAAATTCAAATTCACCAGTTTGTTTTGCTTTATATAAGTTTTCTTCGCCAAATTCATTTTCTGTGTTTTTAGTTTTAACATTAGTGGTCATTTCTAATCCAGTACCAACCGCTAAGTTCACTGCCCCTATAAAATAACCATCTTTAACTTTGCTATCCGTACCAGATAAATAACTATTGTTAATAGCTGTCCCATCATCAAGTGCTTCAATTTCTACACGTACTCTTGTAGTCGATTGAGGTACTTCATAGATTGCCCGATATTCAGACCAACCATCTCCATTTCCTCCATCTCCTACAGGAACAGAGATGTGTTCTTCTTCATATTTTTCACCAATAGTATGGTCATCTCTAATGCTAGAAATTTTTTCTCCTGTTACTGCATCATACATTGTGATTTTTACTCTTTCACCTGTGCCAGCAGTACCCATATTACCATATGCTCCACCAGTAATCGCACTAAACATGAGTCTAGAGTTTCCGTTTACAGCGTATTCTTTAGATATCTTAGTTCCTTTTTCTCCCAACTCTAAGTAATAACCTTTAGGTAGATTATGTGTTCCTACCATACCCGAGTGGTTTACTCCGTTGGCATAGTTTTGATTGGAAGCATTCACACCAAGTGGATGACCTTCCGATGGAGTTTCATTTTCATTTGGTTGAACTTTCCCATTCAAATCGTATACTTTAGATGATTTAGGAGCAAATTCAGTTGGTCGATCAGCTGGTATATTTGTTGGAGTTTCTGGCTTAACAGCTGTAACTTTTCCCCCACCTTCAATCTTCCAACCATTTAAGGCATTATGATGATTAGCTTCATCTGCTGTAATTTCTTTTTCTTTCCATTTGTAAGTGATACTTCCTAAAAGTTGTGTTTTACCACTTTTATTAGTATTTCTACTCCATTGTTTATTTACAGTTTTATTTTTTGCAGTAGCATTACTGAAATCTATATCTCCAAACTGATTTTTTGCACTTTCAAATACACCGTCAGCTGGATTATTTCCCGAACCTATTTTGTTATTGTTCGTTGGTCCTTCGGTTGCTGGAATTATTGGATTAGTTGTAGGAGCAGCTTCTCTAAATCCACTTTCCCCTTTACCTGGGATAGCTTGTCCATTTCTTGGATCTTGGTTTTTATTTACTTTTTCTTCTTCAGTTATTTCTGATTTGATACTGTTTAGAATGCTAAGGCTACTTGAAAGTTGTTTAGCAAGTGCATCAACTTTTGCCTGGCTTTTTGTATCATCATTTAAAAGCTCTTTTGCTTTATTAACCAAAATTTTAGTATCATCGATGAATGATTTTGTTCTCTTACTTTCAGTTAATTGACTCAATCGACTTTCAGCTTTAGCAACTAAATCTTCTAACGATGCTGTATTAATAGCAACTTTTTCCGTTACTACCTTTGGAGTTTCAACTGCACTGGCTTGTTTGTCAGCAGCAGACTCTTTTACAGAAGTATTATTTTGTCCATCGGGCTCTTTAGCAGTAGCAGATGCTTGTCCAGTAACTTCCTGAGAGGGATCCGAGGACTTATCAGTTAGATTTTGAGGATTTTGAACTTTTGTAGGTTCTGAATTGGTTAGTTGTTCAGCCGCTTGGACGCTTCCTCCACCAAGGAAAAACAATCCAGTAGCTACAGCCACACTAGCCGCACCGAAACTGACCTTACGAATACTGTAACGTGTGAATCTCTCCACTTGCGATTGGCGAACAAAATGTCCATTAGATTTAAACATAGTTTAACTCCTTTTAAAATATTTTCAATTAAAAAATATTAATCATTAAACTTATATATAATTGCATATTTTTTAATTTTATATTGAATTATACTATTTTATTATTTTAATTGCAACTTTTAACCTTATATATAAAAATAAAAATTTCAAAAAACGTAAGGATTATTAAAGTCAATTAAATATTAAAAATTATATTAATTCTATGTTTGTTATAATATTTCTAATTATTCCTTATATAAAATAGATTATCGATATAAATATATACTATATATTCTATCTATATTTTTTAGAGTCTCAAAACAGTTTATAGTGACAAACTAAGTATTAAACATTCAACAATAAATTAATGATGATTCTAAAAAATATTGAATAAAAAAATAACTACTCCAAAAATAGTATTAGAATAAAACTATCAATAATTACTCTAAACGATGTATCGAACTTCAAGCATCGAATAGCTAATCTTTATACTTCTAAAAAAAGAGCAGTAATATAGTCAGTTAATAAAATATTAATCCTTAGCCTCTTGATTTATAATTTATATTTGAAGACAAACAACGTAATTAATAACAGTTAGTCTTACCCTAAATATATATTTAAATAAAAAATACTATAAATAAAAATTTACAAATAAGTATTCCTTTGTATTTTAAATTTTGATATAATTAAACTGCTTTTGATTACTCTCATTACAATAATAATTTCCTTATTAAAAAATTAAAGTTGTTTTCCATTAATTATTAAATAGTGTTTTACACTAGTATTAACTTTACTTTTACTAGAAAATCAAAAGTATGAATCTGAGACAAAATAGTTCTCAGCCACAAAAAAGCTAGAGATTTCCAATAGCGGAACTCTAGCTTTTTAATTTGGAGTCGTTCTCTTATTGTATTTTAGGAGGTTATTGGCCATAAGTACCAATCCCATGTCAATTCTCACTTGACGCTTCCCTCTCAGATTACATCTCTTGTACCCCAAACAAGCCTTTATCTGCCCAAAGACAGGTTCCACATCAATCTTGCGTTGAGCGAAAATCTGTCTACCTTGGGGAGATAAAAGCGCCTGACATTCTTTATCTTTCAAGTTTTGATAGCGTTCGTTTATATACAGTCCCTTTTGAGGAGCTGATTCAGGTTCATCTGCGTAGTAAACCTTGATTTCCTGTTGAAAGTCCGTCTGTGTTTTCTGATGTTTGATGTGGTGAAAACGATAGCACCAACCATTAGGATGTGTGTAGCTATCCTCCTTGTCATTATAGTGCCAATTCGCTAAGTTTTTAGCTGACTGTTTATACCCTCTCTTTTGTTCCTTATCAAACATGGCATATTTAATCAGATGGTTTACCTGCTTTTCATCTAAACGAAGGAGGTTCTCTTCACTTCCATATCCAGCATCTGCGACAACTGTCTTTACATCATGCGGATAGGTTTCAAGTAAGGGCAGAAGAGTCTTGGTATCTGTCGGATTTGAGAAGACATCATAGTGAAGAACAAATTGGTTTTCAGTAGCGATTTGAAGATTATATGCAGCCTTAAGTTGGCCATTTTTCATATGGTCTTCCTTCATCCGCATAAAAGTGGCATCTGGATCGGTTTTGGAAAAACTGTTACGCCCTTCAAATGTCTCCTGATAGCTCTCATATTTTTCAGCACGTACTGAAAAATCATCTTTGACTTTACGCAAGACTTTCTTGAGTTTACGACGTTGGGTTTTACGTTTATCCTTTCCTTTAACGGGTGTCTCCTCAATGTCCTGGTTCAGTTTTTCCAATTCTTCTTCAAGGACTTGAGCGAATTCAAGCAACTGCTCTGAAGAAATTTGTTCTTCTTCATCCAGCTTAATAGCCTGATGGATAAGGGGAGTGATTTCTTCTTGAAAATAGACCTGTATCTGTTCTTGAAGTTTGACAGAAAACTTGTCCGTTGCTTTCTTCCACACGAAACTATACTTATTGGCATTGGCTTCAATCTTAGTCCCACCAATAAACAAGCAATCTAAGGTCACTAACTCTTCCATTTTTAAACGAAGATTGAGGTCGATGAAAAGATTGCGAATGAGTTCTTCCATCTCTTCAGCGACACGAAACCGATTGATAGTGCGATAGCTGACAACCAACTGTCCTGTTAGGTACTGCATAGCCAGATTTTCAACCATCATTTTTTCAATTTTTCGACCAGAGAAAATCCCTTGTGAATAGGCAAATAGAAGAGCAGATACAAGCATTTTAGGGTGATAAGACGGGCGACCAAAGGCATGATAGAAGGCGTGGAAATGACAATCCTCCAAGGTATTCACCACTTTTTCAATAGTAAAGACGAGATGGTCTTGTGGCAAGAAAGAACGGATTTCTAGTGGTAAAGTTGTTTGATTTGTGTTATAGTGAATATGCATGGGATAGCCTTTCTAAATGGTTTATTATAAATTTGTAAAATCGATAGATTAGACAAAAAAGCGAACAAGACAGAATTCTGAGTGTCAGATAACTCGTTTTGTTCGCTTTTTATATTTAAGGTTAGACTTTTGTCCCAGACTCTTTTCTTCTATCTATCTTCTATACTTCCTTAACAAAAACCAATTCCCTCTGCTGTGACAGATCTTCTCTGTAGACAAATCCGGCAAAGCTTAAGTGGCGAGCTTCTTCCACTGTTTGTACTTGATTTTCTATTAAAGCCGTTAGGAAGGCACCACGCGCTTTCTTAGAAATAGTTGAGTGAATTTTCAACTGACCGCCTCTATTCTCCATGAATTTGAAGGTCACCATCTTTTCTCTGATTTCCTTAGAAAATACGGTCTCAAACTCGGATGACAAGAGAGAAAAAATCACTTCTTCCTGCGTCACAGCTTCATCATAGGTTGCCTTCCAATGGCTCTTCAAAGTCTTACCAGCGACTTTTAATTTCATCAAAAAGTCCAAACGGTGAGGGGCCATAGGTGACAAGGCTGGAACGACACCGTACAAAGCCGAGGTAATGAAGACATGATTTTCAAGATAGGCTTGTTCTGCCTCGGTCAATTTGTCTCGCTTGATATGACGGTACATAAGCCCATCAAAAAGTTTCAAGGCTGGGTAGTGTTGAGCAGTTTTGTTTTTTAAAGCTTGGATATGTTGAAATTCTTCCGCAGCTTTCTCGGCTGAAACTTTGTAAAAACTCTCCAATTGACTAGCAGAATAGAGGGCCAAGGCATCCAGCACGGCCTGACTTTCTGGTTTTAAAGAAGTTGCTTCGATACTCGGCAAGTCTGTGTTCATTTCTTTTGCTGTTGGGATTAAAATTTTCATATTAATAGTGTAGCATATTTTTTAGCTACAACCAAGAAATTCATCTGAAAAACCTCGGTTTGACCGAGGTTTCTCTGTTTATTTGGGCCATCCTAACCAGACAGCCACGAGAACAAGGGCTAGACCAGCTAAACTTGTTAAGATAGATAAAAATTTATCTTTTTTCTCCTTGAACTGAGAAAAACCTATCTTCAAAGCAAGCAGTCCAAGTAGCATTGAAGCAACCATCACATAAAAACCCATTTGTTTGTCCTCCATTAGTCTTAATTTACCTTATTATAACATATACTTCTTAAATAAAGCTTTTTTATACTCAATGAAAATCAAAGAGCAAACTAGGAAACTAGCCGCAGGCTGTACTTGAGTACGGCAAGGCGACGTTGACGTGGTTTGAATTTGATTTTCGAAGAGTATTACTGTACTTTAAAGGTCTTGAGATAGTTATCTTTTCCTACTTGACCTTCGAAGGTTTTACCATTTTCAAGGTAAGGAAGGTCATCGGATACTGAGGCCTTAACCTTATATATCTTACCATCAACTTTAAAGAAGTAGACTGTATCGCCCTTGATAACAGCTGATTTGAGGTCTGCTACCACACCCTTGATACTTTCTGTTGTTGCATTGTCAATTTCAAGGTCGTTTTTATTGGCATACTTGCTGAGCAGCTCTTCCACTGTCGTAGCAACGATAACATTTTGGTACTCAACTGCATCTACCAGGGCGTACTCTTTGACCAAACCAGCATTGTCCTTCAAGCCCATGATGTAAAGAGGCTTGTCATTAAGGTTGATGAGGATTGGGAAGGTTGCCTTGTAGGATTTCTCCTGAACAGCACCCTCGGCTGATTCACGGGCTGATTCTTCGGTCGCAGAAGCCAAGCTGTACTTGGTGATTTCTCCTGTTCGCATATTTTCAAGGATGAAACCAAGATTACTTTCATCCGCATTGGCCGATGTCACACCTGTGTAGAGGTAGATGTCATTACCGATAGACAAATAATTATATCCCTTGGTAGTTTGGGTCACGTTTTTCTTGGAAATCATGGCATTCCAGAAACCATCCTTGTACTTGCCGTTGTAATTGATTTGCTCAATGGTTTCCTCAGCTGGATAGACCCTGTCCACCCATTCTGGAACATCTGACAAGCTGTATTCCTTGGTTTCTCCATTTGTGGCATCCAAGATAATGACTGAAACAGGACGAGGAACCGCAAGTCCAAATTGCTTTTGGTAAACTGTAGCCACATAGAAAGGATTGCCCTCATCGTCCACCTCAAAAGATGGAGTCCTGAAGATTTTAGTTGGGTACTTCAAGCGCAGGTGACGCTTGACATCGCGGTTAAAATACTCCGAGTCCGAATACTTGATTGGTGTCTTCAAGTCCACCAAGTCCGCATTCCCAGTTACCATGTCCACCTTGATATACTCGCCGATTCCCTTGGCTTGATTATTAAACCACTTGATAGGATCTGCGTATTCTAGTGGCGTAACCCGATAAGGCTTCCCATCAATTGTCAATTGGGTATAGGTATCTGCCGCTACGTACTGCGACACCTTATCTGTTAGGGAACCCAAGTAGCGGTCACCTATTTTTTCAGCAGTACTTCTATCTAAGATAGGAACCTTACTGGTGTCAGTCTTAGGAAATTCAGAAAAGTCTTTTTCCGTCACCGTGACTACATTGGCATAATTTTTAGCCTGAAAAATGCTAGAAGTTACCAAGGAAACCAAGGCTGCCAAGAGAAGAATTCCTCCAATAGAAGCTAAAAGGATTTTCCCTAACCGATTGATTTTGAAACCCTCTAGATTTAAGGCAGCTTCTGCCTTGCCGTGGCGCACATGAACCGTTTTGACCAGATTGATTCCCTTGCCAAAGCCAAATAAGACTGCTACAACCAGCAAATGCCCACAGAGGAAAAAGAGAAATTCCCAGCTAGTCAGGTTAAGGGGTGGTAAAAAGATATACCAGGTCGTTGCGATAAAAATAAGTTCAAAGATTATCCGTTTCATTTGCTGTCCTCCTAAATGATTCGTCCTTCCAAGTGATCCAGTTCATGCTGGCAAATCTGGGCTGGGAAGCCTGTCAAGGTAATGGTCTGTTCCTGCCACTTGCTGTCACGATAAGCAACCCTTATGGTTTCATAACGCTTAGTTGATCTCACACCTACCAAGGACAAACAGCCTTCTTCTGCCTCATAAGGTCCTTCAAATGACAGGAGCACTGGGTTAAACATGACCACGGGAACCAAGCCAAGATTAAAAATAATCACGCGCTTCTGCACCCCAATCATATTGGCAGCCAGACCGACACAGGTCTCACGATTTGCTAAGAGTGTATCCTGCAAATCTCTGGCAAGATACAGGTCTTCCTGACTTGCCGGCTGAGATACCTGAGATAAAAACAAAATATCCTTCACAATTTTCTTTTCCACTTCTGCTCACTCCTCTTACTTTTTACTATATTATAGCAATTATAGCACAAAAGCCGATAACTGCAAGCCCTTTCCCTCAACTGTAGCAAAAAGCCATCCGAAGATGACTTTTTTTTAAATCGCATTCTTATCAAAACCGAGTTTGCGTTGAACAAACTTAACAATTTCGACGATAATAATCATTGAGAAGCTTCCGCCCATAACGATTCCCCATTGTGACAAGTCTAGTTTGGTTACGTGGAAGATTCCTTCAAGCGGTTCTACGACGATTGTTGCCATGAGAAGGATGAAGGATACCAAGATGGACCAGTTGAAGGTCTTAGACTTGAATGGACCAACTGTCAAGATGGACTGGTAAACAGATTTCACATTGTAGGCATGGAAGAGCTGAATCAAACCAAGGGTTGCAAAGGCCATAGTTAGGGCATCTGCGTGAATGGCATGATTGTCACCCACGTGAACCGGGTAAAGAAGGGCAAGTCCATAAACACTCATAACAATAGCTGCTTGGAGTACACCTTGATAGATGATAGAACTGAAAACACCACCTGAGAAGAAGCTTGCCTTGCGTCCACGTGGTTTATGGTTCATGACACCAGGCTCAGCAGGTTCAACACCAAGAGCGATAGCTGGGAAGGTATCCGTTACCAAGTTAATCCACAAGAGATGAACTGGTTGCAAGACATCCCAACCAAACAAGGTTGATAGGAAGATGGTTAATACTTCAGCAGTATTGGCAGAAAGCAAATACTGAATAGTCTTTTGAATGTTTGAGAAGACCTTACGTCCTTCTTCAACTGCAACAATGATAGTCGCAAAGTTATCATCTGCAAGAATCATGTCAGAAGCTCCCTTAGAAACCTCTGTACCAGTGATTCCCATACCGATACCGATATCGGCTGTTTTCAGAGCTGGCGCATCATTGACACCATCACCTGTCATGGCAACGACTTTGCCTTGTTTTTGCCAAGCCTTGACGATACGAACTTTGTGCTCTGGAGACACACGGGCATAAACAAAGTATTGACCAACTACTTTTTCAAAGTCTTCATCTGACAGTTCATTGAGCTCAGCACCAGTTAAAACGTGGCCTTCGGTATCGTTTGCGTCAATGATTCCCAAACGTTTAGCAATAGCTTCTGCAGTGTCTTGATGGTCCCCCGTAATCATGATTGGACGGATTCCAGCTTCCTTAGCTACACGAACAGCCTCAGCTGCTTCCGGACGTTCAGGGTCAATCATCCCAATCAAACCAGTGAAGATAAGATCATTTTCTAATTCTTCAGAAGTCAAGTTTTCTGGAATTCTATCAATAATTTTGTAGGCACCTGCAAGGACACGCAAAGCTTGGTGGGCCATTTCAGAGTTGTTTGTATGGATGAGGTCTGTAACCTTCTCATCAATCGGAGCAATATCCCCAGCCTTATCACGAAGAACACAACGTTTCAAAAGTTGGTCTGGCGCACCCTTGACTGCTACAAGGAAACGACCATCTGGCAATGGGTGAACCGTTGACATGAGCTTACGGTCAGAGTCAAATGGCAATTCAGCTACACGAGGATATTTGTCTAAAAATCCTTTAACATCGTAGCCCTTGTCCAAGGCATATTGAATGAAGGCTGTTTCGGTTGGGTCACCAATCAAGTTTCCTTCCACATCAATTTTAGTATCATTTGCCAAGACAACTGAACGAAGCAGTGGCATTTCAAGACCTAGTTCAATATCATCAGCTGAATCATGTAGAACCGCATCGTAGAAGACTTTTTCGACTGTCATCTTGTTCATAGTCAGCGTACCAGTCTTATCAGAAGCGATGATTTCAGTTGAACCAAGTGTTTCTACTGCTGGCAACTTACGAACGATAGAGTTTCTTTTAGCCAAAACTTGAGTACCAAGGGCAAGAACGATAGTCACGATAGCTGGGAGCCCTTCTGGAATAGCTGCAACGGCAAGGGCAACAGAGGTCATCAACTCACCAAGTGGATTTTTGCCTTGAATGAAAACTCCAACTACAAAAGTAACAAGGGCAATGACCAAGATAGCATAGGTCAAGACCTTAGAAAGGTTGTTCAAGTTTTGTTTAAGTGGTGTATCCGTCTCATCCGCATCTTGGAGCATGCCAGCGATATGACCAACTTCCGTGTACATCCCTGTATTGACAACAACACCAAGACCACGACCATAAGTCACATTTGAGTTTTGGAAGGCCATATTGACACGGTCACCAATACCAGCATCTGCAGCAAGTTCAACTGTCAAGTCTTTTTCGACTGGCACAGACTCACCTGTCAGGGCAGCTTCTTCAATTTTAAGAGAGTTGGCTTCAAGCAAACGTAGGTCTGCAGGTACTACATCACCAGCTTCGAGAGCGACGATATCACCTGGTACCAATTCTTTAGAGTCAATCTCCGCCATATGCCCATCACGAAGAACTCGGGCAGCTGGACTAGACATGGATTTGAGGGCTTCGATTGCTTCTTCTGCTTTCCCTTCTTGGTAAACACCAAAGGCAGCGTTGATGATTACCACGGCTAAGATGATAATGGCATCTGCGATATCTTCCCCACCAGAAGTCACGACTGACAAGATTGCTGCCGCAACTAGGATGATAATCATCAAATCCTTAAATTGCTCGATGAATTTGACCAGGATTGATCGTTTCTCGCCTTCTTCGAGTTCATTGTGGCCAAATTCGGCAAGGCGCTTTTCTGCCTCACTTGATGACAAACCTTGCTCGGTCGCATCCACAGCCTGCAAGACCTCTTCAGGACTCTGAGTGTAAAACGCTTGGCGTTTTTGTTCTTTTGACATGTGTCTCCTCCTTGACATTGTGTGCAAAACAGACTCTCTTTTCCCTCATCGCATCTTTTCACGACAAACAAAAAGAGACCTGTTAATCATAACAAGTCTCGCTGTTTAAGATAGGGCCGGAAAGCATACTTTTCAGTATAAAATTCGGAATGACGACACTATCACAGGTTTCTGCCAGCTACTCCCTTGAGTAGTACTATTATACCAAATTTTGAAAAGTTTTCAAAGAGTAAAAACTGCCTTGTTTGAATTTTCCCTTGAAAACCAGTATAATGGTAGAATGCTATGTGACTAGAAAGGAAGTTGAATGAAGCAATCTATCTCAAATCTCAAGTTAGCTGAGCGTGGGGCCATTATCAGTATTTCGACCTATTTGATCTTGTCTGCAGCAAAATTGGCTACTGGGCATCTCCTTCATTCATCCAGTTTGGTGGCTGATGGTTTTAACAACGTGTCGGACATCATTGGAAATGTAGCCCTTTTGATAGGGATTCGAATGGCACGCCAGCCTGCAGACCGTGACCACCGTTTTGGTCACTGGAAGATTGAAGATTTGGCTAGCTTAATCACTTCCATCATCATGTTTTATGTCGGTTTCGATGTACTTCAGGATACCATTCAAAAAATTCTCAGTCATGAAGAAACGGTCATTGATCCTCTGGGTGCTACTCTAGGAATTATGTCTGCAGCAATCATGTTTGTGGTCTATCTCTACAATACTCGCCTCAGTAAGAAATCCAACTCCAAGGCACTGAAGGCTGCCGCCAAGGACAATCTTTCTGATGCTGTCACCTCACTTGGTACGACCATTGCCATCCTGGCTAGCAGTTTCAATTATCCCATTGTGGATAAACTGGTCGCTATCATCATCACTTTCTTTATCTTGAAAACTGCCTATGATATCTTCATCGAGTCCTCCTTTAGCCTTTCAGATGGTTTCGACGACCGTCTGCTTGAGGATTACCAAAAGGCTATCATGGAAATCCCCAAAATCAGCAAGGTTAAGTCGCAAAGAGGTCGCACCTACGGTAGCAACATTTACCTTGATATTACGCTGGAGATGAATCCTGACTTGTCGGTTTACGAGAGTCACGAGATTGCGGATCAAGTCGAGTCTATGCTGGAGGAACGTTTTGGCGTCTTTGATACCGATATCCATATCGAGCCAGCACCTATCCCTGAGGATGAAATTTTAGACAATGTCTACAAAAAATTGCTCATGCGTGAACAATTGATTGACCAAGGAAATCAACTGGAAGAACTCTTGGCTGATGATTTTGTCTATATTCGGCAAGATGGAGAGCAGATGGATAAAGAGGCTTATAAAGCCGAAAAAGAGTTGAATTCAGCTATCAAGGACATCCAAATCACTTCCATCAGTCAAAAGACCAAACTCATCTGCTATGAATTAGATGGTATCGTCCATACCAGTATCTGGCGTCGCCACGAAACCTGGCAAAATATCTTTCATCAAGAAACCAAAAAAGAATAGAGAAATCCTGTCACGAGACGGGATTTTTCTATTCTTCTAGCTATCAAATTCACTTAGATACTCATAGCGTTCGTATTTTTCAAGGAGTGCTTCGTTTTTCTCATCCAGTTCTTTTTGGAGGGTAGCCAGTTTACCAAAGTCAGATCCGTTAGCCTGCATCTCCTCTTCAATCGCAGCGATACGATTTTCCAAGGCTTCAATATCACCTTCAATACTTGCCCACTCCTGCTTCTCTTGGTAGGTCATGCGTTTCTTGTCTTCTCTGACCTTGACCACTTTTTCCTTTTCGGCTTTTTGCACTTGATTGGCCATCTCTGTTTCAAAGACTTTTTCATCAAGATAATCGGTATAATGGCCAAAGAAAGGACGAATCTTACCATCCTCAAAAGCCAGAATCTTAGTCGCTACCTTATCCAAGAAATAGCGGTCGTGACTAACAGTCAAAACTGGACCAGCGAAGCCTTGCAAGAAATTCTCCAAAACTGTCAAGGTCGCAATATCTAGGTCATTTGTCGGTTCGTCTAATAGAAGAACATTTGGTTTTTCCAAGAGCAGTTTGAGGAGATAAAGACGTTTTTTCTCTCCCCCAGACAATTTCTCAATCAAGGTTCCATGCGTCGAACGTGGAAAAAGAAACTGCTCCAGCAGCTCTGCAATCGAAGTCGTAGAACCACCGCTGGTCTTGACCTCTTCTGCCACTTCCTGCAAGTAATTGATAACTCGCTTGCTTTCATCCAAGCCCTCAATTTGCTGAGAGAAATAGGCGATGCGAACTGTTTCCCCAATCACAACTTGTCCTTCAGTTGGCTCAAGACTTCCTGCAATCAGGTTGAGGAGGGTTGATTTTCCAACACCGTTATCCCCAACGATTCCGATACGGTCTTTGGCCTGAACTAAGAGATTAAAATCTTGCAAAATGGGCTTATTTTCATAGGCAAAAGAAACATCCTGAAACTCGATGACTTTCTTCCCAATCCGACTGGTTTCAAAGTTCATGGTCAAATCTGTTTCAGCAACGCCACCTGAAACTTCTTTCTTCAAGTCGTGGAAACGATTGATACGAGCCTGCTGCTTGGTTGCACGCGCCTGCGGTTGTCTGCGCATCCAGGCCAATTCTTGTTTGTAGAGTTGTTCTTTTTTGTGAAGAAGAGCTGCATCGCGCTCATCTTGTTCAGCCTTAAGGCGAACATAGTCCTGATAATTGCCTTGATACTCGGTCAATCCAGCTCGATCCAACTCGAAAATCCGTGTTGACAGTGCATCTAGGAAATAGCGATCATGGGTGATAAAAAGGACAGTCTTCTTGGAATTTTTCAAAAAGAGGGTCAGCCACTCGATGGTCGCAATGTCCAGATGGTTGGTCGGCTCATCCAAAAGCAAGAGGTCGTGGTTGCCAAGTAAGACTTGCGCCAACTGGACCCGTCTTCTCAGACCACCTGACAATTCCCCAACAGGAGTGGATAAGTCCTGAATACCCAGCTTGCTAAGGACAGTCTTTACCTGACTCTCAATTTCCCAAGCTTGGAGAGAGTCCATTTCTGCCATGACCCGTTCCAAATGCGCCTGCTTGTCCTCACTGTAGTTGAGCATAATCAACTCATACTCACGAATGAGCTGGATTTCCTTGAGATCGCTAGATAGGACTGTATCCAAGACCGTCTTGCTATCATCAAAATCAGGATCTTGAGTCAAATAACCAATCTGGTAATCATTCTTAGCCGAAAAGGGACTAACATCCCCATCAAAGCCAGAAACACCAGAAAGGACGTCCAAAAGGGTGGTCTTGCCCGTTCCATTGACACCAATCAGACCAATTCTGTCTAGGTCATGGATGATAAAGGAAATATCCTTAAAAACGGTCTTGTCACCGACGGATTTACTTAGTTTTTCAACGATAAAATCACTCATTTTTTCTCCCTCAGATAAGCATGGATGGCTTGACGGTCATTTTCCAATTCTCCATCGACAATGGCATACTCAATCTCTGTTAAAATCTCTCCTAAGTCAGGTCCTGGGTGATAGCCATATTCCTTAATCAAAATGCCACCATTAATCTGAATTTCTTTCTTGTCATGAATGGTCAAACTCTGATAGGTTTCTGTGATTGCTTGTGGATTGACTTCTTTTCCTTGGGCCTGACGAAGATTTTCAGCCTGTAAAAGCAAATCCAAGTCAAAGCGATAACAATCGCGCTTGCTCAACTCTCCCTTTTCACGCAAGGTCAAAATAGTCAGCAAATCCTGAACTTGCTTGGCAAACTGGCGTGAGGTCTTCCAAGCCTTCAAAAATGGCTGCGCATTTTCAATCTCCAAAGCCCACAAAAGAGCTGCCCAGGCTTGTTCAGAGGATTCAAAGGTGAAATTAGCCTCCAAATCAAACAGTCTGTTGAGCTTGTCTTGGCTAGATGCCATATCAGGGAGATAGTCATAAGCTTGACTCTCAATCATGGAAGCCAAACCCCTTCTCCAAAATGGAGCCAGCAAGAGTTTATCAAACTCGACGAAGGTACGCTCTACAGAAATTTTCTCCAAAAGCGGCGTCAAGGTCTTCATAGCTTCAAATGTTTCTCGCTCAAGTTCAAAGCCAAGACTAGCCTGAAAACGAAAACCACGCATAATCCGCAGAGCGTCTTCGTTGAAACGCTCACTAGCTACACCAACCGCTCGCAAAACTTGATTTTCTAAATCGTCTAGCCCATGAAACAAGTCAATGATTTCCCCTGTCTCGTCCAAGGCAAAGGCATTGACTGTAAAATCACGGCGCTTGAGATCTTCTTCTAGCGAGCGAACAAAAGAAACCGCACTGGGTCTGCGATAGTCCACATAGACGTCTTCGGTCCGAAAGGTGGTTACCTCATACTCCTCATCCCCATCTAAGACCAAGACGGTTCCATGTTCAATTCCGATATCGGCTGTTCGCGGAAAAATCTGCTTGGTCTCCTCTGGATAGGAAGACGTCGCAATATCCACATCATGGATGGGACGATTTAGGAGGGCATCTCGAACAGAACCTCCAACAAAATAGGCCTCAAAACCTGCTTCTTTAATTTTTTCTAATACTGGTAAAGCCTTCTGAAATTCAGAAGGCATTTGCGTTAATCTCATAATAAGTGTTCTAATCCATAGACAAGCTCATGACGCTTGACAACTTCTTTAATTCCCAAATTCACCCCTGTCATGAAGGAGCTGCGATCATAGGAGTCATGACGGAGGGTCAATCCTTCTCCCTGATTGCCAAAAATGACTTCCTGATGGGCTACCAAGCCAGGTAAACGAACTGAGTGGATACGCATGCCATCAAAGTCAGCACCACGGGCACCTGCAATCAGCTCTTCCTCGTCTACTGCGCCTTGCTGGATAGAATCTCGAACTTCTGCCATTAACTCAGCTGTTTTAATAGCTGTTCCACTCGGAGCATCCTTTTTCTTGTCATGATGGAGCTCAATAATCTCCACATTTGGGAAATATTTGGCAGCCTGCTTTGCAAATTGCATAAGCAAGACAGCACCCAAGGCAAAGTTAGGAGCAATCAAGCCACCCAAATCTTGAGTACGAGAAAATTCTTTTAGCTCTGCAATTTCTTCACTAGTAAATCCTGTCGTTCCAACTACTGGAGCAAAGCCATTCTCAAGAGCAAAGCGTGTATTTTCATAGGCAACAGCTGGAGTAGTAAAATCTACCCAGACATCCGCTTCAAAGCCTGTTAAATCAGCCTTATCCTTGAAAACAGGAATACCCTGCCATTCTGATTCAGACTCAAAGGGATCCAAAACTGCTACCAAGTCCAAGTCTGGATCAGCCAAGACCATCTGACAAGCAGCCTGGCCCATCTTTCCCTTAAAACCAGCAATAATTACTCGAATACTCATCTCTACTCCTGTCTAAGATACAAAGCCTGTGAGAACAAAACGTGAAAATAAGAGTTCTGATCAAAGAGTGTCTACTCCTTGGAAGAACTATCTTTTTCACACAGGGTTCCAGGCGTGTTCATTTGCTAACTTCTTAACTAAGCTAAAAGTCCCAACTAAATCACTGGAATATAACCCAGAGCAATGCTTCCTGATCCTAGGTGTGTCCCAATGACACTACCAAATGTAGCTAGTGAAATATCCGTACCCACTCCAGATTCAAGCAAGTGCTGACGCAATTCCTCAGCCTTTTCAGGAGCATTCCCATGAATGACAATGACCCGATATTGGCCTGAAGCCGTTGTTTCCTTGATAATTTCAATTAAGCGTTTGGTTGCTTTCTTTTCAGTACGAACTTTTTCGTAAACTTCAATCACACCTTGGTCGTTGAAATAAAGGATTGGCTTAATGCTAAGCAAATTGCCCAAAATGGCAGCCCCATTTGAAAGGCGCCCACCTTTTACCAAATGATCTAAATCATCTACCATGATAAAAGCTGACGTACGGCTGATTTGAATGGCTAGCTTATCCTGAATGCTGGCAAAATCATCGCCCTGGTCACGCCAATTAAAGACGCTTTCAACCATGATACCCAGAGGAGCACTTGTAATCAAAGTGTCTGGAAAAGCAATGGTTAAACCATCATAGTCATCTATCATATACTGAATATTTTGGTAAAAACCTGAAATTCCAGAAGATAGGAAAAGCCCCAAAGCATGTGTATAACCTTGTTCTTTGAGCGAAGTTAAGATTTCATCTAACTTGGCAATACTTGGTTGACTAGTCTTAGGCAATTCAGAAGCCTGAGCCATTTTTTGGTAAAATTCTTCAGCAGTCAGATTGATGCCTTCGACATACTCCTCACCATCAATATTGACAGGAATATCCAAGACAAATAAATCTTCTCTTTGCAAGGTCTCTGCACTGAGATAGGCAGAAGAATCTGTGATAACAGCTAGTTTCATATTAGAACTCCAAATTGATTCCTGGTAAGTCTAATGCAATTTCAGTTACTTCGTAAGTCAAACGGTTGAGCATGTTCAAACATGGACGAGCCAAAGTTTCCACTTCTTCTTGGCTCAATTCACTTGGTTCATTGACAATACGGCCATCGATGTGGTTTACCTGTGAAATGGTTCCACTGATAACAAACTTATCAAATACAATCATAAAGGTCAAGATGACAATCAAGGAAGTCACTTGATTTTCTTGGTCATGTTGGAGCAATTGGAAGTTCACATCCACCTTAGTTTCAGGAGCTCCATTTTCATTTTCCCATTCAAAATTACGCGCATCAAAATGATACTGACTAACAAATTCTTGTTCACGTTTAAGATTCATGTCTTTCTCCCTTGGTACAATATTATAAGCTATTGTACCATAATTTTTTATTTTCATCTAGTTTTCTAGGATTTAGTCAATCCCGATTTCAGCTCGAACTACGTCTGCGATAGTATCAACATAGTAGTCCACTTCTTCTGTTGTAGGCGCTTCTGCCATAACACGTAAGAGTGGCTCTGTTCCACTTGGGCGAACAAGGATACGGCCATTCCCTGCCATTTCTTCTTCCATCTTCTCGATGATAGCCTTGATAGCTGGCACTTCCATAGCCTTTTCCTTCATGGCATTTTCCACTCGGATATTGACTAATTTTTGTGGATAGATGGTTACTTCTGCAGCCAACTCTGACAAACTCTTACCAGTTTCCTTCATGATTTTAGTCAATTGGACAGCTGATAATTGACCATCACCTGTAGTATTGTAATCCATCAAGATAACGTGACCAGACTGTTCACCACCAAGATTGTAGCCTGATTTTCTCATTTCTTCAACAACGTAACGATCGCCAACTGCAGTAACTGCCTTGTTAATGCCTTCGCGGTCCAAGGCCTTGTGGAAACCAAGGTTAGACATAACGGTTGTCACAATTGTATTTTGAGCCAATTGTCCTTTTTCAGAAAGGTATTTCCCGATGATGTACATGATCTTGTCACCATCAACGATCTCACCATTTTCATCAACAGCAATCAAACGGTCACTGTCTCCATCAAATGCCAAACCGATAGCTGACCCGCTTTCTTTAACCACTTCTTGCAGGGCTTCTGGGTGGGTTGAACCAACATTAAGGTTGATGTTAAGACCATCTGGTGTTTCCCCGATAACTGTTAATTGAGCACCAAGGTCTGCAAAGATTTGACGGGCACTGGTAGAAGCTGCTCCATTAGCTGTATCCAAGGCAACCTTCATTCCATCAAGAGGAGTTCCAGTTGAAACAAGGTATCCTTCATACTTACGCAAGCCTTCTGGATAATCTACCAAGGTTCCCAATCCTTCTGCACTTGGACGAGGAAGAGTGTCTTCCTCAGCATCTAGCAAGGCTTCAATTTCTGCTTCTTTTTCGTCATCTAGTTTGAAGCCATCACCACCAAAGAACTTAATCCCATTATCAAGGGCTGGGTTGTGGCTAGCAGAAATCATGACACCTGCACTAGCTCCCTCAGTTTTAACCAAGTAAGCTACTGCTGGTGTTGCCAGAACGCCTAGTTTATATACGTGAATCCCTACAGAGAGGAGACCTGCTACCAAGGCCGATTCCAGCATTTCCCCTGAAATACGTGTGTCACGTCCTACAAAGACTTTCGGTGCTTCCGTTTCATGTTGGCTGAGAACATAGCCTCCAAAACGTCCTAGTTTAAAGGCCAATTCTGGCGTTAATTCTACGTTAGCTTCTCCACGGACTCCATCAGTCCCAAAATATTTACCCATTTTTATAAAATCCTTTTCCTATTTTTAATTCGTTTTTGAACTAGTTGCTTTTGTTGACGAAGATGTCTCTGACGAACTGCTTGTGCTTGAACTTGGTGCTACTGGTTTTGTAGTGACCTTCATTGTTGTATCAAACGGAGTGATAACTACTGGTAAGACTACCCCGTTGCGGTCGATTGCCTGCAAAGGTACTGAGCCACTGTAATTACCTGTTATGCGTTCGCTGGTTGGTAAAAGCGCAATAACTTTGTCAATCTTAGCTAATGTTTCCTGGTCAGTCGTGACCGAAACGCGTTCATTTGACACGGTTACACTATCAAGTTGTAGCTTGGGATCAATCTGGCTTTGGTCAACTTGTGGCACAACAATCATCCCATCTCGCTTAACCTTCTTCCCAACTTTCACTGTAATCTTTTGAGGCGTTGCCACAGCAGTCAATCCACTAGGAAGATTTTCAATGTTCAAAGGAACTTCAATCGTTCCAACACTAGCATCTGTCAAATCCGCTGTAACCTTAAACTTACGAGTACTTTCCTGCATTTCACTGGCCAAGGTCACACGATTGGCACCTGTCAACACAACTGAAACTTCTGATGCAAATCCGCTAATGAAATACTGGTCATCATCATAGTGAATATCGATAGGAACATTTGCTATCGTATTGGTGTAGGTTTCTGATTTGACCTGTCTTGCGGTATTGTTATTTTGAAAATTAGTCGATGTTGCATAGATGAATAAGACACAAGCAAAAAAGAGAGATGAAATGATATATAGACTATTTTTTCTCATATTTCCAACCTCCTAGCAAACGGTCCTTAAAACTGACTTTTTCCTCAACAGCTGGCACAAGAATTGAACGTAGTTCTGCTTCAAATTCTTCAATCGTCAAGTCGTGCTTGAAGACCCCATTGTAGGTAATAGAAATACCACCTGTTTCCTCTGAGACAATGAAGGTCAAGGCATCGGATACTTCTGATAAACCGATAGCCGCCCGGTGTCTGGTCCCAAATTCCTTGGAAATTCCTGTACTTTCTGTCAAGGGCAGATAGGCAGAGGTAACGGCAATCCGATTTTCTCTGATAATCACAGCACCATCATGTAGGGGAGTGTTGGGAATAAAAATATTGATGAGGAGTTCTGCCGAAATTTTGGCATCCAAGGGAATTCCTGTCGCGATGTATTCTTGTAAGGTCCGAACCCGTTGAATGGCAACCAAAGCACCAATCTTACGAGGACTCATGTATTCAACTGACTTGACAAAGGCACGAATCATTTTCTCTTCTGCACTAATTTGAGTAGTAGAAAAGAAATCTGTCGCCCTTCCCAAGCGTTCCAAACCAGTCCGAATCTCTGGAGAGAAGATAACAACCGCAGCAATGACCCCATAGGTAATAATCTGATTAATCAACCAAGAAATCGTTGTTAAACCAAGGATATTGGCCACAACCTGGGCTAATACAAAGATCAAGACCCCCCGCACCAAAATCATAATCTTGGTACCAGCTATCGCTTTTGTAAAACGATACAAAACATAGGTCACAATCAAAATATCAAACAGATTGATGGCAATACTCCAAGGACTAGAAAACAAGCTAGTCCAATATTGCAGGTTGGATAATTGTTGAAAGTTCATCTGCTGTCTCCTCTCTGTCCAAACACGTTCCTCTCTATTATACCATTTTTCTGGCATTTTTTTCCCTATCCTACTTCATTTTAAATTAAGGAAAAATATGATAAAATAAACTGACTAGAAAAAACAAAGGAGAAACCATGTCCCAACTCTATGATATCACTATTGTAGGTGGTGGTCCTGTCGGTCTTTTTGCGGCCTTCTATGCCCACCTACGCCAAGCTAACGTTCAAATCATCGACTCCCTTCCCCAACTAGGTGGACAGCCTGCTATTCTCTACCCTGAAAAGGAAATCCTAGACGTACCAGGTTTCCCAAACCTAACTGGAGAAGAGTTGACCAACCGCTTGATTGAACAGTTAAACGGCTTTGATACCCCTATTCATCTCAATGAAACGGTTCTTGAGATTGAAAAACAAGAAGAAGGCTTTGCCATTACCACTTCTAAAGGAAGTCACCTGTCTAAAACTGTTATCATCGCTATGGGTGGCGGTGCCTTTAAACCACGTCCGCTGGAACTAGAAGGCGTTGAGGGCTATGAAAATATCCACTACCACGTTTCCAACATCCAGCAATATGCTGGGAAGAAAGTGACAATTCTTGGTGGAGGAGACTCAGCTGTAGATTGGGCTTTGGCTTTTGAAAAAATCGCACCAACTACCCTTGTCCACCGCAGAGATAATTTCCGCGCCTTGGAGCACAGTGTCCAAGCCTTGCAGGAATCATCTGTAACCATCAAGACACCATTCGTCCCTAGCAAACTCCTTGGAGATAGAAAAACGCTCGATAAACTTGAAATCACAAAAGTTAAATCTGATGAAACAGAAACGATTGACCTAGACCACCTCTTTGTCAACTATGGTTTCAAATCTTCTGTCGGTAACCTCAAAAACTGGGGTCTGGACCTCAATCGTCACAAGATTATTGTCAACAGCAAGCAAGAATCTAGCCAATCAGGTATCTATGCTATCGGAGACTGCTGCTACTATGACGGAAAAATTGACCTGATTGCGACAGGCCTCGGAGAAGCTCCAACCGCTGTCAACAATGCCATCAACTACATTGACCCTGAGCAAAAAGTGCAGCCAAAACACTCAACCAGTTTATAAAAAAGAACCACGAGTCACATAGGATTCGTGGTTTTAAAATGAACTACACCTCAAAAGTTAGACAGAAATACATCTAACTTCTGATATGCAGCCCACCTTCTCTTTGCTCTTGTTTGAATAAGAAATTTTTTGAAGAATCATTAGATTATACAAAGTATTCATATCAGCCTTTTAAAGCTATATAAAAACTCTCCAACTATTCTATTATACCATATAAAAAAATAAATAAATAGACTTGTTTTTTCTTTTTTTTGACGTATACTAATAATAGAAAGCGCTTTAAATAAAATAAAAGGAGGTTTTATGAGGAAAGTAAATAAGGACATTTTATTCTTAACTGGAATCATAGTTTTATGTTTTGGTTTTTTATTATTTCACATCAACCCCTATTATGCCGAACCCTATGCGACACTGAAAGAAAGAATAAATTTATTCTTTTGGCAACTATATTGGAGACCTGTAGGAACTCTCAGTATTATTTCGGGTTGCATTATAACTTTCAAAGGATTGAAAAAATAATCTTTTACTCATGAAGAAAAAATTTGTTATGATTAAACTGAAACTATTGTTTTTCTCTCTACTATCAAGTCTATTATTCTTAGTCACAACATCTACGGTTTTTGCTGATGTCTATCCTGGTACAAATTATGAAATTGTATCTAATCGTATTGTAAAAGATATCAACACAGGAGAGTTATTGTCATTTTATACAACTGAACTTAGAGACGCCTATTTAGAGTCTAAATCTACGTATCAGACTCGTTCTAATGCAACTGGTGTTGCAGACTATAGAACTAAATACTCTCACTCTTACAAGAAAAGCACCACATCAGGTCCTGTAAGTTCAACTGCCTATGGTGGAAAAGCTGGAGCTACTCTGACTGTAGGTGCAGGTGTTAGCTTTTCTGCTCCGGAGTCTGGAGCTGGACTTAGTTTAAATCACTCAGTCTCCCATAACGTACCACCCTACACTTATGGTTATATTAGACTAAAAGCATCTTACACAGTAAACGTTCGTAAACTAGAAGTTAGATACTTAGGCACCAACAAATGGGTTCCAGCTGGTGAAACCTCTACTATATCGAATGTTAGCGTTTGGAGCGAACTGGTCACTTGGAAATAACTCATTAGAGACTGGGTAAAAACTCAATTTCAGGAGAAAATGAAATAAATTTTCTCACAATAAAACGCATAGTATCACGGTTTTCAATATCTGATATTATGCGTTTTTGATTTTAAAGAGCTAAATTTCTTAACTTAATGACATTGCTTTTTGCCTTTCCCCTTCTTTTTCAAAAAGCAAAAATGTCCTATCAAATTGATAGAGCATGTGATATCATAACGATGGCACTAACGATACTCCTTGGAAAAGGAGGTATTACAGATGCCAGAACTTCTCAAAATAGTACTTATCGCAGTCATCGAGAGTATCATCTCATGGCTGGTGACTCGTTGGTTAGACGATCACTTCGACAAGTAATACTCTTCGAAAATCAAATTCAAACCACGTCAGCTTCGCCTTGCCGTACTCAAGTACAGCCTACGGCTAGCTTCCTAGTTTGCTCTTTTATTTTCATTGAGTATAACCTTCCTGGTTAGTGCTATCTAACCCAGAAAAAATCCCCTCGGTACTGCAATACCGAGGGGATTTCTGTTAGCACTAAAATGCTAGAACTTCTCAATTCCCCTTTATTATCTCACATGCTCTATTCAATTGTCAAGAAAGAGGTGTTTTATATTTTTATAACTCATCGGCTATCTTATTGATTTTTCTGAGTCTGTGGTTGACGCCACTTTTGGTCAGAGGGTTGCTGAGGCTATCTGCTAACTGCTGGATAGAGTAGTCTGGGTGCTGAATCCGCAGCTGCGCCACCTCCTGCAAATCCACTGGCAGATTTTCTAAGCCCATGATATCTTTAATTTTACTGATATTGTTGATGGTCTTCATGCTGGCAGAAACTGTTCGAGCGATATTAGCCGTTTCAGCATTATTGGCCCGATTGAGGTCGTTACGAGTTTCTCGTAAAATCTTAACCCGCTCAAAATCATCACGCGCCTGCATGGCTCCGATGACAATCAAGAAGTCCATAATATCTTCGGCACGCTGGAGATAGGTAACAGCTCCCTTCTTGCGCTCAAGCACCTTGGCATCCAGCAAAAACTGCTGGAGAAGAGAGGCAATCCCTTGCGCGTGGTCCAGATAAACAGAACTGATTTCCAACTGATACTTGCCTGACTCAGGGTCACGAATGCTTCCATTTGCCAAGAAAGCACCACAGAGATAGGCACGGCCTGCTTCCTCGTCTGATAAAATCTCCTCGTCAATACCTGTTTCCAGACCAAAAAAGGAGTCTGCCAAGTGCAAATCACTCAGCAGGTCCTGCACCTTTTCATCTGTAAAAACGGTATAGACCCGATTCTTACGAAGATTACTTCTTTGGTGGTGTCGGATTTCCGATTTGATTTCGTAGAAATGAAGAAAGGACTCATAGAGGTGACGAGCCAGTTTGGCATTTTCTGTCACGACGGACAAGGTCAAGCCCGAAGTTGAGAGGCCGATACTGCCAGACATCTTGATAATAGCAGATAATTCATGCCGGCTCAGATGGTGTTGACCTAGTATTTCTTCTTTTACTGCTACTGTGAAACTCATTTTCTCACCTGTATAATCCGCATCAACTCATCCACAATCAAATCCCCATCGTGGAAGGCACCCCCATTTTCCAGACGAAGGAAGTTGGATGAAATCACACGCGGAACCTGCTTACAAAGCCCAGCAAAGTCATGGTCCACCTGCACCAAGTATTCATCAAAGCGATTGGAATTCATGTATTCCTGAGGCACTTTTTCGATATTCACCAAGACAGTGTCGATAAAAGGTCGGCCAAGGTGACGATGCAAGACTTCCACATGGTCGCTATCTGTAAAGTGTTCCGTCTCCCCACGTTGGGTCATGATATTGCAGACATAAGCAATTTCTGCCTTAGTTTCCAAAAGCGCCTGACCAATTTCCTTAATTACAATATTGGGCAAAATCGAGGTAAAGAGGGAACCAGGCCCTAGGACAATCATGTCACTTTCAAGAATGGTCTGCACTACTCGACGGCTAGCCAGAGGTGTATCATCATTGAGGGTATTGGTCACATAGACATGGTCAATCATGCCCGGATGGTCTGCAATATGACTCTCTCCAGCCACTTCTGTCCCATCCTGAAAAACTGCATGAAGGGTCAAAGGATGGTCACTGGAAGGATAAATCTTCCCAGTTGTATGGAAAAATTTGCTCAGCAACTGCATGGCATTATAGGTCGAGCCCTGCATTTCTGACAGGCCAGCAATGATGAGATTTCCCAATGGATGGCCAGCAAAGGCTCCAGCATCCTCAGAAAAGCGATACTGAAAGACCTTCTCATAAAACTTAGGCATATCCGACATGGCCACAAGGACATTACGAAGATCACCTGGCGGTGTCAATTGTTGCATATTTTTTCGGAGTTCACCTGATGAACCACCATCATCTGCCACCGTTACGATAGCTGCGATTTCCACATCTTTTTCCCGCAGACTCTTAAGAATGACAGGGATCCCAGTACCTCCACCAATCACCGTTATCTTTGGTTTTCTCATGAACGGTTTACCGTTTCCTTTCTTCGGTCTTTGTCGCGATGCCCTTCATTAACAGGCCAATTCTTGGATAAGTCCTGCGCCAAGCGTTTAGCAAAAGCCACACTACGGTGTTGTCCACCCGTACAACCCATGGCAATGGTCAAAACGGACTTACCTTCCTTTTGGTAACTTGGCAAAATCGGCTCAATCAAGGCCAACAAATGTTGATAAAAGTCTTCTGACTCAGGATGGTTCATGACATAATCATAAACAGGTTCATCCACACCCGTTTGGTTTCGAAGTTCTGGTAGATAATAGGGATTTGGCAAGAATCGGACATCAAAGACCAAGTCCGCATCAATCGGGATTCCATATTTAAAACCAAAAGACATGACTTCGATACGGAAAGACTGGGCTTGTTCCTGATCAGAAAACTGCTCTGCAAGGGTTTTGCGCAGCTCACGTGGAGTAAGTTCAGTTGTATCCACCACATTTTGGCTCATATTTTTCAAAGGCGCCAAGAGTTCACGTTCCAGCTTGATGCCATCCAAAATCCGTCCATCTGCAGCTAACGGGTGACTCCGTCTGGTTTCCTTGTAACGAGCGACCAATTCCTTATCAGCTGCATCCAAAAAGAGAATTTTAAAGTCCAGTTCTTCCTTGTTTTCCAACTCATCCAAAACATCTTGAATCTCTGAGAAGAAAGAACGGCTACGCATATCTACTACCAAGGCCAACTTATGGTCGTCTTCCTTTGTTTCCACCAACTGCAAAAATTTAGGCAAGAGGGCTGGCGGCATATTATCAATAGTGAAATAACCTAGATCCTCGAAGGACTGAATGGCTACAGTTTTTCCTGCCCCACTCATCCCTGTCACAATCACCAAGTGAAGTTGTTTCTTTGTCATCTTTTTCTCCTTATATCAAAAGAAGCTTGGCAACACCAAACTTCAACTAGCTTATCCAATCTCTGCGATGACTTCAATTTCGACTTTTACATCACGAGGAAGACGAGCTACCTCCACAGCTGAACGAGCTGGAAATTCCTCTTTAAAGGCCGTTTGGTAAACCTCGTTAAAAGGAACAAAGTCGTTCATATCGCTCAAGAAGCAAGTTGTTTTGACAACATGGTCAAAGTCTGTTCCTGCTTCTGCCAAAATAGCACCGATGTTTTTTAAGACTTGCTCTGTCTGTTCTTGGATCGTTTCTCCAACGATTTCCCCAGTTTCAGGAGAGAGAGGAACTTGACCACTAGCAAACAAAAGGTTGCCAACGATTTTTCCTTGAACATATGGTCCGATAGCCTTTGGAGCTTTGTCTGTATGAATTGTTTTTGCCATTTTCTTTTCCTCACAATTTTTCTAAGATTGCATCCCAAGCCTCATCCATCCCTGCCTTGCTGACAGATGAAAAGAGGATGAAATCGTCACTTGGGTCAAAGTTTAATTTCTTTTTGATTGCTGATTCGTGCTTGTTCCATTTACCACGAGGAATCTTGTCCGCCTTGGTCGCCACAATGATGACCGGAATCTCATAATACTTGAGAAATTCGTACATCTGCACATCATCTGCTGACGGATCATGACGGAGGTCAACTAAACTGACTACTGCACGGAGATTTTCCCGAGTCGTTAGGTACTCCTCAATCATGCGCCCCCACTTTTCACGTTCCTTTTTGGAAACGCGGGCATAGCCATAACCAGGCACATCCACAAAGCGCATCTTGTCGTCAATGTTAAAGAAGTTCAGGAGCTGGGTTTTACCAGGTTTCCCTGACGTACGAGCCAGATTCTTACGGTTCAGCATGGTATTGATAAAGCTGGATTTACCAACATTTGAACGCCCTGCAAGAGCGATCTCTGGCAGTTCATCCTGCGGATAGTGGGACTTATTAGCCGCACTGAGCAAGATTTCAGCATTATGTGTATTAAGTTCCATAGTCACCTCTAGGCTGTTTCTAGGATTGGTTTATCCGTTCCATCGACAGCTTCTTTAGTGATGCGGACCAATTTCACATTTTCCTGACTCGGTACTTCAAACATGACGTCTAGCATGGTCTCTTCGATAATCGAGCGAAGACCTCGCGCACCAGTTTTGCGTTCGATGGCTTTATTGGCAATTTCCTGAAGGGCTTCATCGTCAAATTCCAACTCGACATCATCATAAGAAAGCAAGGTTTGGTATTGTTTTACCAAGGCATTTCTTGGCTCTTTCAAGATACGAACCAAGTCATCAACCGTTAATTGCTCAAGAGCTGCAAAGACAGGCAAGCGTCCAATCAACTCAGGGATAATGCCAAATTTTTGAATATCTTCTGCGATGATTTCTTGCATGTAAGAGCTATTTTCATCAATCCCTTTATTGTTTTGACCAAAACCGATGACTTTTTCACCCAGACGTTGTTTGACAATTTCTTCAATACCATCAAAGGCACCACCCACGATGAAGAGGATATTTTTAGTATCCACTTGAATCATCTCTTGTTGCGGATGTTTGCGTCCACCTTGAGGCGGCACGCTAGCAACGGTTCCCTCGATAATCTTGAGAAGAGCTTGTTGCACCCCTTCACCAGAAACATCACGGGTAATCGATACATTCTCACTCTTCTTGGCAATCTTGTCAATTTCATCCACATAGATAATGCCACGCTCTGCACGTTCGATATTAAAGTCAGCAGCCTGCAGGAGTTTGAGGAGAATATTTTCTACGTCCTCACCTACATAACCAGCCTCAGTAAGAGCTGTCGCATCTGCAATGGCAAAAGGTACATTTAAACTCTTAGCCAAGGTCTGGGCAAGGAATGTTTTCCCTGAACCAGTTGGACCAATCATCAAGATGTTTGACTTCTGCAAATCCACATCTTCTGATTCTTCGCGTGTATCGTGAAAATTGATGCGTTTGTAATGGTTGTAAACTGCAACTGCCAAGGCACGCTTGGCACGATCTTGACAGATTACATAGTGGTTCAAGATATGGAGAAGTTCGATTGGTTTTGGAACTTCAGACAAGTCAGCCAAGACTTCCTCAGCCAACTCCTCCCGAATGATTTCCTGGGCTAACTCTACACATTCATTACAGATAAAGGCGTTGTTCCCAGCGATTATTTTTTGTACTTCTTCTTGGCTTTTGCCACAAAATGAGCAATAAACCATCATATCATTATTCCTATTTGTAGGCATGATTTCCTTCCGTTCTATTCTATACTGTCATTCTATCTAAAATAAGGTCATGTAAAAAGCATGGATACTATTGACCAAATTGGTAAAAGCATTTAACCAGAGCAGGACAGAAAGTCCATAACGCTTTTTACGAAAAGCCTGTGCCCCAGCAAGCAAACAGACCAAACACAGCATGGCTGTGAAAAAACCAAATATACTACGTTCCATTAGACTTCCTTTCTCTTGCGGTATTGGATGGTAAAATCATAAGGATTTTTCTCATCTTTGGCATAAGATTTGCTTGAAACCGTCTCAAAAAGGGACAGATCAAACTCCTCAGGAAAATAGGTATCTCCTTCCACCCGAGCATGGATTTGAGTGACAATTACTTCATCGAAATAGGGTTCAAAAGCCTGAAAAATCTGCTTTCCACCAATAATATAGAGATTCTTGTCTTGACCCTGATACCAGTCCAAGACAGACTGGATGTCCTGAAAAGTAGCAACCCCATCTATCTTTTCTTCCGGGTTACGTGTCAAAATCAAGGTCTCCCGTTTTGGAAGCAGTCGACGTCCCATCCCATCAAAGGTCACGCGTCCCATCAAGATAGCATGATTCAGAGTTGTTTCTTTGAAGTGTTGCAGTTCTGCTGGCAAATGCCAAGGCAGACGATTGTCCTTGCCAATCACACCCTCTTCATCCTGGGCCCAAATAGCTACGATTTTCTTAGTCATGCTTCCATCCTTTTCACTGATAGTACTATTTTATCAAAAAACTCAAAAAAAGACTGGTTTGGAATAGCTTACAGAATAGAAAAAAATCCGTAAGAGGCATCCTACAGATTTTTATATGATTATTCTATTTCTTACAAACCAGGTGCTTGTCCAAGTTCTGCCGCAAGCATCCAGATTGTTTTATCAGTTTCAGTTTTAGCGTCTGAGAAGATACCGTTTGTCACATCGTCACCTTCTTCATCAGTGACATCCAAACCTTTTTGGAAAAGTTCTGACAAGTAACGGTAGATAGCAAGCACACGTTCCAAGCTTTCTTCAACATTACGGTATTCACCAGCTTCTTCTTCGATTTCACTGTTTTGAAGGAATTCTGTCAATGTTGAGAATGGGCTACCACCAAGTGTAATCAAGCGTTCGCTAATTTCATCCAATTGACCATCAAGAGCTTCCATGTACTCATCCATTTTTGGATGCCATACAAGGAAACCACGACCACGCATATACCAGTGCACTTGGTGCAAAGCAACGTGGGCTACATACAAATCAGCAACAGCTTGGTTCAAGACTTCCTTAGTTTTTGCCAATGCTACTGGCGCTGCTTTTGTCAATGATGTTACGTCTTTTACTGCTTCTTTTTTCAATTCTACCATTTTATTTTACCTCATTCATTATTATTTGTAACCACTTCTTACTGATTACTATCTTAGTATACTACTAAGAATAACCAATAGCAAGCCAAATGACTCACATGAGAAAAGTTGCAATAGACTGATAATTTAAGAATTTTTTAGAATGAAACCCAGTCCCCTTACACCTCTCTTATACTCAATGAAAATCAAAGAGCAAACTAGGAAACTAGCCGCAGGCTGTACTTGAGTACGGCAAGGTGACGTTGACGTGGTTTGAATTTGATTTTCAAAGAGTATTAACTGCGACAAAATAAAGAAAAAGAGGATGCAATTTTCTTGCACACTCCTTTCTCAAACTTATATCTTAATACCAAACGCTGACGTCAACACGACCACGAATTCCTTTTAAGTATTCAGATGAGGTATATTGCCATCCTTTTTCACCTGAATAATGAGGATTTGTCCAATCAAGCGCATCAGTATAAGCAGCAACCCAATTGACATGTTGCAAAATATCAGGATGATTCAAACGAGTTTGTAAAAGTTGACGGTAGCTATAAACTTTCACATTTTGATAACCAGCCTGTTTCATTGTTGCCATATACTTGTTGATAATCTTGACCCAGGTTCCAGTATCACTTGGAGCTCTCTTGGTCTTATTGCCATATTCCCAGTTCTCAACATCGTAGTAGATAGGGTAAGACAAGTTCATCTTGTATTTTTTCAAGAGTTCAATGGTCTGATTAGCATCATTCTCAGCATCAGTCTCATTTTCAGCATAAGTATAGAGATAAACACCGTAAGGAATTCCAAGACGGTTTAACTCCTTAATATTATGAGCCAATTCCTTGTCCTCAGTTCCACTATAGCCCAAACGAACAATGACTCCATCAACGCCATTATCATCAATGACCTTTTTCCAGTCACTGATACGACCATTGTGTTCACTGACATCGATGACCTTTTTAACTTGATCAGTCCCAACTTGTTCTTCACGATGGTTAAAGAAATAACGTCTGCCATTTCGGTGAACCCAGCCAACATTCAAGTCTTTCTTTTCTTTTAACTCACCTGAGTCAGAAAAAATATAGCGAGCATCATCCATGACTAATTCACCAGTAGCCATAGCACCACTTCCTGTCAAATAGTAGTTACCCTGCCACTCATCTTTGGCCATGTAACCCCACTTCTTGAAATAGTACCACTTGCCGTCTACCTTTTGCCACTCTTGATTTGCATAAGAACCATCAGACTTGAGATAGAAGTAAGATGAATAGGCTGGATCATAAAGCCATTCATTTTGCATCATGGCACCTTGACCATTTAGGAAATAACTTCCCTGCCATTGACTTTTAGCTAAATAGCCCCATTTTTTAAAATAGTACCATTTACCTCCAACAGAATGCCATTCCTGGTTAGCATAAGAACCATCAGACTTCAGGTAAAACCAATTCCTATAGGCGTTATCATAAACCCATTCATTCTTAGCCATATAACCACCTAATTTTAGGTAGTAATTGCCCTGCCACTCATTTTGAGCATAACGACCATCTGACTTAATATAAAACCAAGCCTTATAGTAGTTATCAAAAATCCACTCACTCTTGGCTTTGGAACCATCAGCCTTTACATAATAATCCCCCTCCCAGTGGGCAGAAGCAGTGGTCTTTACACCTGCACTCGTTTGAGTTTTATTAGAAGACTGATTTTGCTCTGAACTACTTGAAACTGTCGTTGTATCCTGCGAAGTTTTTGCTACTTCAGTTTCATTTGCAGCTACATGACTAACTGCCAAGCCTAGTAAGCAGATACTTGCTAATCCAATTTTTCCAATCTTTGTTTTCAATCTTTCCTCTCCTATAAAAAATGGAACAGACATCTCAATGCTGTTCCACCTAGCTTTTGCTACTGATTATTTTACAAAGTCAAGCAAAGCCAAGAAGCTTTCAGCTTCAAGTGACGCACCACCAACAAGGGCACCGTCAACGTCTGGACAAGCCATGTATGAAGCAACGTTTTCAGGTTTAACAGAACCACCGTATTGAACACGAACTTTGTCTGCAACTTCTTGACCAAAGTCAGCAGCTACAACGTTACGAACAACTTTACACATTTTTTGTGCATCGTCTTGTGAAGCTGATTTACCAGTACCGATAGCCCAGATTGGCTCGTAAGCGATAACTGATGCAGCAACTTGTTCAGCTGTCAAACCAGCCAATGCAGCAGATACTTGAGCACCTACGAATTCAGCAGCTTTACCAGCTTCATAAGTTTCAAGTGATTCACCACAACAGATGATTGGAAGCATGCCGTTTGCAAAGATTGCTTTTGCTTTTTTGTTGATATCTTCGTCAGTTTCATGGAAGTAGTCACGGCGTTCTGAGTGACCGATAACAACGTAGTCAGTACCGATTTCTTTCAAAACTTGTGGGCTAGTTTCACCAGTGAAAGCACCTGCATTTTCAAAGTAGCAGTTTTGAGCAGCAACTTTAAGGTTTGAACCTTTAGCAGCAGCAAGAACAGCTGTCAAATCAAGAGCTGGAGCAGCGATACCTGCTTCAACAAGATCTGATGAAGGAAGTTTTGATGCAACTGCTTCAACGAATGCTTTAGCTTCTTCTGGATTTTTGTTCATTTTCCAGTTACCAGCGATAAATGGTTTACGTGACATTTCACATACCTCTTTTTTCAATTTATTTTCTATTTATTTTATCACAATTAAACACAGCTTGCAAATCTTACTCGGATTTCAAGCCTGCTTGCATGGATTAATCCTTCCAAAGATCCATGGCATTTCTGAAATCTGCAGATACCTGTGTCAACTGAGGATTGCTGGCTTCTCTTTCTGCCCGCTTAGCCTCGATTTGAGTCACACTCTTGATTCCTTCATGGCGCCAATTTCTCAAAATGGCCTGAATGTACTTCCAATTTGCTTTTCCATTTAAAACAGCTTCACGAAGAGCTTCCTTAATCAAGTCAGCACTGGTCCCATCTTCTTTTAGTGTCTTAGTCAAATCTTCAATCTCAAAAGGCGTCAACAAGCGACCCAACTCCTGTTGGAAGATTTCTACCAAATCCTTGAGCTGGTTTTGAGGTGTCAACTGATCTGAATTCGAATGAGCAACTCCAAGCAAGTCATCCAAACGTTCCAAAGCTAAACTAGCATCAAAAAGCAATTCGATTTCACCATTCAATTCGATCGTTCGATACTGAAGTAGTCCCCTCTCCGTCAGATTGGAAATGGACTGATTAACATCCGAAATTTCCTTGCCAATTCTTTCAGCAATCTGGCTTGGGGACATTTCATCTAGGCCTGTCGTATTTTGCAAATAGAAAAATTGCCAGACCAGAAAATCATCGCTGGAAGGAAAGAGTTCCTTAAAATGCAAGAGCAGGGCACTCGGCAAAACCAAGTTCCCTGATTTAAAAGCGTCTAAATATGTCATAATTCCTCTTATAAATACCCATATGCAGATGCATCATCTTCTATCTTTCTCCAGTCAAAGGGCGTCTCCTGATAGACCGCATAGTTTACCCAGTTACTGAAAAAGAGGGCTGCAGATGAAGACCAACAAAGACAAGGTGCCTGATTGACATCATCATCCTTAAAGTAATTTTCTGGAATATGTGGGTCTAAACCTGCGTCACGATCTCGGAAATACTCTTTTGCCAAGGTATCACGGTCATACTCCAAATGCCCAAAACTATAAATTTCTCGTAAGTCACGACTGGCCAAAATCGAAACCCCAACCTGAGGTCCTTCTGATAAAATTTCAAGATTGGTCTTGTTTAAGACTTCTTCCTTAGAAATCTCCGTATGCCGTGAATGAGGAGATACATAGCTATCGTCAAAGCCTCTAAAGAGAAGATGACCTTCCTTTAAGGTGTCCTGAGGATAGATACCCGATAACTTACTGTCCATCTGGTATTTTTCCACTCCATAGCGCAGATAAAGACCAGCCTGAGCACCCCAACAGATATGAAGGGTCGAATAGACATGAGTCTTGGACCACTCGATTACCTGACTAAATTCCTCCCAATAGTCCACTTCCTCAAATGGTAAATGCTCAACTGGAGCACCCGTGATAATCATGCCATCAAAATACTCATCTTTGACTTCAGGAAAAGTTTTATAAAAGGTCTCCATGTGCTCTGAACGAGTTGTTTTAGAACAGTGGCTCTCCATATAGAGAAAATCGATATCCAGTTGCAGGGGTGTATTGGCCAAATGGCGTAACAACTGGGTTTCTGTGACCATTTTCTGTGGCATAAGATTTAAGATTAAAATCTTCAAAGGACGGATATCTTGGTGGGCCGCACGTTGATCATCCATGACAAAGATATTCTCTGTCCGTAAAATCTCAACAGCTGGTAGTTTTTTATCAATTCGAATCGGCATAACCCTCTCCTAACTGTATTCTTTCAGGAATCATTGCATATGTTTGAAACTCTTCGAAAATCTCTTCAAACCGCGTCAACGTTGCCTTGCCGTAGATATGTTACTGACTTCGTCAGTTCTATCCACAACCTCAAAACAGTGTTTTGAGCTGACTTCGTCAGTTTTATCTGCAACCTCAAAGCTGTACTTTGAGCAGCCTGCGGCTAGTTTCCTAGTTTGCTCTTTGATTTTCATTGAGTATGAAACTAAAACTCAAACACTTAGTCCTTTTATTATACTGCAAGAAGATATAGTTTTCAATTATAGTTTTTCTCTAACTAGCTATAGTCTATTTTTATATCATAATGTAGAGAAAACAGCCCTAGGGACTGTTTTTCATCAATAATGCATGAGAACTTTGTAATCGTAGTCACCGATTTTTTCACGGCCGTTCAATTCATCCAATTCAACAAGAAAGGCACAACCTGCTACAACACCACCAAGTTTTTCAATCATCTCGATAGTTGCCTTAACAGTTCCACCTGTTGCCAAGAGGTCATCTACGATAAGAACACGTTGACCTGGCTTGATGGCATCCGCGTGCATAGTCAAGGTATCAACACCGTACTCTTTTTCATAGTCAGCAGAAATGACTTCGCGTGGCAATTTACCTGGCTTACGAACAGGCGCGAAACCAATTCCCAACTCAAAGGCAACTGGACAGCCCACGATAAAACCACGAGCCTCAGGTCCCACGATCATGTCAATTTTCTTGTCAGTAGCATACTGAACGATTTCACGAACAGCGTAGCTATAAGCATTTCCATCAGCCATCAAAGGACTAATATCACGGAAGGTAATTCCTTCCTTAGGATAATTTTCAATTGTTGCAATGTAATCTTTTAAATTCATCTTTTTCTTTCTTTCAAAGTTTTTTACTCTCTATTATACCATATTTTCTAGTAAAGAAGGAAGAGAAAACAGTATTTCATTTGCCCTCACCCTATAAGCCAAATAAGATGACCATTTTAGAGAGACTATAACTTACATACAAAAACGAGCACTTTCGTACTCGTTCTCTGATATAAACTACTGATTAAAGTGAGTTTACGTCAACTTTGATACCAACACCTTGAGTAGTTGTGATAGTCAAGTTTGTTACGTAAGTTCCTTTAGCTGTAGCTGGTTTTGCTTTTTGGATTGTTTCGTTGAAAGCTTTGAAGTTTTCAACCAATTTTTCAGCTTCAAATGATACTTTACCGATGATTGCTTGAACGTTACCTGCACGGTCAGCACGGTAAGTGATTTTACCACCTTTAGACTCTTCAACTGCTTTAGCAACATCCATTGTTACAGTACCAGTTTTAGGGTTTGGCATCAAGTTACGTGGTCCAAGGACACGTCCAAGACGTCCAACAAGAGCCATCATATCAGGTGTAGCGATAACTACGTCGAAGTCCAACCAACCATCGTTGATTTTAGCAACAAGGTCATCTTCACCAACAAAGTCTGCACCAGCAGCTTTTGCTTCTTCAGCTTTTGCACCACGTGCGAAAACAAGAACGCGTGAAGTTTTACCAGTACCGTTTGGCAATACCATTGCTCCACGGATTTGTTGGTCAGCTTTTTTAACGTCGATGTTCAAGTTGTAAGCAACTTCTACAGTTGCGTCAAATTTTGCAAAGTTAGTTTCTTTTGCAAGTGCCACAGCTTCTTCTACGCTGTATGCTTTTGTGCTGTCGATTTTCTCAAGAGCAGCACGAAGTTGTTTGCTTTTTTTAGCCATTTTCTATTCTCCTTGTAAGTGGTTCAATCGATTTTCATCTCCCACGTCACTCCTCGAAATGATGAAGTCTTGCGGGTTATATTGGGGGTGTTATTGATTAGTCAACAACAGTGAATCCCATAGAACGAGCAGTACCTTCGATCATACGCATTGCAGACTCTACGTTTGCTGCGTTCAAATCTGGCATCTTAGTTTCTGCAATTTCTTGTACTTGTGCACGAGTAACTGTAGCAACTTTAGTTTTGTTAGGTGTACCTGATCCTTTTTCAACACCTGCAGCTTTTTTCAAAAGAACAGCAGCTGGTGGTGTTTTAGTGATGAAAGTAAATGATTTATCTTCGTAAACTGAGATAACAACTGGAATGATCATACCAGCTTGGTCAGCTGTACGAGCGTTGAACTCTTTTGTGAATCCCATGATGTTGATACCAGCTTGACCAAGAGCAGGTCCAACCGGTGGAGCTGGTGTAGCTTTACCAGCAGGGATTTGCAATTTTACAAGTTTTTCGACTTTTTTAGCCATTTTTAAATCCTCCTTTGTGGTTTTGGCGGTAATTAAAGATTTTTACCTCCCACAAGTATGCTTTTCACATACCCATCTATTATACACTATTTATCTGAAATTGCAAGAGAAAAGTTTATTTTTTATACTCAATGAAAATCAAAGAGCAAACTAGGAAGCTAGCCGCAGGTTGCTCAAAGCACTGCTTTGAGGTTGTAGATAAGACTGACGAAGTCAGTTACATATATCTACGGTAAGGAGACGCTGACGTGGTTTGAAGAGATTTTCGAAGAGTATTAATCGACGTAATCTCCGCCTTCAAAGCCGTAGTATTCTTCCAAACTGAGACCACTCTCAGCAATTTCTTTAGCTTCTTTTCCGACATAACGAAGGTGCCATTCCTCAGCCATATAGCCTGTTTCCTTTTCCTTGCCTTTGAGATAACGGACAACAAAGCCATAATCAGCAGCATGGTCTAAGAGCCATTGGGCTGCTTTTTCTTCTGTTACCAAATCACCATCAGTCCCAATCACATCAAAGGCCAAGCCTGTCTGGTGTTCGCTATAACCAGGTCGAGCAGAATAACGGTCGGCAGCTTCTTTCCCATCTTGATTGACATAATCTTGATAGAGCTTGGTCTGAGTTTCATAACTTCTAAAGCCACTGTAATGGTCACTGATTGGGAACCCTGCCTCTTGCATGGCTTTGATGAGTTTGACCAACTCTGCCTTAGCTGTTGGATTTTCCCCTGGATTATAGTCTTTAGACAACGGATAGTGTTTGTTGGCTACGATGATTTCATCGTATTTCCCTTGGATGCTATAGTAGTCTCCTTTGTTAGCCACTTCTGCTTTTTTCTGGGCAGCTCCTTGAGATTTACTATCGACTGTTCCATCAGCTTTGGCTGTTTGTTCTGTCTTAGCTGCGCCATCTTCATTTTTTGCTTTTTCTTGTGAACAAGCTGCTAGACTCAAGGCTAGCAAGGCTGTCAAGACTAGGTATCTTTTTTTCATCTTTACTCCTTTATTTCTAATAGTTTATCTACTTCTGATGATAAACATTCGACTAATCTTTTAATCTCATCAGGTTTTGATTGGCAGATTTCTGCTGTCATTTCTTCAAAGGGAACCCACCATACTGGACCACGTCCATTGAGACCATAACCATTCATATCACCTCTTCGTCTAGGAAACAGATGCCAGTGGAGATGGGCATCGCCATTTCCTAGCAGTTCGATATTCATTTTCTCAGCAGCAAAGGCCTTGGCAACTGCCTCTTGGACTAGACTCATTTCTTCGAGAAAACGGAGTCTTGTCTCCTTTTTCAAATGGTGCAATTCGGTGACGTGTTCCTTGGCTAGAAAGAGACTATAGCCTTCAAAATACTGGTGGTCTCCAATCACAAGATAGCCTGTTTCCAACTCTTTGACAAAATAGGGATTTTCTCCCTTCTTGATGAGCTCAATTCTCTGGCAAATCAGGCACATATTAGTCTACCAATACGCTCTTAAGGTAAGCATCAACCATACGCTCCGTTGCGACAACTGAGTCAATATGGGTACGCTCATAAGAATGACTAGACTCAATACCAGCACCGAGAAGGGCGTGTTTAACCTCTGCCCCTGCGGACATGGCTGCTGAAGCGTCCGAACCATAAAATGGATAGATGTCCAGCTTAAATGGTATATCTTGCTCTTTCGCCAAGGCAACCAAATGTTGACGGAAGTCATAGTGATAAGGACCTGAAGCATCCTTGACACAGATGGACACTGTGTACTCATCTGTTTGCTGATCATCCCCCATAGCTCCCATATCCACAGCCAGATATTCGACTACTTGAGCAGGGATATTAGAGTTAGCACCGTGGCCTACTTCTTCAAAAACTGAAAAAGCAAAATGGGTTGTTACTGGCAATTCAATCTTCTCTTCCTTATAAATACGAAGTAGGTTAAGCAAAATCGCTGCACTGACCTTATCGTCCAAATGACGAGACTTGATAAAACCGGTCTCTGTCACGACAGTTCGTGGATCAAAGCTGATAAAATCACCGACTTCAATCCCCAAGGCACGAGTTTCTTTTTCATTAGTTACTTTTACGTCCAAACGCACTTCCATATTGTCTTGCGTGCGTTCTGCAGTTCCTGCATCCTTGTAAACATGGCAAGAAGTTTGGTGGATGAGGATGGTTCCTGATACTTTTTGACCTGTACTAGCCACATGAACGGTACAGTTTTCTCCTTCAATCATGTTCCAAGGAAAGCCACCGATACGGTCCAATTTGAGACGGCCGTCTGGTTTAACAGCACGGACAATAGCACCGAGCGTATCTACATGGGCAGTCACATAGCGTTGCTCTTCATCATTTTGACCTTTAATGGTCACATTGACACCGCCCTTGGCTGTGCGAACCGGCTGGTAACCAAAATCTTCCAAAGTATTGACTAAATAGTTCGAAATCTCCCGAGTGAAGCCTGTTGGCGATGCAATAGCTGTTAGTTCTTTGATATATTCTACTGTTTGATTCATTTATTTACCTCTTTTGCTACCTATTATAACACATTTATCATCGGATAAAAAAGAAAATCACTCCTGTAGACTTAGCTACAAAAGTGATTTTAATGATTATTCCATTTCAAAAACATCGCTTTCTTGCTTGTTTGGTAAAACCAATGAGATCAAGATTCCGACAACAGCTGGTACTAACCATGGGAGAGATGCCTTGGCAAAAGGAAGAGCGTTGACAAGGTTTGCAAGAAACTCAACCTTAAACGAGCTTCCTAGTACGCTTGCAATGGCAATGGCTGTAACAACAGCAATTGTCAACTGCATACCTGGTTTTGAAAGAGCCACAAATTTGTTAACAATGACAATCATAACGATAGCAATCGTGATTGGGTACAAGATAACCAATACTGGAATGGAGTACTTGATAATCGCATCAAGACCCAAATTGGCAATGGCAAATCCAATCAAGGTAAAGGCTGTCGCATAAACCTTGTAGCTGATTTGTGGGAAACGCTCATTAAAGAACTCAGCTGTTGACACAATCAGACCAACTGTTGTTGTGAAGCAGGTTACAGTAACCATGGCTGCGAGGAAGAGTTGAGCTGTTGAACCAAAGATTTCTTGAGTCGCTTGTGATAAGATGTATACACCTGGTGTTCCACCCTTCATCGCTTCAGCTGGCACTGGGAAATGATTTCCAAGGAAACCTAAACCGATATAAAGGGCGCTGAAAGCAAGGGCAACAACGATACCAACAACCCAAATGGTTGAAATGTATTCTTTCTTACTTGAAAATCCAAGTTGTTTCAAGGTTTGAACTGCGATTACACTAAAGGCAACTGAGGCAAGGGCATCCAAGGTATTATAACCTTCTAGGAAACCTGTACCAAAGGCAGAAGCCTGATAAGCAGCTGACGCAGCTTGAGGACTTGTCCCACCATATTTGATAGCTCCTAGCACAACCAAGATAACAATCAAAATCGCAAAGACTGGTGTTAAAATACGGCCGATACGGTCTAAGATTTTTGATGGATTAAGCGAAATTAAATAGGCTGCCGCAAAATACAGAACCGTAAAGACAATCAAACCAAGACCTTTATTTGCATTCGACAAAAGGGGGCTAATCCCTACTTCGTAAGCTGTTGTAGCTGTACGTGGGATGGCAAAGAATGGGCCGATTGACAAGTAAAGAACTGAGAGGTAAAGAGTCGCAAACCAAGGCGCTATCTTTGTTGAAATCTCGTAGATATATCCTTTAGGATTGAGCGTTCCAATAATAAGGGTCAAGACTGCGATACCGACGCCTGAAAAGACAAAACCTGCGATGGCAGGAAGAAAATGTTCTCCAGATAAAGCACCTAGAGAAGGCGGAAAAATCAAGTTTCCCGCACCAAAAAATATTCCAAACAGGAGCAAACCTGTTAGGGCACCTTTTTTAGCCATGAAAATCTCCTTCATATTTATAAAATACTGACCTAGTATATCATGAATAGGAGTATGAAAAAAGCTTCACGAAGTAAATATTGAATGTTTTCAAGATTCTTAAAAATGAGAATTGTCTAAAAATAAGATCCCCTACCCAGTCCACGCCAAGTAGGAGAAAATTCTAATGTTTATACTCTTCGAAAATCTCTTCAAACCACGTCAGCTTCACCTTGCCGTACTCAAGTACAGCCTGCGGCTAGCTTCCTAGTTTGCTCTTTGATTTTCATTGAGTATTAAAGTTCTTCAAAGGACATCATGCCACCTTGTACATTGATAACCTCATAACCTTGTTCAGATAAGAATTGGCAAGCACGCGCCGATCTCATTCCAGATTTACAAATAACATAATGTAACTGGTCCTTATCCAACTGATCATAGATATCGGCTAATTGACTCAGAGGAAGATTCTGAGCACCTTCTAAATGAAGAGCTTCAAACTCATCCACTTCTCTCACGTCCACTAAAGAAAGTTGGTCGTTTTGGTAAAGCTGGTAAAATGCGTCAAAGGCTATTTCTTTCATTCTTTTTCTCCTAAAATAGTTTTAATTCTTTCTTTCAAATCCGGCACCACTTCTGACTCAAACCAAGGATTTTTAGCCATCCAGATTTGATTTCGCGGCGAGGGGTGAACTAGTGGAAAATAGGTTGGCAAGTAGTTCTGGTAATGTTTTACCCTTTCTGTCACCTTGCCACTGATTTTCTCCTTTAAATAGTAGGCTTGGGCATACTGGCCAATCAAGAGGGTCAATTGGATGTCTGGTAATTCTTGCAAGAGCTGAGGATGCCATTTTTCCGCAAACCCAGTTCTCGGTGGCAGGTCACCTGACTTACCATGCCCTGGAAAGTAGAAATCCATAGGCAAAACAGCAAAATAACCTGAATTGTAAAAGGTATCTTCATCCACACCTAGCCAATCCCGCAAGCGATCGCCACTTTTATCCTTCCAGTAAAGGCCTGCCTCTTGGGTTTTAAGTCCAGGTGCCTGACCGATGATATTGATGCGAGCAGTCTTTGGCGCTGCAAAGAGAGGCTCGATGCCACGCTTTGTATAGGTAGCATTCTGAGGATCTGCCATAATAGCCTGCTTGATTCTTTCAATTTGAGACATCTACTTTCCCTCCAAAAAGAAGTCTAAGCATACAATCTCAGACTTCTATATCATTATTTGATCAATTCGTAAATAGCTTCGGCATAGATTGCTGCTGCACGGAAGAGATCATCCAAGGCGATAAATTCATTTGCTTGGTGCATGGTGTCAATTGAGTCTGGGAACATGGCACCGTAGGCAACCCCACGCTCCAGCAAACGACCAAAGGTACCACCACCAATAACTTGCTCATGACCTTTAAGACCAGTTTGTTTTTCATAAACATTCAACAAGGTTTGCACAAGTGGATCTTCCATTGGCACATAGTGAGGGGTATGACCGTGCTCAGAAAGGCTAACAGAAGCAACTGGCAAGTTTTCAAGGATTGACTTGATTTGTTCTGGACTTGTTCCTTTTGGATAGCGGATATTAAGGGCAATGGTATTATCAGCACTTGTTTCATTAAATCGGAAGACGCCTGCATTCATAGAAAGAGCACCCATCTTTTCATCCACATGGGCAATCTTGAGATTTTCACCCTCATGGTCGTTCAAAAGAATTTTACCAGCGATGTCAAGGTAGTCTTTGGCTGGACCAGCAAAGTCAAACTGGCTAAGGAAGAGGGCTAGGTAAGTCGCACCATTGACACCTGAAGCAGGCATAGCACCGTGGGCTGATTTACCAATGATGGTCACCTTGTATTGGCCAGCTTCTTCTTGGAGTTCTCCTCTAAGTTTGTGTTCTGCAACAAAGGCATCTAGTTTAGCTTGCAAGTCAGCCAAACCACCTGAAACGACAGCTGTTGCTGATTCTGGTACCATGTTTTCACGCAAACCACCTGTGAAGCTGTGAAGACGAGCTGCACCTGCATTCTCACCTGCAAAGTGAAGGTATTCCGTGATATTTCCTTTTTCACCATTGATGATAGGGAACTCAGCGTCTGGAGAGAAACCAAAGTCTGGCTTGGCAAGTCCTACGTGCTCGAAGTAGTAGTCCATGTCTGCCCAGCCTGATTCTTCATCAGTTCCGACGATGAAGCGAACTTTCTTAGAAGTTGGAAGGCCCAACTCTTTGATGATTTTCAAACCATAGTAACAAGCTGTTGTAGGACCCTTGTCGTCCGAAGCCCCACGCGCATAAAGGCGACCATCTTTGATAGTTGGTGTGTAAGGGTCTGTGTCCCAACCGCTACCAGCTGGCACCACGTCCATGTGGGCAAAGATTCCGAGAACTTCTTCTCCATCACCAAACTCAAAATGTCCTGCGTAGTTGTCAACATTTTTAGTTGGGTAGCCATCGCGGTCTGCGATTTCAAGGAATTTTTCCAAGGCTTTTACTGGACCAGGCCCAAATGGATGCTCAGCATCAACCTTGCTATCATCACGTTCTGAGTTAATTTCCAAAAGGCTAAACAAGTCAGCCAAGAGGTCTTCTTTGCGTTTTTCTACTTCTGCTGTAAAATCAATTGTTGTCATTTTTTTCTTCTTTCTATCTTTTCTCGATGATTTCATCTACTGGCAAGCGGTAACTTGGTTCCAATTTTTCGTCTGTGTATCCCACTGTAATCAAGAGTTCTGGGCGGAAGCGGTCTTCGATATCCAAAACTTCATTGACTTTTGATTTGTCAAAACCAAGAATCAGATTTGATCCGATTCCCTGATCTGTAAGAGCCAAAACCAAATTCATAGCAACCAAACCTGCATTGAGGGCTAGATAGTCGCTGACTTGTTGTTCATTGTAACGGGCAAATTCAGCAGGCAAATTCTTCATAAAATATTGAAGTTGCTCTTCAGAAAAGTTATTAGCACCACCAACACGAGCAATCTTACGAGCACGTTTAGCCAAATCTGTGTCTGTAAACAAGGCAATAGTTACAGGCGCTGATGATACCTGTTCAAAGTTTGAACCGTAAGCCAATTTTGCTAGTTCGGCATTTTTCTCACGCACCACTACAAATTTCCAAGGCTGGCTGTTGTGGGCACTCGGTGCCAAGGTTGCAATTTCGATAGCCGTACGCACATCTTTTGGATCCACTGGCTTATCAGTGAAATGCTTAGTCGCATGACGTTTTTTATTTAATTCAAGAAATTTCATAATCGATTTCCTTTTCTAATTCTACTGCTTCCATTCTACCATAATTTGAAAGAGCTTGCAGGGATTTTTCATGATTAAGATTTTTTATTACAGCCATAAAAAATATATATTGGTTCATCAAGAAAGTTTCTGATAAACTAGCAAGTACTTTACATTTGAATGGAGATATTATGAAAAAATTTAGCCTTTTACTACTCATCTTCCCATTTTTAGTTGCCTGTGGAAATCAAGCTACACCTAAAGAAACCAGCTCTCAAAAGACAATCGTCGTTGCTACAGCTGGTGATGTGCCACCATTTGACTACGAAGATAAAGGCAATCTGACAGGCTTCGATATTGAAGTTCTAAAGGCAGTGGATGAAAAACTCAGCGACTACGAGATTCAATTCCAAAGAACTGCTTGGGAGAGTATCTTCCCAGGACTTGATTCTGGTCACTATCAAGCTGCAGCCAACAACCTGAGTTACACAAAAGAGCGTGCTGAAAAATACCTTTACTCACTTCCAATTTCGAACAACCCCCTCGTCCTCGTCAGCAACAAGAAAAATCCTCTGACTTCACTTGACCAAATTGCTGGCAAAACAACACAGGAGGATACTGGAACTTCAAACGCTCAATTCATTAATAACTGGAATCAAAAACATACTGATAATCCTGCTACAATTGATTTTTCTGGTGAGGATATCGGTAAACGAATCCTAGACCTCTCTAACGGTGAATTTGATTTCCTCATTTTTGACAAGGTATCCGTTCAAAAGATCATCAAGGACCGTGGCTTAGATCTCTCAGTCGTTGATTTACCTTCTGCCGATAGCCCCAACAACTATATCGTTTTCTCAAGCGACCAGAAAGAGTTTAAAGAGCAATTTGATAAAGCACTCAAAGAACTCTACCAAGACGGAACACTCGAAAAACTCAGTAATACCTATCTAGGGGGTTCTTATCTTCCAGATCAATCTCAGTTACAATAATACTCTTCGAAAATCTCTTCAAACCACGTCAGCTCTATCTGCAGCCTCAAAACAGTGTTTTGAGCAGCCTACGTCTAGCTTCCTAGTTTGCTCTTTGATTTTCATTGAGTATAAGATATATTAAAAACGATTGGACCAGTCAATCGTTTTTAGTTTGCATTGGTTATTTTAGGAAACTTTTACAAAAAATCAAAATAATCCTTCACATCTTCTACATACCTATGCTTTTCTATTAAGCTGGCTAAGAGTTCCAGATTGTGTCCCTGATAGTTATCTTCACGACGTAATTCTTCATACATTTCGATAAAGGGAAGCCCCTTGGACTTGGCCAATTCTAACTCAGTCTCGTAATCATAAGCAACTTTACGAAATTGTATATTGACCAATTCCCCATCTTCAACCTCTATCACGGCATACTGGGCACGGTGATTTTTTAACGCCTCCCAATTAAAATAGGGCATACCAATCGAACCTGGATTGATGATTTGTTGCCCTTGACTGCCATAACGAAGCAACTGCTTGTGAACATGACCATAGACTGCCACGTCCGTTTCCTCATCTAGTAGTTGGTCAAATTTCTCTGTATCATTCTCAACTAGCAAGTCACCACCATAGTTCTTATTTGGCAAATTATGAGAGATAGAAAAGCACAAGCCGTCAATTTCTTTCTTTTCCAGCAAAGGTAAGCTTCGTAGCCATACAATCGTTGCAGGATCCATTCGCTCCATCAAAAACTGGGTCATTCGCATTGACTGGATTTCTTGTGGATGTTCCAAACCATATTCACCATCCAAGGCCTCAAGGACACAATCATCCCAATTACCTCGAACACTGGCTGTGATAGGAATGTCCTTTAGCAGGGCTACCAAGTCATTTGCACCTGGACCAGGAAGAAAAATATCTCCCAGAAGCCAGTATTCACTGACTCCTTGATTTTTAGCATCTGCAATCACTGCTTCTAAGGCCGTCGCATTGCCATGAATATCTGATAAAATTGCGATTTTATGGTTCATTGTGGTTTCCTTCCGTTTGGTATTCTACTCTTTCTTCCGCCACTTGAGCCAACTCCACTTCTTCCTGCGGGTTCAACTTCCTCTGCACTGCTTCTGCGACTGCTCTAGGCACCCCAACTTCGACAATCTCATCCACACTGGCTTCCTTGATTTTGGTCAGAGACTTAAAATGCTTCATGAGATTTTGCTTGCGTTTAGGTCCCAGGCCGTCAATGCCATCCAATTGTGATGAAAAGGAATTTTTGGAGCGCAGTTGGCGATGGAAAGTGATAGCAAAGCGGTGTACCTCATCTTGGATGCGCTGAAGGAGGAAAAATTCCTGAGAATTGCGAGATAACTCCACCACTTCAAGCGGATCTCCAAAGAGCAATTCATGGGTTTGGTGCTTGTCATTCTTTTGCAGACCTGCAATGGGAATATCCAAGCCTAGCTCCTCTTGGATGACTTGCTTAGCAATATTGACTTGACCTTGTCCCCCATCAATCACAATCAAATCTGGCGGAGTCAAGCCGTCACGTTGAACTCGACCATAACGCCTGCGAATGACTTCTCTCATACTGGCATAGTCGTCTGGCCCAACGACAGTCTTGATTTTATACTTACGATAATCCTTCTTACTTGGTTTGCCGTTGACAAAGACCACCATGGCAGAAACAGGACTAGTTCCCATGATGTTGGAGTTATCGAAGGACTCGATGCGGACTGGTGTCGGGATTTGGAGTAAGCGTCCTAGATTTTCAATAGCCCCTTGGGTCTTTTCGACAGATTTCTCTAGCAGGTTGAATTTCTGCTCTAGACTGACTCGAGCATTCTTTATAGCCAAATTGACCAGTTGCTTTTTCTCTCCACGCTGAGGCTTAAGAATCTTGGTGTCTACCAAAGCCTTGACAGCTTCTTCGTCAATATCCCGCGGAATTAGTACCTCATTGGGAACCAGGTGGGATTTTTCTTGATAGAATTGTCCCACGTAGGTCAAGAAATCCTCATCCGGATCATTGTAGTAGGGGAAAAGATTGACATCGCGCTCAATAAGCTTGCCCTGACGAACAAAGAAAACCTGTACACACATCCAGCCCTTATCCACATAGTAGCCAAAGACATCACGATTTTGGAGATCCTTAGCCATGACCCGTTGCTTGGTTCGAAGTGTTCCAATAGCCTGAATCAGGTCACGGTATTCCGCTGCACGTTCAAACTCCATAGTCTGGGCTGCCGTTGCCATCTTGCTCTTGAGGTCATCGATAATTTGATCATCCTGCCCTTTCAGAAAATCAGAAACCTCCTGAGCCATAGACCTGAAATAGTCCTCATCCTTCTTACAGATGGTGTGGGCCATACATTGACCGATATGGTAGTAAAAACAGACCTTAGACGGTGGATTGGTACACTTGCGAAAAGGGAAAATCCGATCCAGTAATCGCTTGATTTCATTGGCTGCCCCTACATCTGGATAAGGTCCGAAATAAAGACCTCCATCTTTTTTGACCTGACGAGTGATAATCAAACGAGGATAGCGTTCATTGGTGATTTTGATGAAAGGATAAGACTTATCATCCTTGAGCATGATATTGTACTTGGGCTTGTTTTCCTTAATCAGGTTGATTTCTAGGAGAAGTGCCTCAATATTGGACTCCGTAACAATAAATTCAAAATCCACAATTTCAGATACCAAGGCCTCTGTCTTGGTATCGTGACTCCCTCGGAAATAGGACCTCACGCGGTTACGCAGATTTTTAGCCTTTCCTACATAGATAATGGTGCCGTTTTTATCCTTGTGAATGTAGCAACCAGGGCTGGTCGGCAAGAGCTCTAGTTTTGATTTAATCAAGTTGTTCATAGTTCCATTATAGCAAAAAAGTAGGGAAAGATAATCCCCTACTCATTGGTCTCATATATTTTTCGAAGTCTTTCAACATCCTCTTCCTGGATACCATAAAATGAACCCGCAGGTTGCATGACAGACTTCTCATCTGTATGGTCCAAGCCAATCGCATGACCCAACTCATGTTCTGCAGTATGGACAATGCGCTCATAGGAATAGCCATAGTTAGGATTGGACAGATAATAGTGATTCAACCGTACCGTGACAGACAAGAATTGTCCTGTTAAGAGATTGGTCTGACTTTCCGCTTCTCCTGCCACAGGAGTGCCTCCGTCATTCATCTCCGTAGCCAAGATATCTGCCTTGCTGGACTCGGTGACAATTTCAAAGTTAAAAGCACCCGTTTGATTCCAATTCTGAATCGCTTCTACATAAGCTTCTTGAAAGTGTGAATCCATCTGGGGATCCAAGTAAATACGAGCAGAGGCCTGTGGCCACCTTCCTTCAGAGTGTTGATGACTATCTGTCTGGCTTAACTTAGGCAGTTGCCCTGTTCTTTCCCATTGGTCGATACTTTGTTGACCAATCTTTACTGACCGCTCTGCTTGCTTCAGCGCTCCTTGAAAATCCCCGTTCAGATACCAGAGAAATCCAAAAGCAAGAGTGCTTAAAAGCAAAACAATCCAAACCAGGCGCCAAAACAAACGCCACACAAAAGAAAAGAAAACCCCTATCAAACGAAAAAGCCAGCGCATGTCCCTCCACCTTTCTAGAAAATAAAGACTATTTTACTAAAACAAGCTGAAAGAAAACTAAATACTGGTTTTTTCATCTTAACGTCCTACTATTTTTTTGAGTAACTGAATAGCTTTGTATTTTAAAGGTGATGGATGGTAACGGAAAGTACCCGCTTTGCGTACAATATAGCCATTAAAATTTTGTTTAAAACGCAAAACACCATCACTACCATCAAAAATCCCTTGAATCCCTAGGAAGTTGTATTTAGGTATTCCACGTTTTATGCTTTCCAACATAATATATTTTTGAAGTAGCGCAGGGGCATAGAACTTATTAAATTCAGTGTAGGAACCACTAAAGAGGTAAGTCGTTTCCTGAGGCATATAAACAAACAAACTCCCGGCTAAAACAATATCTTCTTCTCCATATTTTTCAATCAAGTCTCTCGCTTCTGCTTTTCGAACTTCAAACGTTTCAAATTGACTAGAATATTCTCTCAGTTGATTTTGTTTTTTCTCAGAATGAGGATTTTTACTCAAATCAAGTCGCAACTTGTCCAAGACTTCTTCTAGTTTACTTTGTTCACCTTGCAATTTGCTCATATACTCCGAAAAATTTAAGCTTGCTATGAGAAACTCAGCTTGTTCTCCAAAAGCATCATAAAAATGCTCATAGTATTCTAAACTTTTATCACTATATTCTCTACGTTCAGAGGTTTCTTTTGTTATATTCTTAAAAATTGATAGCTCTTCACGTTTTAACTTTTTCAACCGAATGCCAAACGTTTCAGCCTTTTTCACCAAGGGTTTACCCTTTTTGCTAAAACTTTTAAGCAAATTCTTTTCAGTTAATTCAGTCAAATCTTTATAGTATAACCAATCTGGTTCTCCACCTGGATAACCTGTTGTCAAGCCATCAAATTGATAACCTAAATCAGTTAAACCTTGAATGATACTTTTTTTCTCAGTATCTATTGGATTACCTTCACTATCAAAAGTTTGATAAGTTTCATAAGGTTTTACAAGCAACTCTAATACACCATTTTGCTTGGCATATTCTTTTAACTCCGCATAAAAAACTGGAAGAGCATCTTGTTGGGTATAAATCGGCCCCGAATTGATCTCCATATGCAGACCACCCAGCATGGGCAAGCTATAAACCAGAGCTGCAACTTGAATTTCTCCTTCTTGTTTCAAAGCTAGATAAACAATTCGAGCCCCTCTTTTTTCTAACAAGTCCCCCATCTGAACAGATTGCATAAAGGAACGAGAAGAAACCTGATCAGAATAAGCCTGAAACTCTTCTTTCGTGAGTGTAATTAGTGCCATATACTTACTTTCTATGTTTTTTCTTAATGTTTTACGGAAATCAAGAGCAAGTCTTAACAGAGGATAGAGAGGATGGGTAGGCATTGTAAATTCTCCCAAATATTCTTCAATCGTTGGATTAAATTTTTCCTTAAAATGATAAAGTCCACCATTGAGAGAGTTTTCAACACCACCTAAATTTTGCCACAACATACCTCGCTCAAAGGCATAGCGAGCCGTTTCATACCAAGTTAAAATTGGTGCATTGTAACGTTTAAAATCATCATCCATACCAGCATATAGATTGACAGAGGTATTACCAAATTCCAAACTCAAAGTAGCCGCTAAGGGAATGTTTGATTTTCCCATATTCATATATCCCTGCAAGAAATCTATTTCCTCTACCAAACGCTCTTTTTCCTTCTTCTGTGCCTCTACTTTTGAAGTTCGAGTCGACTTAGTAATCGCCTCTTCCAACGCTTTGTTTTTAGCTAACTGTTCTTCTAATTCTCTTAAACGCTTAGAAACATCCAAACTCGTTAGCGTGATATAAGAATCTTCTTTGAAGTTATCTAATAATTTTTTATAATAGGCTTCGTTTCTTAAATGAATCTCTTTTCGCTTCTCAGTTTTTTTCATCAACTCCGAAAATGAATCTAATAGTTCCAGTCCACCATATTGAATCTCAAGCCCTTTGTTTCGTGCTGTTCGGATAGCTTGCCTCGTTGATTTAGAAAGTTTATCTTCTTCAAAATTTTCCTTGTATATTTTCGCCTGAATACGAGGCTGAATGGTGTCATCCATCTCGGTTGTCCGCCCAGACCATTTCACTCCTAATTGCCCTAAAATCTCAACAATAGCAAGATTTTCAGGATATTCTATCTTATCTTGATTGACCAAATATTGAGATAGACAAATACTTGGATCGAAAGTCACAAAAACCGCTCTCTTACTGCGAGCATAAGACTTAATAGACTGCAGGACAAACTTTAAAAGTTCTATATCCCTGTAATCCAATATAGGTCCTCTTGGAATATAAAACATTTTATAGCCTAAAGGCAGAGATTTTATGAGAATACTAGCCACAGCCAGTAACTTCCCCTCTTCATAGACACCAAATTTCTCATGATTCCAATCAGATTTCACTTTTTCCCAAGCACTGCTTTGTAATACATTAGCTAATTCATGTTCTTTGACAAACTGATCATATTCTAATGTGGGAATGCCAATTTGATAACGGTACATTTCCTACTCTCTTTCCTCCAGTATCTTATTACTATTCTACTACTTTCGTTTGAAAAGTCTAGTGAAAACAGACTTCCAGCATTGTTTTAAATCCAAGAATAACTATAAATAGTGGTTCATTTATAAAAAACTAACTCAATCTCTCTTCTAATTTGAAATCAATTGGCAGAGTTCCTAGAAACCGTTCCAATTGTTTTTCCCAATAGTACCATTCGTGAGTTCCAGCGCTATGGCTATAGGTCACATCAAATCCCAGCTTTTTGAGGTTTTTCACTGCGAGATTATTGGCTTCATACAAGAAATCCTGCTCACCACACCAAGCCCACAGCTTGGTCTTTTTGTCCGATTTTTTAGCCAGACTTTCAAGAGAATAGGGGCTAGCTGTCCAATCTTTAATCTCCCCAAACACACCTCTCCAGTAAGCTGGTGTCCCCAGATTTTGGCTTTCAGGAGAAAACTCTTGAAAGCTAAGGGCACCCGAAAAACTAGCTGCACGAGAGAAACGATTTGTAGCAAGAGCCAGTTTAAAACAGCCGTAACCTCCCATAGAGAGACCAGCGATAAAGGTCTTTTCACGCTTGCTAGTCATATTAGGGAAGAAGCGTTTTAAAACCTCTGGCAATTCCTCTGCCAGAGCTGTGTAATAATCAAAACCATACTGAGTATCAGTGTACCAACCATTGCTAGTATTGGGCATAACGACAATGAGATTAGTCCCCCGAAGTAAGCGTTCTACATTAGTCCGCTTGAGCCAACTATTATGATTGCCAGACATCCCGTGCAAGAGGTACAAGACAGGGATATCTTTACACTCTGGTTCTTCCACTCGATTGGCATCAGGGTAGAGGACATTCACCCCCCACTCCATATCCAAGACTTGTGAGTAATACTCGATTTTCATTACTGCCATAATTTTTCCTCTATTTTTCTATAAGAAAAAGCCGAAATTCGACTTTCTCTCCGTTTATTTCAACAATTATTTCGCTTCCATGACTACTGGTAAAATAGCTGGACGACGTTTGGTTTGGTCAAAGAGGTACTTGGTCAGATTATCACGAACCTTCCCTTTGAGATCTGCCCAGTCAAAGTCATCTCCTTGAAGATAGTCTTCTACCGTTTGGTTAATCAATTCTGAACTTTCACGGAGAATATCGCGACTCTTCTTGAGATAAACAAATCCGCGCGTATGAACACGAGCCTTGGCTACAATTTTCTTCTCACGACGGTTAACGGTAATTGCGACGATGAAAATACCATCCTCTGACAAAACCTTACGGTCACGAAGAACCACATTGCCAACATCACCAATGGCATTCCCGTCAATCAAGACATCCCCTGCCGAAACCGCTCCAGCTGGGACAAAGTCTCCATTCTCATAAGCCATGCTGGTTCCCTTTTTAGGAATGAAAATGCGTTCTGGCAACATCCCAACTGCCATAGCAGCCTTAGCGTGGGCATCCAACTCGCGGTATTCCCCTTGAATTGGGAAGAGATACTTAGGTTGCAAGAGATTAATCATCAACTGCAAGTCACGCGCATTCCCATGTCCTGACACACGCAAGCTTTGAGTGATCAGTTTGACCACTCCACCAGCTTGGTAAATCATATTTTCCACACGCGCCATGACCGCTTCTTTGGCGATAGATGGAGTCGTTACGATATAGACCAGGTCACCGTCCTTGATTTCCACATAACGATGGCGCCCAATCGACATCTTGCGAAGACCGTTGATAGGCTCACCCATACGACCTGTCTCAAGGATAATCAACTCATGGTCTTCAAAACGAGACATATCTTTTGGCTTAATCAAAAGACTCTCATTAGCTAGAGACAATTTCTTAAGGCGAATAGCAGTGCGGACGATATTTTCAATATCAAATCCTGTCAAGACCACACGACGACCTGTTGCATCCGCAGCGTCAAACACCTGCTGGATACGAGAGAGGTTGCTGGCTACTGCTGCAACAATGATACGACCATCCCAGTCCGAAATGGTTTGAGTGATCTCGTCCCCAACTTCACTTTCGCTAGCCACTTGGATATTGCTATCTGCATTGGCTGAATCGCTAAGAAGAGCTAGAACTCCATCACGACCGATTTCTGCCAAACGAGCGAAGTCTGTCGCATAAGATTCACTAGCTGTCTGGTCAAATTTGAAGTCACCTGTATAAACGATACTACCTTCAGCTGTCTTCAAGACAACACCCAGACTTTCTGGGATAGAGTGGGTCGTACGGAAGAAGGACACCACAGTTCCTCCAAAATCAATCTCCGTATCCTCATCGATAACATGGAAATCATTGAATTTCTTAACTGTGTCATTTCCTTTGACAAAGAGTTTGGCCAACTCAATGGTCAGCTCAGACCCAAATACAGGCACCTTAGCTTCAGCCAAGAGATAAGGCAGCGCACCAATGGCATCCGCATGGCCGTGGGTCAAGAAGACCCCTGCGATACGGTCGCTATTTTCAAAAAGGTAGTCCATATTAGGAATAACCACATCCACCCCTAGTTGTTCATTTTCAGGGTACTTTAGACCTGCATCCAAAACGAAAATAGACCCATCGATTTCAGCGATATACATATTTTTCCCATTTTCACGCACACCACCAAGTGTTGTTAAACTGATATTACTCATTTTTCCTCCGAAAGCTTAGTTTATCTTGATTATAGGGTTACTTGCCCTCTTATTCTAAAAGCACTATTACTTTTAGCCGAATCTTTTCCTACCATTATACCATTTTTTTGATGATTTTCAAAATGAAGATTTGTTTTCAAAAAAGAGCTAGTTGCCCAACTCTTTCCTATCTGCTATTCTTTTTCCATTAAAAAGTTATAAATTTCTTGCACGGTACCCAGCGCCATCATTTCTTGGTCTTTAACGGTTTGTTTGAGATTTTGGTAAATCTGACTTTCTCCGATCTCTCGCTTCGGTGCCTCTTTATTCACTGTCATGACACCATCTTTGATGGTCACAAAGCCTAGTTCTTCAAATACTTGAATCATCTTGACCAGCAAGATTTGTTGAATATTGAGATAAGCCGCCAAATCCTTCAGTTTGTAGCGAATATCAAACTCTGGGAACTTGTAGATGGTCTTGTACAATTTGGCAAACTGCTCTCTAGTCCCATAGCCTGTCAGATAGTAGGCCTTGTCAATATCATTTTTGAAATAGACAACAGAGAAATTCTGTTCCTGAAAAATGGTCTTCAGCTGAGTAATATCCTCAGGAACGTTTTTTACGATAACAGCTTCACTATCCGCCAGATTCGGCAATTCTCCAGCAAAATCCAAGACCGGAACTCCTTCTGGCAAGACTGCATTCTTCCCACGGATGTTAAAGAGTTGAACACCCTCTACACGCGCATCCACCATCATCAACTGGAGGGCAGTTTGACCATTCCATTGGTTGACAGACAATTTAACTGCCAACTCTAGATTCTTGGTTTGGGCAAATTCTGTTGCCAATCTGCCTTGACCGAAGGCTACCACTTCAAAACTCGCCTCACCTTTGGAAATTTTCAACTTGAGATGGGCATTGCCTGCCCCCATAGTACGGGCACTTTCGACCTGAAAATCCTTGATATAAAAGACAGGTTTCTGATTGTTCATTCCAAAGGGAGCTAAACGTTCAAAACTTTTGACCGTTTCCAAGCTAAGTGTCTCCAAGTCTAGCTCTTCATCTAAGTTTAACTTGTTCTTGCCAGCAGCATCTGTACCTTTTTCACGGACATAATCTTCCAAAACCTGAGATAAATCTGAGAGTTTCTCCACTTCCAGCGTCATTCCTGCTGCGCCAGCATGGCCACCAAAGGCTATGAAGAGGTCTCTATGAGGATCCAGAGCCTCAAAAATATCGACCGCTTCCACGCTACGAGCACTACCCTTGGCACGACCGTCCTCTATATTGAGAACGATGACTGTCTGCCCTAGTTCTTCCAACAAACGACCAGCCACGATACCTAGAACCCCAGGATTCCAGCCTTCCTTGGCCAAGACCTGGACCTTCTTCTCAGGATCCACCATGGTCTTAGCTTCTTCATAGATAGACTGGACGATTTCCTTGCGCTCTTCGTTTTTCTGATGAATCATAAGGGCAATCTCATGCGCCTCCTCGTCGTCAAATCCAGTCAGCAAATCAATGGCAGGATTAGGATCATCCAAGCGACCCAAGGCATTCAAACGAGGGGCAATCTGGAAACCAACTGTCTCTTCTGTCACTTCATTGGCAGCAATCCCAGCCATATCCATCATTTCTTGTAGACCAATGCGCTGAGTGTGTCCCAACATTTCCAACCCATACTGAACCAAGATACGGTTCTCATCTGTCAAACTCACCATATCAGCAATGGTACCAATAGCAACCAAATCAAGCAATTCCACTTGTACTTCTTCCAAAAGTGCACAAGCCAACTTGAAAGCAACTCCACAACCAGCCAAATATTTAAAAGGATAATCCGCATCAGGGTGTTCAGGGTGAACGATGGCATAGGCATCAGGCAGGGTTTCAGGCATAGAATGATGGTCGGTCACAATGACATCTACTCCCATAGACTGGGCCAATTCAATAGCCTCATGACCAGCAACCCCATTGTCAACCGTCACAATCAAGGAAATTCCTTCTTGCTCGATAAAGTATTTATAGACACTAGCATTTGGACCATAGCCATCAGTAAAACGATTGGGCAAGTAAACACGGCACTCAGCGCCAAGCTGTTCCAAACTTTCCTTCACAATAGAAGCCGAAGTCATTCCATCCGCATCGTAATCTCCATAAATGAGAATATTTTCCCCTTCTTCAATGGCCTGACGAATCCGTTCCACTGCCTTATCCATATCATGGAGTAGATAAGGATCGTGCAAGTCCTCCAAGGAAGGTTCTAAAAACTTCTTCAGACTTTCTTGGTCCTGAATTCCTCTTTCAAATAATAACCGAGCCACCTCAGGACCCAGTCCAGCCTTCTTGGCTATCTTTGTAAAATCCGCATCTTCTACCTGCGGGGCAAACTGCCATTCATAAGTAGGTGTTATCAAAAAGACATCCACTCTTTCTAAGAATTCTATTGCTTCATTATAACATGATTTAGACGTTTTCTCTATCCAGATTGCTTTTTTATAAAATTTTAGTGAATTTTTTCAGATATGATTTGACAAGGCAATTCTTTTGGTGTAGAATCGTGTTATAAAATCTAACACAAAGGAGATTCCTTATGGCTTTAGTAGAATTTGAACACGTCGAAAAATATTACGGAGACTACCACGCACTCCGCGACATCAATCTCCGTTTTGAAAAAGGACAAGTCGTTGTCCTACTCGGACCATCTGGTTCTGGTAAGTCCACTCTTATCCGCACCATCAATGGTTTGGAGGCTGTTGACAAGGGAAGTCTCCTAGTAAATGGTCACCAAGTTGCTGGTGCCAGCCAGAAAGATTTGGTACCTCTTCGCAAGGAAGTAGGCATGGTTTTCCAACATTTTAACCTCTATCCGCATAAAACAGTGTTAGAAAACGTAACACTAGCACCCATAAAAGTTCTAGGAATTGATAAAAAAGAAGCTGAAAAAACAGCCCAAAAATATCTGGAATTTGTAAATATGTGGGACAAGAAAGATTCTTATCCAGCCATGCTATCTGGTGGACAAAAACAACGGATTGCCATCGCACGTGGACTCGCTATGCATCCTGAACTCCTTCTCTTTGATGAGCCAACATCTGCTCTTGACCCTGAAACCATCGGCGATGTTCTAGCAGTTATGCAAAAATTGGCCCACGATGGTATGAATATGATTGTCGTGACCCATGAAATGGGCTTCGCCCGTGAAGTTGCTGACCGCATTATCTTTATGGCTGATGGAGAAGTTTTGGTGGATACGACAGATGTCGATGACTTTTTCGACAATCCAAGCGAACCTCGTGCCCAACAATTCCTCAGCAAAATCATCAACCACGAAAGTGACAAAGTCAAATAAGGAGGCGCCTATGAAAAAGAAATTCTTTTTATCCGCATTATTGATTAGCCTTTTCGGCCTTGCTGCTACAAAACCAGTACAGGCTGATACCAGTGTCGCAGATATTCAAAAAAGAGGCGAGCTAGTTGTCGGTGTCAAACAAGACGTTCCCAATTTCGGTTACAAGGATCCCAAGACAGGGACCTTTTCTGGTATCGAAACTGACCTGGCCAAGATGGTAGCTGATGAGCTCAAGGTCAAGGTTCGTTATGTGCCTGTTACAGCGCAAACTCGTGGACCGCTCCTAGACAATGAACAGGTCGATATGGATATCGCAACCTTCACCATTACAGACGAACGCAAAAAACTCTACAACTTTACCAGTCCCTACTACACGGACGCATCTGGATTTTTGGTCAATAAATCTGCCAAAATCAAAAAGATTGAGGACCTAAACGGCAAAACCATCGGAGTCGCCCAAGGTTCCATCACCCAACGCCTGATTACTGAACTGGGTAAAAAGAAAGGTCTGAAGTTTAAATTCGTCGAACTTGGTTCCTACCCAGAATTGATTACTTCCCTGCACGCTCATCGTATCGATGCCTTTTCCGTTGACCGCTCGATTCTGTCTGGCTACATCAGCAAACGCACAGTACTACTAGATGATAGTTTCAAGCCATCTGACTACGGTATCGTTACCAAGAAATCAAATACCGAGCTCAACGACTATCTTGATAACTTGGTTACTAAATGGAGCAAGGATGGTAGTTTGCAGAAACTTTATGACCGTTACAAGCTCAAACCATCTAGCCATACCGCAGATTAAGGAGGATACCCTATGACAGATTTATCATCTTGGACTGCCTATTTTCAGGATTTTGGACAATTTTTCAATGGTTTCCTCTTCACTCTTGCCCTAGCGATTGGATCCTTTATCCTAGCCATGGTTTTGGGTATCTTCTTCGGAGCTATGTCGACCAGTAAACGTCCAATTTTGAGAATTTTGGCTCGTATCTTTGTCGAATTTTACCAAAATACTCCCCTCTTGGTGCAGTTTGTTATCGTTTTTTATGGCCTACCTCTTATCAGTGACCATATCATCATGATTCCGATTTATTGGACAGCTGTACTCTGCGTAGGACTCTATCACGGCGCCTATATCGCTGAGGTGATTCGCTCAGGTATTCAGTCTATTCCTAGCGGTCAGATGGAAGCCGCCTTGTCTCAAGGTTTTACCTATATCAGCGCCATGCGCTTGATTATCTTACCTCAGGCTTTCCGTATCATCCTCCCTCCTTTGACCAACCAAATCGTCAACCTCATCAAGAATACCTCCACAGTCGCTATCATTTCTGGTGTAGACTTGATGTTTGTGACCAAGTCTTGGTCGGCTCTTAACGGAAACTATATCCCAGCCTTTCTAGGAGCTGCCCTTCTCTACTTTTCTCTTTGCTTTCCTGTTGCCCAGTTTGGTCGCAAGATGGAGCAAGCAAACAAAAAAGCCTATTCACTTTAGGAGGTTACTATGGAATCCATTTTAGAAGTTTTGACCCCAGATAACCTAGTCTTTATCTTTAAAGGATTTGGCTTGACCCTCTATATTTCTCTGATTGCTATCGTCCTCTCTACCCTTATCGGTACAGTGCTAGCCGTCATGAGAAATGGGAAAAATCCTGTCTTACGTATCATCTCCAGTATTTACATCGAGTTTGTGCGTAACGTTCCCAACCTCCTCTGGATTTTCACTATCTTTTTGGTGTTCAAAATGAAATCCACACCAGCAGGAATCACTGCCTTTACTCTCTTTACCTCAGCAGCCTTAGCTGAGATTATCCGTGGTGGCCTCAATGCCGTGGACAAGGGGCAGTACGAAGCAGGAATGTCACAAGGATTTACATCAGCCCAAATCCTCTACCACATCATTCTCCCACAAGCTATTCGCAAAATGCTGCCAGCTATCATTTCCCAGTTTGTAACTGTGATTAAGGATACCAGTCTTCTCTACTCTGTTATCGCCCTACAAGAACTCTTTGGAGCCAGCCAAATTCTCATGGGCCGTTATTTCGAACCAGAGCAGGTCTTCAGTCTGTACATCCTGATTGCCCTCATCTACTTCAGCTTCAACCTATCCATTTCTAGCCTGTCTCATATTCTAGCAAAACGTTGGCAACAAGCAGCAGAATAAACAGCCACTCTCCAGTTCGTTGGAGAGTTTTTTTGATGAGAGTAGATATTTATAGAACTCAATTTGACACCATACTTTTTCTATGATAAAATGTAACAAATTTATTTACAACAAATCAAAATCTAAATGAAATGGAATTTTCTATGAAATCAATCAAAGGACTACTCTTTATCATAGCTAGTTTTATCTTGACTATTTTGACTTGGATGAACACTTCTCCCCAATTCATGATTCCAGGACTAGCTTTTACAAGCTTATCTCTGACCTTTATCCTCGCCACTCGTCTCCCCCTACTAGAAAGCTGGTTTCACGGTTTGGAGAAAGTCTACACCGTCCACAAATTCACAGCCTTTCTCTCCATCATCCTACTAATCTTTCATAACTTTAGTATGGGCGGTTTGTGGGGCTCTCGTTTAGCTGCTCAGTTTGGCAATCTTGCCATCTATATCTTTATCAGTATTATCCTTGTCGCCTATTTAGGCAAATACATCCAATACGAAGCTTGGCGATGGATTCACCGCCTGGTTTACCTAGCCTATATTTTCGGACTGTTTCATGTCTACATGATGATGGGCAATCGCCTCCTCACATTTAATCTTCTAAGTTTTCTTGTTGGTAGCTATGCCCTTTTAGGCTTACTATCTGGTTTTTATATCATTTTTCTATATCAAAAGATTGGCTTCCCCTATCTAGGGAAAATTACCAATCTCAAACGCTTAAATCACGATACTAGAGAAATTCAAATCCATCTTAGCAGACCTTTCAACTATCAATCAGGACAATTTGCCTTCCTAAAGATTTTCCAAGAGGGCTTTGAAAGTGCTCCGCATCCCTTTTCTATCTCAGGAGGTCATGGTCAAACCCTTTACTTTACTGTTAAAAATTCAGGTGACCATACCAAGAATATCTATGACAATCTTCAAGTCGGCAGCAAAGTAAGCGTAGATAGAGCTTACGGACACATGATCATAGAAGAAGGACGAAAAAATCAGGTTTGGATTGCTGGAGGTATTGGGATCACCCCCTTCATCTCTTACATCCGTGAACATACTATTTTAGATAAACAGGTTCACTTCTACTATAGCTTCCGTGGAGAGGAAAATGCAGTTTATATAGATTTGCTCCTTGACTATGCTCAGAAAAATCCTAATCTTGAACTCCATCTAGTAGACAGTAGGAAAGATGGCTATCTTAATTTTGAACAAAAAGAAGTGCCCGAACATGCAAGCGTCTATATGTGTGGTCCTCTTTCTATGGTGAAGTCACTTGCCAAACAGATTAAGAAACAAAATCCAAAAACAGAGCTTATTTACGAAGGATTCAAGTTCAAATAACCACTTATACTCTCCTGAAATTTTCCAGGAGTTTTTTTCTACGCAATCGCTAAAAAACACTGCCAGATTTCTCTAGCAGTGTTTTGACATTTCATTTGCTTAGTAGACTGTTTTTTCAGTTTCTACATCGAAGAAGTGTGCTTTGTTCAAGTCAAATCCAAGTTCAACTGTTGCGCCTGTTTGCAAGTAGTCACGAGCATCAACTTTGGCAACAAATTCATCTTTACCAACTTGGCAGTAAAGGTGAGATTCTGAACCAAGCAATTCTGATACAGAGATAGTTGCTTTGACAACTGATTCTGGGAATGTTTCAAGGAAAGCAGGTTCTGCATTCACATCTTCTGGACGGATACCGAAGATCAATTCTTTACCTTCGTAGCCTTTTTCACGAAGAACTTTCAATGCTCCTTCTGGAACTTTCAAACGGAAACCGTCAGAAACAATTTCGCTACCAACCAATTGCACGTTGATGAAGTTCATAGCTGGGCTTCCGATGAATCCTGCTACGAATTTGTTAACTGGGTTTTTGTAAACTTCTTGAGGAGTACCGATTTGTTCCACACGTCCGATAGTACCTGTACCAGCAGGGTTCTTAGTTGCTGACATGATAACGATACGGTCTGCAAGTGTCATCGCTTCTGTTTGGTCGTGAGTTACGTAGATAGTTGTAGCTCCGATACGACGGTGGATTTTAGCGATTTCAGCACGCATTGATACACGAAGTTTGGCATCCAAGTTTGACAAAGGCTCGTCCATCAAGAACACTTTTGCATCACGGACGATGGCACGCCCCATGGCAACACGTTGACGTTGACCACCTGAAAGGTCAGCTGGTTTACGTTCCAAGAATTCTTTCAATCCAAGGATTTCAGCTGCTTCTTGCACACGTTTGTCGATGTCTTCCTTGCTGTATTTACGCAATTTCAAACCGAAAGCCATGTTATCATAAACAGTCATGTGTGGGTAAAGAGCGTAGTTTTGGAATACCATGGCGATGTCACGGTCTTTTGGAGCTACGTCGTTGACAACCACGCCATCGATAGATGCAGTACCTTCTGTGATGTCTTCAAGACCAGCAATCATACGAAGAGTTGTTGATTTACCACATCCTGAAGGACCTACGAAAACGATAAATTCTTTGTCTTTGATGTCCAAGTTGAAGTCTTCAACTGAGTAGTGTTCGCTGTTTGGATATTTTTTGTAAATATTTTTAAGATTCAATTCTACCATGAGGTGAACTCCTTTTGTCTTTTGATAGTTTTATTATAGATGAAAACGCTTTACATTTCTATGGCAAGGTGACCAAAAAAATAAAAAAGTTCTGTGCAACTTGCACAAAACTTTAGAGAATATCTGGTAAAATCAATTGATAACACAGGGTGAGATCTGTCAACTCCTTCAACTGTAGCCCTGTCAATTCTTCCCATTTATCAATCTTGTATTGGAGAGAATTGCGGTGCAGATAGAGTTGCTGGGCTGTTTTAGTTAAGACAGCACTATTTTCCCAAAGAGAAAGAATGATTTCCTGAATCTGATCCTGGTCCACAATCATCTGGTGTAGACATTCCTTGATTGCCTTCAAGTCCACGAGTCTTTCTCCCATACTCCAAAGATAGAGCTGAGAAAAAGTATGAACACCTTGGTGACCCTGACGCCACCAAGTCTTGAACAAATCGCGCTCAGCTTTGATCAAATCGGATAGGGCTTGGTGACCCGTCTGAGACCAAACCTGGCCTAACATGATAGAGAGACGCAGTCCAAAGTCATACTCAACCGCTTCAATCGTATCACTTAAAATAGCTCGTACAGAAGTGTATTTGTCTTGTTGAAGCACGAAAACATAATCCTGAGCTCCGACCTGAAGCACCGTCTGACAGTTGGGAAAAAGAGTCCGCATCATATCTAGCCAAGAAACTAGATTTTCCTGCTGAAAATAGGAAAGATGACAGTAAACCAGCTGAATCTTTTTAAAAGCTTGTGGTGCCTGTCCCTTCCCCTCAATCAAAAAAGAATACCAAGGATTGAGCGAACGAGCCTGCTCCTGCTGGGTCAAAAGAGAAATCAACTGCTTTTCACGCTCGCTGAGCCCAGCTTCCTCCAGCAAAATCCACTGCTGAGAAGCTAAAGGGAGAGTGAGATACCCCTCTTTCTCTACTGGTTGGTCTGAAATCTGAGCTTCAGGAAACCAGTCTTGTAATGCCTTTGCAATCATGTCCTAGTCCTCCACTTTTTGGATGCACCACAAAATCAAGCTCTCAAGACGTTCCAAATTTTCTGTCATATGGAGATAGCCCATCACGGCTTCAAAACCTGTGGACATACGGTAAGTCACCACATCAGCATTTTTGGCCTTGGTATGGCTATTGGTATTGCGACCACGTTTGTAGATTTCCTCTTCTTTTTCCGTCAGGACTTGCTCCTCTAACATAAGGGAAATCAGGCGGGCCTGAGCTTTGGCCGACACATACTTGGTCGCTTCTTGGTGGAGTTTATTGGGTTTTGTCATGCCTTTAAGAATGAGGTGGCGGCGAATATACATAGAATACACCGCGTCCCCCTCAAAAGCTAGCGCAATCCCGTTAATGAGATTGACATCAATCACGTGTCCACCTCACTCCATCCTTGGTGTCAAGGAGCTTAATCCCTTGAGCAGCCAATTGGTCACGGATTTGATCCGCTGTCGCAAAGTCACGATTAGCACGCGCTTCTTGACGTTTTTGAATCAAGACTTCAATCTCTGCATCCAAAACTTCCTCAACAAAGACAATTCCAAAGACTTCTAACATATCCGCAAGAGCTTGCTTAACACTTGCATCATAGTTGCCTGAGTTGATCCATTTGGCCATTTCAAAGACTACTGTGATTCCATTTGCCGCGTTAAAATCTTCATCCATAGCTGCTACAAACTTGTCTTTAAAAGCCTGTAACTCTTGAGCATCTACAGTTCCAGTAAATGGTTGTTCGTAAGTGTTCTTTAGATACTTGAGATTAGTCTCTGCATCACGCACTGCCTTTTCTGTAAAGTTGATAGGCTTGCGGTAGTGTTGAGTCGCAAAGAAGAAACGAAGTACTTGCCCATCAAGAGTTTTAAGGGCATCATGGACTGTGACAAAGTTGCCCAAGGACTTAGACATCTTGACATTGTCAATATTGACAAAACCATTGTGCATCCAGTAGTTAGCAAAAGTCTTGCCTGTTTTGGCTTCTGACTGGGCAATTTCATTGGTATGATGAGGAAACTCAAGGTCAGCTCCACCACCGTGGATATCAATAGTATCACCCAAAATCTCTGTCGACATGACTGAACACTCGATGTGCCAGCCTGGACGACCAGGTCCCCAAGGACTGTCCCAAGAAATCTCGCCTGGTTTAGCAGCTTTCCAGAGGGCAAAGTCTACAGGATTTTCCTTACGAGCCGTTTCTTCATCGGTACGACCTGAAGCACCCAGCTCCAAATCTTCCAAGGTTTTATTGGCCAACTTAGCATAGTTGTGGGATTTTTCCACACGGAAGTAAACATCCCCTTGACTCTCGTAAGCAAAGCCTTTTCCAATCAAGTCTTCCACAAAGCGGATGATGTCAGCCATAAACTCCACCACACGCGGATGGCGAGTCGCAGGTTTGACGCCCAAGGCCGTCACATCCTCACGAAAGGCATCGATGTACTTGTCCGCAACCTCCTGAGGCGTGATGCCTTCTTCCTTGGCACGGTTGATAATCTTATCATCCACATCCGTAAAATTGGAAATATAGGCAACCTCATACCCACGGTACTCAAAATAGCGACGAACCGTATCAAAAGCCACTGTTGAGCGGGCATTCCCCACGTGGATATAGTTGTACACGGTTGGCCCACAAACATACATCTTGACCTTGCCGTCCTCGATTGGGACAAATTCTCGCAAATCACGAGACATGGTGTCATAGATTTTAATCATAAAATAATAGTCAGGAAAACCAAAATCAAAGAACACTTAGTTTCATCACTAAGAGTTCAATTGAATTTCAGTCCGAATGTCTCTACACTTCGGAATCCCTTGCTCCTTTCTCATTCAGATAAACCACCTGAGTCTGTTTGACAAAGCCAATTTTTTCATACAAACGTTTGGCACCTACATTGCTATCTTCCACGGCAATCTGAAATTCCTTATCATTTTGCTCAATTAGTTGGTTGACAAGGGATTTTGCTAAATAGCTTCCATAGCCTTTTCCACGTTCAGGTTCCGATATTGCTAAACCGTAGAAGTAATTCGTATCGCTCGATAAATCAATCGTGCAAGTTCCAATAACCTGATCGTTTTTTAACAAAATATATAAGCGACTTTCTGGATCCTTCAGAGCTTCAGCGACATATCTATCCACAATCTCTCTAGACTCATGTTCCTCTGAAAATGCCTGAAATTTTAACTGACTAATTTGATCCTGATACGAACTATCTGCTAACAAAACTTCAAGATTAGAAACATTTGCTAACGGATAAGGTCTTCTATCCTTACCTAACCAAGTTTCTGTCTCTTCATCCTCGACCAATCCCCAGTTGCTAACAAAATCAGGATGGCGGTCTAGAAAAATACGTTCTGTCTGAAAAGTAACTGAACGAATAGGGAAAGAAGCCGTTTCTTTCTCAAAACTCATAAACAATGCACGCGCAATTCCCTGATGGCGATGATCCGGATGAACCAGTATCGTCACCTCTACATCTTGGTCATCTGCATAGACAGTTAATAAACCAACAAGTTCGCCTTTTTCATAATAAAGGAAAAAGGCGGGCATGTTTAGGTCAAAATTAAGCATGTTAGAGAGATAGGGATCACGATAGGTACTGTCATAGTTTTGGCAACAGTTAATTAGTTTTTTCGCCTCAGATAGCTCCTCTTGGCTTAACTTGTTTCTTGCTTGAATCATATAGGTACCCTCTACAACCCCGACGATCTGTGACTGGCTTCTTTAGCCTGCTCGAGTTTATTGACGTAGTACTCTCGTTTTTCTTCTACTTCGTGAATGACCGGCTCATCCTTTTTACCATGTACACGGACAATCTTAGCCGGAATACCGACAACTGTCACATCACTAGGTACGTCTGCCACGACAACTGCTGCAGCACCGACCTTAGCATTTTCACCAATTTCCACAGGTCCAATAACTTGGGCATGAGCGGATATCAGAGCCCCCTTTCGTACAGTCGGATGGCGTTTGCCAACATCCTTCCCTGTTCCACCAAGAGTCACCCCGTGATAAAGAAGAACACCTTTTTCAACGATCGCTGTTTCCCCAATCACCAGACCAGAACCATGGTCGATAAAGACCCCTGAATCGATCTGGGCACCTGGATGAATCTCAATCTGGGTCCAGAAGCGCCAAAACTGACTGTGCATACGAGCAAGAAGTTTGAAGCCGTGATTCCAGAGAAAATGCGAGAGACGGTGGGCCGCCAGTGCCTTGACACCTGGATAAGTCAGCAAAACCTCCAAAGTGGTGCGGGCCGCTGGATCATTTTCTTTTACGATATCAATGGTTTCGCGCCACCATCCCATACATTTCTCCTTTTCTTATTCTGAATCTTTTGGTGTTTCTGTAAATTCTTTCTTAGGTTTGTGGTCCTTGTGATGACGTGGGCGGTGAGGTCTCTCAGACTTTTCGCCTTTTTCATCACGTTCAGGTTTTGGAGGACGAGGAAGAAGGGCTTTCATAGAAGCATCCACACGTCCTTTTTCATCAATCTTGATAACCTTAACATCAACTTCATCCCCGATTGCTACCAAGTCTTCGACATTATTGGTACGCGTCCAAGCCATCTCAGAGATATGAACAAGGGCATCTGTCTTATCAAAGAGGTTGACAAAGGCACCAAATTTCTCGATACGAACGACTTTAGCACGGTAAACTTCGTCCACCTTAGCTTCACGGACCAAACCAGCAATAATTTCTTTAGCACGATTAATGGCATCTTGGTCGCTAGAGTAGATAGACACATTTCCTTCTTCGTCGATATCGATCTTAACGCCTGTTTCAGCGATGATTTTATCAATGGTTTCTCCACCCTTACCGATGACAATCTTGATCTTGTCCACATCAATCTTAATAGTATCAATTTTTGGAGCAGTTGGAGCCAATTCTGGACGAACTTCTGGAATGGTTGCTTCAATCACATCAAGGATTTCAAAACGCGCTTTCTTAGCTTGGGCAAGAGCCTCAGTCAAGATTTCTGCAGTAATCCCTTGGATTTTGATATCCATCTGAAGGGCTGTAATCCCGTCACGAGTACCTGCAACCTTAAAGTCCATGTCTCCAAAGTGGTCTTCCAAACCTTGGATATCTGTCAAGACTGTGTAGTTATTTCCATCTGAGATGAGACCCATGGCAATCCCTGCTACTGGCGCCTTGATTGGCACACCACCAGCCATAAGGGCAAGAGTTCCCGCACAGATAGAAGCCTGAGATGAAGAACCATTTGATTCCAAGACCTCAGCTACCAAGCGGATAGCATATGGGAATTCCTCCAAACTTGGCAATACTTGAGCAAGAGCACGCTCACCAAGAGCACCGTGACCAATTTCACGACGACCAGGTGCACCATAACGACCAGTTTCCCCAACAGAGTATTGTGGGAAGTTATAGTGGTGCATAAAGCGTTTCTTGTACTCTGGATCCAAACCATCAATGATTTGAGTTTCTCCCATCGGAGCCAAGGTCAAGACTGAAAGAGCCTGAGTTTGTCCACGAGTGAAGAGACCAGAACCGTGCACACGAGGAAGGAAGTCAACAACCGCATCCAAAGGACGGATTTCATCGACCTTACGACCGTCAGGACGCACCTTATCTTCTGTAATCAAACGGCGCACTTCAGCGTGTTCCATTTGTTCCAAAATTTCAGCCACATCACGCATGATACGGTCAAATTCTTCGTGGTCTGCATATTTTTCTTCGTAAACGGCAGTAACTTGGTCCTTAACTGCTTGAGTTGCAGCTTCACGAGCCAATTTTTCTTCTACTTGAACTGCCTTTTGGAGGTCACTGTTGTAGGCTGCGATGATTTCAGCCTGCAAGTCAGCGTCCACATGAAGCAATTCTACTTCTGCTTTTTCTTTACCAACTGCTGCAACGATTTCTTCTTGGAAGGCAATCAATTCTTTGACTGCTTCGTGCCCTTTAAGGAGCGCCTCCAACATGATTTCTTCTGACAATTCTTTAGCACCAGACTCTACCATGTTGATGGCGTGTTTGGTACCAGCTACTGTCAATTCAAGGAGAGACTGCTCCGCTTGTTCTTGCGTAGGGTTGATGATGATTTGACCATCCACATAACCCACTTGCACCCCAGCGATTGGTCCGTCAAATGGAATATCTGAAATGGAAAGTGCCAAGGATGAACCAAACATAGCTGCCATTGGAGCAGAGGCATTTTCATCATAAGAAAGCACTGTGTTGATAACTTGCACTTCATTACGGAAACCTTCCGCAAACATAGGACGGATTGGACGGTCAATCAAACGCGCTGTCAAAGTCGCATCTGTTGAAGGACGTCCTTCACGTTTCATAAAGCCACCAGGAAACTTCCCAGCTGCATACATTTTTTCTTCGTAGTTGACTTGAAGAGGGAAGAAATCTCCAGTTGCCATCTTCTTAGACATAACGGCAGCAGTCAAGACAGTTGACTCACCGTAACGTACGACAACTGCGCCATTCGCTTGCTTAGCAACCTGACCAGTCTCTACAATTAACTCACGACCCGCAAAAGTCGTTTGAAACACTTGTTTTGTCATTTTAATCCCCTTTGGATTGATGAAATTATACGCCTTGCCTACAAAAATCAGGATACAAAGGGCGTAAAGAATCCCGTATGAAAATAGGAGATTGACGCAGTGTGCGATGCACACCAGGAAATCTATCTTTTTCACTAGGGATTTAGCCCGTGTTCAACTATCTAAATACTTTGAAAAATTTAAAAATATTATTCTTTAGCATTTATACCCTCATCTTTGTATCAAGTACGTACAGAGTCTATTTTATCATATTTTTCTTAAAAAGTGCGGTCTTTACCATTAAAAAGGAACCATTCCCCTCACTTGAGAAGAATGGTTTGCTTTTTATTATCCTAGAGACTGGTGATTAAACAAGGCATGGGTTGCTTGGTGAATGTATTTCGCTGTTTCAGCATTGTTCATTGTGTAGAGATGCACACCTGCAACATCCTGAGTTACCAAGTCCACGATTTGGTCCACTGCATAGGCAAGTCCTGCTGCTCTGAGCGACTCAGGGTCATGCTCATACTTGTCTAAGATGGCTTTAAATTTGCGTGGAAGATGGATATTCTCACAGGTCTTCAAGAGACGGAGAGCCTGATTTCGATTCAGAATTGGCATAATCCCTGCATGAATAGGAACATCAATCCCAGCCAAGATGCACTTGTCTTGGAAATCATAGAAGCGCTCATTGTCAAAGAAAAGCTGAGTTACAAGGCTCGAACAGCCTGCATCCACTTTCTTCTTAAGATTTTGAATATCTGAAATCTGATTTGGTGAATCTGGATGACCTTCTGGATAACAAGCACCAACAATATCAAAGTGAGGAGCTTGCTCCTTGATGAACTCAATCAAGTCCGTTGCGTAGCGGAAATCCTTTTGTGGCTCCACATCTGGAATAATATCCCCACGAAGAGCCAAGATTTTCTGCACCCCAACCTTGTCCAAGTCTGCAATAGTTTCAGCAACCTTGTCCTTGGTCAAATAGATGGCTGGTAAGTGAGCAATAGTCGGAATCGCCAAGTCATTTTGGATAAAGTCAGCCAAACGAACCGTCGTTTCCTTGATATTAAATTTATTATTGCTGGCAGTTACACTGATAAAGTGGGGAGCCAACTCCTGCATATCTTGAAGAGCAGAAATAATGTTATCATTACCAACTGCTGGGTTTGGAGGGAACACTTCAAATGAGAGTGACGGTGTTTGGCGTGACATAGTCATTATCCTTTTCTAGTTGATTTTTTCGTTAGCTGGACTCCTAGAATCCGAGTGAAACAGGCAGATTGACTAAACAGCGCTTCTTGAGAAATCCTATCTTACAATTTCTCACGCGCAGCTTTAGCTGCTTCAACAAGGCGGATCAAGCTTTCTTTTGTTTCTGGAATACCACGTGTTTTCAAACCACAGTCAGGGTTGATCCAAACTTTCTTGCTTGGCACTTTAGCAAGGATGGCTTCGATTGTATTGTCGATTTCGCCTTCATTTGGCACACGAGGTGAGTGGATATCGTAAACCCCAGGTCCTACTTCTGTTTGGAAGTTTTTCGCTTTGAGTTCGTCCAAGATTTCAAGGTTTGAACGGCTAGCCTCAAATGAGATAACGTCCGCATCCAAGTTGTCAATAGCTGGGATGATATCTGTAAATTCTGAGTAACACATGTGAGTGTGGATTTGAGTATCTGGCGCTACTGTTGAGTGCACCAAGCGGAAGGCAGGAATTGCCCAGTCAAGGTAGTCTTCATACCAGTCGCTACGACGGAGTGGCAATTTTTCACGAAGAGCAGCCTCATCGATTTGGATGATTTTCACACCAGCAGCTTCAAGGTCAAGCACTTCATCCTTGATAGCAAGGGCGATTTGAAGAGTAGAATCCTTGATAGAGATGTCTTCACGTGGGAATGACCAGTTGAGAATAGTTACTGGTCCAGTCAACATACCTTTAACAGGTTTGTTTGTACGGCTTTGTGCATAGCTAGACCATTTAACAGTGATAGGGTTAAGACGAGTTACATCACCCCAGATGATTGGTGGTTTCACCCCACGCATACCGTATGATTGTACCCAACCATTTTTAGAGAAGAGGTAACCTGACAAGTTTTGACCGAAGTACTCAACCATGTCATTACGCTCGAACTCACCGTGAACAAGGACATCAAAGTCAATATCTTCTTGCCATTTGATCCATTCATCGATCGTTTCAGCAAGGAAAGCATCGTACTCTTCTTGAGACAATTCACCTTTACGGTAAGCCAAACGTTTAGCACGAACTTCTTTAGTTTGAGGGAATGAACCGATAGTTGTTGTTGGAAGAGCTGGAAGTTTGAAAGCTTCTTCTTGGATAGCTTCACGTTCTGCAAAGGCTGGCAAACGAGTGTAGTCTGCGTCTGTCAAGCCAGCGATACGCGCACGAAGTTCAGCATTTTCACCAACACGCTCAGTCGCAAAGAGTTCTTTGTTAGCTGCAAGTGCTTCTTCACCTTGACCATTGCGGATAGCATCCAAATCACGAATCTCATCCAATTTTTCAACTGCAAAGGCAAAGTGGTTCAAGATTGCTGGTTCAAATTCTTCATTAGCAGTTGTAAATGGCACATGAAGAAGTGAGCATGAGCTTGTCAAGACAATGTTTTCAGCTGGGATTTGCTCAAGAACAGCCAAGCTCTTTTCGTAGTTGTTGCGCCAGATGTTTTTACCATTGACAATACCTGCATAAAGAGTCTTGTCAGCTGGGAAGCCACCTTTAACGAGTTCAAGAGTTTTCTTACCTTCAACGAAGTCAAGACCGATGGCATCTACTGGCAAGTTCACAAGGTCAGCGTAGACGTCACGAACGTCTCCGAAGTAAGTTTGAAGCAAGACTTCAAGACCTTTTTTGTCAGCCAAAAGTTTGTTGTAGAGGTTCAAGAAGAGAGCTTTCTCTTCAGCTGTCAAGTCTTTTACAAGAGCCGCTTCGTCCAATTGGATACGAGTCGCACCAAGTTCTGCCAATTTAGCAAAAACTTCTTGGTAAGCAGCAACTAAACTGTCTACGAAGTCTTCTGCTTTTACACCTTCTTCAAAGTCTGACAATTGAAGGAAGGTGAATGGACCTACAAGAACAGGGCGAGTGTTCAATCCAAGTTCTTTTGCTTCTTGGAACTCATCGAAGATTTTGTGACCAGCCAATTTTACTTGAGTGTCTTTTTCAAACTTAGGAACGATGTAGTGGTAGTTGGTGTTGAACCATTTCTTCATTGGAAGGGCGCGAACATCCCCTTTTTCTCCTTGGTAACCACGTCCCAAAGCGAAGTAGCGCTCAAGGTCAGACAAGTCCAAGTTTTGAACTGAAGCAGGTACCACGTTGAAAAGGAAAGCTGCATCTAGGAAGTTGTCATAGTGAGAAAAGTCATTTGATGGAATTTCAGTGATGCCTTTTTCTTTGACGATATTCCAGTGTTTAGCACGCAATTCTTTTGCGGCTGCAAGGAGTTCTTCTTCTGAGATTTCTTTTCTAAAGTATTTTTCAGTTGTAAATTTTAATTCGCGGAATTCGCCCAAACGAGGGAAACCGATGATTGTAGTTGACATGATGTGTCCTCCAAAATTTGTTGTTGAAACTATCTTAACAGAAAAGAAAGCGTCTGTATAATTGTAAAAAATTAGGCTTTGATATAGTTTGAAACTATATCTCCGTTTTAGACAAAAGAAAAAGACTTGAGAAAAATGCCTCAAATCCTTTGTATAACTTGTTTTATAGCTTTATTTCAGTTAGACGGTTCAAACGCGTTATTAGTAATTCTTATAAGTGACTATGGCTTGTTATTAGAAAAGACTATAAGTTGATTCCCTTCTCTCGGAGATTGTCCAGACACTCCTCATAGTAGGCAGCATCGTGCTCCTTGTAAATAGGGCTCTTCAAAGTCTCCTCAGGTAAATCCTCATAAGAAGGACAAATCTTACCACGATAGTTTTTACCCAACCACTCTGGACTGACCTTATAGCCTCGGTTAGCCATCTCCTCCATGATCAAGCGATGATAGGCATAGAGACGATAGGGCGAGTGGGTAAAGACATAGTCCACCGTCGCATGCTTTCTGCCCCAGCCATTGCCACGCAGGGCGCAACACTCTCGATGTTGCCCCAAGAGTTGAGGACGAGGAAGCTGTGAAATCAAAGCCTCATGCCAAAGTCTCATGGGAGTCTTCTTTCAGTAAAGTCGAATGTTGCAAGTAGGTATTTGGATAGCGATTAAGCAAGTCTCGAGTCTTAGTGATCAAGTCTTCCTTAGAAGCCTGACCAAATCGGTAGCAATCCAACAAGAGCATATAGTCTTTGCGCTCAGTATCTGTCGCTTTCTTTTTAAAATAGCCCCAAATATGCTGAAAGGCATTGCAAACCTGACCTCTATGCTCAGGGATTTGACAGGCACGGTCAATCATCTCTTGAACCAGACTCACCTCCACCTCTTCATTCTTGAGATACTGACGAATCTCATTGTAAATATTGCTGGAATGACTCAAAACGAGGTATTTGTTTCTCGCCCAGAGTTGCTGGCAAAGGGCACGTTGGTTGTTATTTTCCATATTTCTCCTTACTTTCTACTAGTTCCCCGGAAATATGGAAACAAATTTATATCTTAAAAATGAGCGAATTATGAGCGAATTACGAGCGAATTATGAGCGAATTATGAGCGAATAAAGAGTGTTTTTTGTAGTTCCCGATTTTTCTAACAAACCTTGATTTACGAATATTTGGAGATAACGACGCATGGTTGCTGCACTCAAACCTGTTAGTTCTTGTGCAACTGCAGTTGTTATCTGATAATTCTCTACAAGATAAGACTCTATTTTTTCAAAAATAGCTAGCTCACGTGGTTTCAAAAGTAATTTAACCGACTTTTCCGTACTATCATTTTTTTGATGACTATAATCCAGCAAGGTTTCTAAAATCGCTTCAAGCATAAATTGGATGAATTTTGTAGAATCATTAGCCTCATTACTCTCTGTTAAAGCTTGATAATACCCTGACTGGTGTCGGTAAATAACAGACTCGACAGGAAGCCACTCAAATAAAGGATTCCATCTACTCAAAATTAGGCTCTGCCACATCCGCCCCATACGACCGTTCCCATCCTCAAAAGGGTGAATAATTTCTAGCTCAAAATGTACGATACAAGATTTGACAATATCAGATATCTGACTAGCTTTAGCCCAAGCAAATAAGTCCGATACCAGATTAGGAACAAATTGTGGTCTCGCTCCAAGATGAACAACTTTCCCTGTTCCATCAAAAACACCCACATCTCCTAATCGAAACTGACCTGGATGCTTAACCAAATCCTGGGTCAACAATCGATGAGCTAGCAAAAAATCATCTATACTATATGGATTCAATCGAAAGACCTTTTCATAAGCTTCATAAGCATTTTGGACTTCATGGATATCTTTAAGAGGGCCTAGAACTCTTTTCCCCTCTATGATATCAGTCACCTGCTCCAAAGAAAGGCTATTATTTTCAATGGCAAGAGAGGACTGAATAGAGCGAATCCGATTTTCCTTGCGTAGGTGTAATTCCCTCGTTTCGAAAGAAAGTTGAGTCGCCAACTCAGAAATCTTCTGCACGAGATTCAATATTTCTTCTGTTATTTTATAGTTGGGTGTCATCGTCTTCCTTTCTATGTAAATCTTCAAGTAAAATCTCCGCAACTTTTACATCGTAAGCATTCTGTAGATTGAGCCAGGTTTGCATGGAAACTCCGCTTAGCTTAGCTAACTTATGAGCCGTTTCTTTACTAATGGACTCCTCTGCATTAACTAGCTTGTTGACGGTCTTGGCGGAAACTCCTAAACGCTCCGCAAATTCTTTCTGCGTTAGGTTATAATCTTCAATCAACTCCTCAACATACTGACCTGGATGAAAAGCAATCAGGTCTTTGTATTCAACAATTTTATTAGTCATAGTGATTGCTAATCTCCTCTATTTTTAAGATTTCGATTTCTATAGGGATGGAAACAATCTTCCCCATCACCCTTCAAACTCTTTCAAAAACTCTTTAAGCTCAGCATCGGCTTCTGGTGTGGTTCCGTGTAGTTGACCGAGCATTTCGAGTAGGGAAGCGGTTTGGTTTTGGATTGCTTGATTTGTCGTGTTAATCTTGCTGACGATATCTGTCAGGGGCTCGACTTCTTCTTCCTCAAAGGTATCTACGTAGCGAGGGATATTGAGGTTATAGTCATTTTCGACGATTTCTTCATAGCTTGCTAGATGGGCAAACTTATCAATCTCCTCACGTGACTTGTAGGCTTCCAGAATCTTCTCGATATGAGCATTCGTCATGATATTCTGGTTTTTCCCCTTATCAAACTCCTTAGAAGCATCGATAAAGTAGACATCACGATTGATACGATTCTTTTTGAGAATGATAACCGTGGTCGGAATGCTGGTGTTAAAGAAGATATTAGCTGGTAAACCGATAACCGTATCAATAGCGCCTTCTTCTAACAAGGCCTTGCGAATGGTTCCTTCCGCATTGCCACGGAAAAGAACACCGTGGGGAAGAACGATAGCCATAACTCCATTATCCTGCTTGAGATGGTAGTAACCATGCAAAAGAAAGGCAAAATCAGCCTTGGACTGGGGTGCCAGTTTCCCAAAAGGAGAGAAACGAGGGTCCGCCATAAAGCCAGAGCTTGCAGACCACTTAGCAGAGTAGGGTGGGTTCATGAGAACACCGTCAAAGTTGGTCGGTTCCTGAGTCGGCCAGTCTTCGTCTAGTGTATCAGCATTGTGGAGGAATTGATTTTCAACAGGAACACCGTGTAGGATCATGTTCATCCGAGCTAGGTTATAGGTCGACGTATTGAGTTCCTGACCAAAGTAGACCACTGTCTGCGGTTTATGAGAGTATTTCTTGGCATTAAGCAAGAGAGAGCCAGAACCCATAGTCGCATCATAGATGGTAAAGCCTAGCTTATCCTCACGCCCCAAAAAGGCAATCTGAGTCATGAGTTTGGCAACAGGCTGAGGTGTATAGAACTCACCAGCCTTCTTACCCGAGTCAGTCGCAAACTGACCAATCAGATACTCATAAGCATCCCCCAGCATATCACCCGCATGACCAGCTACATCTAGCACAGCCAACTCTTTCATAACTGCCGCCACCGTTTGATTTTGCTTTTGCGGAGTCGCTCCTAGCTTTTTGGAATAGAGGTCAATATCTTCAAAGAGATTTTCATAGAGTTCATCACTCTGCTCAATATCTCGAAAACCCTGAGCCAAATCTTCCAACTGGAAAGACCTCTCATTGACACGTGCTACTAGAGCTGTAAAGGTCAACTCAGGCTTGATACTATAGTTGAGTTCGTCCTTCATAACTGCAAGAAGATCCTCGTGAGTGTCCGCATCCTCATAGTAGGAGCGATAGACCTCAAGGGCAGCCTCTAGACTCTCACTCCCCTCCTCCATAGTCTCCGCCACGAAAATGAGCATCTTGTCAGATAGGTACTTGTAAAAGACCATGCCCAAAAGATAGGACTTGTAGTCATTGGCATCCATCTTAGAGCGGAGAACATCCGCTGAGTTCCACAGAGCTTGGTAAAGCGACTGGGAAGTTTGTGTTGTTTCTTGTGTCATAGGTCACTTTCTAATTGTTTAGTCCAAATACTTAGGTTTGTATGTATCATCAATTTTTTCTTCAAAAATATAGCCTTCTCTTCTTAAAGTTTTCAATCTGGATTTAATTTTTCTAATAACAGTTTCCTTATAATCGATTAATTCACCATCAGACTCAGGATTATATCTTTGAATCCATACAATATAGTTTTTATTTTCTGGATAATAATCAAACTTGTTAAATATATTTTCCATTTGTTTTTCCCCAGAAATTATAGTCTGAAATATCCAAAAAGAAATAAACTGATGAGTATCTAGCAAGCTAATAGCTTGCCAGATAGTATCATTCCATTTTGGAAATTCCCTAGATAAGCCTTTACTATTAAGATAAGTTAATAAAATAAAATCTTTATGGCGAAACTCTGAAAATTTTTCATGGCTAATGTCTAATTCTGGGTATCTAATCCCTAATTCGTGAAAACTTAGAATGTGATGCTGTTGTAAAAATCGTATTTTTTCTGATAATTCCAAGTTCTCTTCATCTAAAATTTCATCCCAATTTGATACAATTTGCTGATTGTTTATTTCATCATTAGGATGCTCCTGATTATATTTTTGAATTATTTCATTTGTTCTTTCAATAATAATATAGCTCATTGAGGAGCTAATCGAAACTTTCATTGATTGATGGATAGCTAACGAAACTAAATAATTTTTACGTTCATTATCAAAATATTTATATTGGCTAGATAAATATTGAAAAAAGTCCGATGAATTAGTTGAATTACATAATTCATTAGTCAACTCATTACCTTTTTCATTAAAAATTTCCTCCAGCTCTTCTCCTCTTCTATTAGAAGAAGATTCATACAGATAATACCCTGTTCTATCCTGTGCAAAACAAATAGGATAATCTTGATTAGCGGTTGTTTGAATATTCTGTAAAAGTACTTTTATGAATCCCTGAACAAATCCTTTTTTAAATCCATCTCTTTCTTCGGATGAAACTTCAATTGTTCTAGCCTCCAAAAGCTCTTTATACAATTTTGAATGAAATAGATAAACATATATCACTATAAGTTGCTGCTCCGCTTGAACATATCCTAGTTTCCCTCGAGTAAAAAATTCTTGATTAACATAATCATTAAAATGCTCTCTATCTCTCAAATTTCTGTTTTCCCATTTTATACATTTTTTAAAATCATCAGAAAGATTTACATTAAACTTTTCTTCTAAAATTTTAAAATAAGTATCCCAAATATTGACTGGGTGCAAATCAAAAGGTAATTCAACTCTTCTGTCAATAATCTTAGATAGATAATTTTCTTTAACTACATGAATCAGGTCAATATCACCGACAAAAACAATAGGCAGGCGTCCTTTTAAAAGACTAAATAATTTATAGGCTTCTTCCTGTTGTTTTTCTGATAAGCGGTCAAAATCATCAATAACCAATATTGTGTTAGATAATGAAACATATTTATTAGTTAATAGCGAACTATAGAACCCATCTGTTTTGACTTTGAAAAATTGATAAACAGCAACAAATAGGGCTAAAATTCCAGCAAATTTAACTATCAAATTCGAAAAAATTTGACTCAAGCCAAGATTGACAACATTAGTCATCAAGATAGATATAGCAACTAGAAAGACCATTAAACATCTTATTCCCCAGTAGTAGTTAGGATGCAATTTAGCAAAGGCAATCTCTATTGTCGTTCGGCTATCATTCAATTTCCAGAAATCAACTATGACAAATTTCTTCTTTGTATATCGTTCAGCTTCTTTCAAAAACTCAGTTTTTCCTGACCCCCACTTTCCATTTAGAAAGTAAGTCTTATTCTCATCTAATAATTTCACAAAATTTTGCGAGGCCGCTGACGTCTCAATATGTTCTAACTTTATAAAATCGTTCTGTGACATTACAAATCTCCTATATAAACATATCCTGCAAGAGTTTCTTTTTCAGTGTTTCTAACTGAGAAATTTTTTCTTGGTAAGAGTTAATGAGGTTATCAAGGTTTGAGAAATAGGCGCCGATGGCTTGTTGTTCATCTTTTAAAGGAAAGTAAAACTTCATTCTTTTAAAGTTGCCTGTTGTAATTTGATTGATTGTTGAACCTAAGTTTCTATGTATTTCAGAGATAAACATTTTTGTGTCTAATAGAGCATTTATAAATTCAGGATTATCACATCTTACACCTGTCATAAATGCACCTATGACTGTATTTGGCATTTCTGATCTGATTAGTGCATGTTTACCAATCAAATCTCTTGAGCCATTCCTTACTACAACTACAATATCTCCAGATTTAACATTTTGGCAATTAACAATATTAGGATTAACAAATACATTGTCTATATATATTAATTCACCATCCCTTACATTAGATGACCGTAAAACTAGAGTACCACAAGAAAGTACATCACTTGGTTTATATGTTAATCCTGAGTAAAATTTCACAATATCACCTAATTCTTTCTCTTCCCACTCACCGTCAAATCCATTCAAACGAATCTCAGGAACTGTCTGTCCAGCTTTAGGAAACATCTTTGAGAGCATGGTCACCTTGAGAGATTGGTAGTTGGCGAGATTGTCCTTGTAGCTTGCCAGAAGGTCGTCAAGGGTGCGGAAGAGGGATCCGATAGCGGACTGTTCCTCTAATGATGTTGGCAAATAAACCTTGAGATTTGATAAAGATTTTTGACTAACTCCTTTTGCAGTTCCTCCACTAGATAAAGAAGTTAACTCATTAAATATTTTTGGACTACGCAATAAAGTTGCTAAAAAATCTTCTCGAATTGAATCACGTTTGACTTCAAAGGCAATCGTACGTTGGCTTAGAATATACAGAGCATCATTAGGAATTTGTGCAACATTTCCCATTGGTGCTTCCGTAGTAAAGACAACTTGCCCTTTATGAAGATGGTTATCTCCCATCCATCGATCATACAATTCTTGGTCTCCATAATTGGCATCAGCCTTGAAATCAATATAACCATTCTTTACATTTAAAGCTGATAAAGCTAAATAACCTGTACCGCTCCAACTTAGACCTAATTTTTTAGGTGTTCTCCCTCTATAATCTAATATTTTTTCTATATTAGATAACAAAGTTTTTTTAACCCAATCTTCCTTTCCTTCACTAAAAATAATTTTAGGTTTCATTCTTATCCTCGACTCTTATAACTCACTATCTAAAAATTGTTTTAACTTTTTACGCAATTCATTATCCAGAATTTCTTTTTGTATATCTTCATCAAAACTATTATATTTTTTATTCAAATCATATCTAAAAAGTAATGTAAAATAAATAGCTATTTGAATTGCAGATCCAATAAGTAATAGAAAAATAAAAAACAGGAACAGTATATAAATTTCACCTACCCAATTATAGATATTTTCATTTAAAAAAGAAAATATAACGATAATAAAACTAGATACAAATCCTCTATTAACTATTGAGACTAGTCTTTTATACTCTTTTAACTTAAGTTTTGATATAAGGGAATTTGTGTTTGAACTTAATAAAAACCCGTATAAAGAGAAATAAATACCGATAAAAACTGTTGAGATGGTCACTAAATTCGCATTATTTGTATAGGCATTTTTGTAAAACCAATCATATAACTCTAAATAATTTCCTAAAAAAAGAGACACTGCAACAATTAACACAATTATGATCGATAAACTCCACCAAAAATATTTGTCAATAAATTTAAGCATGACAACATCTCCTTTCTTGTTTTGGATTTTTATATGCTATTTTCAGTTACAATCTTAAATTCACTTTCATTAACAGATAACAAAGAACCAAATGAAGTATAGTAGAGATCTTTATTACTATTCTGGTCATCATAATAATGCTCTGTCATTAGATTAGCTAATTTATCAAAATTCTCGGTTTTTAAAGAAGTTTTTTCCAAAATATAAAAACCATCTTTCTTTAAATCCACTTCATCAAATCTATGTGTCTCTGGATTTAAAAATTCAACTTTTGCAGATATTAAATTTTTATCTGAAGAGTTTAATAACTTTAGTATGCCATCAACACGTTTTATATCCATTTCTCTTTTATACCGACTTTTCTTAAACACCACAGTAGTGGTATTTATATCTAATTCTTCAGATACTTCAATCATATTACCAAATAATTTTTCTAATAGTGTTTTGTTGCTATCGTTGATATTTGGAAACAAATTTGACAATTGAAAACCTTCATTTTTAATCTGAATCTCGATTGATTTGATACTCTCAGAAGCTTCTATCAAAGGTTTTAAACTATCTGTTTTCATAGGCTCAAATTTCACCGAATACTTTACATTAGGATCATTACTCTTTATAAAGCTTGATAAATACTCTCCTATTTGGTTAATTGAAGGTCCTAAAAACTTTCTCTCCATTAAAAAAAGATACGATGTAGGAATAATCAAACAAACACTAGGTTCGAAAAGGTCTCCATCAATTTGTTTAATTTCTTCTTCACCTATCTTTCCCTCATATGGTTTTTCACTTCGATACTTTCCAATCCAGACTGTCCTATTTCTAGGGAGATACTCTAAACCATCCAAAGAAGAACCATGTGTCCTACTACTTGAAGGGGTTCTACTATTATTCATAAACATAGTATGCTGACTCCCTAACTTTACAGTTCTTTCTACAGGAGAAGATACTCGAATTTTATCAATTAACTTAGATAAATCATAATTTGTCTTCTCACCATTACGACACAAAAAAGCATTGAAATATTGAATATTCATTATTATTCCTCCATTATCTTCTACTAAAATTATACCACGAAACCAAAAAAATCCCCCTTAGAAATCCGTTTCTAAGGGGTTGTCTTTATCCTGCTGCTTGGGCTGGTTCTGATGGTTTGGTCTTTTTATCTTTTTTGCTACTAGTGATGAGACGGCGTTTGCTATCTCGAATGCTATTGAGTTCCTTGAGGAGTTGAGTCAGGTGTTCCTTTTCAGGATAGGCTTCTGCACTGGCTGCGGTATAGCGCATAAAGAGGTCGTAGCTGGTTGAAAGTTCGGTACGGAGTTGTCTAGTCTTGCCAACTTCCTTGGCAGACTTAGAAGCACGCGCCTTACTATCCACTTGATCATATTCCTCTTGAGCGTTGATCACCGCCGTCAGCATGGGTGTCAGTCCTAGACTAGTAACTGCCTCATGATAAGGTGTTTCACTAAGCGTTTTGAGCAGGCTCTTGATTTCTGCCGTTTCCACATCATTGCTGTGCTTGGTGATGTCCTTATACTTAGCAAAGACTGGTTTCAAAGTCTCATGGGCTTCTTTGAGCTTGTCATCCTTAATCTTAGCAAATCCTCTATGAAGGGTAAAGAGACCGACCAAGGCACTATCACGATTGCGATCCACTTCTGTCAGATTACTAGACTCCTTCGTCTCCACCGCCGCAAGTTGAGCTTGAAAATCATCCAGCTTGGTCTTGAAGGGTTCCAAATGTTTGGCATACATAGCCTCATCCTTGTTTGCCTTAGAAAAAGTTGCCAAACTTTGATGAGTATCCATCATCAAGCTTTCAAACTCACGATTGGTAAAGTTGCTGTAACTAAGTGGGCGAATAGCGTATGTTTTTGTCATGATGATATCCTTTCTATTTAACGAATCATTTATTTTCTTCTTTATCAAACCAAGACTGGATTAGTTCTGGAAGATAGACCTGTTTTTGATCTGTTTTTACAATACTTCCGTGTCTAACAGGTTGAATCAAAGGTCTATCCATTCCTACATAAACTTGAAGCAATACGCAGAACAACAATGCAATTCCAATTACAAGAAGGGACCATAGTACACTCTCCTCATCATCTCTAACTTTCTTCATCAATTTTTCTCCTTTGAGTTGATACATCCATTCTAACAATTCTTCAATCCATTTCGACTCCCATCCGCTCAACTGTCATTATTTCCATCTAAAATGTACTTTTCAGGACAAATCAGACATTTCCAAAATAAAAAATCCCTATCTGACTGGAAATAAACTCCGTCCATCAGATAGAGACTCTTACTATTTTTAGATTTTAGCTTTTCTAGCTTTAGAATACATCTAAAATTTAGGAAAGACAACTATTCGAAAGCTCGAAAACCTCAAAACTTTCTCAGGTAGAGTATTCGAAGCTTAGAATACACATAAATTTATGTATTTCTTGTCATTCTAAGCTTAGAATACATATAAACTTTAGGATGTCTATCTCTTCGAAACTTCGAAGGACTATCTCCCCATTCTGAGTGGCTCAATGACTTCTTCGACAAGTTGCTTACAAGCTTCCTTGATTTGTTTTTTATAGAGGAGGGGATTGAGGGCATCTGCCACTTCTAGCTTATAGTCCTGATAGCGCTGGCTCTTGGTCAGCTGGCTCTCTCCCAGTTGTTTTTTGGCTCCCTTGCGGTAGTGCTCGACATAGTAACGGAGTTCATCCTCTCCGACATACCAACGTTTGCTAAAGACTTGGATATGTTGCTGGATGACCGCCTCTATCATCTGATCCAAGATATTTGCGATAGACTGACCACGATAGTTTTCTGGATTTGCTTGGACTTCTCTCCATAGTTCAGTGATGATCTGGGCAAGATTTGGATTGGTCTTCTCAAGACTCTGAATATAGTTATCCACGGCTTCCTTATCTTGGGCGCTTAGGTTCTTTTCTTGACTTTGACCTTGCTCGATCAGGCTTTGGATTAAGGTTAGGATATAGGCATAGTTGATCTCATCCACTTGGATAGACTCCAGTTCATAGTGAATATCAAGGGGCTCTCCACCGTCATCATCCTCTACTCGGCTTTTTAATTCTGCAAGGACATTGCGATAAAGGCCCAGATACCTTTCCAACTTTTCTCCATCAAGTCCTGTCTGACTGTAAACTTCTTCCTCATCATACTCTTTGTACACTCGGATAGAGGCTAGGTATTTATCAAGGGCTTGATAGGTTTTAGCTAGTTTCCTCAACTCAGGCGTAGAGACTTGCTCGAGTTGAAGACCTTCTATATAGTCATCAGTGGCAAGGTTTTTAAAATCACTGCAACTCCGCAAAAAGTTTCTCTTTTCCTCTTCCCAGCTCGGAGCTAGGACATCATTTTCACCACCATTTGAGTAAAGCTTGAGGGCATTATCCACCGCTTCCTTAAAGGCTAGAGGCTTTTGGAAGGTGATGATATGACCGTAGGTCTTACTGCTTTCAAAAATACGGTTGGTTCGGCTAAAAGCCTGAATCAAGTCCTGCGGTTGCATGGGCTTGCGGTCGATAAAAAGAGTTGACAGACAAGGGGCATCAAATCCCGTTAGGAGACGATTGACCACGATGACTAAGTCCAACTGTTCATTGCGATAGAGGTATTTGTCCTGCTTTCGAGCTAGGCGGTTATTGACATCCGTATTAAAGCCACGAAGATCCGCCATGGTAAAGTGGGTATCAAACTCTTGGTTATAGTCTTCTAAAACCTGCTTCATGTGGTCTTGATTAGCTCTTGACTCTTCTTCATTTTCAGTGACCGAGTAGGTGATGGTCGCCTTTGGAAAGTCTGGAAGAACCTGCTTAACCCTTTCCGATACCTTGACCCTCGTCTCCCCAGCCTTGACTCGTTTGAGGAGGTCATAGTAGGCTTGGGCTTGAGGGATGGATTTGACGGTTAGGATGGCATTGTAGGTCTTACCTACTCCCTTTTGGAAGCCTAACTGTTGACGGGATTTATTGATAATGGCATCCAAGACTTCCAGCATATGCTCCCCATTCTCATACACGGTATCTGGTATGTCATTTTCGGATTTATCCGTGATGAGGGTATTGCGATAATCCACCTTAAAGCCTAAAACAGCTCCATCATGGATGGCTTCCTTGACTGTATACTCATGGAGACGGTCACCATACTGTTGCTGGGTGGTTTGGGCTAGATCGCCGACTTGCTGGCGTTTATTTTCCTTAAAGATAGGTGTGCCTGTAAAACCATACCAGAGAGACTGGGGGAAAAAGACCTTAATGTCTTTTTGTGTTTGTGGCGTAACAGCGCGGTGGCATTCATCCACGACAACGGCCACTCGGAGACCCTTGATTTTGTCCGCATCTCGTTGGTAAAGACCTTGTTCAAACTTACGCATCATGGTGGTAATTTTCTGGATGGTCGTTACCACCACACGCTTATCATTACTTCCTAGTCGCTTGACCAAATCATGGGTATTATCCGTCTCATCAATATCAATGACATCATTGGTCGCATAAGAGAGAAAAGATGAAGTGGTCTGTTGGTCCAAGTCCCTGCGGTCAACGACAAAAATCGTCTTTTGGATGGATGGGATTTGAAGGAGATTTCTCGCCACCTTATAGGAGGTCAATGTCTTCCCTGAACCTGTCGTGTGCCAGACATAGCCAGACTCCTGACAACGAGAAGCTTCCTGAACAGCCTCAATAGCATGAATCTGGTAGGGACGCAGGAGGATAAGAGCCTTCTTGCTATCATCAAGGACAGAATACTGCATAACCATCTGGTGGGCACGAGGGATGGAAAGGACTTCGTGGGCAAAGCTGGTCAAGCTCGTTATGGGTTGGTTGTCTTTATCCACCCACTTGGTTAGAAATTGCTTGTTGAGTTTATTTTCCCTAGCTGCAGCAATATAGCGTGTGTCTACTTTATTGGTCACAACAAACATCTGTAAGCTAGAGTAAATACCACGGAACTTGCCTTCCCTATCATACTTCTTAATTTGATGAAAGGCATCTAGAAAAGCAACTCTGGGACTTTTAAGCTCGATCTGAATCATTGGAAGGCCATTGATCAAGAGGGTCACATCTAGCCTGCGGTCTTGATCCTGAGGATTTATCTTATCTCTCTCGACTTGGTTGACAACCTCATAACTAGACTTGCCAGCTGCGATATTGTCTCGCCAAATGACAGATAAACGGATAGTCCCCAAACTAGCATCTTCTCTCTGAACCTCAACCTTGGCAATGCCATTTTCGCCGACCAACCACTTGGCCGCATCATAGTAGCTAACAAAGTTCAGTTGATTCTTTATCTGGCGTTTTTCCTGTTCTGTCAGGGGATGATCTGCCAATAGAGCCACATTGTTCTGGGCTAACTTTTCAAAGAAGTTTTCCCATAATTGCTCTTCTGTTTTAAGGTCATCTCTGTAAGTCCATTGACTTTCCCCAGTTACCAGTTGGCTGATCAATTGTTTTTCTATCTCCAGTTCTGGTTTTACCTGTATCATACTCTCTCCTTTGCTACTTGTCTGCTCCCTTTATTATAGCATGTTTAGGCTCAAAATCCATCACTCTTACCTCATCAAAAACACTCATTCCCCCTTTCTCCTCCAAAATATGGTATAGTAGAAATATACTATCTATGAGGAGTTTACATGTCACAGGATAAACAAATGAAAGCTGTTTCTCCCCTTCTACAGCAAGTTATCAATATCTCATCAATTGTCGGTGGGATTGGGAGTTTGATTTTCTGTATTTGGGCTTATCAGGCTGGGATTTTACAGTCTAAGGAGACCCTCTCTGCCTTTATCCAGCAGGCAGGTATCTGGGGGCCACCTCTCTTTATTTTTTTACAGATTTTACAAACGGTCGTCCCTATCATTCCTGGGGCCTTGACCTCTGTGGCTGGCGTCTTTATCTACGGCCACATCATCGGTACGATCTACAACTATATCGGCATCGTGATTGGCTGTGCCATTATCTTTTATCTGGTGCGACTCTATGGAGCTGCCTTTGTCCAGTCTGTCGTCAGCAAGCGCACCTATGACAAGTATATCGGTTGGTTAGATAAGGGCAATCGTTTTGACCGTTTCTTTATCTTTATGATGATTTGGCCCATTAGTCCAGCTGACTTTCTCTGTATGCTGGCTGCCCTGACCAAGATGACCTTCAAACGCTATATGATTATCATCATTCTGACCAAGCCCTTTACCCTCGTGGTTTATACCTACGGTCTGACCTATATTATCGACTTCTTCTGGCAAATGCTTTGACACATAAAAAATCCGTTTGGTTTCCCAAGCGGATTTTGTGCTTTATTTTGAAACTTCTTTTGCAAGAACAAAGTTTCCAAGAGTAGCAGAACCATTTCCTGCTACCGCTGGCGTTACAATGTAATCACGCACATCTGGTACTGGTAGGTAACCATTGAGAAGAGATGTAAATTTCTCACGGACACGGTCCAGCATGTGTTGTTGAGCCATGACTCCTCCACCAAAGACAATCACGTCTGGGCGGAAAGTCACTGTCGCATTGACCGCAGCTTGAGCGATATAGTAGGCTTGGACATCCCAAACAGGGTTATTGAGTTCAATATTTTCCCCACGTACACCTGTACGAGCTTCCAAACTTGGACCAGCTGCATAGCCTTCCAAACATCCCTTATGGAAAGGACAAACACCCTTAAACTCTTTTTCAATATCCATTGGGTGTCTAGCCACATAGTAATGACCCATTTCAGGATGACCCACACCGCCGATAAACTCACCACGTTGGATAACACCTGCACCGATACCTGTACCGATTGTGTAGTAAACCAAGTTTTCGATACGACCACCAGCATTGTTACGGGCAACCACTTCACCGTAAGCAGAGCTGTTTACGTCTGTTGTGAAGTACATTGGCACGTTGAGGGCGCGACGAAGGGCACCAAGCAAGTCCACATTTGCCCAGTTTGGTTTTGGGGTCGTTGTGATAAAGCCATAAGTTTTTGAGTTTTTATCAATATCAATCGGACCAAATGAACCGACTGCAAGACCAGCAAGATTATCGAATTTTGAGAAGAACTCGATGGTTTTATCGATTGTTTCGATTGGAGTTGTTGTTGGAAATTGTGTTTTTTCTACAACGTTAAAGTTTTCATCACCGACAGCACAAACAAACTTTGTACCGCCCGCTTCCAAGCTTCCATATAATTTTGTCATGATAAACCTCTTGTTTTTATTTTCTTTATTATAGCATATTTCGAAAGGCTAAATTTCTCTATTTTTTAGATTTTCCTCTGTAAATCTTACCATTCAAGCAAAAACGAACAAACATGTCATTTGTTCGTTTTCATTTAGCTAGGAAAGATTAGGCTTTCACTTCGATAAGAGCATCCCCCTTCGCAACTGAACCTGTTGCGACTGGAGCTACTGAAGAGAAATCAGCTGTGTTTGTAACGATAACCATTGTTGTATCATCAAGACCAGCTGCAGCGATTTTGTTTGAATCAAATGTTCCAAGAACATCGCCAGCTTTTACCTTGTCACCTTGAGCAACTTTTGCTTCGAAACCTTCACCATTCATTGTTACAGTGTCGATACCAACGTGGATCAAGACTTCAGCACCATTAGTTGTTTTCAAACCAAAAGCGTGTCCTGTTGGAAATGCAATTGAAACTTCAGCATCAGCAGGTGCATAGACCACACCTTGACTTGGTTTCACAGCGATACCTTGTCCCATAGCACCACTTGAAAAAACAGGGTCATTAACATCAGCAAGAGCTACAACATCACCAACGATAGGAGTTACAAGTGTTTCATTTTGAAGAGCTGCTGGAATGTTACCAGTTGTTTCTTCTTGGACCAAACGTTCTGTCTCTACTTCAGTAGCAACTTCTTTTTCATCCTCATAACCAAACATGTAAGTAAGAGCAAAACCAAGTGCAAATGATACAGCTACCATAAGAAGGTATAGTGGAAGTTGTCCATTACCTGCATAAAGCATTGTACCAGGGATGATAGTGATACCACTACCAGTACCAGCAAGTCCAAGGATTGAAGCCAATCCACCACCGATTGCACCAGCAATCAATGAAAGGAAGAATGGTTTACGGAAACGCAAGTTCACCCCGAAGATAGCAGGCTCTGTAATACCGAGGAAGGCAGAAAGAGCAGCTGGGAAAGCAAGTGTTTTCAGTTTTGGATTTTTAGTTTTAACACCAACCGCAACAGTCGCAGCACCTTGGGCTGTCATAGCCGCAGTGATGATCGCGTTGAATGGATTAGCATGGTCAGCAGCAAGCAATTGCACTTCAAGCAAGTTGAAGATGTGGTGCACACCTGACACGACAATCAATTGGTGAACCCCACCAATCAAGAAACCACCAAGACCAAATGGCAAGCCAAGAATTGCTTTTGTACCAATAAGGATGTAGTTTTCAACAACGTGGAAAACTGGTCCGATAACAAAGAGTCCAAGGATAGACATGACCAAAAGTGTCACGAATGGTGTTACCAAGAGGTCAATGACATCTGGAACAACCTTGCGGACAGCTTTTTCAAATTTAGCTCCGACAACCCCGATGATGAAGGCTGGAAGAACAGAACCTTGCAAACCAACAACAGGGATGAAACCAAAGAAGTTCATAGCTGTTACTTCACCACCTGAAGCGACTGCCCAAGCGTTTGGAAGTGAGCCAGAAACAAGCATCATACCAAGAACGATACCAACGGCAGGATTTCCACCAAATACACGGAAGGTTGACCACACAACCAAACCTGGCAAGATGATAAAGGCTGTATCTGTCAAGATTTGAGTGTAAGTTGCAAAGTCACCTGGAAGTGGCATTTCAAGAGCGTTGAAAAGACCACGCACACCCATAAAGAGACCTGTCGCTACGATAACTGGGATGATTGGAACAAAAACGTCACCGAAAGTACGGATAGCACGTTGGAACCAGTTCCCTTGTTTCGCAGCTTCTGCTTTCATGTCATCTTTAGATGATGTTGGCAAACCAAGCGCAACAACTTCATCGTACATTTTGTTTACTGTACCAGTACCAAAGATGATTTGGTATTGACCTGAGTTAAAGAAAGCACCTTGAACTTTTTCCAAGTTCTCAATCACTTCTTTATTGATTTTTCCTTCATCTTTGACCATGACACGAAGACGAGTCGCACAGTGAGCTACACTGTTGACATTTTCACGTCCGCCCAAGGCATCGATGACTTTTTTTGCAATTTCCTGATTGTTCATTTGCAAAAATCTCCTTATATAAAATTTTGTTATTGTTTGAAAGCGATTTTATTCGCCCTACGACTATTATTTTATCATGTTTTAGAAATATGTCAAGCGTTTTGCAGAAAAAATATTCTATCCACTTAGTAAGCTCGCTTTAGATTGATTGATTTTGACTGTTTTAGCAGGAATTCCTTAAAAAACAAGTTTGAAATCTTAGTTAAAAGGCTTTTGTTTCATTATCTTTCATATTTTCTTGAAAAGTTGATTAATTTCCTGCTTTAAATTTATGATAAACGTTTAACAGTTTTTTCTCTTTTTTAACATAAAAGGCTTGCATTTTTTATCGAAAACGGTTACTATTAAATGTGATAAGATTTTTGGAGGAATGAATGAATGGAATGGACTACTGAGCGTCGTTACAGACTTTATCAAGATTGGACGCAAGAAGAAATTCAAAATATAAAAGAAAATATGGCACAATCTCCATGGCATACTCATTACCATGTTGAGCCAAAAACAGGACTTCTCAACGACCCAAATGGCTTTTCTTACTTTGATGGCAAGTGGATCCTCTTTTACCAGAATTTTCCTTTTGGTGCAGCCCACGGTTTGAAATCTTGGGCACAGCTAGAAAGTGATGATTTGATTCACTTTAGAGAAACTGGAATCAAAGTTTTACCAGATACTCCATTAGATAGCCATGGTGCCTACTCTGGTTCTGCCATGCAGTTTGGCGATAACTTGTTCCTATTTTATACAGGAAATGTTCGTAATGAAAACTGGATCCGTCACCCATACCAGATTGGGGCTTTGATGGACAAGGATGGCAAGATTACAAAGATTGACAAGATTTTGATTGACCAACCAGCAGACTCTACTGACCACTTCCGCGACCCGCAAATTTTTAACTTTAAGGGGCAATATTATGCTATCGTTGGTGGACAGGACTTGAAGAAAAAAGGCTTCGTCCGTCTCTACAAGGCTGTTGACAACGACTACACAAACTGGCAAGCTGTTGGCGATCTTGACTTTGCTAACGACCGCACTGCCTACATGATGGAATGCCCAAATCTGGTCTTTGTAGGGGAACAACCTGTCCTTCTCTACTGCCCACAAGGATTGGATAAGAAGGTTCTAGACTACGATAATATCTTTCCAAATATGTATAAGATTGGGGCTTCCTTTGACCCTGAAAATGCTAAAATGGTAGATGTATCTCAACTTCAAAACATGGACTATGGTTTCGAAGCCTATGCAACTCAAGCCTTCAACGCTCCTGATGGACGTGCTCTAGCTGTTAGCTGGCTTGGCTTGCCTGATGTTTCATATCCATCTGACCGTTTTGACCACCAAGGAACCTTCTCTTTGGTCAAGGAACTCACTATCAAAGACGGCAAACTTTATCAATACCCAGTCGCAGCTATCAAGGACCTTCGTGCTACTGAAGAAGCCTTCTCAAACCGTGCCCAAACCAAGAACACTTACGAACTCGAACTCAACTTGGAAGCCAATAGCCAGAGCGAGATTGTCTTACTTGCTAACAAAGAAGGGAAGGGACTTTCAATCAACTTTGACCTTGTAAATGGTCAAGTAACAGTGGATCGTAGTCAGGCTGGAGAACAGTATGCCCAAGAATTTGGAACTACACGTTCTTGCCCTATCGACAATCAAGCTACTACTGCTACAATCTTCATCGATAACTCTGTCTTTGAAATTTTCATCAATAAAGGAGAAAAAGTATTTTCTGGTCGTGTCTTCCCACATGCGGACCAAAATGGGATCCTCATCAAATCTGGAAACCCAACTGGAACTTACTATGAATTAGATTATGGTCGCAAAACTAACTGATGTCGCCAAACTTGCAGGCGTCAGCCCTACTACCGTTTCTCGGGTTATCAACAAAAAAGGGTATTTATCAGAGAAAACCATTCAAAAGGTTAATGAAGCCATGCGAGAATTGGGCTATAAACCCAACAACCTAGCTCGTAGTCTGCAAGGAAAATCAGCTAAGTTAATCGGCTTGATTTTCCCAAATATTTCCAACGTTTTCTATGCAGAATTGATTGATAAATTGGAACACCAACTCTTCAAAAATGGTTACAAGACCATCATCTGCAACAGTGAACATGATTCTGAGAAGGAACGTGAATACATTGAAATGTTGGAAGCCAATCAGGTGGACGGCATCATTTCTGGTAGTCACAACCTAGGAATTGAAGACTACAATCGCGTGACAGCGCCGATTATTTCCTTTGACCGAAACTTGTCACCAGACATTCCTGTCGTTTCCTCTGACAACTATGCTGGTGGTATTCTGGCTGCCCAGACCTTGGTTAAGACAGGCGCCCAGTCTATCATCATGATTACAGGGAATGACAATTCTAACTCGCCAACTGGACTACGCCACGCTGGTTTTGCTTCCATACTCCCAAAAGCTCCTATTATCAATGTTTCAAGCGACTTTTCTCCTGTCAGAAAAGAAATGGAAATCAAGAATATCTTGACTCGTCAAAAACCAGATGCCATTTTTGCTTCAGATGATTTGACTGCTATTCTAGTCATTAAAATTGCTCAAGAACTGGGAATCTCTGTCCCAGAAGATCTCAAAGTCATCGGCTATGATGGGACTTACTTTATCGAGAATTACTACCCTCATTTAACAACGATTAAGCAACCTATGCAAGAGATTGCTCAACTCACTGTTGACCTCCTATTACAAAAGATCGAAGGCAAGGAAGTCGCAACAACCGGTTACTTCTTACCAGTCACCCTATTACCAGGAAAAAGTATTTAATACTCTTCGAAAATCTCTTCAAACCACGTCAGCGTCGCCTTACCGTAGATATGGTTACTGACTTCGTCAGTTCTATCCACAACCTCAAAACAGTGTTTTGAGCTGGCTTCGTCAGTCTTATCTACAACCTCAAAGCAGTGCTTTGAGCAACTTGCGGCTAGCTTCTTAGTTTGCTCTTTGATTTTCATTGAGTATAAGCACAAGAAAACTCAGACAGAATTCGTCTGAGTTTTTTATAATCTTAAATTTTCGAGATAGCGCTGGGCTGTCTCTAGGTTAAAGGTTTTATCTGCGATAAGTTGCTCGACTAGGGGAGCGACTTCAGACTCACTGGCACCTGCTAGGAGTGCTAAGGATTTGGCCTGCAATTTCATGTGCCCTTGCTGAATCCCTGTGCTCACCAAGGCTTTGAGGGCAGCAAAATTTTGGGCAAGACCGATAGACACGATAATCTGGGCTAATTCTTTGGCAGAAGGATTTCCCAGTAATTCATGACTGAGCGCTACACGGGGGTTGAGGCCGATAGAGCCACCCTTGGTCGCTACAGGCATAGGAAGAGTCATTTGACCAACCAATTCTTCTGTCTCCAAGTCTAGACGCCAAGAGCTAAGACCTTGGTAATGTCCATCTCGACTGGCAAAGGCATGGGCCCCTGCCTCAATGGCACGCCAGTCATTACCAGTGGCTATTAAAATGGCATCTATACCATTAAAAATCCCTTTATTATGAGTAGCAGCTCGATAAGGATCAGCCTTCGCAAACTGACTAGCCAAGGCTATCTTCTCTGCAATTTCTCGTCCTTGATCCTTTTGGCGGCTCAAGTAACGAAAGGCGATGCGACAGTTTGCAGTCACTAGAGAATCGGTCGCGTAATTAGACAGAATTCCCATGAGACTCTGTCCCTGGCTGAGTTCTTCTAAGACTGGTTTCAAGGCTTCCAGCATGGTGTTGAGCATATTGGCTCCCATGGCTTCCTGGGTATCGACATGAAGATAAACGACTAGAAAGTCTGTTTCGTTTTTGAGCTGTTCTACATGTAAATCACGCGCCCCGCCTCCACGTTTGACGATAGAAGGATAGGCTTGATTGGCAAGTTCCAAGAGTTCGGCTTTCTTGCTGGCAATTTTCTCTTGCGCTTGTTTAGGATTAGCAACTTGATAAAGAGCTACCTGCCCAATCATCTGGCGCTCATGGACTTGAGCAGTAAAACCGCCTGCACGCTTGATGATTTTACTTGCATAGCTGGCCGCAGCAACCACAGAGGGTTCTTCCGTCACATAGGGAACTGTGTATTCCTGACCGTTAACGAGAACCTCTGGGACCAGCGAATAAGGCAGAGAAAAAGTCCCCACTACATTCTCACTCAGCTGGTCTGCAACAGTCACACTCATCTGTTCATCCTTCTCCAGACTCGCTTGCCTCTCAGGACTAAGGAGCGCCTGAGTTTGCAACAACTCAAGGCGCTCTTGGTATGATTTTTTAGAAAATCCATTCCAACTTATCTTCATTATTTTTCAACCTTGCTATAACGGCGTTGGTGGTCGATAATTTCAACCAAGGCAAAATCTTGATTTTCATAGCCAGCAAACTGGGCAGAGTTTGTTTCATCCAAGTCAACTTCTTCAAAGAAAACTTTTTCATAGTCTGCAACAGACAAGGCAGTCCGTTGGTTGAGCTTGTTCAAACGGTCTTTATCCAGATAAGCTTCATATCCTTCAACCAATTCACCACTGAAGAACTCAGCCACAGCCCCGCTTCCATAACTATAAAGGGCGATTTTATCCCCAGCTTTCAAGCTATCTGTATTTTCCAAGAGAGACAAAAGTCCAAGGAAAAGCGAACCTGTGTAGATATTCCCCACCTTTTGACTGTAGAGAATAGACTGATCAAAATGCTTTTGCAAGAGGTCTTTTTTCTCCTGAGGCAAGTTCTTATCCATGATTTTTTTCAAGCCTTTTAGCGCTAATTTAGGATAAGGCAAGTGGAAGCAAACCGCCGCAAAATCATCCAAAGTAAGCTGGTAGCGTTTTTGGTATTCAAGCCAAGTCGTTTTCAAACTATCCAAGTATTGCTGGGTAGAATAAACACCATTTACATAAGGGGTTGTTGAGTAATTTGGTCGCCAGAAATCCATGATGTCACGGGTCTGAGCCACATTGTCATTATTAAAGGCCATCATGCGCGGATTTTGTGTAATCAACATGGCCACACTGCCGGCACCTTGAGTGGGTTCTCCTGGAGTTTCAATACCATATTTGGCAATATCACTGGCAATGACCAAGACCTTGGACTCTGGAGAATTTTCCACATGCAATTTGGCATAATGAAGGGCAGCTGTCGCTCCATAGCAGGCTTCTTTAATCTCGAAACTACGAGCAAAGGGCTGAACGCCCAGCAAACCATGTACAAAGACGGCTGCAGCCTTACTTTGGTCAATTCCTGACTCAGTCGCCACAATGACCATATCAATCTCTGCTCTTTCTTGCTCAGTTAAAATAGAATCACTTGCACTGGCTGCCAAGGTCACGATATCCTCAGTTAGAGGCGCAATACTCAATTCCTTGAGTAAGAGTCCTTTGCTTAATTTTTCAGGGTCAATTCCCCTCGCTTCTGCTAAGTCTTGTAATTTCAAGACATATTGACTGGTCGCAAAACCAATCTTATCAATACCGATTGTCATATTTACCTCTGTTTTATCATTCATGTAAAAAATCGTTCTATACTATTTTATCACAAATGGCAGTAAAAGAGAGAAAAAAGACTTGATTCACCAAATCAAGTCCCTTATGAATCTAACTTTTATACTGTTTTCGTAAGTGAGAATACAGTCTGAGAATCACTGTTCCACTAGCCATTCCAATGGAAATCACCAAAGCCAACATAACAACCAAGGTTGCACTAGCAATGGCATGACTGTAATCTCCCGTCACAAAAAAGGCAGTTGTCCGATAGGAGAGATAACCCGGAACCAGAGGTGCCAAAATGGCCAAGATAAAGACCACAGCAGGTGTCTTATAAAGAATACTTAAAATCTGGCTGACACAAGAACCGATAATGGCGGCAATAAAAGTAGCCACAATAACATTGGTCGGTTCTTTGAGCAAAAGATAGATTAGCCAGACAGCCATGCCCAAAATCCCTCCAGGTAAGAGCATAGAGCGTTGCACATTGAGTACGATTAGAAAGGTAATAATAGCAAGAAGACTTGCTATTGCTTGTAATAAAAAGGTTGTTAGTGTCATATTAATTCATCAATACCAAGGCGACAGAAGTTCCCGCCCCTAAAGCAAGGGTAATGAGCAGGGATTCAAACATCTTGCTCATACCAGAGTTTATGTGGTTAGTCATAATATCACGGACCGCATTGGTCAAGGCAATTCCTGGTACAAACGGCATGACCGCACCAGCTATAATCAAATCTGCTGTCGAAGGAAAGCCTGTGTAGCGAGCCCAAAACTGAGCAATCATCCCAAAGACGAAGGCCCCAGCAAAGGCTGTTACAAAAGGAATTCGGATAAACTTTTCCACATAGAGGGAAAAAGCAAAACCAAATAAGGTAGCCACTCCTGCCCCGAGTGCGTCGTAGATATTTCCACTAAACATAACCGAAAAGAAAGGAGCACTAAAGGTCGCAGCCAGAGTCACCTGCAACTTGGTATAAGGAAGGGGTTGGGCTTGCAAAGCAGTCAATTGCTTGAAGGCTGTTTCTAAATCAATCTGCCCCCCAACCAGCTGACGAGAAATCTGGTTGACATCGCAGACTTTTTCGATGTTATAAGAAGAGGAGGTCACGCGTTTCATTCGCGAAATATTGGTATTTTCAATGGAAAAAAAGATGGCAGCAGGCATGGCAAGAACATTGCAATCCACAATCCCCTGCGAATGCGCAATACGAATCATGGTATCTTCTACGCGATGAATCTCTGAACCACTTTTGAGAAGAATGGTTCCTGCTAGCATAATCACATCAATAACGGCATTTAATTCTTTTGATTCTTCCATGCTTGCCTCCTTTTATCAACTCCCTCTATTCTATCACAAATCCGGACTCAAAAAAATCTTTGCCATGAAATCATGACAAAGATTCGTTTAATCACGAGAATTTTCGTGGTTCCCTTCACTACTTGATTGAGTCGTAGCAGGTGCATTCCCTCGTTGATTTCCTTGTTGGTTCCCCTGACTTGGTGTCGTAGTAGAACCTTGGTTTCCACGTTGGGCTGGTGCTGATGATGACGTTGACGGTGGTGTTTTTGGTTTGTAGATTGAAATCTTGACACGCGTCTTAGTCAAATCAACCTTTTCGCCTGCTTTTGGACTTTGCTCTACAACAGTCCCATCAGCAGTTCCATCAGGAGCTGTCGACACTTCTACAACTTCAATATTGGCTTCCTTAATCCCAACAATTTGAACAAGATTATTTTTAGTAAATTCAAGACTAGATCCTTTATAACTTGGCATAGAAACGCTGGTTACTTTCTTAGCAACGGTTAAGGTAATCGTTGAGGCCTTGCTCAAATCATAGGTTGTTCCAGCAGCTGGACTCTGTCTGAGAACAGTTCCTGCTTCGCTCTCACTTGATTCCTCTTCCTCAATTTTAATGAGATTTTCAGGAACCTTCTTCTGCTTGAGTTCTGCTATAACATCTGTCGATTTACGGCCGATATAGTTACTCAATTGGAAAGATTGCTTGCCTGATGAAACAACCAAATTGATTTTCGAACCTTCTTTTCGAGTCTTTCCAGCTTCAGGATCTGTACGGATAATCCGCCCTTCTTCCACCTTTTCACTAGCCTCTGATTTCTCCTCGCCAATCTCAAAATTGGCTTTCTTGAGCGTTTCCTTGGCCTCCGCAACTGTCTGACCTGCCACATCTGGAATGGCAATGGTTGCAGGAGTTCTGGATAGTATCCAAATAAGAGAAGCTGCCACCAATACAATGCTGGCCAACAAAATCATATAACGAACTCTAAATTTCCGTTTCTTAACAGGCTTGCTTGCGTAATTGTCTTCTGAAACCTGCTGACTCGGTTTCGCAGTCTGTGGCTTCGGACTTTGTGTTTGCACCTTAGGAATCGAAGTCAAGGTACTCTGGGATACTTTTGGTAGAGTCTTGGTGTCCGCCTTAGTAGTATCATTAAATACCAGTTTAGGTTCATTACGACGATTGTAAGACAAGCTACTAGACAAGTCCACATACATCTCTGCAACTGACTGATAACGATCTGTCAATTTCTTGGCAGTTGCCTTGATAACAACATTCTCCAAAGCCTGAGGCACAGATGGATTTTCATCAATAACTGACGGCAGTGGTTTCTGGAAATGCTGAAGAGCGATGGTCACCGCGCTATCCCCGTCATAAGGGATATGGCCTGTCAACATCTCATAGAAAATAATCCCCATGGCATAGATATCACTCTGTACAGTCGCCTTAGAACCACGCGCCTGCTCTGGTGACAAGTAATGAACCGAACCCAGCATAGAGTTAGTCTGAGTCAGACTTGTCTCTGCAAAAGCGACCGCAATCCCAAAGTCTGTGACCTTGGCAGTCCCATCTGGTGTCAAAAGGATATTTTGAGGTTTCAAGTCCCTGTGAACAATTCCTCGAGTATGGGCCAAACGCATAGCTAGGAGGATTTGTCCCATAATACGGACTGCTTCTTCATTAGAAAGAGGATAGTGTTCCTTGATATAGCGTTTGAGGTCTAGTCCAGCAACATACTCCATTGCAAGATACTGTTGACCGTCTTCCTCACCAATATCTGTTATCCGAACGATATGAGGATGGTCTAGATCTGCCATAGCTCTCGCTTCACGCTGAAAACGAGCTACAGCTATCGGGTCCGTCTGGTAGTTGGTCCTCAGGACCTTCACTGCCACTTCTTCTCCGTCTAGAATTAAATCCTTGGCCAAATAGACATCTGCCATGCCTCCTCGGCCAATCTGTTTCACAATCCGATAGCGTCCGGCAAAAATCTTGCCGATTTGGATCATTCTGCATCCTCCTCGTTCATAGAAACAAGGGCAACCGTAATGTTGTCTAAACCTCCTGCATTGTTAGCAAAACGCACAAGCGTCGCTGTTTTATCTGCCAAAGGAATATCACTGGTTACAATATCACAAATCTCACTGCCTGAGATCATGTTGGTCAAACCATCACTATTGAGCAAGAGATAGTCACCTGGCTCAAGGGTAATCATTCCAAAATCAGGTTGAACTTCATCTTTTTGACCGATTGACTGGGTAATAATATTTTTCTGTGGATGGCTAGCAGCTTCTTCAGGTGTCAATTGACCAGCCTTGAGCAATTCATTGACCAAGGAATGGTCGCTCGTCAACTGGTGGTACTCTTCTCCACGAATCAAACCGATACGAGAATCTCCAATATGAGCATAGATAGCCTGATTGCCAATAATAGCAACAGCTTCTAGAGTTGTTCCCATTCCTTTATAGGCATCATCTTGTCCAAGTTGATGAATCTTTTGATTTTCAATTTCTAGGTAATTGGCGAACCATTCACGCACTTCATTGACTGTATCGATCTGGGTATCAACCCAAGCTATACCTAGGTCTGTTACCGCCATTTCACTAGCGATATTCCCTGCGCGATGACCTCCCATCCCATCAGCTAAAATAATCATAGTACGTCCAGCTCTATTGACATAGTGGTTGACATAGTCTTGATTATTTGTTCGTTTCTGACCAACATCTGTTAATAATGAAATTTCCATGTGTCAGTTCCTTCCTAATCCGATATCTTGCGAAATTGACTGATGAAGAATCCATCACTTCCATACAATTCAGGTGTAATGAGGATACAGCCGTCTTTCATGATATCCTTACATTCATGTTCTAGTTTTACCTGCTCGAACTCAGGATGACTTTCTAAAAACGCCTCAACGACTTGAAAATTCTCCTCTGAGACAATAGTACAGGTACTATAAGTTATTATACCACCTTTGCGTAGTGTTTGACAAACACTACCTAATATTTCTAGCTGAATTTCCTGTAAGGGCGCGAAATCTGCCGTTTCTTTATTGTATTTGATGTCTGGTTTTCGTCGCAGAAGACCGATTCCTGAACAGGGAGCATCCACCAAAATCTTATCAAAAGAATCCTGACCAAAAAACTCATGCACCTTTCTGGCATCTAATTTTTGCCTTTGAATCCGATCTGCAACCCCTAGACGTTGGGCGTTTTCTTGGATTAAATCCAACTTGTGATCGTACAAGTCCAAAGCCGTAACCTGACCTGTCGTGAGATAAGAGGCTATATGGGCGGTTTTCCCACCCGGAGCCGCACAGGCATCTAGAACCTGCTCATCACCTTGTAAATCAAGCGTCGGAGCAACCAGCTGACTGGACTCGTCTTGGATGGTAATGGCTCCATCTGCAAACAAATCATGGCCTGCAAAATGCCCCTGCTCCTTAACCAGACCAGAAACAGACAAGGACGAATCACTAGCCTCCAACAAGGCTTTGATTTCCTCTTTTCGACTTAAATCAGTCACTCGAATGCTGGCCTTGTTTCGCACCAAAAGGCTTTCAAAAATAGCTTGCGCTCGCTCTTCTCCGTATTCTTCCTTGAGCTTGGCAACTAGCCAAACCGGAAGGGAATAGGCTATGGAGTCACGCTTGTTTTTTCGTTTGATGCTGGCAATATCTGGCCAGCCTTCACGCAAGATACGGCGAAGGACAGCGTTGACCAATTTTTCACTGCCTTTTTTACGGACTTTGGCCAATTCTACTGCTTCATTGACCACAGCATGGTCTGGAATTTTATCCAAATAGCGGAGTTGGTAGGCACTCATGAGAAGAAGGACATAGAGCCAACTGTCTAACTGGTCTCTGTCTTCGATAAAGTGTGATAGGTACCATTCCAGAGTCAGTTTACGGGCTACTGTTCCATAGACTAGCTCGGTCACCAAGCCCTTGTCTGCTGCCGAAAGTTGACTTCCCTTGAGGTGTTTATTTAAGGCGATATTTGAGTATGCTTGATTGATAAAGACATCTTCTAATACCGCTAGGGCTAAACTTCTAGCCGTTTCTACTTTAGTCACCAAATCGTTCTCCTACAGTCAATGTACGTCCAACTCCGTTGAGGAAGGAAGCAATGTCCATCTTAGGTTTACCAGCCGGCTGCACTTGTTTGAGGGATAGAGCCCCTTCTGCCGTTGCGACAATCAATTCTTTCTTGCCGATAGAGAGGATTTCTCCTGGATTTCCCTGACCTTCTACAGCTAGAGCTTCATAAATCTTAAAGCGGTCGCCCTTAAGGAAAGTATGGGCAACAGGCCACGGGTTCATCCCACGGATCTGGTTAAAGAGTTGACGATTGCTTTTGTTCCAGTCCAGTTTTTCTTCTTCTGGCTTGATATTTGGCGAGAAAGTAACCTGACTTGGATCCTGTGGTTCAGGTTTGATGTCACCAGCAATGTAGGCAGGCAAAGTGTCCAAAAGCAAATCGCGACCAACAAGAGCTAATTTCTCAAACAAGGTGCCAACATTGTCCTCATCCGTGATTGGAATACTACGACGAGAAATCATATCCCCTGCATCCATTTCCTTAACCATTTCCATAATGGTTACACCAGCTTCCTCATCCCCTTGAATCAAGGCATAATGGATTGGCGCGCCACCACGATGTTTAGGAAGAAGAGAAGCGTGAACATTGACCGCAAAGTCCATGCTATCAAGGAGTTTACTTGGGAGAAACTGCCCAAATGCAGCAGTCACAATTCCATCTGCTCCTAGCTGCATAATAGTTTCCATCTCTGGACTTCCAGATAGTTTTTCAGGTTGGTAGATAGGAAGTCCTGCTTCCTTGGCAGCCTGCTTGACTGGGGTTTCTTGGATAACTTTTTTGCGTCCGACAGCACGGTCTGGCTGGGTCACAACGGCTAGAATTTCGTAACGCTCATCTGTCAAAATCCCTTTTAAAACTGTTGCTGAAAAGTCGGGTGTCCCCATAAAGATTAATTTTGTCATATCTTCTCCTTCTTATAAAAATTGCTGTGGCTCATGGTCAATGCTGAGACGGAGCTCACTATTTTCCCGTTCTTGAGTCAAGGCCAAGACCTGGTTGAGAGTCGGCCCCAACTCATCTTCTAAACGGTATTTAATTAAAATCTGGTAATGATAGAGGTTGTGGGTACGGGCAATGGGTTTGGGCGTTGGCCCCAGAATGTGACTGGTCTCTGACAAGCCTGATCGCAAAATGTTCATAACTTCATAGGCACGTTTGACAACCTCTTCTTCTTTCTTGTGAGAAAGGGTAATGCCAATGGTGAAATAGTAAGGTGGATAGCCAAGTTGTCGTCTGATTCCCATTTCATAAGCGTAAAAGCCTTCGTAGTCCTGATCCTTGGCAAATCGAATAGCGTAGTGCTGAGGATTGTAAGACTGAATCAAGACCTGCCCAGCTTTTTCAGCTCGGCCTGCCCGGCCTGCAACCTGAGTCAAGAGCTGGAAGGTTCTCTCAGAAGAACGGAAATCAGGCAGATTCAAGGCCGTATCCGCATTTAGAACTCCGACTAGAGTTACATTGGGAAAATCCAATCCCTTGGCAATCATCTGAGTACCTAGTAAAATATCCGCTTCCCCTTGTCCAAACTGGTCAAGCAGAGCTTGGTGACTACCTTTCTTGCGCGTTGTATCCACATCCATGCGCAAAATACGTGCCTGAGGAAAGAGTTCTGCCAGCTCGTCATAAGCCTTCTGTGTTCCCGTCCCATAGTAACGAATACTGCGACTCTTACAGTTGGGGCAAACATGAGGAATATCCTTCGAAAAACCACAATAATGGCAGTTCATGGTCTTAGTATCCATGTGCAAGGTCAGGGAAATGTCACAGTTAGGACAAGTATCCACCGTCCCACACTCCCGACACATGACAAAGCTAGAATAACCACGGCGATTGAGCATAAGAACCACCTGCTCTTTTTTAGCCAGACGGTCTTGAATGGATTCTAGCAAAGGGGGCGTAAAGTTTGACGTCTCATTTTGTCCGATATAGTCCCGAAAATCAATCACTTGAACCTCAGGGATCCTAGCTAAGGGATTAGCCCGTTGGGTCAGACGTAAATGTTGATAGACGCCTTTTCCAGCTCGAGCACGGCTTTCTAGACTAGGAGTTGCTGAACCAAGTACCAGAGCTGCTTGATTATACTGAGACCGTAAAATAGCAACCTCTCTGGCATGGTAACGGGGATTGCTGTCCTGCTTATAAGTCACTTCATGCTCTTCATCAATAATCATGACACCCAGATTTTTCAGCGGAGCAAAGATGGCGGATCTGGCACCCACAACAACTTGAGCATCGCCACGCTCCACCTTGCGCCATTCATCATACTTTTCACCATTGGATAGGCCTGAGTGAAGAATGGCCACTTTCTCACCAAAACGAGCTATAAAACGCTCCGTCATCTGCGGAGTCAAAGAAATCTCAGGCACCAGTAAAATAGCTGTCTTGCCCTTGTCCAAGGCCCCTTGGATAATCTGCAAGTAAACCTCGGTCTTCCCACTTCCTGTAATCCCTTGAAGGAGGAAGGGAGGCTGATGACTGCCAATCGCACTGACAACCGCATCACGCGCCTGTCTTTGCTCTGGATTCAACTCCAAAGGTCTACTTGCTTCAATTCCTTCAAAATAAGCAGCCGAGCGTTGCACTTCCTTTTGGACTATGGTAACAGCACCTTGTTCCACAAAGAAATTTACTTGCTCTCGCGAATAGGACTCTAACAAACTAGCCAAGGAAGCACTCTCAGGATGAGAAAGCAAATAGTCTCTCAGTTCTAACTTTTTCTTGGCGCGTGCAGATATTTCAACACCTTCTAATTGAGCAAGATTCACCTCATACCAAGACTGGGTCTTGACCTTCTTTTGATCGACAGCCTGATATTCCAGACCAAGCAGGCCTTTTCTAGTCAAACGCATCATTTCAGCTTGCTTACCTAAATCTAGAGAAGAAAAGGCAAGTGAATCTTCTGAACCAAACAAGCGCTCTCGGTCTTCCTGACTTAGGCCTTCCAGAGGATAGAGAATCTTGTCATAGCTGGAGTTTAGAAATCCCGGTAACATAGCCTTGAGGATAGAGATTTTATAGGAAAAGACGGACTTGCGGAGCTCTTCAGCTAGCCAGAGTTGTTCTTGGATGAGAACAGGTGAAAAATCCAACACCTCGGCAACATCTTTTAAATCTTGCTCCATCTCTTCTTCATCTGGTTGGGACTCCAAACCAAGAACAATCCCTTGAATCAGGCGATTGCCCTTACCAAAAGGCACATGAACCCGCATCCCAACTTCCAGCATTCCCTCGAATTCCTTAGGAATCCTGTAACTATAGGGCTGGTCTGTCTGCATTAAGGGCACATCTACGATAATCTTGGCTATAGCCATCTTCTCACCTCCTCCTTTTAAGTCCATTCTTGCAATAGAAAAAATAAGATTGAGTCCCCCCAACCTTAAATTTTTTCACCATCTTCTTTTTCTTTAGCGATTTGCTCTTTGATTTTCTTTTCTTCTTCTTCTTTGCGGCGTTTTTCTTCTTCAATACGGCGACGCACTGCTTCACGTTTCCCTTCTGGGTCTGGATGAATTGTAACGTTTCCTGATTCGATTTCTTCTAAAGCGCGAAGAGTTGATTTTTCAGACTTGAAACCTTGAGTTGCTGGCGCACCTGCTTCCAATTCGTGGGCACGTTTTGCTTCCAAGATTACGAGTGAATATTTTGATGGAACCTTGTCGAGCAAGGTATCAATAGAGGGTTTTAACATCATTTGCTTATACCTATTTTCTAAATTTTATCGAGTAGTTGGAGATTTTGGTAACATCTCCTGATAGTGACCAATGACACGATCCACACGGAAGTGCTCTGCTTCGATCACACGTTTGACACGCTCAGCAGCTAGGGGCACCTGATCGTTGACAATCGCATAATCATACTCACGCATGAGGGCAATTTCTTCCTTGGCTTTTTCGATTCGTTGGGCAATCACTTCTGCACTGTCTGTTCCACGTCCTACCAAACGATCTTGCAATTCATCCAAATCTGGTGGTGTCAGGAAGATAAAGACAGCATCTGGAACCTTTTTCTTGACCTGAAGAGCGCCCTGAACCTCAATTTCAAGGAAAACATCGATTCCCTTGTCCAAGGTTTCATTGACATAGGTCAGAGGAGTTCCATAGTAGTTGCCGACATATTCTGCGTATTCCAACATCTGTCCTTGACGAATCAGCTCTTCAAACTCTTCACGAGTGCGGAAGAAATAGTCAACACCGTCCACTTCTCCAGGACGTTGTGCGCGTGTCGTCATCGATACAGAGTATTGAAATTGGTTTTCAGAACTCTCAAAAATCTCTCTTCTAACCGTTCCTTTGCCAACCCCTGAAGGACCAGAAAAAACGATTAGTAAGCCTCGGTCTGCCATTGTGTCTCCTTTTAGTCAGTCTGTGAAATAACATTTCTCTAGAATAATGGCAAAAAGCCAAATTATCCTTTACAGTCTTTCTATCTAGTGTAACAAAAAAGCAGTAATTTTTCAACTGCTCTTTCTTATTTATTTAGCATAATCTACTGCACGAAGCTCGCGAATCACGGTTACCTTGATATTTCCTGGGTAATCGAGATTGTTTTCAATTTTCTCGCGAACTTTGTGAGCCAAGATTGTGACTTTGTCGTCCTTGATTTGTCCTGGATTGACCATGATACGGATTTCACGTCCTGCTTGAAGGGCAAAGCTAGTTTGTACTCCTTCAAAGCCGTTAGCAATTTCTTCCAAATCATGAAGACGCTTGATGTAGCTTTCAAGAGACTCACTACGAGCACCTGGACGGGCTGCACTCAAGGCATCTGCTGCAGCAACGATAACTGCAATGACGCTCTCAGCTTCAACATCTCCGTGGTGACTAGCAATCGTATTGACCACAACTGGATGTTCCTTGTACTTACGGGCCAATTCCATACCGATTTCAACGTGGCTACCTTCAACCTCGCGGTCAATAGCTTTCCCGATATCGTGAAGGAATCCAGCACGACGGGCAAGAGCCGCATTTTCACCAAGCTCGCTCGCCATAATACCAGCTAACTTAGCAACCTCAATCGAATGACGCAAGACATTTTGTCCATAAGAAGTACGGAATTGCAAACGTCCCATAATCTTCATCAAGTCAGGGTGAAGGTTTGGCGCACCAATCTCATAGGCTGCGGCCTCACCGTATTCACGGATCTTATTGTCAATCTCTTGACGGTTTTTCTCAACCAACTCTTCGATACGAGCTGGGTGGATACGACCATCCTTGAGCAACATTTCCATAGTCATACGAGCAATCTCACGACGAATCGGGTCAAAACCTGACAAGGTCACCACTTCTGGTGTATCGTCGATAATCACATCAACCCCTGTCAAACTTTCAAAGGTACGAATATTACGACCTTCACGACCAATAATGCGTCCCTTCATAGTATCGTCTGGCAGATGAACCGTTGAGTTTGTTGACTCCGCTACATATTCACCAGCGATACGTTGCATAGCTTGAACCAAGATGTCCTTGGCCATTTTATCAGAACGTTCCTTGACCTCTTGCTCAGCTTCACGAATACGGCTGGCAATCTCCTTGGTCAAGTTTTCCTCTGTCTGAGCCAAGATAATATCTCGTGCTTCTGCCTGAGACAGAGCACCAATACGCTCTAGCTCTGCTTCTTTTTGTCTTTCGACTTCCTCTAATTGCTCTTCACGCGCATCAAGGTTTTTCGCTCTATCAGAAATACTTTGTTCTTTTTGTTCAAGTGTTTGTTCTTTACTCGTCAAATTGTCGTCCTTACGGTCGAGGCTAGTAGCTCTCTCTGTCAAACGACTTTCGATTTGTTTGAGTTCTTGACGTTCTGATTTGAATTCAGCGTCCACTTCTTCACGGTATTTTCTGGCTTCTTCTTTGGCCTCCAATAGTGCTTCTTTTTTAAGAGACTTGCTTTCACGCTTGGCTTCATTAACAAGTAAATCTGCTTCACGCTCAGCTTGTCCACGTAAATTAGTTGCTTCTTGTTCAGCATTTAAAAGCATCAACTCCGCAGCTTCCTGAGATGATTTCATCTTGGCTGAGATGCTGACATATCCAATGACTAAACCAATGATGACGGCAAAAACAGCAATCGCAATCGACATGATTTCCATGTTTTTACCTCATTTTATTGTTATTCCGAATGACATACATTCTTTTACATTCTACCATAAAAAAGTGATTTTCACAAACCTAAAATAGAATATGTTTTGGGGAATTTTAGGACTACAGTTTCTTGAATTTTTGAGGAGATAATTCATTGTCACTATCAAAAAGTTCCGCAGAATCTCTACAGCTATGGATTATCTGGTGCCGTGCCGAATAGTGTTCCGCTAGATTTAAACATTTTTACTTTCAAATCTTTGAAAACTCACTTTGAGAAATCACAGCGTATCTTCAAGGTCAAATTTGTCACAACTTAACAATTTTTACTTAGTTGTATCAATTTATTTCTTAAATATTAGTTTGTCCTCTTCTAGAGCTTTTAAAATATACTCATTAATCAATTTATTATCTTCTTCATTTTTTGAAAAATAAGTTTTAATATTATTGGGAGTTCTATGTTCTAATAGACGATGGATAACATCATCACTTCTATCATGGAACCAGGTCCAATCTACTTCAGGATAAAGACCTAGAATATCTTCTTCAATATCTTTTAAAATCTTAAAATCAGAAAAATATCCTTTTCTACTTAAGTTATATAAATCTGATACAGATTTTTCTCTTGGGTCTGGGAAAGTTTTAACCCCCTCATCTCTTTTATCATTAATTCTTTTAATCAAATGATGGTAGATTTTATTTTGTATCTGAGGAAAATCATAGACATTCGAACTCATCAGATCAATTACTTTGTGGTAAATAATGTTCTCTGATTGTTCATAGACTTTTAGAATATCCAGAATATCATCTTTAACATCCTCTTCAAAATACTTAAAAAAGTGGCATATCAAATCAGAATATTCTACAATTCTTTTTACATCATCATTTTTATATTTTATTCTTAAAATATCTGTATTAAATTTTTCGAGTACTATTATTGCAGTTTCCTGTTCAGTTGAGCAATATTCTAGTAACCGTGAATAGAGTGGGTACACTGAATTATATAAAGAAAAATTTTTCTCCAATATTTCATTTAAATGTTTATTTACAGTCCCAATTATCTTAGATTTCAATGAATCTTTATCAATAGCATCCATATTAGCGAGGACATTTTTAATAAGTCCCTTAACTTCCTCGCTCCAATTATAATACAGTGTCTGAGTATTTAAAATATCTATTACTCTTTCTATGTCAATATCATCAACAAGAGGAAGAAAAGTTAGTATATTTTTAAGTTCTCGAAGTTTTTCATCCTCAGTAATTTTAAGACTTTCTTGCAGATGAGTAATTCGATTCAACAAATATTCTTTTGCTTCCTCAGTAACTTTTATTTTGCCAAATGAATAGTTTCTAAAATATAAATTTACAACCTTAAAATCTATACTCGGCAGAATTAATTGGACATCATCCAAATCAAGATTTTTAAGCCAAGAGGCTGTTCTATCAAAAACACTTGCCTCAGGTTTGATATATGAATTATCATAACTGAGTAATAATATTTCTAAATATCTATTAATGATTGATTTATAAATCTTATAATGTTCAACACATAAACAATTTAATTTTAAAAAGTTATAAAGATTTTTTACTGTAAACTCCGCATTAAAGAGATGATTATTTTCAGACCACCCTCCTCTTCTATAGTTTTCATGCTCTTCACGAATTTCATCAAATAATTCATTAATAGTTTCTAATTTTTTATATAAAAAATTGAGACTAAGGATTGAATCTCTAAAAAATTCTATAATCTTTTTCTCATCTCCAGTAACCGAGTTAATAATTTGTTCTGTTAATTCGTTTAATTCTCCATCATAAAGTGGCTCTGCATAACTAGGTGTTTTTTCGTATCTATCAATTATTTGAATTTGCTGAAAATTAAATTCACAAACTAAAAAATTAAAATAGTCTTTCTGACGAAATGCTATATTAGCTAGTTCTCTAAATTTTGCTTTTGCTAAGGAATATTGTTTTTCTTCATACAACTTAAAAGCCTTACTTAAGAATCGATTACCCTTTAAATCTCTAGGCTCACCAATCTCCATATCTAGAAAGCGGTTTAATAAAGATTTTTTAGATACCATAATTCGTAATTCTTCATGACCATCAATTTCAAATCTTGATTGATCATTTCCAAACCAGCAATACTCATCATCCCAGTTTAAAGCCCTTTTCTTTAAATCAGAATATCTAGAAAAATCTTTCGCATCAATAAAACTAAGTCTATCTAAAAAAGCCAGTTGATTCCATAAATCATCAGCATTATTTACATCTTGACTTCGGTTTTCTGATAGAACCTCTAAAAAATATTTTGTCCTGCAATACAATTTGTTCTGTTTTTCTGATGTCTCCTGACCTAGATTCTCTTCATTAGAGATAATGAAAATTCCTTGCTTCTTATAATACTCTCGAATGATCATAGACGGTTCCTCGGGAGTATAAAAATAAGCATTTTTAGCATCCAATTTAAATGTATTTTGAATCATTCTAAAAATTGAATTAAAAGTCGAATCACTTAGAGAATACCCCACAAACAATAGAGTATGATTCATTATCAATGACTGGATTAAAGTAGAAATCATTGGGAAGTTCAAATGATAGTCTGAATAATCATCTTCTTTCAAAACAATATTTTTCTTACTGAAGTCACCATGCATTTTAATCAAGTATCTTTCCGAACTCGTATAGGGGATGTCTTTATCTTCAGCTACTACATTGTACTTTAACAAGCCACTTTCAAATTGACTCTCCAGAAGTGAATCATAGTTTGTCGTAATAATATGTTTTGGTGCAATTTTTTCTATTAATTTATGTAACTCATTTGGTTTACTCAATCCCTTCTTAAAGAAAATTTCTTCTATCTTCTTTGTGTACTGATTTTTCCCAAAAGTATCATAATAATACTGAGCAATTCTCAGTGGACTATCTGTTCTTTCTTCTGGTATGTCCAATTCTTTTTTTAATGATTGAATCAATTCTCCCCAAGTTGGTAGATTAGAATTAGCTGATATTCCTGCACCAACAAACAAAACTAAGGAATTTTCTTTAATAGAATTCTTTATTTGAGTTATAGATAAATTATAATTTTCTTCCATATTTGAACCATCCTATCATTAGTTTGTATGACATAAATACAAATTATCCTTCGAAATTTTCTTCTTTTCTGTTATATAATCATAAATAAGAGTTTATCATTGTTTATAAATATAAAAATTTGTTTGTCTTTTATATTCAATTATGATTTTTAATATTAACAATTCTCTTCATTATACCACAAGATAAGAGCTATAAAGCGGATTCAAGGGACAAGAACCTAGTTATTATACTAAAATTTTTCACTGGCTTTTTAACTTATGAAATCTGTCATTTTCCAATCAACTTTATCTTTAATTTATTAGCTAAAATTTAAAAATAAAAAGCCCACCTTTCAGTAGACTTAGTAATGATCTTTGAAAGACAAGAAAGCCACGCTATCTCCATCCATCATATAAATCAAGCGATTTTCTGCGTCAATACGACGTGACCAGGCTCCTTGGTAGTCATACTTGAGTGGTTCTGGCTTACCTATTCCTGTAAATGGATCGCGTTGAATATCCTTGATTAGCATGTTGATTCTTTTTAGGGTTTTCTTATCCTGAGTTTGCCAGTAGCAATAATCTGCCCAGGCATCTTCTGTAAACTTGAGCAGCATTTCTTACTCCTCAATAACATGGACCTGAGTACTTCCAGCACGAACTTGAGTCATTCCTCGCAAAACCTTGTCTGATAACTCCTTATTTTGAGCGATTCTCAGGGTTTCTTGAATACTATCCCACTCACTCTTTGAAAGGACTACAATGTCCTCATCTGGATTTTTATTGACCACCGTCAAAGGTTCAAACTCATCGTTTACCTTCTTCATGTAGTCTTTTAAATGATTTCGGAATGTTGAGTAAAGAACTGCTTCCATAACCATACCTCATTTTACCTCTTTTCCACTATTATACACGAAAAGAAAGAAATTGTCAGGAACTTGTACAAGATTTTCTTTTCTATCTATTTATTCGTAAAAAATCTCAAAAAGCCTACTTTGCAGTAGACTTAGTTCTTTTCTATTCTAACCGGCACTCTGCCAAAATTCTGCTCTTCTATACTTGGCTTTCCTAGTTGGTAAATCTGGTCTGCCTTTTGAGTCATGGCATCCCAGGGTTCTTTGCCAATTCGGCTGACTAGATTGACCTGCCCTTTCAGAGACTTAAGATGCTGCCTGCCTTTTTCGGTAAATCCAAGGACATGAATCCCTTCTGGCAAATCACTTTCTCTTGCCTGTACTAAGATATAGGTCAAGAGGCGTCTGACACGCGCCTTGGTGTAACGTTTGGTCGCAACCGCTTCTACCAATTCTTCCACAGACTGGGCTGTCTTGATGGCATCCTTGATGCGCACTGCCATTTCTTGATTGACCTGATAAATGGTGGTTAGTTCTGGATTTGACAAGATTTGGTATCGGAGCAAGGGAAAATAGTCATCCCAGCTCACCTTACTAGCCTGCTCAAAAAGGGCAACAGAAGGCATAAAGCATTCTAAGAAATCTTGGTCATTCTGGTGCTGACGAAGGGCTGTCGCCGAGGCAAAGTCCACATCCTTGTCCACAGAATGGTAACCAGCACCCTGACGCTGAATCGGATGCAACTTGATGTTTCGTCCAGCAACTGCTTTGACATATGCAAGAGCAAGAACATGGTTGGGCGTATTGCCTGAAAAATCAAGACCAGCAAATTCCTTCCACATAGCTTGGGTTTTCTGGGGATAGGAAAGAGAATCAGGCAGATTTTCCACAAATTTCTCCATCTCAACACCTTGCTCTGTGTATAAATCAGCAGTTTTTTGATAATCCAGAACTTCCTCTGTACCAAAAGCTAGAGTATCAATGCCCAAACGCGCCAAGATATCCACAGCCCCTTGGGCGAAAAAATCCGCCGCCTGAACACTGACTAAAAAGGGCAATTCCACCACCAGATCCGCTCCATTTTCTAGCGCCATCTGGGCCCGTGTCCACTTATCCACAATTGCAGGCTCGCCTCTCTGCATGAAATTCCCAGACATGGCAACGATTTTCAGTCCCTCAGCCTGCTCCAGTAGGTATTTATGCCCATTATGAAAAGGATTGAACTCCGCGATAATACCTGTAATGGTCATGGTAATCTCCTACTTCTGAGCGACAAAAAACCAACGGGTGCTAGTTTCTGTTGGCTCCTTGTCCTCAAAGTCGGCATAGAGTTTGAAGGATTTGAAACCAGCCTGTTCCAGCAAAATATCATAGGTCAGGACCTCATAAGTCCGCTCCTCATGCACTTCATCGTGGCGACTAAAGGAGCCGTCAGCCTCCTTGATAAAGAAAGTCAGCTCATGGACGATGGAGTGAGGTGCTGCATCCTCATAGGTATCCCAAAGCATAGCGAAGTCTTCTGCATTTTCATGGTAGGAATAGCCTGGAAAAACTTCGTCTGTCTGGTAGGTCGAATGCACATCAAAGATGAAGATGCCATCTTCGTTGAGAGCATTATAGACTTCTTTAAAAACGTCCCCGACTTCCACCTCATCCTGCATGTAGCAGATTGAGTCCGAATAACAGGTGACAAAATCATATTTACCCACCTTAGACAAATCCAGCATATTGCCTTCCATAAAATCAATCTTTTGTTTGGCTGAAGAAGCTCTCTTCTCGGCAATCTTCAACATATCAGCACTCAAGTCCAGGCCAGTCACATCAAAACCAGCTTGAGAAAAGCGAACAGACTGGATACCTGTCCCACAAGCCAATTCCAAGAGTTTCTTTCTCTCCTTAGTTTTTGGCAAGTGACGCAGAGAAAAATCCGTCCATTTATCGTATAAACTATCGTCCATGACTTCATCATAGACCGCCGCAAAGGTTTCATAAGTTGCCATAATCATGATACCAAGAGCCTCCATGGCAAACACCACTCGCTCTTTACCTTTCTATCAATTTTTTCTAAAATAAGCAAATAAAACCCAGTTGACTACAACTGAGTTCATCTTCTAAGCAAGAGCTTCTGAAATATCTACTGAATTCGCCTCATGCCATAGTTTTTCTAGGTTATAGTGGGCACGCATTTCTTCTGAGAAGATATGCACAACGACAGCGCCTAGGTCCAGCAAGACCCAACCTCCAGCTGCATCACCTTCGACATGGCTACCTTTAAAGCCTGCTTGGGCTACTTTTTCACGGATATTATCAGCGATAGCATCCAACTGACGGCTATTCATTGAGCTAGTGATAACAAAGTAGTCCGTCACGCTGGTCAATTCTTGTACGTCAAGTGCGAGGATATCCTCCGCACGTTTCTCATCAGCCGCTTTCACGACTAGTTCTAGTAATTCTTTTTCGTTCATTTAGTCCTCTTTCTAGAAAATATGTTTGTAATCTAGGACATCTGCAAAGCGCCCCTCCCAAATGCCCTCATAAAATTCATTTATCGTTTCTGCTGGAATGTCATCCCCATCAAAGGTTGTGACAGCACCTTCTGGAATAATCAGCTTATAGCCATATTCAAAGGCAACCTTGACAGAGGTATCCACACAATATTCTGTCTGCATACCACATAAAACTAATTTGTCAATCCCCTGTTTATCCAAGTATTCTTTTAAGCCAGTTTCTTTGAAAATACTGTTATACTTCTTCTGAAAGACCTTTTCATCAGTTTTTCGATTTAAAAGCGCAGATAACTGCCAATCTTCTGATGTTTGAGCTTCAGAGTTCTCAATATGTTGAACATAGATAATTTCAATATTCTTGCTTCTAGCCTGGTTTTGTAAATAAGAAATTTTTTCCAATAGACTTTTTGTCTGGAACCCAGTTTCTACTAAAACATTCTGAACATCAATGATTATAAAAGCCGTCTTCATTTAGTCCTCTTTCAAATAGTGCACAAAGGCGTTATAGGTTTCAAGGGTTTGGGGATAGATAGGGAATCCCTGATGAGCTAGATGCTCCACAGTGCGAGCTGTCTCATAAGCTACTGCCTTATTAAGTGACAAACTTGCAATCTCACGTGCCACATCCACTCCTGGAAAGGCACGATTGTGTTCAATATAGTCTGCGACATAGACAACCTTATCTAAGTCTGTCATCTGGTCAGCCCCGACTGTATGGATTTCAATAGCTCGCAGGATTTCCGGATCATGCAAATCCAAGTCTTCTTGAATCTTGTAAATTCCAACCATACCATGCCAGACATTATTACCCCAGTTTTTGAGGTCAGGGTCTAGCTGATATCGGTCAATCAAGTCTAGAAATTCCTGATCTGACAACTTCTTAGCATAGTCATGAAGAAGGCCTGCTAGACCTGCTTTCTCGACATCAACTCCAAATCGTTGGGCTAGTTCAATGGCTGCACGCTCCACACCCAAGCAATGGGTTAAGCGCTTTTCAGGAAGAAGCTCTGCCATTTTTTTCAACAAAGCCTCACGAGAGCAGTTGATATAGTCTTGATAGGCCATCAGTAAAGCCCCTCCTTCTCGATATAGGCTAGCACCGGCTGAGGTAGGAGAAAGTTGGGTTTTCGTCCTTGGGCAAGGAAGTCACGCACCATGCTGGATGAGATATCCATGAGAGGCACATCCACCCAGATAACGGGATAGGAAGTTCCAGCCTTGTAGCGTGGACGCTGAACCCCCACAAACTGAACCATGTCGACCAGTTCATCAATTCGGTACCACTTGGGCAGATAGTCCACCATGTCGGCACCGATGATAAAATAATAATCTGTATCTGGATTCTTCTCAGTTAGAAGCTTCATGGTGTCGTAGGTGTAAGAAATGCCCTTGCGCTCCAACTCAATGGTTTCAATGGCTAGTCCTTCAATCCCCTCAATCGCCAATTCAAGCATCTTGAGACGATGGTGCTCAGGGATGGTTTCCTTTTTATCTACGTGAGGAGGTTGGTACTCAGGCATGAGCAGAACCTGATCCAGTCCCAACTGTTGCCGCACTTGGTCCGCAACGATCAGATGGGCATTGTGAACAGGGTTAAAATTCCCCCCTAAAATCCCGACTTGTTTGCGTTTTTTCTCCTTGATTTCTGGCTCCAACTCTACCTTGGTAAAGGGAGTCAATAATTCGATTGCCATAGGCTAGTCTCCTTTATTTCTCTGTAAAAACAGTTATTTGGAGTAGTTTTTTAGATTTCTTTGACTTTTTTAGAAATCTTGCGATTTTCTTTCTTACTGGATTGTTTAAACAAAATCAAGATGCGTCCGATTTTTTGGACTGTATCCACACCGATTTCTTCTTCCAAGATTTCAGCTACTTCGTGGATGTTTTCATCAGTGTTTTGTAAGAGCGTTACTTTAATCAATTCGCGGGCGTCAAGAGCTTGACGGACGCTGGTTTTGATTTGGTCGTTAAGGCCATTTTTCCCGATTTGGATGATGGGTTTGAGGGTGTGTGCCTGGCTGTTGAGGAAGGCACGTTGTTTTGATGTTAGTGACATAATTTCTTTAAAAGAGTTTCTTTTTATACTTTTCTGAAGTGGTGACGGACGTCAGCAAAGTCCTTCGGACTTTCATGACTAAAATTTGAGCCTAAGGTCTCAAATTTTCCGCAGTTGGTACAATCACTTGTACCAACTGACACCACAGCGAAAAGTATTCGTTATGGGCTCGCAAGGCTCGCCCGAATTCAGATAACCCTTTCCTTTCTGTGTTTAAATAATCGCTTTTCGTGTGACGACGGCGACGCCTTCTGGTGCCCAGACGGCGACTTTTGCGGTGCCTGTTACGCGGATCCAGCCTAGGCCTGAGATGACTAGGTCTGTCTTGTCCTTGATGTTAAATACATGTTGGACCAATTTGGGAAAATCTTCTTTTTCCTTGCTATTTGGCGGTGTTAGAAGAGTTCCAACGTGCTTATCATAAAATGCACTAGCGCCTTCAAGCTTGGTACGATGGAGTTTGAGTTCATTATCAAAGAAGGCTGTGAAACCTTGCTTCTCACCTGCAATGAAGTCAAAGCGTCCCAAACCACCTAAAAACAGGGTTTGTTCAGGATTGAGCTGATAGGTCTTAGGCTTGATCTCCTTTTTAGGGCTAACATACTTGAGGTTTTTGGCCGTCAAGTAGTGGGCCATCTGGTGGCGGTGGATGATTCCTGGCGTATCGTAGATATAAGAACCATCATCAAGCGGAATCTCGATTTTGTCCAAGGTCGTCCCTGGGAAGCGTGACGTCGTAATGACATTCTGGTCACCCGTGATTTCTTGGATAATAGCATTGATGAGGGTTGATTTTCCAACGTTGGTTACACCAACCACATAGACATCACGACCCTTACGGTAGTGTTCAATCTTGTCAATGACTTCCTTAATGGCATGTTTGTTTTGTGCTGAAGTTAGGACGACATCGACTGGACGAAGTCCTTCTTCGTGGGCACGTTCCATGAGCCACTGGCTAATCTTGCCTGGTTTAACAGACTTGGGCAGGATATCTTTTTTATTTCCCACCAAGAGGACATCATTGCCCGAGACAAAACGTGGTAAGCCTGGGATGACAGAGCCATTAAAGTCAAAGATATCAATAACATTAACCACTAAGGCATCACTGTCTCCTACCTCGTGCAAGAGCTTGAGGAAATCATCGTCCGTCAACTGGACATCCGTGATTTCATTGTAGTGACGGAGACGGAAACAGCGTTGGCAATAGACTTCGCCAGTCTCCAAACCTTTTTCAAGTGCCGACTGGGGAGTAAATCCAAGACCAGCCTTGTCTGTCGTCTGAATGGTTGCTCCACAACCAATACAGAGAATTTCTTCCATAGTTAAATTCCTTTTTTATATGTAATCGGTCCGTACTTTTCAGTGATTTTTCGCATCACACGACGCTCACGAGCTCGGTTAATCTGCGTTTTGATCGAGTCATGTTGGACCAAGGGTTTGACTAAAATCGAGCGAATGCCTGCACGGTGGGCTGCTCGTATATCTGTCATGAGCTGGTCACCAACCATGACCACTTCGCTTTTCTCATAGTGGAATTCCTTCATGGCACGATCAATCCCAAATGTGAAGGGCTTCAGAGCCCAATAAACGTAATCAATTCCAAACTTCTCAACTGCTCGTTGGACGCGTTTCTTAGTGTTATTTGAGACCACGATAATGCGAATGCCCGCGTCCCGAAGATCATGTAGCCATTGCTTCATCTCTGGCGTCCCGTCAGGATTGTTCCAAGCTATGAGGGTATTGTCCAAATCGACCAAAACAGCCTTGATTCCCTGCGCCTGCAGGCTTGGGACTGTCAGATCATAGACTGCTTCCACAGCAAAATCTGGCATGTAATTTTCAATCGCCATTCTGGCTCCTTTTCTTAACTTTTTTTCGCAATTTTCCTTAGCAACAACGACAGGACAATCCACAACCCAGCACTAGCCAAACTGATGTAGAGCCAAGCATGGGGCTCATCTGTTAAAGGTAGGGGAACATTCATTCCGAAAAAGCCTGTCACTACTGCCAAAACCGCTAGCAAGACTGAAATGATGGTCAAGGTTGTCAAATTATCATTCAGATTATTGTTTAGGATGTTGTTGTAAGATGCTGATAGTTGTTGGAGGACTTGAGAAATCAAGTCTGTCATGGATACCAGCTGATGAGCCTCAATCATGGCATCATCAAACTGTTCTCTCTCAATCTCGTTAAAACTGCGATAGAGGGCATGCCCTTGGATATGTTCCAGCAACATGCGATTTTGCTTGGCAGCCGCAGTAAGATAAACCATACCAGTTTCCAAGTCGGAAAGTGCAAAGAGGTTTTTCTTAGTCGTCCGCTGGCGCAAGAGGCCATTGACCTCATCCTTACTCTTGTCCATCTGCTCGATGACAGGGTAGTAGGCATTGCTGATGATTTCCAGACTGGCAAAGAGAAACTTGTAAATCGAAAGCGTGTCATGACTCTCCAGATAACGGGTCATCTGTTCAATGACATAGGCGTTCTTGGTATTACTAATGGTAATCAGGCGACGATGTTCCACGATAAAGGTCATGGGAAAGGCTTCGTAGTAGGCCTTATCCTTTTTCAAGTTCAAGACATTGTAGATAAAGGTCACAGTCCCATTTTCGCGGTGATAATCCATGTGGGCACGCTCATTCCTATCCAGTGCGTACTCAATGGTTTCCTTGTCCAAACCGTAGATTTCAGAAAGGTCCTCTAGTTTTTTCAACTTGTCCAAATCTAGGTTAATCCAGGTACAACCATTGCCCAACTGTTTTTCTAAAAACATCTTCTCTCCTTTACCAAACTCTTTCTATTGTACCATAAATCTGCTAAAATTTCAGGCCTGGTCTGTCCGAGAGAAATTGCTGACGACGGTGATATTCCGATTGGGAACGAAGTGCAGAACCTGATCTTCTCCTCTGAGTTGCGTTGTTCGAATGCCGACGCTGACGACCTTGCCCGATACAGTAATAGGACCATTTGTCAAAACAACCTCATCTCCCACATCCAGTTGACGTTCAAAGAGGATGAAAAAGCCATTGATGACATCAGACAGAAAACCTTGGGCTCCCATCCCAATAGCCACCCCAGCAATCCCAGCACCTGCCAGCAAACTAGAAACTGGCAAACCTAAAATCGACAAAATGCAGTAAAGTAAAAAGAAATAAAGGGTATAATTAAACACATTTTCTAACAGACGTGAGATGGTTTTCTGACGCCCGACATCATGACGAGACATTTTTAGAGAAGGTTTAACAATTCTCTGCACCATGGTATGAAGTAGCTTTTTAGCTATATAAAAGAGTAAAAATAAGAATAAAAGAGAAAGTAGCTTGGTTAAGATATTCTCGATAATCGTTGTTATATCAAGCTTATTGAGATAGGTTTGAATAAATTCTTGCATAGAAAACTCCTTTCATTTATTATACCATACTTTCATAAAGTGTCATTCTCCATAAATATTCAAAAATAATTTCAAAAATAGACAGAAAATTCTTGATTTTAGTTCATATTTATACTATAATCATAAACATTACACAACAAAGGAGATTGTTATGAAAAAATTCATTCATGCTTGGAATAAGGCAAGCCTAATCAAACGTATCTTGATTGGCATGCTTATTGGAGGAACCCTAGGACTGACACTTCCTAACATTTCAGGAATTGGCCTGCTAGGAGATCTCTTTGTTGGTGGCCTTAAAGCCATCGCACCGATTCTGGTCTTTGCCCTCGTTGCCAATGCCCTTTCCCAACATCAAAAGGGACAAGATAGCAATATGAAAACCGTTATCTTCCTTTACTTGGTGGGAACCTTTGCCGCTGCCCTTATCGCTGTACTAGCAAGTTTCATCGTCCCTGTTGAAATTACCCTAAATAGCGCTAATACCGATATTGCTCCACCAGATGGGATTGGACAAGTCCTCAGCAACCTCTTGCTCAAACTGGTTGACAATCCAGTTAATGCCCTTGTCACAGCCAACTACATTGGTATCCTATCATGGGCAGTTGTTTTCGGGATTGCCATGAGAGAAGCCAGCAAAAATAGTAAAGAATTGCTGAAAACCATGGCTGATGTGACTTCTAAGATTGTCGAATGGATCATTAACCTAGCTCCATTTGGTATCCTTGGTCTTGTCTTCAAAACCATCTCTGATAAGGGAATCGGAAGCCTAGCCAACTACGGAATCTTACTTGCCCTCTTGGTGACAACCATGTTCTTTGTGGCCTTAGTAGTCAATCCATTGATTGCTTTCCTCTTTATGAAGAGAAACCCTTATCCCCTCGTTTGGAAATGTTTGCGTGTCAGCGGTGTGACAGCCTTCTTTACTCGTAGTTCTGCTGCCAACATCCCTGTCAACATGAAACTTTGCCACGACCTTGGACTGGATCCAGATACCTATTCTGTTTCTATCCCACTTGGTTCTACTATCAACATGGCCGGGGCAGCGATTACTATTAACGTTTTGACCCTTGCTGCAGTAAATACTTTGGGAATCCCTGTTGACTTTGCCACAGCCTTTGTCCTCAGTGTGGTAGCAGCTATCTCAGCCTGTGGTGCTTCTGGTATTGCCGGAGGATCCCTCCTTCTTATCCCAGTTGCTTGTAGCCTTTTCGGTATTTCTAACGATATTGCCATGCAAGTTGTCGGTGTTGGATTTGTGATTGGTGTCATCCAAGACTCATGTGAAACAGCCCTTAACTCTTCTACAGACGTCCTCTTTACTGCTGTTGCCGAATACGCAGCAGCCCGTAAAAAATAGCGCATAAAGACAAGCCTGCTCAGGTCTTGTCTTTTACGCTTTTATTCTAACTTACCAGGAAATTCTTATGTCTATTAGCCAACGTACGGCCAAGCTCATCTTAGCTACCTGTCTTGCCTGCCTTCTTGCTTATTTTCTCAATCTTTCCTCAGCTGTCTCGGCTGGAATCATCGCCCTCTTGAGCCTATCTGATACACGTAGAAGTACTTTAAAACTGGCCCGCAATCGGCTCTTTTCCATGCTTCTGGCTCTGGTTATCGGAGTTTTGGCTTTTCACTTGAGCGGATTTCATATCTGGAGCCTTGGCCTCTATCTTGCATTCTACGTTCCTCTAGCCTATATGATGGGCTGGGAAATTGGCATCACACCAAGCACGGTTTTGGTTAGCCATCTCTTGGTTCAAGAGTCAATCTCTCCAGACCTTCTAGTCAATGAATTTCTTCTCTTTGCAATCGGTACTGGATTTGCCTTGCTTGTTAATCTCTATATGCCTTCACGAGAAGAGGAAATCCAGCACTACCACACACTGGTGGAAGAAAAGTTAAAAGATATCCTCCTACGCTTCAAATATTATTTATCCAGAGGGGATGGACGTAACCGAGCACAGCTTGTGGAAGAATTAGACACTCTTTTGGAAGAAGCCCTCAGACTGGTCTATTTGGATCACTCAGACCACCTCTTTCACCAGACTGATTACCATATTCACTACTTTGAGATGAGACAGCGACAAAGTCGTATCCTGCGAAATATGGCCCAGCAAATCAACACCTGTCGCCTAGCTGCCAGTGAGAGCCTGATTTTGGCCCAACTCTTTTCAAAAATTGCAGGTCAACTGAGCCAGACAAATCCTGCTTCTGATTTGCTAGATGAAATTGAACGTTATTTGGAAATCTTCCGTAGCCGCAGTCTCCCCAAGACAAGAGAAGAATTTGAAACTCGCGCCACCCTTCTTCAACTCCTACGTGAAGCCAAAACCTTCATCCAAGTAAAAGTTGACTTTTATCAAAAATATGGACAGTAAAACTCTTCGAAAATCTCCTCAAACCACGTCAGCTTCACCTTGCCGTAGGTATGGTTACTGACTTCGTCAGTCTTATCTACAACCTCAAAACAGTGTTTTGAGCTGACTTCGTCACTTCTATCCACAAACTCAAAACAGTGTTTTGAGCAGCATCCGGCTAGCTTCCTAGTTTGCTCTTTGATTTTCATTGAGTATAAAAAAGAAAACTTCAGACCAATCACAAAAGGTGAATATCTGAAGTTTTCTTTTATTTGTAAGTTATCACCATGAAGGTTAATAGTAAAACGAATAGGGCCAAACTCACTAATAAAGTGAGAACCTTTACTAAGGTGTTGCTCTGCCAGTAACTTGGTTTACCAATATTACTAGTCGCATCCATGGAAAATAGTTGATTTTGACGGGGTTGTATAGTTACCAATACAATCAAAGCAAGAGATAGGATAATAGCTAAAACAATCAGTATTTCAATCATAGGTCTACCTCAAAATTCCCAGCAAAGTGAAGAGCAAACCAATCAGAATCATCAAACCCAGTAAGAGTGAAAAAGTTTTACTAATCTTTTCCCCTCGGGTTTCTTTTTCCTTCTTGATAGGTTTTTGTTTCAACTCTTCCATGCGACCTTCAACGTCTTTGTAAAATAAATCTTCGTCTGACATGTTAGCCTCCTAAAACAGTTTGCATGGTTTCCTGATATCGCACCAAGTCAACATAGTTTGCATGTTGGCCTTGTTTGCCAAGTGCCCGACGCATTTGATCAACATCTGAAAGGGTCAGTTTAATGGTCTCAACCAAAGCAGAAACCTCACTACTTTCAAATAGATGGTCTGGAGCGATATAAAGTCTATTGTGGACCGTTTGATTGAAGCCCAGAATCAAGAGATTGTGCTCAAAGGCCTGACGCACTGCCTGTAGCAACTCATTGCTGTGGTTTATATCCAAGTAAATATCCGACAATTGATACAGTTCCTGAATCTTCTGTGGACTAGCGTTCTGGTAAAGAACCACATTAGGATAACGAAGCATGTCTAAGAGCTTAGAAGACATCTCTGTCACCGCTGCGATACGGAAAGTGACATCAGGCAAGGCTTCTACTATCGCTTCTACTTGCTCAATCTGATCTGAATTGGTCAAGATTAAGGCATCTCGTCTTAGGAAATTATCGCGTTTGAACTGGTAATGATAACCCAAGTGCACAAACTGATTATGATATTTCTCGTCAGTCAACTCTAAAGCGCGCTCATAAGTCGCCTTGTTGGGAATGATGATTTTCTTAGTACGCACATCATCACTTTCCAAAATCAACTGCATATTGCCTGGAATAGCATCATAGAGAGGTTCCTGCCAAACTAGGATATCTGAGCCAGACTTATCTGGATGATGGAAGGAAACCAAGAAAGGAGTCGCTAAGGTATTAAAGATAAGCTGAGTTGTATCTATTTCCAAATCTTGCAAAAAGAAGGTGATAAATTCAACCTTATTTGCAAAGTAACGCATGGGCTGACCTGGCAAAGTCAATAAGATATCACCCGTCACATGGTTTTCCAGCAAGACTTCCTTACCATTGACATCTTGGTAAACCGTCATAATCCGCTCACCATCTGCACTGTAGGTCGTTGTAGCAAAGCAAGCTCCGAAGCGATTGTAGTGGTCAACCTGGCGTCCTCGACCTTCTAGGTCTTTCCAGTCTACCTGTTTAACCAAGCGAGCCTGCAAACCATCAGCATAATGAATGACAGCTCTCTCCTGTGTCATATCTTCAATACGAGCAGACTGATTATTTCCTGAAATTTCCCAAAAAGCTGGAACAGGAACTTGATTAAAATAAAGAGGTTTTCCATCCTCGTAACCTAGATAATAGGTAAAAGGAGAGACCAGACCATCAGGCAGAAAACCGTCTGCATCGATGATCACTCCAAGTTGGGAAAGACCAGTAGCGACTAGACTTTCATGTAAATCTCGACTTTCCTGACTATAACGATCATAAAGTTCAATCATGGAGCACCTCCTCTACTGTTTTCTTCCACTTTTCTAAAATTTCTTCGGTTAAGAAACCTTCTGCAATTTGGTAAGAATGGGCACGCATATCCGCCAAACGATTTTCTTGATACAGTTGGCAAATCTTAGCTGCATAAGCTTGCTTGATTTGGTCTTCTACATGGTCAGATGAACTTGGAATCAAATAACCATTTTGCCCATCCTCTATAAAAGTCTGATTACCATAAGGCACATCAAAACCGATTAGGGGTAGACCTGAACCAATTGCTTCCATCAAGGTCAAACCAAATCCTTCGCTGGTAGAAGCCGTCAAGTAAACCTCATACTGGCTATAAATCTGCGAAAGTTCGGCATGCCCCTTGAGCTGGATATAATCCTCAGCCTGATGATTTGCAATAATTTCTCTGAGCAAAGATTCTTCTCCACCACTACCATAAATATCAAAGGTCAATTCAGGGATTTCCTTACGAGCCTCAATGACCGCCTTGACCAACCAGTCAATGTGTTTTTCTTTGGCAAGACGCGAAGCCGTAATCAATGAAAATGGCTTACGTCCCTGACTTGACTCAGTTAATGCATCAATACTTCCTACAGGGATAGTAACAATCTTTGGACGATGCTGAGTATATTTGGCAAATTGCTCTTGCAGAACTTCTCTCTGTCTATCAGTGGATACGATAAAGAAATCAACCTTATCTGCATTGGTAAACTGATAGTCATAATAGTTATTCCAAAGGATGTAATCCTCATTTGTAGCATTTTCACTATAATGCTCCGCATGAACAACTACAGCTAAATGCGCTGCTTGTGCTTCCTCAAAAACAACCTGTCCAATGCCTGTCTCCCTATCGAGAATGACCAGATCAGACTTGTTCAAATTCAAGGATTTCATAAAGGCACGCATAAAGGCTTGCTTCCCATAGAAAATCTTATCCTTGAAACGATAAATTTCTTCCTTACCTTGATTCATCAAAATATCATAGGCTGGAGTTCCGTCCTCATTATAAAAAGTTCGTTGATATAGGACTGCAACATTGTCCTTGGGAGCAAAGTATTCGCTACAATAACGAGTGTAAGAAAAATAATCCTTTCGAATCAATTTTCCTTTAAAGACATACTCTACATGTTGAACAAGATCCTTTTTCTCATCTACTAAATAACAAGTGATAAACTTGTCTTGGTCAGAAAAGAAAAGACGTAAGACCTTGCCATTTTTTTCCCTTCGTTCCTCTATACCTTCAAAATAAGCCAAAACATCATCCACTGTCACTCTAGTCGGTGCAATCTTGATATCTGTGAAATGATTATAAAGCCAGATAACTTGATCATCATCAAAACCAATATTGGCTGTTAAGTGCTGAATATTATCGGCTAAAATCATATCTGTAAAGATAAACTTAGAGGACAGATTTAATTTTCGAAAAACACCAGCACGATAGGCTTGTGCGTATTCAACACCGCTACTAGCCCATCCAAGTCCTAAATTTATATTGTAAATTGTCATATTTTCCTCTTTTTATGGGAAATGAGTCATAATCTCACCCTTAGGAGTGACTTCAACCAAGCCCATCAGGAGATTACGCACCATATCCGCACGAATTTGTTCTTTCATGGTTTCAAAGCCTGCATAGGCTTCTTGATAGTACTCTACGATTGGATTTTTCTGACTATTAGATTGACCACCGATAGCCATAGATAACTGTTGTAGATAGTCTACCTGCTCTACCCAGTTGTCATCAATAGCCTTGAGCATAGAAAGTCGTAAAAACTGTTCATACAAACCATGTTGCTCAAGCAATTCTTTCTTTTCAGAAAGTTCTCTATCAATCACCTGCTTCATAAAGCTACGAACTGCAGTTTTGTCAGTCACATCTATATTATCTGGAACCTCTTTAATATGAAAACTAATATTGGTAACGATAAAGTGGAAGAGTAACTCTCGGTTTTCATATTCTGAAGAAGTCACTTGCTCTATGTAGCTAGCAATGATTTTCTCAACAACATCCTCTAAGTCACGAGAACCATCTATTAGACGATTTCTTTCTTTATAGATCATATCCCGTTGAATATTCATACTCTCAGCATATTCTAGAGTCTGACGACGTGCCGAACGTCCAGCACTATCACTGGCATGCTGAGCCTTTTCGACTAGCCTTCGGTATTTACGACCTTTCAATACTTCCGGTTGAGTCATATCTTGAACTTGATAATCTTTATACTTCTTGTGAACCCAAGATGGACCAAATTTCTTGATAACATCGTCCTCCAAGGATACAAAAAACTTACTCATACCAGGATCTCCCTGACGGCCAGAACGGCCACGAATTTGCAGGTCGATCCGCTGACTTTCCATCCGCTCAGTTCCAATAACAATTAAGCCACCGAGTTCTGCGACTCCCTTACCAAGTTTGATATCCGTACCACGTCCTGCCATAGAAGTTGCCACTGTAACAGCTCCCATTTGACCTGACTCGGAGATAATCTGAGCCTCACGCGCCGCGTTATTAGCATTTAAAACATTATGGGCAATTCCCTCTCTGAGCAAGAGTGACGAATAAAGTTGAGACATTTCAACTGAACCTACAAAAACGAGTAAGGGATTCCCCTTAGCATGGTATTCCTTGATGTACTCCAAAGAAGCATACACTTTTTCAGGTAAAGTGACGTATAGATTATCTGGATAGTCAATCCGTTGTCTAGGACGGTTGGTTGGAATCCGCACTACCGACATATTATAAGTTTCCAGAAGCTCTTTTTCTGCAACCTTACCTGTCCCTGTCATACCAGATATCTTATTAAACATCTTAAAAAGGCTCTGATAGGTGATAGAGGCCATGGCCCGTGTTTCTGGAGATAATTTGACATGTTCCTTTGCCTCAATAGCCTGATGGAGACCTCCCTGCAGTTTGGTCATTTCCATTAAACGTCCTGTGCCCTTATCCACCAGTACCATCTCATTCCCACGAATAACATAGTCCTTATCTTTTGTATAGAGCTTATGGGCTCGAATCGCATAAACTAAATGACGAGCAAAGGTTGCATTCTCCTCCTGATAAAAATGGTCAATCCCTAAAAAACTTTCAGCAGCTTTAGCACCTTTAGTGGTCAACCAAACTTCATCTTTTTCCTCTTTAAAAATATAATCCTCACCTTCAACCAAAGTCGTTACAAGTGTGTCAATAATACCGTAGTGATTAGACTGAACCCGAGGAGCGCCTGCAATGATAAGAGGTGTCTGAGAGCTGTCTAATAGAATATCATCAATCTCGTCAATAATGACATAATCAAAGGGGCGTAAAAATTTATCTTTCTCATTTGAGGCTAGATTATCATTTAAATAATCAAATCCTAAATTACTATTAGTTGTATAGATGATATCTGATGCATAAATTCTTTTTTTCTCTTCTGACGTCAATTCCTCTTTTGGATCATCTGTAAAAGGTACCCCAATTGTCAATCCTAAGAAACGGTATACTTGTCCCATCTCCTCAGCATCGCGTTTAGCTAGATAGTCATTGGTAGTAATCAGCATGGTACCTTTACCTGTCAAGGCATTGAGATAAATAGGCATAGTAGCTGTCAAGGTTTTTCCCTCACCAGTATTCATCTCAGCAACATTTCCCTGATGAATAACGATTCCTCCCATGACTTGGACATCATAAGGGAACATCCCCAATACGCGTCTATCCGCTTCACGAACAACAGCAAAAGCTTCCACTAGAAGATCATCTACCGTCTCTCCTTTAGCAAGACGTTGACGAAACTCCACCGTTTTTGCCGCTAGTTCTTGGTCTGAGAGAGACTCCATCTTTTCTTTAAGATCATTAATCTTTTTTAGAATCTTTTTAACTTTTCTAAGTTGAAAATCTTGATAAAAACCTTTAAACACGATTCGTCTCCTTAATAGAAAAAGAATAAAAATCCAAGGACTCAAAACCAGCACTTAGAAGGGAGACTTGATAGGTATAGGTATCATCAGGATAGGTAAAATCAAAGATCTTCATCTTTTCAATTTTCTCTTCGATCACATCCCCATATCTATCAAAAAAGACAATCTTTATATAGACTCCATTTGTAGGATGACATTCAAAATCCATACATAATTGATAATCCTGTTTTCTTTTAAGTAAGGGAAGACTGGGTTGAGTTCTAAAGGCTTGATAGTTCACACTGGAAAACCATGTTTTTAAGATTTCTCCTGATGGCACCAAGGGATTATATAGACTAATATGTTTATCTTCGTAATATGTCACCTTACTACCATACATAAATGTTCCCATTACCTCTCCCCAAGTGATATTTTCTCTTTGATTGATAATCATTTGTCACCTCTTCCAAACTCCGCTCCCAATACCATACTATAAAAATGCAAAAACCAAGCCACATTTGTAGCAGTATCATCATTGTGTCGACCAGATGTTCCCTTGGAAAGAATCTTTGCACCAGTATTACACAGATACGTTACTAATTGTTCGTAGGCATGGCTATCCATTTCCTCATCTTTCATATAAGATAGACCAAAAGTTGTTTTTGAAAAATCAGCTTGTTTAAAGACTTTCCAAAAACGTTGATCTAATTCCAACATATGGTCAGATGTCACTCCATTTGTATGATGGATTAACACATCAAATGCCAAATTGGAGACAGCTGGTGCATCTAAGCGACCTCTACGAGCAATTGTTCCAAGATTAGCCAGAGGTTTTCCTACAATAACAGCTCTAGGTTCAAAGAAAGCACCATAGTAAAGAGCTGGGAAAGTCCCCATGGAAAGACCAGATAAAATTAAATCTTTATGAGTAAGACCTAAATACTGTAGATAGTAACGAATAGTATCTTTTATCTTCTCTTCTAGTTCCTCGCTACCAAGGTAAAAGGCTCCACCCTCAAGACGAGGATCTGAGAATAAAAGAAAAGGACATCCTAAATTTTTCATCATCCAATATCCCTCGAATCCCTCGGCAGGACGATACCCAGCAAAGTAGACCGCCAAAGGTGGTTTGAAATCACCCGGATGAAAGAAGTAGTTAATTTCGTCACGAATTTTATCATGTAGAATATTTCCCCCGAGGAAAAATTTACCAAACTGTCTGCGACTCCAACGTTGGTGCAAATTCCCTAGCGTCAAACTTCCGCTACCACGAGCTTCGATTGATACAGACAAAAAGATATCAATCTCTTCGTTATCTACCACTATAGCCCTTTTTAATTCACATTCATTATAGATTTTTTCTTCAAAAAAATCATCAACACCACCAGACCATATCTTACGGATAACAAAACGAAATTCACAGTTTCCTTGCTTTTCAAATTCCAACCATAATTCTATAGGGAAGTTTTTAGAAACTATAAAATTATATGGCCAGTAAGCTATTTGTTGGAAATCATCTCCAAAATTCCCTTCCAAACTGACATAATCAAGTCCCTGATAAGAGATAGCCCCTCGAAAATTTGAACGAATTTGTATCGTTGATGGAAATAATTTATCACCGTAACCTCCACCAAAAAGAGATGTGGATAAATCATTCACTAATCGCTGAGGATCTGAGAAGTCTATAGCTTGAGCACATCGCTTTTTTAAGCAATCAAGAATGACTGAGTCTGTCGTTTTAAAATCTTGATTATAAAGTAAAGTATAGGGTTCTATATGGTGAATAAATGGTAACAAATCCCTTATATACTGACCATCCTCTACCAAAATTGCATGAAAATTTGTGATGCTATCCATTTCCATCATTTTACGAAGAGCTAGCGGTGAGTTGGGACAGAAATAGTACCAATCCATATTTTCAGGAATATCGTAATGATGAGCCCAATTATCAATCCCTATCTGTAGGATTTTATAGTCCTTTGACATTAGTAACCTCCTCAATCCAGTGATGTAATTTATCTAAGAAACGGTGACCAGTATGTTCCTTGATTTTATCAATAGAGTAAATCAAGGCCTGGTTCCATTCTTTCAATCTATCTATATAGTAATGTGCAGCCGTTGAAAACTCTGTCACATCTGAAAGTAAATAGCCATTTTTCAAATGTTCTACATAAACGGTTTCAACCCGATTAATCTGAGGAATTCCTGCACTAATACCTGCTATTTGAGTATAGAGATGAGGTTGTTTATTAAGATCCACAATCAAACGAACAAACTCTAATGTCTTAATCAAATCCAACTCATCATTCATATTGACAAATTGAAAACGTAGTTCCTGCTCTTGATTTTCTTCTAAAGGATTTTCCGCATCTCCATAGTCTATTCCTTTTTCTAAACTATCAGTATGAATTTTCTCTTGAATAATTTCATAAACAAGAGCCTCCACATCATCCATCTGTTCCTGACTAGCAGAAAAGGCTCCAAAAATGACCTCTGTATTTTTAGTTTCTGAAATAAATAACAAAACTTGAGTCAATGCTTCCCTATCAATTTCTTCGTTGAAATCAAGTTGATAGTAAATGATTGATTCCTTTCGAGTTTGACTTCGTCCCAGACGTAAGCGTGTATCAAAAGGAGAAAGATGGTAAAATTTATTAGAAAGTTCAGGATATAGTTCCTGCAAAAGTTGTAAACTATCCTCTCTATCCACTAACACTAAACTAGCTCGATCAACCGATACTGATAACTCTCTAAAGGTATTCTGTGAATTACGATTGATAAAGAGACTCAAAATTTTAGGATTAGTACTTGGAATATGATCAAAGATAAACTGATCATGATAAGGATGTGACGGAATGATAAAAATATCCTGCTTCTTTTGATTTTTTTTCAAATATTTATCAAAAAATTCTGCTACCAAATGCTCCATATTTCGATAGTTAAGTAATTTAAATCGATAGGCAAAAATCGGATTGATCTCAATTCTACCTTCCTCTTGAATATATTCCCTAAATCTCCAAATTCCTTTAGGATCCAGATAGTCCTGATACATAGCTTGTCCATCCTCAAAATAGATTACACTAGATACAAATCCTCTATCATCCATGATATAGCGCTTGCTAATCTGACCATTTGAATCAAAATACCTAATCTCACTAATAAAACCCTCTACTCCATGCTCTATCTGAGCATATTTCTTACCTTTTTTTTGCACGATAATAGCAAAGGGACTATAAAGAAATTGGCAATCACTATCCCACTCTATATCTCTAATGTGAAGAACCTGAGTATGCAGTCCATAGAAATCTTGCATATCATCAAAAACAGAGTAGACATCTGTCTCTAAAACACCATGTATATGTAAAAAATAACGTAAGTGTGGTTGATAAGCTAATACTAATAAGCGAGATGATATGCCTTGTCTTTGAAAGAGACGAATTTGATTAAAGGTATCATCAAACTCAAAACGAAATTGTGAATGGTACCAAGGAATCACATCCGCATGCCACTGACGTTCTGAACCATACCAAGCTGGAATAAAATAATACATGACACCCTCCTAAATCAATGGTTTATAAGTTTCGTTTAATCTCAGAGCTTTCACTTCATCTCTGACTGTAAAAATCATACCTCCGAACATCATAAACAAACCAGGAATCATTGCCACTCTAAGTAGTTTCTCATCAACTAATACAAATAGTAGAGGCCCTCCAGCCATTACTACATTAAATACAGCACCAATAATAGAAAACCTAAAAACCAATCGATTGATAAAACGACTCGTTTCTTCACCCGGATAGACTCCATAAATATATTCTCCTGATTTTTTCATTCGATCTGAAATTTGTTCCCCACTCATATTTACAAAAGCAAAGGCTATACTAAAAATAAAAAGAATAATCATATACATATAAATCCATAATGGTTTACCCATTGTATACTGAGATGAAATTTCAGTAAAAAGTAGATTGCCCGGAAAAATCGTCTGTAACAACAACAATACATACGTTGGTAAACTCAAAAAAGTCATGACATACATAAAAGGCATCCCTCCGGCAGGATTAAGCATAATCTCAAAATATGAATATCTCTTAAAACGATTATGTAGGCCAATCTTATGAACTGCTATACGATAACGAGCACGATAAAGCAGAGCTACCAGATAAGTAAAGACAATCCCCATAATAATCAAACCGATTAAAACAAAAAGAGGTATGGGAACAGTTCTAAATGTTTCAATCAAATCTTGAGGAATGTTTAAAACCATTCCAATCAATAAAATAATCATAGAACCCCCGATACCTACAGTTGCATTGATGTCTGATAACCACACCAAGAAAAAAGCACCCGCTATCAATAGGCAGGTATTGAGGACGATAACTAACATCTTAGGCACACTGGACTGAATTGGGAGATTTAACGAAATAGCTAATGCCTGAATCAAAGCAATAAACAAGGTTAAGTACATCTGTCTTCTATTTTGTATTTCAATAGCTCCAGATGTCAGATTTAATTTTTTTGAAAAAGAAAGCATCTGCCATAAAATCATCGAAGACATCCATGGAGATAATCCTACTGAAAACAAGGATAAACTTCTCAAATTTCCACCTGTCATTGCTGTGGAAAAAGCTAAGTAGGCAGCAGTTCCTCCTAAAAATTCCCTATTATTCATATCTACAAAAGGGAGGGTCAATCTACTTCCTGCTATAAATATGAATATAAAAAACAATGTTGCTAGCCCTTTTTTAACTGTGATGGATGAAAAAATATTTTTCATGTTTAATCCTACTCTCTAAAACTCGTTTCTAGTCTATTTCTACTGAGTAATTTATAATCAATATACCATCAGATATTTTGAGATTTTTTATTGATTTTTCACGTTACCATTATAACAAAAAAAGCAGAAAAAATCTGCCTCTAACTCCCTCAGGGAAATAATGAAAAAGAGCTATATTAGTGAATCAAATAGATTATTTTTATCCACTATCAGTTCATTGGACCCCCTTAATTCTTTTATTTATTATCTATAAGGTTCAATATTTCTGTATATCTCCTAAAAATTTCAGTGTCTTGCAAACCAGCTTCTTTTGCTGCTTCCCACCCCTGTCTTATGTACCCCAAAGTGTTTTCCTTTTCGTCAAAACTATTCCATCCCTTTATGGTATAGATAGCTAAACGTTCTAAGACACACTCTAACTTATCGATTAAGAGCTTTTCAGTTACTGTATTAATAATGCTTCCTTCTCTACCTATCCTATATATATATACAAAGATTTATTAATATAAGTACTGCAAGATGATTTCGCAAATAATTTATAATTTGTTCGACCGTCTTCTATAAGTTTACCTTTTGGAAACTGAATATTATCAAATAAGCTTCGATTAAAAAGAATCCCCCAACTCGTTACAAAAGAATAATCACGTCGTTCCAACAAAGGGAGTCGATTAATTAACTCTTTCCTTTCATATGTTTCCTCATAATAGTCATCCCATACATGAACTAAATAATGGTTTTCTTTAACGTCAAATTGTGTATAGTTTGAAACAACGATTTCAGAATCATTTTTTAAAGCAGCTTGATACATATCATCAATATATGTTGGTTCAACCCAATCATCTGAATCTATAAAGGTTAGATACTTACCATTTGATCTTTCAATACCATAATTTCGTGCATCAGATAGTCCTCCATTTTCCTTTTCAAAATAGTGAAATCTACTATCTCTAGCAACATATTCTTGGCAAATCTCTCCAGATGAATCTGGTGAACCATCATTTATCAATAAAACTTCTATATTTGAATAGGTTTGGTTTTCAATACTATCTAAACACATTCGAAGATAGTTCTCGACATTATAGATTGGAACTATAATACTAACTAATTCTGACATTTTCATTCCTTTGCTGTAATTCTAATGAGTTCTATACTATTTAACTTTCATCCACTAATGATAATATTTCCGTATATCTCCTAAAAATTTCAGTATCCTGCAGACCATTTTCTTTAGCCGATTCCCATCCCTGTCTTATGTTACTTAAGGTGTTCTCCTTTTCGTCGAAACTATTCCATCCCTTTATGGTATAGATAGCTAAACGTTCTAATACACACTCTAACTTATCTATTAATAGCTTCTCAGTTACTGTATTAACAATGCTTCCTTCTCTACCTATCCTATATATATATAAAGATTTATGAATATAAGTACTACGAGATGATTTCGCAAATAATTTATAATTTGTTCGACTGTCTTCTGTAAGTTTACCTTTGGGAAACCTAATATTATCAAATAAACTTCGACTAAAAAGAATTCCCCAACTCGTTACAAAAGAGTAATCACGTGGTTCCAACAAAGGGAGTTTATTAATTAACTCCTCCCCTTCATAGGTTTCTTCATAGTAGTCATCCCATACATGGATTAAATAATGGTTTTCTTTAACGTCAAATTGTGCATAGTTTGAAATAACAATTTCAGAATCATTTTTTAAAGCAGCTTGATACATATCTTCAATATATGTCGCTTCAACCCAATCATCTGAATCTATGAAAGTAAGAAATTTTCCTTTTGCACGAGCCACACCATAATTTCGTGCGTCAGATAATCCCCCATTTCCCTTTTCAAAATAGCGGAATCTACTATCTCTAGCAACATATTCTTGGCAAATCTCTCCAGATGAATCTGGTGAACCGTCATTTATCAATAAAACTTCTATATTTGAATAAGTTTGATGTTCAATACTATCTAAACACATTCGAAGGTAGTTTTCGACATTATAAATTGGCACTATGATACTAATCAAAGACTGAGAATACATTACACTGTCTGACATTACAGAAATAAAAGACTCATAAGATTTTAACACTTGAGAATCTGGAAATTGACTCAATCTAAAATATAAAATAATCTTAAATTTTTCTATATAGCGATTATTCGGAATATGTAATTCCGTAATTTTTTTAATATCTTCTCATATATTCTAATTTCAGAAATGGCATGTGATTCTAAGCAATTATTCGAAGCACTCCTTTGATGTTGCCTATAAATATAAGTTGGTTGATTCACGTAATAAACGGAGGACACTTTTAAATACAACTTAAAAAAGAAATCTAAATCCTCCCCATAATTAACCGACTCATCAAACAATAGATTCTTTACCACATCCGCCTTGAACAATTTAGATACAGCACAATTAAAATCATGATTTAATGAAGATAGTTCTGGAAAAAGTTCTAAAAACTCATCTCTAGATACTTTTCCAATATCCAAAGTATGTAATTGTTCTTCCGAATAGGATGGTAAGTAATACAGATTATCATCCATATTAAAGTAGTTATGAGCTGAAATGGAAATATCTACCTCATTTTCTTTAAGAGCATTATACAGTACTTCTAAATAATTTTCTTCAACCCAATCATCTGAATCTACAAAAGTAATATAATTACCTTTTACATTTTTCAAACCTAAGTTACGTGCTGAAGATACTCCACCATTCTCTTTTTCAAAATAGCGTATTCGAGAATCTTTTTCTGCAAATTCTTTACAGATCATTGCAGAATCGTCAACTGATCCATCATTAATAAGAAGCACTTCAAAATTTTTATAACTTTGATTAATGATACTACCCAAACACTGACGTAAATAGCAATCAGTATTATAAATAGGAACGATAATACTAATTAATTCCCTTGAATCTCCCATATTTTTTTCCTTTAACTATTTTTATACACTCAAACTTACACTCTTCTCAACTCAGTTCTTAGTTCAAATCTTTTTCTTCGATTACGATAAACTTGTACCATATTCTGAAAAGTTTTAAACTTAACATTAAAATTCTCAACTTCTATACATATTGCATCCCTTTCTCTATTACATTGCTTTTTCATAAACAGTTTTCATAACTATTGTATAGCATAGTTATGAACTATATGGTTCCCAAATAAGTCTATTATTAACTTGAAGATACATCTTTATATGACTAATACTATACTATTTAACTTTCATCTACTAATGATAATATTTCCGTATATCTCCTAAAAATTTCTGTATTCTGCAATCCATTTTCTTTTGCTTGTTGATATCGTAATCTCAAACACCCCAAGACATTATTCTTTTCATCGGAATAATTCCATCCTTTTATAGTATAAATTGCTAATCTTTCTAACAAGCATTCTAAAACATCTGTTAAAAGTCTCTCATTTACACCACTTCCGATGCTTTCTATTCCTTCTCGATGGTAGTAGATTTCTTTATGAATATATGCAACTTTGTTTGATCTAAAAAACAATTTATAATTTGTTCGAGAGTCTTCTATCACTTTACCTTTAGGAAATCTAATATTATTAAACAATTCCTTCTTAAACAAAATTCCCCAACTAGTTATATATACATATCCGTTTAATTCCAACGATGGGAGTTCCAATACCAGTTCTTCTCCAGTATAATTCTTTTCATAGTAATCATCCCAAATATGAACATAATAATTTCTATCACTCTCATTATAGATAGTATAATGTGAGACAACAGTATCTGCATCATTTCGAATAGCTGCTTGATATAAATCTTCCACATAAGTTAAACTCAACCAATCGTCCGAATCAACAAAGGTTAGATACATACCATTTGATCTTTCAATACCATAATTTCGTGCATCAGATAGTCCTCCATTTTCCTTTTCAAAATAGTGAAATCTGCTATCTCTAGCAACATATTCTTGGCATATCTCTCCAGATGAATCTGGTGAGCCATCATTTATCAGCAAAACTTCGATATTTGAATAAGTTTGATGTTCAATACTATCCAAACACATTCGGAGGTAGTTTTCGACATTATAAATTGGAACTATAATACTAATTAGTTCCCCACCATTTTCTACTTCAATCTCTTTAACTTCATCTGACAAAAATGGATATTGTCCTTGTTCAGCCAACTCTAATTTTTTACGTACTTCCTTTGCCTCATCAATATAATCATGTTCTTCTAATTGCCCTAATATTCTCTGTAACACATAGCGATACATATTAAAGGAATTCTGAATCTCTATACCTTCAATATCTTTTGTATCTTTTATTCTCTCTTCAAGAGCATCAATATAATCTAAATGCTTGAGAGTGAAAATATTAGACAATCCTGAAGGATTCATACGATAAACATAGGAAGCTCCATTAAAAACATAAATTTTATCAGCTTTCATATACAATCTCCAGATTAAAAATTGATCCTCTGCGTATTTCCCGTAGGGAAAGCGGAGCTCACTGAATAACTCTCGTTTAAATAATTTTCCCCAAGCGGTAGAAAAGGTTATAAATGTAACATCAAGCATTGAATCTAGATATTGAATAGCTTGAAAATCTTTAAATGCTACCAATGAATCACTCTTAAAACGATCATTATAGAAGTAAAAATTCGAGTCACCAAATCGACAATACCCTCCTATTGTGATATCTGAGTCACTTAACCGACTAGCGTAGTATAAATTCTCTAAATAATCTTCAAAGAGAAAATCATCCGAATCTAGAAAAGTGATATAATGTCCCTTAGCTCTATCAAGTCCATAGTTTCTAGCATCAGACAATCCCCCATTTTCCTTTTCAAAATAGTGGAAGCGGCTGTCACGTTCTACAAAATCTTGACAGATAGCTCCTGAGCCATCTGTTGAGCCATCATTTACCATCAGAACTTCAAAATCCTTATAAGTTTGTGATAGGACACTATCCAAACACGATCTTAGATAATTCTCTACATTATATACTGGTATTATGATGCTTACCTGAGTTTCTCTCATATTATTCCCTCTCATTATCTAGTTCTCATCCTGAGAAATCAATAATAAATTTTCCTTAATATGGCGATATGTTTCTGTATCTTCCATACCCCAAATCATTCTCATGTTATATTCTGTAATTTTCAAGAAGGTTATGTAACGATCAAAATGCCTCGTCACATCATATCCCATAATAGATAAAAGAGCTAAACGTTCTGCTATATGATTTAGTTGAGCAGTGACTAAAGGATAAATCTTGCTCTTAGTTATTCCAGAATCATTTTCTCTATAAATATAAGTGTCTTTGTGAGCATATACAATTTTGTCTACTTGAGTGTAAATTTTATATATTAATGCAACATCTTCACCTATAACACCTTTGGGGAAGCGTAAAAATGAAAATACACTCCTCTTGTACAATTTTCCCCATATAGTAGAAAACGACAAATCATTTCTTTCAAGAATAGCTAAATTATCTAATAATTCTTCTGAACTATAATTTTTTTCATAGTACTCTCCAAATGTATGAAGATAGAAAGTAGCAGTAGAGGTCTGATAATTAGCATAGTTTACGATAGAGATGTCTACATTATTGCTTACTAATGCAGTATACAGAACATTCAGATGCATTTTATCTAAAAAATCATCCGAATCAACAAATGTAAGGTATTCTCCCTGCGCCTGTTCAATTCCATAATTCCGAGCATCCGAAAGACCTCCATTTTCTTTTTCAAAATAACGAATACGTGAATCTTTTTTAGCGTATTCTTGACAAATTAAACCTGAGTTATCTGTCGAACCATCATTTACCAAGATAACTTCATAATCGCTAAACGTCTGCTCTAAAATGCTATCCAAACATTGTTTAAGATACTCTTCAACGTTATAAACCGGCACAATAATACTAATTAATTGATTTTCCATATCTTACTCTCTAATATTTTTTAAAAATAGGTACTCCCCTTTATCAGCATATTCCACTTTTTCTCGTAATTCCGCTTCTTCTTTAATAAAACCTTTCCCTTCCAACATAGAAAGATTTCTCTTCAAAGCAAATTTATACTGATTAAATGCCAATTCCATAGGATAATCTAATTCTGGCATCTTCATTAAGGTATGAATACGCTCCTCAATCGCTTCAATAAAATCCAAGTGAGATAGATTATAATTTTGCGTCAATCCCTTGTAATTTACTCTATATGCATAGACATCTGACTGATAGCGAACAATCACATCACTTGCAAGATATAATCTCCACATAATAAATTGATCTTCCGCATATTTCCCTTTAGGAAAACGAATGGTTTCAAACAAATTCTTTTTAAACAACTTACCCCATACAGCCGAATAGCGAAGGAATGGGTAATCTTCCATACTATCCATACCTTCAATAGCCTCTTTTGCTGATATACGAGATAACATTTCCCCATCTTTATCTGGATTATACAAATAAAACATCCCTTCTTTAAAGTGGCAAAATGATCCTACTACCATATCAGCATTTGTCAAAATACTAGCATAGTATAAATTCTCGATACTTTTTTCAAACATAAAATCATCTGGATCACAGAAAAAGATATAGTCTCCACTAGCACAATCTAAACCTACATTACGTGCATCCGACTGTCCACCATTTTCCTTATCAATATAGATAAAACGCGGATCATCTTTTGTCAACTCTTTTGCAATCTTTATACTGTCATCTGGACTACCATCATTCACAATAATAATTTCCAAATTACTATAAGTCTGCGATAAAATATTATGAATACAATGTTCTATGTATGCTTCAACATTATAGACAGGGATAATAATTGATATTAATGGAAAATTCATATATTTACACCTTTCTACTTAGACAAATCTACAACAATTTGACTATTATAATCTTCATCCTCTACAAATTCAATTCCCTGATCAAAATTAAATTCTGCTGTATGCTTATATTTTAGTTGTACCTTTGTCTCTGCTCCCATTTTCATCCATTCATACTCTGGATCAATATGTCCAAGATCTAAGGTACGATACCCTAATTGAGATAAGCGATAAGCCAATATTTTAGCTGTTGGCCCAAGCATTAGTAAAATTAGTCGTCCTTTCGCATGATCTAAAATGGCTTGCTGAATAGCATCCACTTTAGAAAAAGCATGGTGGGAAGGGCAAATAATGCGTTTTATGGAGAGAGCTTTGTTAAACAAGTCATTACCAACTCCTGATCGCGTAGTTGCTCCCTCAACAATGAGTATATCTTTATACTCAAATAAAGATTTGAGCTTTTCAAATTGAGTAACAGCATGACTCTTATCTTTATTATCAATATAGAGTCTTGAAATCCAGGTCGAACCATATCCCTTTGTCTGACAAGTCTCTTGGAAAAATCTGCCATAATCATCCAAAACTTGTTTCCAAAATTTTTCTGAATCTTCATTTTGGAGAAAATGTCCCTTAAATATCTCAAAAATCTCCGGTAAACAAATTAATACTTTATTTTCTATATCGCCTGCATGTAACAATATTTCTCTCATTTCTTGAGCTAAATCTTCTTGATACTCCTGATATGCGATACTTTTTCCATTTATCAGGTTGAACTCACCATCCCCAAATCGAACCAAAGACTTCTCCGTTTTCATCAGTTCATCCAAGGTTTCATCTATGGACATGACTGAAATATCAAATAATTCTTCTTGTTTAAATACTTGACTAAATCTATCTACTCCAACTTCAGAAAGTAAACGAATAGCATCGTCAAGTTTTTCAATTTCTTTTCTCAGAAATAAATACTGATCTACCTTTCCCTTATGCGTAGCATAGAATGAAAAAATAGGTTTCTTCAGTTGCTCCATTCTTGTAAAAATAGCTTCATCTATATCCCCATAATTAATATTCAGATAAGCATCAATATCCTTAAATAATTCTTCCAAGGTAGCTGTAGTGCACTCTGGATGCAAATAGATATTATCTAACTGTCCTAAACCATTCAGATATGAACCTACTGGAGTGTAAGCAGCTATATGGAAGCGATGTTCTGGAAAGCTACTTGCTAAATGTTCAATTCCTTCAAGCTCTTCTGTACCAGTTAATGTAAGAAAATCTAATCCTTGCTTTTCTTTTTTTAAAGAAAATTCACCTAGATGATGGGCTAATACCTGAGAAAGCTCTAAATTATAAAATTCCCACCATTTTTCACGAAATCTGTAAGAAACCGAACTATTCCATGGTTTTCTATTAGTTGTATAATGAATCACAAGTGGTTCATCATCTAGATTAAAATGTTCTGTCCAATGATTATAAAAAGCAACTAAATCATAACCTACCTGAACATTAAATCGCTTATCCAACTCCAACCAATTATCTTGAAAAACAGAGTTCAATATCGTCTGATCTCCATTAAAATGTTCTAATTCCCAATGTTCACTTTTCTCACCTTCAGATAATTCTAAGCATTTATCTGAAACTGATAATTCCTTCCATTGTAGATTATCAATGAGCATAACACCAGCATTAAAACTACCATCCACATCACGTACAGCAGCTACTGGAAAGCCTTTTAAATCTGTTAAGAAAAAAGAGTTTAAGCTGCCATTAACAATAACATCTGTATCTAGATAAAGCACTCTCTCCCTATCAATAAAGCGAGGAATAAAATACTTAGCATAGGCAATCGGACTAATGTGATTTTGTGTTCTCCACTCAGCTGAAATCAATCCCATATCAAAGGGAATATTGTGAATTTCCCCTCCCAAATTTCTCACTATACGTCTCATTTTTCTAAACCAGTCTGGCATAATACCTTGATTAATGATATAAAAATCGACTGATTTATTGTGATACATGATGGATTTCATGGTCACAGTCAATTGTTCTGTATAAGCTTGATCAGCAATCAAAACGATTGCAATTCTATCTGATGTCATTTCTCCTCCGAAATCCCATGATTAATACTATTCTGCACTCAAGTCTACAACAACCTGACTCAAATATGCTTCATCATCTGCTAATTCTATTTCTGTATCTAGATTAAACTCTGCAGTATGTTTATTGTGTAATAAAATCTTAGTCTCAGCTCCCATCTGCATCCACTCATACTCAGAATCAACATGTCCAATATCAATTGCCTGCACACCCTTGGTAGCAAGTTGATAGGCTAAAACCTTAGCTGTAGGACCTAGCATTAACAAAACTAAACGTCCATCAGCATGGTTCATTATTGCTTCCATTATCTCATTTTTCTTATCATAGGCATGTCGAGATGGGCAAATAATTCGCTTAATACTCTTAGCACCATCAAATAAATCATTTCCTACCCCAGATCTAGACGCATAGCCTTCTACGATAAGGATATCTCTTCCTTCCCATAGTTTTTTCAACTTTTCAAATTGAGATTTTGCTTTTGATTTATCTAAAAAATCAATATAAGGTCTGGAAATAAAAGTTGAGCCGTACCAAGAATTTTTACAATACTCTAGATAAAATTCCTCATAATCCTCTAAATATTGTCTCCAAAATGCTAAGGCGTCCGGAACAAAAGAGAAACGATTTTTTAACCCCTCTTGTAAACCAATGACTAATGTAGGACTACTTTCTTGATTAAAAATAAATTTCAATTCTTCTGCAAGTTTAGGGTCATATTTCTGGTAATTAATAGATTGGCCTAGCATGATTGCAGCCTCGCCATCACCAAATCGAGCTATTGAAGATTGATGCTCCAGAATATAATCAAGTGTTTCATCTATGGTCTGCACTTCAAAATCAAATGGTTTATTGGGCAACTGTTTTGTTTCAGCATAATTCCTAATTGCAGTTACCATAGCATCAACATTTCTGATAGAAAAGAGATACTGTCCTTTTTCCCCATTTTGTGTTTTATAAAAGGCAAAACTAGGAATAGATTTGTCTGACAGGAGGTTAAAAACCCCATCTACTTCCCCACCATAGTTAATATCCAAATAGAGATCAGTCTTGTCTAATAGTTCCTCAATTTTTTCTGAATCTGAAGCTGGATATAGGTAAACATTTTCTTTCTCAGCCAAGTTTGTCAATCGTGGTCCCATAAGAGTTCTAGCAGCAATGTTAAAATCACACTCAGGAAGCTGTTCTACTAGATATTCAATTTGTTCTAAATCCTGACTATTTGTAACTGTCAATAGTCGAATACCTCGTGATTGTTGATTGTTACTAATCCCTAGTTCAAAAACTGCTTGCAATAAAAATTGTTTTGCAAAAAAACCTTGACTTAGTAAAAAGGAAAAATAACGCACTCTACTACACATTTGAAGATAGGCTTCCTCTGATAATTGTTCCACCAAAAGGTTGGCTTCCTCTAAGTTATCAACTACAAATCCCAATCCTTGCTCTACTATAAAGTCCGAATTAGATAAGGTAGCAGGGATAATGACAGGAATGCCTGCCGCTAAGTAAGTACTCAATTTATAAGAAACATTCATACTGTAATAATCGATATTTTGTTCCTCATTTTGATGTGTAGTCCAAACCAGCCCAAATCCACCTTTTGATAACCCTAAGAGCATTTCCTCATCAGTTTTCCAGCCCGCAATATGAACTTGATTCGACAAAGAAAGCTGTTCTTCATTTGAAAATACAGTTAGCGGAACTGTCCCCTCCCAAGTTTTTAATTCTGGGAAACGACTTAAATTTCCTGCAAAATAAACTTCTTTTTTAAATATAGGTTCATGTAAGTCCAAATCATGAGGATGATCCCACATTCTTTGAAAAATGACTTTTTTAACATTCAATCCTTGTTGAAGTAGTTTCTCTTTCATAGCTTCTGATGGTAAGATGATACTATCTGCCATGTTGTAAAGATTGATATAATCCTGCATCAAAAATTCATTTGCTTTAAACATCAGAGGAATCACATCATGAACAAATACTATGATTTTCACATTGAGAAGTTTCAACTTACTTAAAAATTCTCTTTCAAACTCTAGACCATTCCAAGTAGGTGTTTGAAAAATGACCACATCTCCCATTGAAACACTGGCTAGAATCCCATCTAATCTTCTACTTCTCTCTTCTACAGTTTCAGCGGATGCATGGTAAAAATAAATCCCTAACTCTCTAAATCCTAGTTGAGTAGCAATTTTTTGAACAGCATTTTGAGCAATGGTTGCTGTACTTTCTCTAGCCATTCCATATAGATTGGTAATATGGATTTTCATATTTCTAATTGATTCCTTTCGTTGTGTTTAAAGTGCAACACTAATGTAGAAAGTGTTTTAGTGTTTTAATTTAAAATGAAAGCAAAAACTATCTTCACTACCACAAACAACTTTAAGTAGTCAAGCAACAAACTTAACTTTCTAGGTATCATTACTTAATAAAGTATAATAAACCTCGACTGTAATCATCTAAGTATATAAACTCATAATATACTGTAGAATAAAAAATAATTAAACTAGAATTTTTTAAAATTTCTTACATTTCAATATAAATTATCAATAATTGAAAGCTTTTTGCTTTATATAAATGGTTTAGATACATAAGCAAAATAGACTTTTTCTCAGTTCATTCGCTCTACTCAGTACCCTTAAATAAAAACAATATCTCCTCAATCCATCTATAAGTTTCATCTGATTCTTGGTTACTATTTTTTAATTCCTCTAGACTAATTTCTAAGTGAATAAGTAAATTCTCTATATAACCTCGTATATTTCTACCATTAGTAGCTAAAATAGAAATAAAACTTAACCGTTGTTGGATATCACTATACTTGTTCTTCGCATCAATATGTTTCAAACTAGCGTTTCCATACTTCCTATAATTATAAGTATCTTTGTTTATATATATTATTTTATTTGAAACAAGATATAATTTATACCAAAATTCCATATCTTCACATAAAGCGGTATACTCATTAAACCTAATTATTCCCAAAGCCTTTTTTGATATTATTTTCCCAAACGTTATTCCATAAGATTGGTCATACCGCTCCAAAACAGGTAATTCTTCAATCAACTGATATTTTTCAAAAATTCGTTTTTCATATCCTCTTTGATAAGAATGCACATAATAACAATTATCATCCATATTAAATTGTTTATAAGTAGAGACAGCTATATCTGCTCCTTCTTCTAAAAGAGTCGTATATAAAACTTCTAAATAATCAGAATCTACCCAATCATCCGAATCAATAAAAGTAATATACTCTCCTTTAGAATGTTCAATACCTAGGTTACGTGCTGAGGAAACTCCACCATTTTCTTTTTCGAAATAACGAAAACGAGAATCTTTAGAAACATACTCTCTACAAATATCAGCAGAGTTATCTGGCGAACCATCATTTATTAGTAAACACTCAAAATTTTGATATGTTTGAGCAACAATACTATCCAAGCATTGTCTCAAATAATTTTCTACATTGTAGATTGGAATTACAATGCTGATTAATTCATTTTCCAACATTTTATGATTCACTTCTCCCTTCTAGCAAAAACATAACCTCATGAAGCCACCTTACAGTCTCAGATGCATCATATACAGGTAACTCCTTTAGTTTCTCAACTCGATATTTAATTACAGATAAACAACTATTTACATATTTTGATATATCTATACCTCTAATCGCAAGAAATGCTATAAAATTCAATCGCTGTTGAATATCACTACGAATTTTTTCTGCTCCAAAGTGTCTATTAATATTATCGACACGATAAATATAACTATCTCTATTGACATATACAACTTTGTTAGAAATAAGATATAGTTTTAACCAATATTCCATATCTTCCCCAAGAGTTGTCATTTCATTAAAAGCAATATTATCTGATAGATCTTTGCGAACTAATTTCCCACACACAAAACCATACGAATGGTCAAATGTGTTTAAATCTATAAATTCATCAATTAATTCTTGATTTGTAAATACTCTTTTTTCATATCCCCTCTGAGAAGAATGAAAATACCAACAATTATCCCCCATATGAAACCTTTTATAAGTAGATACTGATATATCTGCATTCTCATCTATAAGTGCATTGTAAAGGACTTCTAAATAATCAGAATCTACCCAATCATCTGCATCAATAAAAGTAATGTACGCCCCCCCCGAACATTCAATACCTAAATTTCTAGCCGATGATACTCCACCATTTTCTTTCTCAAAATAACGAAAACGAGAATCTTTAGAAACATACTCTCTACAAATATCTTCTGAATTATCTGACGAACCATCATTTATTAATAAACACTCAAAATTTCGATATGTTTGATTCATAATGCTATCCAAACACTGTCTCAAATAATTCTCAACATTATAAATTGGGACTATAATACTAATTAATTCATTCATTACCTGTACCTCTACTCTCCTAAAAACTACTGAATGACCTTTATCTTTTTCTCTGGGTCTTCTAAAGAAAATATACGACTTCTATTAGTCTTAAAAGTGAAAAATTTTAAATTTCTATTTAGAAGCAGATAGACTGGGGAATCGTCTCTAACTTATCACGATAATTATTATTTACTCCTAAAAATTGATTTTTCATTTGATTACCCTATAAATTTCTAAGTGTTTCTTGATACATGTGTAAGGCATTTGAATTTTCTATCTCTACCTTTTCCTTCCCGTTTATCCTATATTGAATGAAGGATTTCAGATTTGAAATATATGGTGATGCATCAATCCCTCTCACTATGAGATAAGGCAACCGTCCTACTCGAATCTCTATATCATCCATCAACTGTCTCTCTGTCAAAGCTTTTCCTAACATTGACTCTGAATGTACTCTATAATTATAGAGTGCCTTATGAATATATAAGCAACTAGACATGGTTAAATACAATTTAAAACTGCACTCGAAATCTTCTCCAAATTTCCGTTGCTCATTAAATAATATCTCATCAAATAAGGAACGTTTAAATAGTTTTCCCCAAGAAACTGTGTAAGAACCATCATAATTTTCAAGGTTTGGCAGCTGAGTTAGCAATTCCTGACTAGTCCATATTTTTTCATAATAATCCTGATCCCAAATGTGAAGATAAAAACAATATTCATCCATATCAAATTTATTATAAGATGAAATGACAAAATCTGTATTATATTCCTTTATTTTTGAATACAATACTTCTAAATAATCCAATTCAATCCAATCATCCGAATCAATAAAAGTAATAAATTGTCCTTTTGATTGTTTAATTCCCAAATTACGCGCTGATGCGAGACCGCCGTTTGCTTTCTCAAAATAATGGAAACGAGCATCTTTATCAACATATTCTTTACAGATATCTGCTGAATTATCTGGAGATCCATCATTTATTAGCAAACATTCGAAATGTTCATACGTCTGATCTAGAATACTATCCAAACACTGCCGTAAATAATTTTCTACATTGTAAATCGGTACGATGATACTGATTAATTCATTCCTCATATATTTATCACCTTAAATATTTATTTTTCTTAATTACGCTCTCTTATAATAAGATTTCTATCTTGATAAACCACACTATTTGCTGGAACATCATTGCGAATAAGACAGCCTGCTCCGATAATGGTATTATCCCCAATCGTCACTCCTTTTAAAATCGTGACATTACTTCCTATCCAACAATCTCTTCCAACTCTAATTGGTGCTGTAGTCCACTGCCATTTTTCGATTTTTTCAGCGGTATAGATATGGTCGTGATCATAGAAACGAACACCTTCTCCCATCATGGTACCTGCCCCAATTTCAATTCTTTCTATACAGTTAAAACTACAAGAGTTGTTGATAAAGACACCATCATGCAGTATTACCTTACCAGAAGAGACATGGAAATTTTCAAAATTTCTACAAATAACATTAGTGCCTACAAGCAAGTCAGCCCTATCATCTATTTGAAATACATTCCAATTTCCATCTTGGATGATATTTTCTTGATAATTGATGCCTACCCTGACTTCATTCAGATACTCTCTCACTCTAGAAACCAATTTATCTGGTGTACTTGATAAAAAAACTTCCTGTCCTTGATTTTCATGGACTGTATTGTCAAAAGCCAAGACCATTTTACCAGCCTGCACAAATTTGGAAACAATAGAATCAACTTCCTGAAAATGATTGATATCTAATAGGATGTCGCAGATGTTCACTAGAAAGTCAATTTGCTGATCAGTTGTAACTGTCATGAGACGGACATTATATTTAGACTCCAGTGCTCTTATCTTTTTAGAAAACTGTACAGGAGCGGCAATATGAAAACAAATATCTGGCAAGTTTTCTAGGAGATAATCTAACTGCTCAATCTGATCACTTACAGTTAAGATTAGTGCATCACCTCGCACAATGTTTTTTCTCATCTATTTAACTCTCTTATTCTCTTTATCATTTCTGAAACTTGATCAGTCTGATATATCTCTTGGTTCGCTTCATAAGATTTAGTATTCTCAAAGGCTAAAATTGGTTTATTTTGGGAAATAAATTGCTCTAATATTTCTGTTTCCTTCTCACCATAGTTTATATCTAAAAGAAGCTGACAAGTTTCTACCAATTCTCTATCCAATTCCTCCAAAGATACTGTTCCAGAATAGACAGTAACGTTTGGATACACAACGAGTCTAGAAAGATTCTCATTAACGATTACTCTTGCTGCAATCTTAAATTGTACTTCTGGTAAAGCCACTATTAGTGTTTCCAACTGCTCAATTTGATCTGAAGCTGTATAAATCAAACAAGAAAATGGAACTTTTAGAGGATAAAGATGCAATTTTTTAAGAGAATGTAAATGATAATTTTTTCCCAACTCTGTCCATTCCATATCATGGTAATACCACCAAACATCACGATAGGTTTGTTCAGCGTGTGTATGCCAAGGCTTTCTCTCTGATAAATAGTGGATAATTCCTGGATATTCCTGCCCATCTGGAAAATTATAGTTTGCGAAACGTTCATGAATGACAATATGATTATTATCAAAGTCCAATTCCAACCATCTGTTTTCAAAAAGCATATTCAAAATGCTTTGATCAGCCTGATCCACCTTATTATGCCATTCATTGGTCAAATCAATCAACTTTTGAGTTATATTCTCTTGCTTCCAAAGAGCATTATTAACCAAGAGAACACCTGCATTAAAGATTTCTCGGCTGAAATAGGCTCTGCCTCCAAAATCTCGAATAGCAGCCAAAGGATAGTTCTGTAAATCTGTAGCAAACAAGTCATCTAGATTTTTCGTTACGACTAAATCGCAGTCCAAATAAAGAGCTTTGTCTTCTTTCACGAAGTCAGCCACAAAATAACGCAAAAAAACAGTGTAACTAATATCCGTTTTATAACGCAAAATTTGCTCAGATGTCACCCTGCAATTGATAATTTCTGAATCAAACTTTTCTAATCGCTTATTCAATTGTTTCAACCATTCGTTGGGAAAATCATTATTAATCAGATAAAAACGAATTGAGCGATTGTGATAGCAAATGGACTTAATAGTCGTCATGACCTGCTCGACATAGGCATAATTCGCTGCCAAAACAATTGCTTTCTTTTCCTTTTGCTCTTGTATAGATAAGTGATTTAAAAGAGTTCTTTTCATTTCAAACTCTTTATACGTTGCTGTGTCAGATAAACCACTAGCTTGACCGTTTGCGAGGCTGACCTTCAACATCTGACGATAAACTGCCAAGTGTTTCTCAAGTGGATAACCCAAATTAGCTAGTAGAGTAATACGCTCAGACATAGCATCAACTAAGGCGTGCATCCACTTTTCTGTCCAAATTCTGGAACTACTTCCTTCTCTTTGGCGATAGGCATATAATCCTTTATTCAAATAAATAGTCTTCTCAGCAAGTAAATAAATCTTTTGATTGAGATAACCATCTTCTCCTAACCGACCTATATCAAAACGTAATTGTTTAAACAAATCTGCCTTATAAAGTTTTCCCCAAACAGATATCAAAGCGAAACTCTTCATTTCTTGAGACTCATACAAGTTTTCAAAGATAGAAACATTGTCATAGACTTTCTCATAATAGGAGTCTCCAAATATATGGAAGTAGTACATTCCTTCAGATTCATTAAAAGAATAATAATTTCCAACCGTAATATCAGCTTGATACTCCGTTATTTTTTTGTAAAGGATTTCTACATAATCTAACTCGACCCAATCATCCGAGTCAACAAAGGTCACATAAGATCCAGTCATTCGATCTAAGCCCATATTTCTTGCTTCCGATTGACCACCATTGTCTTTTTCAATATAGACAATTCGATTATCTTTTTGTGCATACTCTTGACAAATTTCACCCGAATTATCTGTAGAACCATCATTAATTACAATTATCTCAAGATTTTTATAAGTTTGATTAATTAAACTATCCAAACATTTTTCTAGGTAATTTTCAACATTATAAACTGGTACAATTACCGTAATTTTTTCAGTCATGTAGTCGTTCTCCTTTCCTACTATTATAACATTTTTTATGCTATTTTCTATCTCCCTTAACTTTTAAAACGCAAAAAATCCCCTGGATGATTTTTCATCCAAGGGATTCTTCATAAATCGAAACAATAATACTTTCTATGTATTTTTAATCCGATTATTCTTCATCATCACGTTTACGGCGTTTCGCAAACAGACCTAAACCAGTCACAGCTGCCAAAGCTCCAAGGAGTACAGATGATTTGGAAGCTTCTGTACCTGTATTTGGCAATTGCTGTCTTGACTTACCTGTTGATTCTGATGGTGTTTCAGAAGATAATGTGTCTGCTGATGTAGATGCAAGTGTTGATTCTGACTCAGAAGGTGCTGTGCTTGGTTTCATTACATCTTCTTCTGTCTTAGTCAAATCTGCACCTGGAATCACCGCTGTCTTACCTGATGGTGTTGTGACGGTTGCGTTACCCTTGTCATCTACCACTACTGTAGAACCTGGGTTAACGGCTTTGACCTTGTCTTCGATCACTTTCTTCTCTTCTGGAGTTAAAGCATCTGGATTAGATACAACTGTCTTATCGGCTGGTGTAACGATGTCATTGCCTTCATTTGGTCTAGTTGTAATGTCTCCTGACTTAGTCAAGTCTACACCTGGAATAACGGCTGTCTTACCTGATGGTGTTGTGACGGTAGTAGTACCATTGTTAGTTACCACTACTATAGAGCCTGGGTTGACTGCTTTGACCTTATCTTCAATAACTTTCTTCTCTTCTGGAGTTAAAGCGTTTGGATCAGATACAACTGTCTTATCGGCTGGTTTAACGATGTCATTGCCTGCATTTGGTGTCGGTACAGATTTCTCTGTCTTAGTCAAGTCTACACCTGGGATAACCGCTGTCTTACCTGACGGTGTTGTGACGGTAGTAGTACCATTGTTAGTTACTACTACTGTAGAGCCTGGGTTAACAGCTTTGACCTTATCTTCGATCACTTTCTTCTCTTCTGGAGTTAAAGCGTTTGGATCAGATACAACTGTCTTATCGGCTGGTTTAACGATGTCATTGCCTGCATTTGGTGTCGGTACAGATTTCTCTGTCTTAGTCAAGTCTACACCTGGGATAACCGCTGTCTTACCTGATGGTGTTGTGACGGTAGTAGTACCATTGTTTGCTACTACTACTGTAGAACCTGGGTTAACAGCTTTGACCTTGTCTTCGATCACTTTCTTCTCTTCTGGAGTTAAAGCGTTTGGATCAGATACGACTGTCTTATCGGCTGGTTTAACGATATCATTTCCAGCATTTGGTGTCGGTACAGATTTCTCTGTCTTAGTCAAGTCTACACCTGGGATAACCGCTGTCTTACCTGACGGTGTTGTGACGGTAGTAGTACCATTGTTAGTTACTACTACTGTAGAGCCTGGGTTAACAGCTTTGACCTTGTCTTCGATCACTTTCTTCTCTTCTGGAGTTAAAGCGTTTGGATCAGATACGACTGTCTTATCAGCTGGTGTGTTTATTGAAGTACTTGTACTTGTTGAAATTGATGTACTTACACCTATTGAAGTTGACGTACTTGTTGATGCTGATGTAGATGCTACAGCGCTTGTGCTTGCTGATGTAGACGCTACGGCACTTGTTGACGCTGATGTAGAGGCTACCGCGCTAGTACTTGCTGATGTAGAGGCTACCGCACTTGTTGATGCTGATGTAGAGGCTACCGCACTTGTTGATGCTGATGTAGATGCTACCGCACTGGTTGATGCTGAGGTAGAGGCTACTGCACTTGTTGACGCTGATGTAGAAGCTACCGCACTTGTGCTTGCTGATGTAGAGGCTACCGCGCTAGTGCTTGCTGATGTAGAGGCTACCGCACTTGTTGACGCTGATGTAGAGGCTACAGCGCTTGTGCTTGCTGATGTAGATGCTACAGCGCTTGTGCTTGCTGATGTAGAGGCTACCGCGCTAGTACTTGCTGATGTAGAGGCTACAGCGCTAGTGCTTGCTGATGTAGACGCTACGGCACTTGTTGACGCTGATGTAGAGGCTACCGCGCTAGTACTTGCTGATGTAGAGGCTACCGCACTTGTGCTTGCTGATGTAGAGGCTACCGCACTTGTTGATGCTGATGTAGAGGCTACAGCGCTTGTTGATGCTGATGTAGATGCTACAGCGCTTGTGCTTGCTGATGTAGACGCTACTGCACTTGTTGACGCTGATGTAGAGGCTACGGCGCTTGTGCTTGCTGATGTAGAGGCTACAGCGCTTGTGCTTGCTGATGTAGAGGCTACAGCGCTTGTGCTTGCTGATGTAGAGGCTACTGCACTTGTTGACGCTGATGTAGAGGCTACCGCACTTGTTGATGCTGATGTAGAGGCTACTGCGCTTGTGCTTGCTGATGTAGACGCTACGGCACTTGTTGACGCTGATGTAGAGGCTACCGCGCTAGTACTTGCTGATGTAGAGGCTACAGCGCTAGTGCTTGCTGATGTAGAGGCTACTGCGCTTGTGCTTGCTGATGTAGATGCTACAGCGCTTGTGCTTGCTGATGTAGACGCTACGGCACTTGTTGATGCTGATGTAGAGGCTACCGCGCTAGTACTTGCTGATGTAGACGCTACGGCACTTGTTGATGCTGATGTAGAGGCTACCGCACTTGTTGATGCTGATGTAGAGGCTACTGCGCTTGTGCTTGCTGATGTAGATGCTACAGCGCTTGTGCTTGCTGATGTAGATGCTACAGCGCTTGTGCTTGCTGATGTAGAGGCTACCGCGCTAGTACTTGCTGATGTAGAGGCTACTGCGCTTGTGCTTGCTGATGTAGACGCTACGGCACTTGTTGATGCTGATGTAGAGGCTACTGCACTTGTTGACGCTGATGTAGAGGCTACCGCACTTGTTGATGCTGATGTAGAGGCTACTGCGCTTGTGCTTGCTGATGTAGACGCTACGGCACTTGTTGACGCTGATGTAGAGGCTACCGCGCTAGTACTTGCTGATGTAGAGGCTACCGCACTTGTTGATGCTGATGTAGAGGCTACTGCGCTTGTGCTTGCTGATGTAGATGCTACAGCGCTTGTGCTTGCTGATGTAGACGCTACGGCACTTGTTGATGCTGAAGTAGAGGCTACCGCGCTAGTACTTGCTGATGTAGAGGCTACCGCGCTAGTACTTGCTGATGTAGACGCTACGGCACTTGTTGATGCTGATGTAGAGGCTACCGCACTTGTTGATGCTGATGTAGAGGCTACCGCGCTAGTACTTGCTGATGTAGAGGCTACCGCACTTGTTGACGCTGAGGTAGAGGCTACCGCACTTGTTGATGCTGAGGTAGAGGCTACCGCACTTGTTGACGCTGAAGTAGAGGCTACCGCACTTGTTGATGCTGAAGTAGAGGCTACCGCACTTGTTGATGCTGATGTAGAGGCTACTGCGCTTGTGCTTGCTGATGTAGAGGCTACCGCACTTGTTGATGCTGATGTAGACGCTACTGCACTTGTTGATGCTGATGTAGAGGCTACTGCACTTGTTGACGCTGATGTAGAGGCTACCGCACTTGTTGATGCTGATGTAGAGGCTACTGCGCTTGTGCTTGCTGATGTAGATGCTACAGCGCTTGTGCTTGCTGATGTAGAGGCTACTGCGCTTGTGCTTGCTGATGTAGAGGCTACAGCGCTAGTGCTTGCTGATGTAGAGGCTACCGCACTTGTTGATGCTGATGTAGATGCTACAGCGCTTGTGCTTGCTGATGTAGACGCTACTGCACTTGTTGATGCTGATGTAGAGGCTACTGCACTTGTTGACGCTGATGTAGAGGCTACCGCACTTGTTGATGCTGATGTAGATGCTACTGCGCTTGTGCTTGCTGATGTAGACGCTACGGCACTTGTTGATGCTGATGTAGAGGCTACGGCACTTGTGCTTGCTGAGGTAGACGCTACGGCACTTGTTGATGCTGATGTAGAGGCTACGGCACTTGTTGACGCTGACGTAGACGCTACGGCACTTGTTGACGCTGAGGTAGACGCTACGGCACTTGTTGACGCTGAGGTAGACGCTACGGCGCTTGTTGAGGCTGAGGTAGATGCTACAGCACTTGTACTTGCTGACGTAGACGCTACCGCACTTGTGCTTGCTGACGTAGACGCTACCGCACTTGTGCTTGCTGACGTAGACGCTACCGCACTGGTTGACGCTGACGTAGACGCTACTGCACTTGTTGAGGCTGAGGTAGACGCTACTGCGCTTGTACTTGCTGACGTAGAGGCTACTGCGCTTGTACTTGCTGACGTAGACGCTACTGCACTTGTTGACGCTGAGGTAGACGCTACTGCACTTGTTGACGCTGATGTAGATGCTACTGCGCTTGTGCTTGCTGACGTAGACGCTACGGCACTTGTTGACGCTGATGTAGAGGCTACCGCGCTAGTACTTGCTGATGTAGAGGCTACCGCACTTGTTGATGCTGATGTAGAGGCTACTGCGCTTGTGCTTGCTGATGTAGATGCTACAGCGCTTGTGCTTGCTGATGTAGACGCTACGGCACTTGTTGATGCTGAAGTAGAGGCTACCGCGCTAGTACTTGCTGATGTAGACGCTACAGCGCTTGTGCTTGCTGATGTAGATGCTACGGCACTTGTTGACGCTGATGTAGAGGCTACCGCGCTAGTACTTGCTGATGTAGAGGCTACCGCACTTGTTGACGCTGAGGTAGAGGCTACCGCACTTGTTGATGCTGAGGTAGAGGCTACCGCACTTGTTGACGCTGAAGTAGAGGCTACCGCACTTGTTGATGCTGAAGTAGAGGCTACCGCACTTGTTGATGCTGATGTAGACGCTACAGCGCTTGTGCTTGCTGATGTAGACGCTACTGCACTTGTTGACGCTGATGTAGAGGCTACCGCACTTGTTGATGCTGATGTAGACGCTACTGCACTTGTTGATGCTGATGTAGAGGCTACTGCACTTGTTGACGCTGATGTAGAGGCTACCGCACTTGTTGATGCTGATGTAGAGGCTACTGCGCTTGTGCTTGCTGATGTAGATGCTACGGCACTTGTTGACGCTGATGTAGAGGCTACCGCGCTAGTACTTGCTGACGTAGATGCTACTGCGCTTGTACTTGCTGACGTAGATGCTACAGCGCTTGTGCTTGCTGATGTAGACGCTACTGCACTTGTTTGCTGATGTAGAAGCTACCGCACTTGTTGACGCTGAGGTAGATGCTACTGCGCTTGTACTTGCTGACGTAGACGCTACAGCGCTTGTTGACGCTGAGGTAGACGCTACGGCACTTGTTGATGCTGAGGTAGATGCTACAGCGCTAGTGCTTGCTGAGGTAGACGCTACGGCGCTTGTGCTTGCTGAGGTAGACGCTACGGCACTTGTTGATGCTGATGTAGACGCTACGGCGCTTGTGCTTGCTGAGGTAGACGCTACAGCGCTTGTTGATGCTGACGTAGATGCTACTGCACTTGTTGATGCTGAGGTAGATGCTACTGCACTTGTTGATGCTGAGGTAGAGGCTACTGCGCTTGTGCTTGCTGAAGTAGATGCTACCGCACTTGTTGATGCTGATGTAGACGCTACCGCACTTGTTGACGCTGACGTAGACGCTACGGCACTTGTTGAGGCTGAGGTAGATGCTACTGCGCTTGTTGACGCTGAGGTAGACGCTACCGCACTGGTTGACGCTGACGTAGACGCTACCGCACTTGTGCTTGCTGAGGTAGACGCTACCGCACTGGTTGATGCTGAAGTAGACGCTACCGCACTGGTTGACGCTGACGTAGACGCTACAGCGCTTGTGCTGGCTGACGTAGACGCTACCGCACTGGTTGACGCTGAAGTAGACGCTACGGCACTTGTTGACGCCGACGTAGACGCTACCGCACTTGTTGATGCTGACGTAGACGCTACTGCACTTGTTGATGCTGACGTAGACGCTACGGCGCTTGTACTTGCTGACGTAGATGCTACCGCGCTAGTTGATGCTGAGGTAGACGCTACCGCACTTGTTGACGCTGAGGTAGACGCTACCGCACTTGTGCTGGCTGACGTAGAGGCTACTGCACTTGTTGACGCTGAGGTAGACGCTACTGCGCTTGTACTTGCTGACGTAGAGGCTACTGCGCTTGTTGACGCTGAGGTAGACGCTACCGCACTTGTTGACGCTGAGGTAGACGCTACGGCACTTGTGCTTGCTGATGTAGATGCTACGGCACTGGTTGACGCTGAGGTAGATGCTACCGCACTTGTTGATGCTGACGTAGACGCTACTGCGCTTGTACTTGCTGACGTAGATGCTACGGCACTTGTTGACGCTGAGGTAGATGCTACCGCACTTGTTGATGCTGACGTAGACGCTACGGCGCTTGTGCTTGCTGAGGTAGACGCTACAGCACTTGTGCTTGCTGACGTAGATGCTACCGCGCTAGTACTTGCTGACGTAGACGCTACGGCACTGGTTGACGCTGATGTAGATGCTACAGCGCTTGTGCTTGCTGACGTAGACGCTACGGCACTTGTTGATGCTGATGTAGAGGCTACGGCACTTGTGCTTGCTGAGGTAGACGCTACGGCACTTGTTGATGCTGATGTAGACGCTACGGCACTTGTTGACGCTGACGTAGACGCTACGGCACTTGTTGACGCTGAGGTAGACGCTACGGCACTTGTTGACGCTGAGGTAGACGCTACGGCACTTGTTGATGCTGAGGTAGAGGCTACTGCACTTGTTGACGCTGAAGTAGAGGCTACTGCGCTAGTACTTGCTGATGTAGATGCTACAGCACTTGTGCTTGCTGACGTAGACGCTACCGCACTTGTGCTTGCTGAGGTAGAGGCTACCGCACTTGTTGACGCTGAGGTAGAGGCTACTGCGCTTGTGCTTGCTGACGTAGACGCTACCGCACTTGTGCTTGCTGAGGTAGAGGCTACCGCACTTGTTGACGCTGAGGTAGACGCTACTGCGCTTGTGCTTGCTGATGTAGACGCTACCGCACTTGTGCTTGCTGATGTAGACGCTACGGCACTTGTTGATGCTGAGGTAGACGCTACAGCACTTGTTGACGCTGAAGTAGATGCTACTGCGCTTGTGCTTGCTGAGGTAGAGGCTACCGCACTTGTTGACGCTGAGGTAGACGCTACGGCGCTTGTTGATGCTGATGTAGATGCTACAGCGCTTGTGCTTGCTGAGGTAGACGCTACAGCACTTGTTGACGCTGAGGTAGACGCTACAGCGCTTGTTGAGGCTGAGGTAGAAGCTACCGCACTTGTGCTTGCTGAGGTAGACGCTACAGCGCTTGTGCTTGCTGAGGTAGACGCTACGGCACTTGTTGATGCTGAGGTAGACGCTACGGCGCTTGTGCTTGCTGATGTAGAGGCTACGGCGCTTGTGCTTGCTGAGGTAGATGCTACGGCACTTGTTGATGATGATGTAGAGGCTACGGCGCTTGTGCTTGCTGAGGTAGATGCTACGGCACTTGTTGATGCTGACGTAGACGCTACCGCACTTGTTGATGCTGAGGTAGATGCTACAGCACTTGTGCTTGCTGATGTAGAGGCTACCGCACTTGTTGACGCTGATTGAGAGGCTTGTTCTGACTTATAATCAGAATCCGATACTGGTACCTCTACTTCATTCGATGTACCATCTTTATAGGTAATGACGACTGTAACTTTACCCTTTGATACAGCTCCACCGTTTTTAAATTCATATTTACTAATACGATTTGCTTTTTCCGGATTTGAACCCTTCACCGCTGCAAGAATCTTTTCTTTATCATCTGCTGATGGAGTTGTCGCATTAGTTACTTGAACTGTCGCTGGCACTTTACCTGGGAATTTTTTACTTAATTTTCCTTGTGCTACTACTGTCAGAGTACGAGCTTCATTATCAGATAAATCGACAGCTTTAACCCCACGGTTCCATCTGTTACCATCTGCATATTGCTTGTTTTCATCATAAGTTGCTGTATACTCTCGAATAGCAGGATTTGTTGTTGAGGCTTCCGTTGGAGTATCCTTGAAGCCAGGTGCAGAATCGTCTGATGAATAGTCTTTTTGGAAGATTCTATCTATATCTGAAGTTCCATCATGCAATTTCAGAGTTTTAATCTTACCACTGTTATCCTTGCCGCTTATGACGATTTTAATTTTATCACCTGCGAAGATTTCATATCCTCTTGCACCTGGGCGAACAGTATCCTGGATGGATTGTTTTTCCCACTGTTTTGTCTTATCATTCTGGATATAGAGATCAAAGGTTGGTTCTGGTGCTTCTGTTTCCTTAGTGATTCCTTGTTCTTTAACCGTAGTGTCTGACTCTAATGGATTAGTTTGGCTCGTCGTCGGATTTGGAAGCGCTTGTTTAACCGTTACTCTACCCGTTGGAAGTAAACCGTTATTAGCATTGTAAGCTTTTTCAAGATTTGTTGGCGTGAAGCTTAGTCTTGTTTCGTTAGGTCCAGCTACCTTAGTAAATGTTTTATCACCGATTGTCAAGGTTACTGTCGCACCTGGTGTAACATTAGTTACCTCGATACTACGATTTGGTAAACCACCTTTTTCAGTCAATTGATCATCTGAAATTTGCGGCGCTTGTGGTTTCACTGTAACATTTACAGGAACTTCTTTGGAAATTCGAGTACCATTTGCATCTAGCGGAAGTGTCACTTTAACTTTTTTCTCAACAATTCCTGGTGTAGCAGTAGATGGCGCACCACCTACCCACTCAAATTTTGTTCCTGCCGGGAATGCTTCATTTGGCGTCCCGTTTGCCAAAGTTTGTTTAGTATTATTTTTTAGAACATTCTCAGCCGAAGCAACATTTGTTTCTCCCTGAACATAGGTCAAATCAGCTTTTTTAACAGGGTCTACAACGATTTGTCTGACCGTTACGTCCTTGCTAAGTTTAGTCGTGCTATTATCAAATCGTCCCTTTGGATAGGTAACTTTCAGGCGATACTCGTGCGTTCCTGCAACGTTTTTCTCAGGAATTGGCGAAGTATTTCCAACCACTTTTCCGTTCGCATCATACCAAGCCCCATCAGTTCCAGGCGGTATATTGTCATTACCACTTTGTTTTAAATATGGTGCGCGCTCTCGTCCATAGCGTGGTGCTTCTCCAGCCCAATCATAAATTGGTGCCTTAGCATCATAAGTAGACATTGTACTATAGGTTACTGGGACTCGCTTAACTGTTCCATCCCTATAAGTCACTTTTACTACGGCTTGTTTGTTGTTTCCTGAGTTTGTCACATCTGGTGCTTGTTCCCATGTTACATCAGCATCACTTGGAATAGTGCCGCCATTAACAGCTTTAATGACATCTTTTGGACGAATGGTGTCACCTTCCCCAACATAAGTGTAGAATACACTACTTGCAGCTTCAACACCATAGTCCAAATTAGGAGTGATTGTCTTTGAAGTTCCATCTTTAAATGTAATAGTCACATCACCATTTGGTCGGACGTCATAAGTACGAATGCGAGATGTATCAGACGGATTCGATTTCTCGACTTCTGATTTAATTTTTTCCTTCTCAGCAGGAGTCAAATTTAACTTATCAGCAACGGCAATGACAGGCGGTTTTGTCAATTTAATCTTATCCGCCAAGCGTCCTTGTACAACACCAAACCATGGGCTTTCTCCCGTATTTCCATTTGGGTCAACCGCTGTAATAACACGAGAGAAGATATTACCAGATTTCCAAGTCATATCGCTATTTGCAACCGCATTAACCGTCTTTGTGGTTTGATTAGTACTTGTCAGTGTCGTGATATTCTCGACTGGACCACGCCCCCACTCAGTGAATTTCCCTTCAAAGAAGTCATTCAAATCATCCTTTGCATTACGCATTTTCAACGTGGTAAGCTTACCACTATTGTCCCTACCGGTATAAGTAATTTGAATCGTATCTCCAGCATAAAAAATATAGCGGCCCGAACTATCTATCTCAGGGGTCTCTCCATTAACCTTAACAGTAAGATCAACTGTTGGCGGTATATTTTCCTTACTAATGTTAACAGTACTTACATCTGAGTTCAACGTTTCATTTTGACCTGTTACTGGATTATCAAATGCCTTGCTTTGTTTAACAGTTACGTTTCCTATTGGGAGAAGACCATTGCTATCTGCAACATCGGTAGAAGGGAAGGTTACATTTCCATTACCATCTGCTTGTTTAGTAAGAGTCTTACCGCCGATTGTCAAGGTGACCTGCGCATTTGGCAATGCATTCGTTACGGTAATTCCTTTATTTGGAAGTCCACCTGTATTCGTTACCTGATCTGTTGAGATTTGTGGTGGGTTTGGTCTAACTTTGATAGTTACAGGAACATTTGTACTATTTCTTGGTTTATCCGTTGAACCTTGTGGTAAAGTAACTGTGACTTCTTTCTTATAGATCCCTGGAGTGCTTACTGTGCTAGCATTTGGTGCCGAATCTCTCCAGCTGTAATCGGTTCTAGTTGCCACAGTCGGACCATTAGGTATTGCAACTCTATCATCAGAGTTCTTAATCGCCTTATCCGGGTTAGCAATGATATCATTTAGTGGTGCTGTATTTCCAACCGTTGTAACATACTCTTGCTTGGCTACCGGATCAACTACTGTATAATTAAAGCTCACTGTACTTGTGAGAGCAGGATTTGAAGTTGTTACATCACCAAGGCGTCCTTTAGGATAAGTTGCTATTGCTTTATAGGTGGTGCTGTGAGTTGTAGCCAAATCAGCAGTTGTATGCCATACGCTACTAAAGGCTGGAGAGCCATCTTGTTTACGTACAGGTGTTGAGCGATTATCATTCAGCTGATATTCATAAGCAAATGTAGTCCCTGAAGGAAGAGACTCGTTATTAATATAGAATTTTGAATATCCGCCTATATTATTAGCATAGCTATTTCCAACAGTTCTTTCTGTCCCCGGTACTGCTTTAAAGGCATAGAACTTACCTGGAACTCCATTGTTAGTTTTAGTCTCAATTTTTTGATAAACTGTGTACTTGTATGTTAAATCTGTAGTAGTTTTATCTGGGTGAGTTACCGTTAAGGTTGCAGTCCGAGGGTTCACGCCGTCTTTCATCGCTTCCATTGTAGGAGCTTGACCTTGTTTCCATGCAAACTTTGTCCCACTAGGGAAGTCAGATGCTCCGCCAACTGTGCGCACAAGACTTCTTGGATTTATATTAGATAGAGGCTCGCCGCTAACTGCATAGAAGTGCTCCGTTGTTTTCTCTACACCATACTTAACATTGTTTGTGACTGTATCCGTGGTTCTATCACGATAAGTAATAGTAACATCTCCATTATTAGCTACACTGATAGAACCTTCTTCAGATCCTTTTTTGTAATCTGTACTTGAGAGAACGTTTGCATTGGCTGCTTTAAAGTTAGCCAACACTTGGTCTTTTTCCGCCTGACTCAGATTTGTCGCATTATTAACTGCGACAGTCGCACCGCTTATAGGAGATTGACGCTCATTAAATCCGTGAATACGAACAGTCATCGTAGTCATTGTTTTTTGTCCGGCAGTATCATCAGCGCCATACGAAATATTGTAATCCCCAGGAGTCATTGGTTTCCAGCCATTTTCCCGACCAATCGTACCATAAATCTCGGTTGTCCACTGCTTATGTTCATAAACATAGGCTGTATTGAGTCCTGTTTTAGGATCTCGTTTAAGAGTCGCAAAGTTGATTTGTCCAGGGAAATTTTTACCTTGTAAACCTGTAATAACAGGATTATTTCCCGTATAGAACAATCTCAAAGCCTTATCATCTCTAAACACCATATTGATATTTACAGAATCATCATTGAAAACTTCAAGTAATTTTGGCAATTCAACAGTAGGAGGATTATCTGTTGCACGTCCCTGATTTCTCACAGCATCATTTTGATTCCCTGCTCTACCTGTATGGACATAAGAGGTCATCAAATTCGTGTAATTACCAGAAACATTCGTACTTGTAAATGGTTGACTACTTGTAGCAACTCGGGCATCCAATCTGGCATTGCTTGATTTTTCATTTACAGTGGCATGAACTTCAATCGTTGCCTCTAAATTTCTATTTAAATCATGACGTTTGCTAAACACGTACTCATTGCCAGAACCACCACGCTTCTCCATCGGTTGACCATTAAAAGTAACACGGGTAATAGTCGTATTTGGATCCACATTGGCAAGTAAACCAGCATAATTCAGGGCATTATCTGAGTGCATATTGATACGCCAGATTACTTCATGAGTATTCTTATTGTACTGACCTGATTCAAGCGAAGCCGATGTTCTATTGCTAGCAAACGTGTTCGTGATTAACGAAGTAGGCAAAGCTCTAGGATGTACCCCACTGCCCATACCTTGACCATTTCGTGCATCACGCGCACCTGAATTGACTCTCAACACAGCATTAGCAATCGAGTTACGAGCAGAGGTCGCTAGTTTTACAGTTTCGGTCAAATCTGCCTTAGGATTAGCAAGAGCTGTCTCGATAGCAGTCACCGCAGCATTCACTTTTGCTATAGCTGCATCACTATTAGGTAGACCAACCGCTTTTGCCAGGTACTCACCCATTTCAGCTGAAAGTTTGGTTAACTTCTTACGATTTTCATCCTGTTGTTTAGCTGAAACTTCCGATGTTGCTATGGCACCAGCAGTCACTCCTGCCAAACTACTTATTTCTGCATTCGTATCAACCAAACCTTTTTCCAATTTAGCTGATTCCAATACAGGAGCACCTAGCTTAGAGGCAGATAACCCTTCTTTAGCCAACTGACTTTCTTTTGACACAGACTCTGCTTTTCCAGAAGTCTCAGAAGCAGTAGTAGAATGTACACTATTGTCTGAAGCCACCATCGACTGACTAGAACTTACAGAGGTACTTGCTGAGACGCTAGCTGAAGTTGATGCGCTTTCTGAGGCACTTGTTGACATACTGGCAGAAGAACTAACGCTAGCTGATAGACTAGTGGATATTGATTCTGAGCTAGATACACTCTCGCTTACTGAATGAGACAGACTTGCCGAATTCTCCGCATCCACTTTTGCAGTTGTACCAAGGACAACTGTATCATGCGTTGCTAAAGCATCTGAACTATCTAACGTTTTTTCAAGGGCTACCGCTTCGTTTGCAAAAACTTTTGTCTGAGTAGCAACAGTCCCGCCTAATACGGCACCTGTTGCTGCAATACCTCTTATAATATCAAGACCTGTAATCGTTTGATTAGTTTGGTTTTCTACTACTTCGGTCATAACCTGAGTAGTATCCACACCACCACGTAAAACCTTGAATAAGCCAAAAAGAGAGGTTGAGGCTCTCAACCAATGCTTACCGGATTTTACCAGTTTGTATCGAGTCACACGATCAGTTTCGCGATATTGACCCTTTTGACGTCTGAAAAACATTTATTTTTTTCCTCCAAAAAAAGTACTATAGTAGTTATCTTAATGCAATCGTTTCCTATTATACACAAATCACTATGTTAAGTCAACTTATTTTTTAGTATTCTTGCTAAAAAAAAAAGCATTTTCTGATTTGTTTTGTATGAATTCTTCATTGATAAACAAAATTAATATACTAGATAACTGAATCCCTTATTGACTGGTCTATAAAAAAGAAAAATCCATTATTTTTACCGATGAATACGTCATACTTATCCAAAATTAAAAAGAGCATCATTTTCCTTCGCATAGCCATATATATTGTATGTTATTCAAGGAACTCTTCGCTGTTTTCATTAGAATTAAGAGATAGTAAATTTCAAAGTATAAAGTATATAGTTTAACTACGATATTTCTTGAGCAAGCTGAGAACCAAAAAGGTTGCACTTTAGTAATGCAAATAGCTCGACCTACTAACTCTTACAAAAAAGCCCACAATACCACAAGGAAAAAGCCCATGAATATAGCATTCCTGGACTTCTCTTATCAGAATATTTAGATCAACCAACATAAAGGTTAGCGATTGTTAGATTACGACGCTGAGTTTTACGAATCGATACCATTCGTGGAATTTGCCTAGTGAAGCGTTTAGGTAAACCGATTGTTACACCACGACACGGAGTTTGGCAAATCGATTCCATTTACAAAACGTAGTTAGTAAAGCAGTTAGCTAGTTCGCTTCCTTACCATTACGACGGAAAAATCCACCAATCGATAATATTCGTGGATTTTTCCTAGTGAAGCGTTTAGGTAGACCGCCATAGAGGTTACCTATTATTAGATTACGACACTGAGTTTTATAAATCGATTTCATTTGCCAAACGTAGTTAGCAAAGCAGTTAGCTAGACTGCTCACTACCAGTTACGACGTAAAGTTTTACGAATCGACATTATTCGTAAAACTTTACTAGTGGAGCGCCTAGCCAAGTTCCATAGAAACTTGGCGTTAGTTACTTAGATTGTTACACAATCAAGTAAATTTACTGAACTACGACACGGAGTTTAGCAAATCGATCATATGTGCTAAACGTAGTTAGTGAGGCCGTTAGCTAGACCACTCACTACCCCTTACGACGGAAAAATCCACGAATCGATACCATTCGTGGATTTTTCCTAGTGAAGCGTTTAGGTAAGCCGCCATAGCGGTTACCGTCAAATGACAGCAACTTTATGTTGCTAGTCATTTGTAACGATTTACATCTTCTCTTCCAACTCTACGTCTGGATACTTATCCGCAAACCAGCGGAGCGCAAAGTCATTTTCAAAGAGGAAGACTGGTTGGTCAAAACGGTCTTTAGCCAAGATATTTCGGCTTGATGACATCCGTTCATCCAAGTCCTCAGGCTTGATCCAACGAACGGTCTTTTTACCCATTGGGCTCATAACCACTTCCGCATTGTATTCGCCTTCCATACGGTGTTTAAAGACTTCAAACTGGAGTTGACCAACAGCTCCCAGCATGTACTCGCCTGTTTGGTAATTTTTATAAAGCTGAATAGCACCTTCTTGCACCAATTGCTCGATTCCCTTGTGGAAAGATTTTTGCTTCATGACATTCTTAGCAGATACTTTCATGAAAATTTCAGGTGTAAAGGTTGGCAGTGGTTCAAATTCAAATTTATTTTTCCCAACTGTCAAGGTATCTCCAACTTGATAAGTACCGGTATCGTAAACCCCGATGATATCTCCTGCTACAGCATTAGTCACATTTTCACGACTTTCCGCCATAAACTGAGTCACATTCGAAAGTTTAGCCCCTTTACCAGTACGAGGTAGGTTGACACTCATGCCACGCTCAAATTCGCCTGATACGATACGAACAAAGGCGATACGGTCACGGTGACGAGGATCCATGTTGGCTTGGATTTTAAAGACAAATCCTGAGAAATCCTTGTCATGAGGATCCACAATTTCTCCGTCTGTTTTCTTGTGACCATGAGGTTCTGGAGCAAACTTGAGGAAGGTTTCAAGGAAGGTCTGCACACCAAAGTTAGTAAGGGCTGAACCGAAGAAGACAGGTGTCAATTCTCCAGCAAGGATAGCTTCCTCTGAAAACTCATTTCCAGCTTCATTTAAAAGTTCAATATCATCCTTGACTTGTTCGTAGAAAGGATTGCTACCAAAAAGCTTGTCCCCATCTTCTAAACTAGCAAAACGCTCATCCCCTTTGTAGAGCTCCAGGCGTTGGTTATAGAGATCATACAAACCCTCAAAAGCTTTCCCCATCCCGATTGGCCAGTTCATCGGGTAACTGGCAATACCCAAGACTTCTTCTAATTCTTGCAAGAGATCCAAAGGCTCACGACCGTCACGGTCCAGCTTGTTCATAAAGGTAAAGACTGGAATACCACGATGTTTAACAACTTCAAACAATTTCTTGGTTTGCGCCTCGATACCCTTAGCAGAGTCCACCACCATGACCGCTGCATCCACCGCCATCAAGGTACGATAAGTATCTTCTGAAAAGTCCTCATGCCCTGGTGTGTCGAGGATATTGACGCGCTTACCATCGTAGTCAAACTGCATAACAGATGAAGTCACCGAAATCCCACGTTGCTTCTCGATATCCATCCAGTCAGACTTGGCAAAAGTCCCTGTTTTCTTTCCTTTTACAGTGCCAGCCTCACGAATCTCGCCCCCAAAGTAGAGCAGTTGCTCAGTGATGGTTGTTTTCCCCGCGTCAGGGTGGGAGATGATGGCAAAGGTACGACGTTTCTTAATTTCTTCTTGAATATTCATAAGTTCTCTTTCTTTGATTCTCTATTTTTCTTGTTTCAATAGCTAAGAATGATTTTTACATTGGATTTTACTATTCCTTTCAACACTCCATTATATCGGATTTTAGCATTTTTTTCAATTTCTATTTCTTTTCACTTATCCCTCCCTTATTTATAGGAAAATATGGTAAAATAGAACAGACTAAAAATCATCATTTCACGAAAGGATGCAAGATGAAAATTACGCAAGAAGAGGTAACACACGTTGCCAATCTTTCAAAATTAAGATTCTCTGAAGAAGAAACTGCTGCCTTTGCGACTACCTTGTCTAAGATTGTAGACATGGTTGAGTTGCTGGGCGAAGTTGACACAACCGGTGTCGCACCTACTACGACTATGGCTGACCGCAAGACTGTACTCCGCCCTGATGTGGCCGAAGAAGGAACAGACCGTGATTGCTTGTTTAAAAACGTACCTGAAAAAGACAACTACTATATCAAGGTACCAGCTATCCTAGACGATGGAGGAGATGCCTAATGACTTTTAACAATAAAACCATTGAAGACTTGCACAATCTCCTTGTCTCTAAGGAAATTTCAGCAACAGAATTGACACAAGCTACGCTTGAAGATATCCAGTCTCGCGAGACAGCTATTAACGCTTTTATTACCATCGCTGAGGAGCAAGCCCTTGCTCAAGCTAAAGCCATTGATGAAGCTGGAATTGACGCGAATAATGTCCTTTCAGGAATTCCACTTGCAGTTAAAGACAATATCTCTACAGATGGTATTCTCACAACTGCTGCCTCAAAAATGCTCTACAACTATGAGCCTATCTTTGATGCGACAGCCGTTGCCAATGCAAAATCTAAGGGCATGATTGTCGTAGGGAAAACTAACATGGACGAATTTGCCATGGGTGGTTCAGGTGAGACTTCTTACTACGGTGCCACTAAAAATGCTTGGGACCACAGCAAAGTTCCTGGTGGTTCATCAAGTGGTTCTGCCGCAGCCGTAGCCTCAGGACAAGTCCGCTTGTCTCTTGGATCTGATACTGGTGGCTCTATCCGCCAACCTGCTGCCTTCAACGGAATCGTTGGTCTCAAACCAACTTACGGAACAGTTTCTCGTTTCGGTCTCATTGCCTTCGGTAGCTCATTAGATCAAATCGGACCTTTCGCACCAACTGTTAAGGAAAATGCCCTCTTACTCAACGCTATTGCCAGCGAAGATGCCAAAGACTCTACTTCTGCTCCTGTCCGCATTGCCGACTTTACTTCAAAAATCGGACAAGACATCAAGGGCATGAAAATTGCTTTGCCTAAAGAATATCTTGGCCAAGGAATTGACCCAGAGGTTAAAGAAACCATTCTGAATGCCGCTAAACACTTTGAAAAACTTGGTGCTATCGTTGAAGAAGTCAGCCTTCCTCACTCTAAATACGGTGTGGCAGTCTACTACATCATCGCTTCATCAGAAGCTTCATCAAACTTGCAACGTTTTGACGGTATCCGTTACGGCTACCGCGCAGAAGATGCAACCAACCTTGATGAAATCTATGTAAACAGCCGTAGCCAAGGTTTCGGTGAAGAGGTGAAACGTCGTATCATGCTGGGTACTTTCAGCCTTTCATCAGGTTACTATGACGCCTACTATAAGAAAGCTGGTCAGGTCCGTACCCTCATCATCCAAGATTTCGAAAAAGTCTTTGCGGATTATGACTTGATTTTGGGCCCAACCGCACCAAGCGTTGCCTATGACTTGGATTCACTCAACCACGACCCAGTTGCCATGTACTTGGCTGACCTCTTGACTATTCCTGTCAACTTGGCAGGTCTTCCAGGGATTTCGATTCCTGCTGGATTCTCTCAAGGTCTACCTGTTGGTCTGCAATTGATTGGTCCTAAGTACTCTGAGGAAACTATTTACCAAGCTGCTGCTGCTTTTGAGGCAACAACAGACTACCACAAACAACAACCCGTGATTTTTGGAGGTGATAACTAATGAACTTTGAAACAGTCATTGGACTTGAAGTCCACGTAGAGCTCAACACCAATTCAAAAATCTTCTCACCTACTTCTGCCCACTTTGGAAATGACCAAAATGCCAACACCAACGTGATTGACTGGTCCTTCCCAGGAGTTCTACCAGTTCTCAATAAAGGTGTTGTTGATGCCGGTATCAAGGCTGCTCTTGCCCTCAACATGGACATCCACAAAAAGATGCACTTTGACCGCAAGAACTACTTCTACCCTGATAATCCCAAAGCCTACCAAATTTCTCAGTTTGATGAGCCAATCGGCTATAACGGTTGGATTGAAGTCGAGCTAGAAGACGGTACAACTAAAAAAATCGGTATCGAACGCGCCCACCTAGAAGAAGACGCTGGTAAAAACACCCACGGTACAGATGGTTACTCTTATGTTGACCTCAACCGCCAAGGGGTGCCATTGATTGAGATTGTATCTGAAGCTGACATGCGTTCTCCAGAAGAAGCCTACGCTTATCTGACAGCCCTCAAGGAAGTTATCCAATACGCTGGCATTTCTGACGTTAAGATGGAAGAAGGTTCTATGCGTGTGGATGCCAATATCTCTCTTCGTCCGTATGGTCAAGAAAAATTCGGTACCAAGACAGAGTTGAAGAACCTCAACTCCTTCTCAAATGTTCGCAAGGGTCTTGAATACGAAGTCCAACGTCAGGCTGAAATCCTTCGCTCAGGTGGTCAAATCCGCCAAGAAACACGCCGTTATGATGAAGCTAACAAAGCAACCATCCTCATGCGTGTCAAGGAAGGCGCTGCTGACTACCGCTACTTCCCAGAACCAGACCTACCTCTCTTTGAAATTTCAGACGAGTGGATTGAGGAAATGCGTACAGAGTTACCAGAGTTTCCAAAAGAACGCCGTGCTCGCTATGTCTCTGACCTTGGCTTGTCAGACTATGATGCTAGCCAGTTAACCGCGAACAAAGTCACTTCTGATTTCTTTGAAAAAGCTGTGGCCCTCGGTGGCGATGCCAAACAGGTCTCTAACTGGCTCCAAGGAGAAGTCGCTCAGTTCTTGAACGCTGAAGGCAAGACACTTGAACAAATCGAATTAACACCAGAAAACTTGGTTGAAATGATTGCCATCATCGAAGACGGTACTATTTCATCTAAGATTGCCAAGAAAGTCTTTGTCCACCTTGCTAAAAATGGCGGCAGTGCGCGTGAATACGTGGAAAAAGCAGGCATGGTTCAAATCTCAGATCCAGCTGTTTTGATTCCAATTATCCACCAAGTCTTTGCGGACAACGAAGCCGCAGTTGCCGACTTCAAGTCAAGCAAACGTAACGCAGACAAGGCCTTCACAGGATTCCTTATGAAAGCAACCAAAGGCCAAGCCAACCCACAAGTAGCCCTTAAACTCCTTGCCCAAGAATTGGCTAAGTTGAAAGAAGATTAAAAAAATAATCTCCAGATTAGGAACTGTCAGTGAGTTCTCTAGTCTGGAGATTTTTCAATATACCTCGTTATTGGGGTTTACCTTACTTACATATCCTACTTCAAAAAGCCCTTCCCCTAAAAATAGAGGAAAGGCTTTTCTTGATTATCATAAACCTAAGAATGATAGATAAGCGACTTATTACGCTTTATACCATTTCTTACTCCTTATCATCTTTACGACGTCTTGAAACTAAACCTAAGCCAGTTATTGCTGCTAGAGCTCCAAGAAGGAGAGATGAAGTTGATGATTGAGTACCTGTATTCGGAAGTTCCCGTTTACCATCTACAAATGTTGATTCATTTGAATTCACTATTTGAGTTGATTTATCTGATTGTCCAGGCACTTCTGGATGATTTGGCTTATCTGATTGTCCAGGAACATCTGAATGAGAAGGGATTTCATCATGAATTGGAGTAATCACTTTCTTAAAGATATGAGTTGTTACATTTCCAATTAAAATAGTCTTGACATATTCATAGCCAGTAAATGTTCCCTTATCTTTTGTACCATCTTCTTGAGGTTTTAGAACATTACCTTCAGTATCTTTCCAAACTGTTGATTTACTTTCTTCATTACTTGGAGTTGAAGGTGTTGGTGAATATGGTGTTGAAGAAGATTTCTTAGTATATACATGGATTGTATTTCCATCTTTATCTTTCTTAGTTTCTTTGAAGATGTACTCTGGAATGTCTTTCTTATCCTTCGTTCCTTTGTCTGAAGGGCTGATTTCTTTGCCTTCTTCATTCACATAACTTGTTACGACTTGACGGTATACATGCGTTGTATTGCCTTTTTCGTCTTTCTTAGTTTCTTTGTAAATGTACTCTGGAATGTCTTTCTTATCCTTCGTTCCTTTGTCTGAAGGGCTGATTTCTTTGCCTTCTTCATTCACATAACTTGTTACGACTTGACGGTATACATGCGTTGTATTGCCTTTTTCGTCTTTCTTAGTTTCTTTGTAAATGT
>NZ_JPFZ01000011.1 GCF_000722775.1 Streptococcus mitis subsp. hohhotensis
ACTTCTTCAGTTGTATCTCCAGGCATTGTTGCAGTTCCTGCGATTGCTTGACCATTTTTATCAACATACTTCACATTTACTGCTGATTTTTTCTCTTTGTAGACGAATGTTACAACTTTATCATCTTCTGTTACTGTTCCTGTTTCTGGTTCTGATGTATTGTATACTCCATTATTTTCTGTTACAAGTTCATATACTTTTCCATCTGCTGTTGTAATCTTAGTCGCTTTTTTCTCAGCTACTTTATTATCATAACTTGTGCCTAACTCCGCTTCAGTAACTGCTTTTACGCCATCTGTTGTTACTGTTTCAGTTTTATCCCCTGGCAATGAAGCTGTTCCGGCTAGAGGAGTTCCTTTTTCATCTACATATTTAACTAGAACATTACCTTTAACTTCTTCATAAACATATGTTACTTCAAGTGTTTTTCCTGCTACTACTTGTCCTTCTGCAGCGCCAACGTTTTCTCCGTTTGTTACGACTGCTTCTGCAGAGTAAGTTGCGTTAGTTGTAGTAGTGCCTTCTTTTGTAACTAGTTTATATTTCTTGTTGTTAAATTCAATTGTTGCTGGTTTTTCATCAGTTTCAGCTGCGTTATAGGCTGTTCCTGCTTTAACATTTGTAGAATCTTGTACAGATGTTTTAATTTCAGTACCGTCAGTATTAATGTATTTGATGACTACTGAACCTGCTTTTTCGTAGACATAAGTAACTTCTTTTGTTTTACCTTCTTCTACTGTTCCAGTAACTGTTGCTGAGCCAGCTTTTACTCCATTATCAGAAGATACTAGGTAATATACTTCTCCAGTTGCTGTTGTAATCTTATTCGGTTTGTTAGCTGGAGTGCTTGCATCATAATTTGTACCATTTGATACATCTGTTGCATTTGCAACTGCTAATCCTTTTTCTTCTACTGTAGTTGGAGTTGTTGCATTATCAAATGTTAATTCACCTGTTAATTCAGTACCATCTGATAATTCATATTTAGTCACTACACTTCCTAGTAATTCATACTGATAAGTTACAGTAATTTCGTTTTCTTCTACTTTACCAGACGCTGGTTTAGATCCATCTAATAATCCATCACGTTCAGCAATTAGTCGGTAAACTTTACCATCTGCTGTTGTAATCTTAGTAGCTTTTTTGTCTGCAACATTGTAATCAGTATTAACACTTGCATCTGTTACAGGTTTTAATCCATCAACTGTTACTTCTTCAGTTGTATCTCCAGGCATTGTTGCAGTTCCTGCGATTGCTTGACCATTTTTATCAACATACTTCACATTTACTGCTGATTTTTTCTCTTTGTAGACGAATGTTACAACTTTATCAGCTTCTGTTACTGTTCCTGTTTCTGGATCTGATGTATTGTATAATCCATTATTTTCTGTTACAAGTTCATATACTTTTCCATCTGCTGTTGTAATCTTAGTCGCTTTTTTCTCAGCTACTTTATTATCATAACTTGTGCCTAACTCTGCTTCAGTAACTGCTGTTACACCAGCTGCTGTTACAGTTTCAGTTGTAGTTCCTGGCATTGTTGCAGTTCCTGCTAGAGGAGTTCCTTTTTCATCTACATATTTAACAAGTACATTTCCTTTAACTGTTTCATAAACATGTTTCGTATTCCCTTTATCATCAGTTTCAGTACGAACAAATTTATATCCATAAATCGGTTTATTAGGTTGCGTTCCATCAACTTCTGGCGTTACAGGGGTATTATTTTTATCAACAGTGATTGGAGTTCCAGAACTGTCCACAAATGTTGTAACTGGACGAACTGTTGGTGTGTAGGTTGTATCAGCTTTCGTACCATTTGCATCTTTAATTCGAACGCTCACAGGTTTAGCTGTTCCAACGAAATCTTCATTTGGAGTGAAGGTAATTGTCTTTTCAGCTTTATTTAACGTATACGTACCGTCACTTGTTACTACACTCTCTACTTCTGCTCCAGCATCATTTACTAATGTTAAAGTAGTAGGATCTAATTCAACACGTTCTCTATTAGGTCCTTCTTGAGTACCTTTATTGAAGTTAACTGTCTTGTCTTTATCTTCTCCAGTTTCTTCTTCATCTAGCTTAATTGGAGATGTTTGTGGTTTTCCTTTTGGTCCACTTGTTCTTGAAGCAATTGCTGTTGGTTCAACCGGGATAATTGTTGGTGTATAAGTAGCTGTTAAAGTTTTAGTAGTTACATGTCCATCTTTGTCATGAGTTAATTCTACATCAGCAGAAATTGTTGCTGGTGCTGGAATTCCTTTGAAATCTTTATTTGGTGTAAATGTAACTTCACCTGTTTCAGGTACAATTGTATACGTACCAATTTTATTAGTTGTTCCCTTTTCAAATGCATCCACTGTTGTTAATTCTGTAACTGTATTTGTTCTTGGATCCACTAATTTTGCTGGGTATTTAGCTGAAGCTGTCACTGGAGTTGATGAAGTTTCAACAGTAAATGTAGGTTTCCCTTTTTGTGGGAATCCTTGCAAGTTTTGACTCTCAGCATTAACTGGAGTTGCCGAAACCGAAGTTGGAGGTGTCACTTCTGGAATATACAATCCGTCCATTGTATTTAATGAATCATTAACATTTGGAAGGGTTGTAGCATCAGGAGTACCCCAATCTGTTGTTGTTTTATTCGTATCTTGACGGCGAATAGAAATACCATTTGCTTTACCAACAAAACCATCTGCTGGTGTAAATTCAACTTTTACATCTTTTCCATTATCTGAAACAGCAAATTTATAGGTACCTTCTCCTTCAACTGTATAAGTACCATCACTTGATAGTGTCACTACTTGACCAGTTTTATTATCAATATATGTTGGTTGCACTGTTGCGTCAATTTCAGCATCTATATCTTCTCGAACATAAACATTTTTACCTTCTGCTGTAAAGTGAATTTCTTCACGTTGAGTTTCTTTTATGTTTCCAATAGTTGTTTTCTTTTCACCTTTTGGTGGATGTGTAATTTTTGCAACAAAGTCTTCTGCTTCCCCAGAAAATGCAATCCCTGTAGGATTTACAATTTCTGATTCTGTATTTGAAATACGAACCCTTGTTCCTGCCTCTAGTAATTTTTCTACATTAGTCGCTGTTTTATTTTTAAAGTTTAATTCTACAGTACCATCTTGTGTAATAGTAGCAATTTCAGAAGCTTCATCGTCATCAAATTTACCATTTTTATTAAAATCAATCCAAGAGCGAACGTAAGCTTTCTCCGCGCCACCTGTATGTGCTTGAATCGTTAATGTATAATTACCAGCTATAGAAACATTAGCTTTAATAATACTTCCTTCATTTCCTTTAAGGTTATCAGGAAGTAATTGATTCACACCTTCGTCAGCATCACCTGATTCATCATCACCAAACCAATTTTTCTTACTATTAGTATCCGGATCAGGTCTATTACTTCCTATATATGGTTGCTTCACTTCAACCCCAGTAAAAGTATTTCTTGAATTAATTGTATGCACTGCTTCTCCATAAGACTCTGGAGCATCCCCTTCATCTAACGGAATAACTCCCATCATAGCGGATTGCATTCCTTGAGATAATACGTACATTCCGACTTCAGATGCATCTTTTGTCATTACAACAGGTACACTATAAGGACCAGCTGTCATACTAGGTCCAAACACTCCAGTTTCTAGTCCTCCAGTTTCTTTATCAGGATTTGCATAGTATTTCAGTGCTACTTTCTTACCATTTTGACCAACCGGTACAAGTGTTGTTCCATCCATCATTTCTTTCAACCTGTTCCAGTTATATTTACTTACACCTCGTGGTACATCAGTGTCTGTTAACTCAGTATTGTGTAAATTATCTAGATTTGTTGGAGTATATGGTTTAGCATCCTCTCTATTTTTTTTCAATTCTATTATTTGTTCCCAGCCATCACCATTCGTTGTGAAAATAATATTTTCACCTGGATTTGCACTTTCTGCATCAGCCATTAATACAGCAGGACGGATAGTTTTTCCTTTATAAGATGCACTTATTTCAAATTGAATACCCCAGTTTGATCCAGGTTTGTCTACTGCTATGCTAGTTTTTTTACCATTAGTATTAATACCATTATCTCTAATTTCAGACCACTCATCTTGAGCAGACGCAGTTACGCGAGCAGGTGCTCCTTGCCCATCACCTCTAGTAAGATATTGATTCGTCGCATTAGGATCAAATGTAGCTTTTTCCTCGTCTGTTGCTCCTCTTGCTTCCATTCTCTTTCTATAGATTTCTGTCGCCTGGAATGGTTTTAATGATTTCACCCTTACCCTAATACGATAATCTGGATAAACATCATTTTCATAAACAGAACCTTCTTTTAAATAAATTTTACCATTTTCTTCATCAAAATTTGTCCAGTGATTTTTATCTGCAAAATCTAACCATGTTACTTGACTGGCTAGTTTTTCAGAATGTTCTCTATTTGTATAACCTGGTCTTTCAACTTTTGGCGTACTAGTTGCATCTTCAACATCCGCTGAGATACCGGTACCCGTAGCTGTATCAGTTCTGAAACCAGTTCCTTCTTGCATCTTTTTACCATTACGGCTGTCTTGATTTTTATTTTCTTTTACTGTTTCTTCTGCTTTTATTGATTTTAAAATAGTAGTTAATGCACTAATTTCTTTAGCTTTTTTATCAGCTCCTGACTGTGTTGCACCCAAGGCACTTAAATATTGCTTAGCTTCTGCAACTAGTTTTTCGGCATTTTGGATTTGAGATGCTTGTTTTTTATTTCCTCGGATGCGTTCAATTTGAGCTTCCAAATCTGCTAATTTTGCTTGCAAGAGAGATAGATTGACAGATGGTTTTGTCTCAGTCACTTCTGTATTAGCATTCTCTGAAACTGTTGAAGCTTGGTCTGTATCTTTTTCATTTGCTTTTACAGGTTTTACTGGCTCAACTGACTTTTCTAGCCCTGCATTTGATTTTGGTTGCTCAGCTAATTCTGATTTTGTTTCACTATCTGATTTTGGCTCAGAGACAGTTCCTGCTTGCGTATTTTCTTGAGCTTGGTTTAGTCCCGTATCAGCATCCTTCGTTACCACCGTTTCAGTAGCAGAGTCTGCTTCTACCGTATCTACATTGTAACCAAACAAAAATCCTGCCCCGATTAAGACACTCGCAGCACCAACTTTTAATTTTTTAATCGAATATTTTTCGTATCTATTTCCACAAAAATATCGATGATCTTTTTGTTGTCTCGACAATTTAAACATAGCTTACCACCTTTTATATATATATATATATATGCACTCTTTGGTACAAATATACTCTTATAAATTATATCATATTTCAGAGTCACTTTTACAGTATTTGCTTATAAATTTCATTTTAAAAATATAACATTCTAAATCATTTTTTCGTACAAGTATAAATTTATATAAATATCTCCATTATCCTACCTCTAACTTTCTTTTTCATTCCTTTTATGGTAAAATGAAGAGTAATAATATTTATTAAAGAGGTAAAAACATGATTGAAGCAAGCAAATTGAAAGCTGGTATGACATTTGAAACTGCAGACGGAAAATTAATCCGCGTTTTGGAAGCTAGCCACCACAAACCAGGTAAAGGAAACACAATCATGCGTATGAAATTACGTGATGTCCGTACTGGTTCTACATTTGATACAAGCTACCGTCCAGAAGAAAAATTCGAACAAGCTATTATCGAGACTGTTCCAGCTCAATACTTGTACAAAATGGATGAAACTGCCTACTTCATGAACACTGAAACTTACGACCAATACGAAATCCCAGTCGTAAACGTTGAAAATGAATTGCTTTACATCCTTGAAAACTCTGATGTAAAAATCCAATTCTACGGAACTGAAGTAATCGGTGTAACTGTACCAACTACTGTTGAATTGACAGTTGCTGAAACACAACCATCTATCAAAGGTGCTACTGTCACAGGTTCTGGTAAACCTGCAACTATGGAAACTGGACTTGTTGTCAACGTTCCTGACTTCATCGAAGCTGGACAAAAATTGATCATCAACACTGCAGAAGGAACTTACGTTTCTCGTGCCTAATCTCTAGAAAGAGGTCATTCTATGGGAATTGAAGAACAATTTGGCGAAATCGTTATCGCTCCACGTGTACTTGAAAAAATCATTGCCATCGCAACTGCTAAAGTTGATGGTGTCCACTCATTTTCAAATAAATCCGTATCTGATACCCTATCAAAACTCTCTCTTGGTCGTGGCGTCTACTTAAAAGAAAGCAACGAAGAACTAACTGCTGACATCTACCTCTATCTTGAGTACGGTGTGAAGGTACCAAAAGTTGCTCTTGCTATTCAAAAAGCGGTCAAAGATGCTGTCCATGATATGGCTGATGTGGAACTTTCTGCTGTCAATATCCATGTTACAGGAATTGTTCCAGACAAAACACCTAAACCAGAGTTGAAAGATCTATTTAACGAGGACTTCCTCAATGACTAGTCCATTATTAGAATCTAGACGTGAACTTCGTAAATGCGCTTTTCAAGCTCTTATGAGCCTTGAATTCGGTACAGATATGGAAACGGCTTGTCACTTTGCCTACACACATGACCGTGAAGATGCAGATGTGCAAATCCCTGCCTTTCTTTTGAACTTGGTTTCTGGCGTTCAATCTCAAAAAGACGAGTTGGATAAACAAATCAACCAGCACCTCAAGTCAGGCTGGACAGTTGAACGTTTGACTTTGGTCGAAAAAAACTTACTACGCTTGGGTATCTTTGAAATTACATCATTTGATACACCTCAGCTGGTAGCAGTCAATGAAGCTATTGAACTCGCTAAGAATTTTTCAGATCAAAAAGCAGCCCGCTTTATCAACGGACTGCTTAGTCAATTTGTGACAGAAGAAAATGAATAATCGAAAAGGTGTTTGGTCTTCCAAGCACCTTTTGACTTTCCCCTCTGCACAGAGTAATACTCTTCGAAAATCTCTTCAAACCGCGTCAACGTCGCCTTGTCGTATAGATGTTACTGACTTCGTCAGTTCTAGTTTTTGTATTAGTATTTTCTAAATCGTTGGTAACGCTCTTCCAACAACTCTTCTAGCGGTTTTTGTGAGAGTATAGATAGCTCAGCTTGGAGTTCTTTCTTGACACTCTTAATCAGTTCCTTACTAGAAAGTCCTGCTTCAGAAATCACCTTATCCACCACGTCCATTTCTAACAGCTCGTGTGAAGTGATTTTCATCAGTTCTGCCGCTTCCATGGCACGACTGCCGTCCTTCCATAGAATGGAAGCAAAGCCTTCTGGGCTGAGAATGGCATAGATAGAATTTTCCAGCATCCAGACACGGTCTGCGACTGCTAGAGCCAGAGCCCCTCCTGAACCACCTTCACCGATAATAATGGCGATAATCGGAACTTTCAAGTCACTCATTTCCATGAGATTGCGAGCGATAGCTTCCCCCTGTCCACGTTCTTCCGCTCCGACACCAGGATAGGCACCTGCTGTATTGATAAAGGTCACCACTGGACGGCCAAATTTTTCAGCCTGTTTCATCAACCGTAGGGCCTTGCGGTAGCCTTCTGGATGTGGTTGGCCAAAATTCCGTCTAAGATTATCTTGTAAGCTCTTGCCTTTTTGGATACCAACCACTGTTACAGCTTGGTCACCAAGCCAGCCAATACCGCCAACAACTGCACCATCGTCACGAAAAGAACGGTCACCGTGTAATTGGATAAATTCATCAAAAATGCCTGTCGCAAAGTCCAAAGTTGTCAAGCGACTCTGCTCACGCGCTTCTCTGACTATTTTTGCACTATTCATCTAGGACCCCCTCCGTGCAATCTGACTAGGCTAGAAATGGTGTCTGGCAAATCTCTTCTTTTGACAATAGCATCCACAAAGCCATGTTCCAATAGGAATTCTGCCTTTTGGAAATCCTCAGGCAAGCTTTCACGAACCGTATTTTCAATGACACGACGCCCAGCAAAACCAACCAAGCTCTGTGGTTCAGCCAGAATGATATCTCCTTCCATAGCGAAAGAAGCTGTTACACCACCTGTTGTCGGATCTGTCAAAATGGTCAGGTAAAAGAGCCCTGCATTTGAATGCCGTTTAACTGCTGCAGAAATCTTGGCCATCTGCATGAGACTCATGATTCCTTCCTGCATACGGGCGCCACCAGAGGCGGTAAAAAGAACAACTGGCAACTGTTCAACCGTCGCATACTCAAATAAGCGAGTGATTTTTTCACCTACAACCGTACCCATAGAAGCCATGATAAAGTTGGAATCCATAATCCCAAGAGCCACAGTCTGACCTTTAATAAGAGCAGTTCCTGTCACAACGGCTTCATCCAGACCAGTTTTTTCACGCATAGTTGCTAGTTTCTTTTGATAACCAGGGAAATGCAAGGGATCCTTGCTTTCAATCCCTGTAAACAATTCCTTGAAGGTTCCCATATCAATCGTCAAAGCCAAGCGTTCTTGGGCAGAAATACGAAAGGTATAGCTACAATGTGGACAGATACGCTCACTTCCCAGATCCTTCTGATAGATGGTATGCTTACAGCCTGGACACTTAGAAAATAATTCATCTGGAACCTCTGGCTTGGCTTGAGGTTTTTCCCTAACCGAACGATTGGGATTGATTCGAATATACTTATCTTTTTTACTAAATAGAGCCATTGATTCCCCTTTTCGGTTTAAACTCTTGAAGTCATTTTATTCTTTTTCTTGATATTTAGGTAAGAAGGTTTCCATCAAGAAGGAAGTATCATAATCCCCAGCAATGACATTGCGATCTGAAATGAGGTCAAGCTGGAAATCTGCATTGGTCTGCACCCCTTCAATCTCTAGTTCATAGAGAGCACGTTGCATTTTCATCAAGGCATCAAAACGATTTTCACCGTGAACGATGATTTTGGCAATCATACTATCATAATAGGGCGGAATGGTATAACCTGGATAAACTGCTGAATCCACGCGCAAGCCAACTCCACCACTTGGCAGATAGAGATTAGTAATCTTACCTGGACTTGGAGCAAAGTTAAAGGCTGGATTTTCTGCATTGATACGACACTCGATGGCATGACCGCGTAGGACAATATCTTCTTGCTTAACAGACAAAGGCTGACCTGCTGCAATGCGAATTTGTTCCTTAACGATATCCACACCTGAAACAAACTCTGTTACTGGATGCTCTACTTGTACACGAGTATTCATTTCCATGAAATAGAATTTACCACTGGCTTCATCAAGAAGAAACTCAATAGTCCCTGCATTCTCATAGCCAACAGACTCCGCAGCTCGAACAGCCGCAGAACCAATTTCATGGCGCAGCGTTTTTCCGATTGCAATCGAAGGACTTTCTTCCAAAACTTTTTGGTTATTCCGTTGAAGAGAACAATCTCGTTCCCCCAAGTGAATCACATTTCCGTGTTCATCTCCTAGGATTTGAACCTCGATGTGACGAGCTGGATAGATAACCCGTTCTATATACATGGCACCATTGCCATAATTGGCCTTAGCTTCACTTGAGGCTGTTTCAAAGGCTGAAACAAGGTCTTCTGGTTTTTCAACCTTACGAATCCCTTTACCACCACCACCTGCTGAAGCCTTGAGCATAACAGGATAGCCAATTTTTTCAGCGACAGTCAAAGCTTCCTCAGAGTTATGCACTTCTCCATCTGAACCTGGAATGACAGGTACACCTGCTTTGATCATCTGAGCACGCGCATTGATCTTGTCTCCCATCATATCCATTACATGACCAGATGGACCGATAAACTTGATGCCAACCTCTTCACACATAGTTGCAAATTTGGAATTTTCACTGAGAAATCCAAAACCAGGGTGAATGGCTTCTGCCTCAGTCAAGACTGCAGCTGATAGAACCGCATTGATATTGAGATAAGACTCTGTTGCCTTACCAGGCCCGATACAAACAGCCTCATCTGCCAAAAGCGTATGAAGGGCTTCCTTATCAGCAGTTGAATAAACCGCCACCGTCGCAATCCCCAATTCACGCGCCACACGGATAATACGAACCGCAATTTCACCACGATTGGCAATTAAAATTTTTCGAAACATGGAGAACCTCCTTAGTTTCCAATTGCAAAGGTAAGAGTACCACTAGCAGCAAGCTTGCCATCCACTTCAGCTTTGGCTTCAACCACGGCAATGGTACCACGACGTTTTACAAAAGTCGCCGTCATAACCAATTGGTCGCCTGGTACAACTTGCTTCTTAAACTTAACCTTGTCCATACCAGCGTAAAAAACTAGTTTCCCTTTATTTTCAGGCTTAGACAATTCCAAGACACCCGCTGTTTGCGCCAAGGCTTCCATGATAAGAACACCTGGCATAACTGGGTATTGAGGAAAATGGCCGTTAAAGAAGGGCTCATTGATGGTCACATTTTTGATGGCAACAATAGTATCCTCGCTCACTTCCAAGACACGGTCCACTAGAAGCATAGGATAGCGGTGAGGCAGAGCTTCTTTGATTCCTTGAATATCGATCATTTGATACGTACCAATCCTTTACCAAACTCAACCATTTCTTCGTTAGAAACGAGAATTTCCGTTACCACACCATCCTTAGGAGCTGGGATTTCATTCATGACTTTCATGGCTTCGATAATTACCAATGTTTGACCTTTTTTAACACTATCACCAACTGTAACGAAGGCAGGTTTATCAGGACCAGCAGCCAAGTAAGCCACCCCAACAAGTGGACTCTCTACAAGATCTCCCTCAGCAGCCACACTTGTTTCTGCTGAAGCTGGAACCTCTTCTGTTACAGTCTCTGATGGAGCAGATGTAGGAGCTACTGGACTCGGTGTTGCTAGAATGGGTGCTGGAGCGACTTGAGCTGCAACTTCAGGCACAGGTCTCGCTTCATTCTTGCTAAACTGCAACTCATCCGTCCCATTTTTATAAGAAAATTCTCTCAAACTTGACTGGTCAAATTGAGCCATCAAGTCTTTAATATCGTTTAAATTCATAGTTATTTATTCTCCCAACGTTTGAAAGCAAGAACTGCATTGTGGCCACCAAAACCAAAAGTATTTGAAATAGCGTATGGAATTTCTTGCTCCAAGCCTTGTCCATAAACGACATTGGCTTCGATATAATCCGATACTTCACTTGTCCCAGCTGTCATTGGAACAAAGTTATGACGCATAGCTTCGATAGTGACAATAGCTTCTACTGCACCTGCAGCCCCCAGCAAATGTCCTGTGAAAGACTTGGTTGATGATACAGGCACTTCCTTACCAAGAACAGCTACGATGGCACCACTTTCTCCTTTTTCATTGGCAGGAGTTGAGGTTCCGTGAGCATTGACATAGGCTACTTGTTCTGGGGAAATCTCAGCTTCTTCCAAGGCTAATTTGATGGCCTTGATAGCTCCCTGACCTTCTGGATGAGGAGAAGTCATGTGGTAGGCATCACAGGTGTGTCCGTAACCAACTACTTCAGCAAGGATAGTAGCCCCACGTTTTTCAGCGTGTTCCAGACTTTCAAGAACCAACATCCCTGAACCTTCCCCCATAACAAAACCATTGCGGTCCTTATCAAATGGGATAGAAGCACGAGTTGGATCCTCTGTAGTAGAGAGAGCTGTTAGGGCTTGGAAACCAGCAATAGCAAAAGGTGTAATAGAGGCTTCTGAACCACCTACCAACATAACATCTTGGAAACCAAATTTAATTGAGCGGAAGGCATCCCCAATCGCGTCATTTGATGAAGCGCAGGCAGTATTGATGGATTTACAAACACCGTTTGCTCCAAAACGCATGGCAACATTTCCTGAAGCCATATTTGGCAAGGCTTTTGGAAGGGTCAATGGTTTCACACGTTTTGGTCCTTTGTCATTTAGGCGAATCACTTGATCTTCAATTTCTTTGATTCCACCAATGCCAGAGGCAACGATAACACCAAAACGATCTTTATCAAGAGCCTCTACATCCAAATTGGCATGATTAACAGCTTCTTGGGCTGCGTACAAGGCATACAAAGAGTAGTTATCAAAACGATTGGTATCTTTCTTTACAAAGTATTTATCAAAAGGAAAATCTTGGATTTCTGCTGCATTATGCACATCAAAGTCACTATGATCAAATTTTGTAATTTGACCAATTCCGATTTTTCCAGTTGTCAAACTATTCCAAAATTCTTCTGGTGTATTTCCGATTGGAGATGTTACTCCATAACCTGTTACTACTACGCGATTTAGTTTCATCTTTTTTACCTCTAGCTTCTGCTACATACTTAAGCCACCATCAATGGCAACCACTTGACCAGTTAGATAATCTTGACCTGCTAAAAATACTGTCATATCTGCAACCTGCTCTGCCTGCCCAAATTCTTTCATAGGAATTTGAGCCAGCATGGCATCTTTTACCTTGTCTGATAGAACAGCTGTCATATCGGACTCAATCATTCCAGGTGCAATAGCATTAACCCTGATATTGCGATTGGCCACTTCACGCGCCACAGACTTGGTAAAACCAATCAAACCAGCCTTAGAAGCTGCATAGTTAGCTTGACCGATATTTCCCATCAAACCAACAACACTAGACATATTAATGATAGCACCTTCTCTGGCTTTCATCATCGGTTTCAAGACTGATTGTGTCATGTTAAAGGCACCAGTCAGGTTCACCTTGAGAACTTTTTCAAAATCCGCTTCTGTCATCTTGAGCATCAGGGTATCTTGAGTAATTCCTGCATTGTTAACCAAAACATCTACTGAACCTAGCTCTGCAATAGCTTGATCAACCATACGCTTAGCGTCTGCAAAATCTGACACGTCTCCTGAAATGGGAACCACCTTGACACCATAGTTTGAAAACTCAGCGAGCAATTCTTCTGAGATTGCCCCACGACTGTTTAAAACAATATTGGCTCCTGCTTGAGCAAACTTGTGGGCGATGGCAAGACCAATTCCACGACTCGAACCTGTAATAAAGATATTTTTATTTTTTAGTTGCATTCTTTTCTCCTGTTTCCTCTTGTATTTATGGGAGAAGGGATTACTTGTTTTCTAGCAAGGCTTCCAAGCTAGCCTGATCTTCAACATTGGCTAATTTAGCTGTCTTATCAATTTTTTTCACAAAGCCTGACAAGACTTTCCCCGGACCAATCTCGATAAAGTTGGTTACGCCTGCTTCTTGCATGACCCCAATACTTTCATAGAAACGAACTGGCTCCTTGACCTGACGCGTCAAAAGTTGAGCAATGTCTTCTTTTTTCATAACTGCAGCTTCTGTATTGCCGACTAGGGGACAAGTGAAATCTGAAAAACTTACCTGAGCTAGAGTTTCAGCCAGTTTCTGGCTAGCAGGCTCAAGGAGAGCGGTATGAAAAGGTCCTGAAACATTAAGAGGAATCAAGCGTTTGGCGCCTGCTTCCTGCAAGAGTTCAACAGCTCGATCGACTGCAACCACTTCTCCACCAATCACGATTTGTGCAGGTGTATTATAGTTTGCTGGGGTAACCACTCCAAGTTCAGAAGCTTTTTGACAGGCTTCTTCAATGACCTCTACTGACGTATTGAGAACAGCCACCATCTTGCCAGAGCCAGCAGGGGCCGCTTCTTCCATATAGGCGCCACGCTTAGCAACCAAGACAACCGCATCTTCAAAATCCAAGGCACCGCTGGCCACCAAGGCAGAGTATTCTCCAAGAGACAAACCAGCAACCATATCAGGCTGATAGCCCTTTTCTTGCAATAAACGGTAGATAGCAACCGAAGTCGCTAGAATAGCTGGTTGCGTATAGCGGGTCTGATTGAGTTTTTCTTCTTCTGTATCGATGAGATGACGCAAATCATAACCAAGAACCTGACTCGCTTGATCAATCGTTTCTTGGACAATCGGATAGTGATCATAGAGATCCCGTCCCATACCTAGATACTGGGCACCTTGACCAGCAAATAAAAAGGCTGTTTTAGTCATTTCTTACAACTCCTGCCCAACGAGAGGCTTCTTCTTGAATTTTCTTAGCTGCTCCGTAATACAAATCTTTTAGGATTTCTTCAACGGTTTCTTCTTTGGAAACAAGCCCTGCAATTTGACCTGCCATAACAGATCCACCATCCACATCTCCGTGAACAACCGCTTTAGCTAGAGCACCCGCTCCCATTTGTTCAAAGATTTCCAAATCAGGACTTTCTTGTTTAAAGGCATCTTTTTCGGCTTTTTCAAAATCACGAGTCAACTGATTTTTAATTGCCCGAACAGCATGTCCAAAGTGTTGAGCTGAAATCGTAGTATCAATATCCCTAGCTTTTAAAATTTTCGCCTTATAATTTGGATGGGCATTAGACTCTTTGGCAACGACAAAGCGAGTTCCAACCTGAACAGCCTCTGCACCTAGCATAAATCCAGCCGCAGCACCTTCACCATCCGCAATTCCTCCTGCAGCAATAACAGGAATAGATACAGCTGCCGCCACTTGACGCACCAAGGTCATGGTTGTTAATTTGCCAATGTGCCCCCCAGCTTCCATTCCTTCTGCAATAACAGCATCCGCACCGATTTTTTCCATGCGTTTAGCTAGGGCAACACTTGGTACAACAGGAATGACTGTGATCCCAGCTTCATGGAAGCGTTCCATGTATTTGCCAGGATTTCCTGCACCTGTTGTCACTACCTTAACCCCTTCCTCAATAACAAGGTCTACAATATCTTCCACAAAGGGTGACAAGATCATGATGTTGACACCAAAGGGTTTATCCGTTAACGATTTGATTTTATCAATATTTGCCTTGACAACTTCTTTAGGGGCATTCCCCCCACCGATAATCCCTAGTCCTCCAGCCTTGGAAACAGCCCCTGCCAAATCACCATCAGCAACCCAAGCCATTCCTCCTTGGAAAATAGGATACTCAATGTTCAATAATTCTGTAATACGCGTTTTCATAGTGCCTCCATCGTTTCTTGCTTACGTAATAGTTCGATACTGTCATAATTTGACAATCAAACTATTGCCTAAACAAGAGGGAGCGGGTTTCCCTACTCCTTCTATCTTATATTCTGCTTATTTTGTTTGCTCTTCAACGTAGGCAACCAAGTCACCAACTGTTTTCAAGTCATCTTCTGCTTCGATTTGGATATCAAAAGCATCTTCAATTTCTGAGATTACTTGGAACAAGTCCAATGAATCTGCATCCAAATCATCAAAAGTTGATTCAAGTGTTACTTCTGATGCGTCTTTTCCAAGTTCTTCAACGATAATTTCTTGTACTTTTTCAAATACTGCCATGATAGGACTCCTTTAAAATAAATAGTTTTTTATAACAATGTGTTCACCACATGATTACCTAAATTGTAAGAATGAGCGTGCCCCATGTCAAGCCTCCACCGAAGCCTGATAGTAGAACAGTCTGGCTACCATCTAAACGGATGAGGCCTTGTTCTACACACTCTGAAAGTAAAATCGGGATACTGGCTGCACTGGTATTGCCATATTCCATCATATTGGCTGGAAGTTTATCTCGGTTAACACCAATTTTTTTAGCCATTTTATCCAAGATACGGTCATTAGCCTGATGAAGTAGCAGATAATCCAAGTCTGTCGCCTCTACAGGAGATTCTTCAATAGTCTGCTTGATAGACTTGGCTACATCCCGAATAGCAAAATCAAAAACTGCGCGTCCATCCATCTTCAAAAACGAATCTGCACTTTCTTGATCTGAAAATGGAGAATGTAGGCCTGAATGTCCATAGGTCAGACACTCGCTGCGACTTCCATCGCTATTGAGACTCTCTGCCAAGAAATGCTCTTGTTCGCTAGCTTCTAACAAGACACCACCAGCACCATCTCCAAACAAAACAGCTGTTGATCGGTCTGACCAATCGACTGCTTTAGAGAGAGTTTCACTACCAATCACCAAGCCTTTTTGAAAGCGACCAGAAGCGATAAACTTTTCAGCAGTTGAAAGAGCAAAAACAAATCCACTGCAAGCCGCTGTTAGGTCAAAAGCAAAGGCCTTATTAGCACCAATATTAGCTTGAACACGAGCAGCTGTAGAGGGCATCATCGAATCAGGAGTAATGGTAGCTAGGATGATAAAATCTAACTCCTCTCCTGTGATTCCAGCTTTTGCAATCAGTTTCTTAGCAACTTCTGTAGCCAAATCACTGGTAGATTCTGTTCTTGAAATATGCCTTTGTCGTATTCCCGTCCGACTTGAAATCCACTCATCATTGGTATCCATAATCTGAGCCAAATCATGATTTGTAACCACTTGCTCTGGCACATAATGAGCAACCTGGCTTATTTTTGCAAAAGCCATTATTTCAAATCCTCCAAAAATTGATAAAGTTTAGTCAAACCTTTGCTCATAACTTCAGTTTCTTCCTTGCTCATACCGTCAATAATATTTTCGACCATAGCCTTATGGAAGCGTTTATGAAGTCTATGAACCAAGCGACCTTTCTTTGTCAAATGCAGATGCACCACACGACGATCCTGCTCTGAGCGAATGCGTTCAATGTAACCCTTGCGTTCAAGATTATTCAAACTAGTCGTAACCGTCCCAAGAGTCACCATCAACTCTTTTGACACTTGACTTGGCGTCACATCTGGGAATTTTCCAATTACATCGATTGTATGTACTTCTTTGATGGAGATATCTTTGAAACGACTACCCCTCAAGCTAACTTCCTCGATGACGAGGACATTGTTAAATATAGATGTTAAATATTCATTAATTCGTTGGTAGTCCAATCTCTTTTCCCTCCTTTTCAAAAAACTTTCACAATCAAAACATTTGACAAAAAAATTATATCAAACTTCAAAGAACAGTGCAAGTATTTTCTTATTTTCCAGTAAATTTCGGTCTTCTTCTCTCCGAATGAGCCCGAACTCCCTCTTTGAAATCCTCTGTTTGAGCTAAGGATTCCTGTAGGTTCAGTTCTAAAGTAGCATAATCCTGCCAGTCTTTAAATTGGCTCTCCCAAACCAACTTCTTGATGGCTGCATAGGAATTACTTGAACCACGTCTTAATTTTTTAAGAAGCTGTTCTCTCGTCTTTTCAAGTTTATCAGCTTCACAGACGCGGTAAACCAGCCCCCACTCCAGAGCTTTTTCTGCGGTTAAGGCCTCTCCTGTCATAGCTAGTTGAGCAGCACGCGTCACACCAATACTGCGGCTCAAGAGATGAATCCCTCCTGCATCCGGAGCCAAGCCAACTCCAACAAAGGCTTGGATAAACTTAGCCTTATCCGTTGCAAGACAGAAATCTGCAGCAACAGCCATATTAGCTGCAGCACCTGCAACAGCTCCATCAACCTCCATCAAGACAGGCTTAGCAATTTGCTTGATTTTATAGGAAATAGTATTGACTAATTCTGCGATTTTTGTCAATGATGGAATATCATCCTCATCGACTGCTCGCTTCATCTCAACCAAATCTCCCCCAACGGAGAAGACTTTGCCATTCGCGTTGATTAAGACAAAATGCACAGCCGGATCCTCTTCTGCCAAAGTCAGAGCTTCTAAAACCTCCTCACACATAGGGATATGAAAACCATTCGCGACCTCAGGACGATTCAAGGTAAGGATTGCCAAGTCCTCATCAAGCTGATAAATAATGTGTTCCATCAGGGCTCCTTTTTATTTTATAAGCAGTTTATACTCTTCGAAAATCTCTTCAAACCACGTCAGCTTCGCCTTGCCGTAGGTATGGTTACTGACTTCGTCAGTTCTATTCACAACCTCAAAACAGTGTTTTGAGCTGACTTCGTCAGTCTTATTTACAACCTCAAAGCAGTGTTTTGAGCTGACTTCGTCAGTCTTATTTACAACCTCAAAGCAGTGCTTTGACCAGTCTACGGCTAGCTTCCTAGTTTGCTCTTTGATTTTCATTGAGTGTTAAATTATTTTATTTTCAAAGTATAGCTTTTTTAAAACTCGAAAGCAAGAAAAAATCGACTAAAAGTGTCTCAGCCGATTTTGATTTTTAAAAGTTAATCATCTTATTTGAATCAATACACTTAATATGATATAATTAAAAAAAGTATTTTTGAAAAAGGAGTAAATCCATGTATAGAAACTTGATAAAAGTCGCAAAAGATGTCGTAAAGTTGGCAAATAAAAGAGATAAAGATAGACGAGAGAACAAAACTTTCAAAATTATTTCTTTAGCTGATATACAAATTTCAGATGAAGTTGATTTGCTCTCAAAACAAATAGTAGAACTTCTCATGAAATTGAATCGTGATGAAGTCATTGCACTTCAAACCATCATGTATTTAGGTAGAGAAAATAATGTTGAACAAAAATCTCCTGACGAAATCTTTTTCACCCGTTTTGATGAGGTAAAATCATCAAGTCAAGATTCTAAAGAAATAGAAGTTCTTTACATGGTTGACAAACCATTAGGTGAATATCTTACAGAAGGATACCGAATCCTCGGAATTAAACTTTAAATCAAATTTAGAAACCATATGCAGTAAGTCTTAGGACAAACTGCTTTTTATATTCCTTTTTCTTCATTGAAAAAAGGCTTTCTTTCTGCTATAATCGTATAAAATACTTACTTTAGGAGTTCTTATGAAAGTTGTTAAATTTGGAGGTAGCTCTCTTGCCTCTGCTAGTCAATTAGAAAAAGTTTTAAACATCGTCAAAAGCGATTCAGAGCGTCGTTTTGTAGTCGTTTCTGCGCCTGGTAAACGCAATGCTGAAGATACTAAGGTTACGGATGCCTTGATTAAATACTACCGCGACTATGTTGCTGGTAACGATATTAGCAAGAGCCAAAACTGGATTATCGACCGCTATGCTGCTATGGTTAGTGAACTAGGTCTTAAACCAGCTGTACTAGAAAAAATTTCTAAAAGCATTCGTGCCTTAGCCACTCTTCCTATTGATGAAAATGAATTTCTCTACGATACTTTCCTAGCAGCTGGTGAAAATAACAATGCTAAGTTAATCGCTGCCTACTTTAATCAAAACGGGATCGATGCACGCTATGTGCACCCTAGAGAAGCTGGTATTGTGGTCACAAGTGAACCTGGTCACGCTCGCATCATTCCATCAAGTTATGACAAGATTGAAGAATTGACAAATGCAAATGAAGTCCTTGTCATTCCTGGTTTCTTTGGAGTTACCAAGGAAAATCAAATCTGTACCTTCTCACGTGGAGGATCAGACATTACAGGTTCTATCATTGCTGCCGGTGTTAAGGCCGATCTCTATGAAAACTTTACAGACGTTGATGGTATCTTTGCAGCCCACCCTGGTATTATTCACCAACCACACTCTATCCCAGAGTTGACCTACCGTGAAATGCGTGAGTTGGCCTATGCAGGCTTCTCAGTCCTTCATGACGAAGCCCTTCTACCTGCCTACCGTGGAAAAATTCCTCTGGTTATCAAGAATACCAACAATCCTGATCATCCAGGTACTCGTATCGTTCTAAAACATAGTAGTGATGAATTCCCAGTTGTGGGAATTGCTGGTGACTCTGGCTTTGTCAGCATTAATATGTCTAAATACCTCATGAACCGTGAGGTTGGATTTGGACGCAAAGTTCTTCAAATCCTTGAAGATCTTAACATCGGTTGGGAACATATGCCAACAGGTATCGACGATCTTTCAATCATCCTCCGTTCTCGCGAACTAACTCCTATCAAGGAAGAAGAAATCCTTCGTCAGTTGGTTCAAAAGGCTGAAGTAGACCATGCAGAAATCGAGCACGACCTTTCAATCATTATGATTGTTGGAGAAAAGATGAAGAGCCATATCGGAGTAACTGCTACAGCGACACGTGCTCTATCTGAAAATAAGATCAACATCCAGATGATGTCTCAAGGTTCTAGTGAAGTATCTATTATGTTTGTTGTCCATAAGGACCAAGAGAAAGCAGCTATTAAAGCCCTCTACAATGCCTTTTTCGGTGAAAGTAAGGAAGACTAAGCATGGCCCAATCTCTTAACAAAACAGTGCTTCTCAATACGACAGGCACCTCCTACCTCTCTATAGCTGGGAAAGTTGGGAAATTCCTTGTCGGAGATCAGGCTTTGGAATTTTACCCCGATGTCAATGTTGAACAATTTATCCAGATTCCTTGGAGCCATATCAACCAAATTGGAGCTAATGTCACTGGTCGCAAAATCAGTCGCCACTTCGAAGTCTTTACAGACAGAGGAAAATTCCTCTTTGCTTCAAAAGACTCAGGTGCCATTCTTAAAATTGCTCGCGAAAAACTGGGCAATGACAAGGTCGTCAAACTTCCGACCCTGATTCAAACCATTAGTCAAAAATTTAAAAATCTATTTGCAAAAAAGTAGAAACTTTAGTATAATCATAGCAACGGATAAGTAGGTTATCTTCTTCTTTCAGAAAGTCTGCGGGTGCTGCGAGCAGATAGGAGGGATAGGTGAAATTCTACCGTTAGTAACAATTGCATACACAATCAAGTGCACACCTGTGAAGTTGGATGGAACCGTGGCCCTGCCACTCCAACGCTTTGTCAGGTGTGCTTTTTTTATAAAGGAGTTCTTATGTTAGATATCAAACGTATTCGTACAGACTTTGATGCTGTCGCAGAAAAATTGGCTACACGTGGTGTAGATGCTGCTGTCTTGAATGAGATGAAAGAAATCGATGCCAAACGTCGTGACATCTTGGTCAAGGTTGAAACTCTCAAGGCAGAACGTAACACAGTTTCAGCTGAGATTGCCCAAGCCAAACGCAACAAGGAAAATGCAGATGACAAGATTGCTGCCATGCAAACTCTATCTGCTGAAGTCAAAGCCTTGGATGCTGAATTGGCAGAAATCGATGCTAAATTGACAGAATTTACCACTACTCTTCCAAATATTCCTGCTGACAGCGTTCCTGTTGGGGCTGACGAAGATGACAATGTGGAAGTTCGTCGTTGGGGCACTCCACGCGAGTTCGATTTCGAGCCAAAAGCTCACTGGGATCTTGGTGAAGACCTTGGTATCCTCGACTGGGAACGCGGTGGTAAGGTAACAGGCGCTCGTTTCCTCTTCTATAAAGGTCTCGGTGCTCGTTTGGAACGTGCTATCTATAACTTTATGTTGGATGAACATGGAAAAGAAGGCTATACAGAAGTCATCACGCCTTACATGGTTAACCATGATTCTATGTTTGGGACTGGTCAATATCCAAAATTCAAGGAAGATACTTTTGAACTCAGCGACAGCAATTACGTCCTTATTCCTACAGCTGAAGTTCCTCTGACAAATTACTACCGTGATGAAATTATTGACGGTAAAGACCTACCAATCTACTTCACTGCTATGAGCCCATCATTCCGTTCCGAGGCTGGTTCTGCTGGCCGTGATACTCGTGGCTTGATTCGTTTACACCAATTCCACAAGGTTGAAATGGTTAAATTTGCCAAACCAGAAGAATCTTATGAAGAATTGGAAAAAATGACAGCCAACGCTGAAAACATTCTTCAAAAACTTAACCTTCCATACCGTGTCGTTGCTCTCTCTACAGGAGATATGGGCTTCTCAGCTGCTAAGACTTACGACTTAGAAGTATGGATTCCAGCGCAAAATACCTACCGTGAAATTTCAAGCTGTTCAAACACAGAAGATTTCCAAGCCCGTCGTGCCCAAATTCGTTACCGTGATGAAGCAGATGGTAAGGTGAAACTCCTTCACACCTTGAACGGTTCTGGACTTGCAGTTGGACGTACAGTGGCTGCTATTCTTGAAAACTACCAAAATGAGGATGGTTCTGTGACCATCCCAGAAGTTCTTCGTCCATACATGGGTGGAGCTGAAGTTATCAAACCATAAAAAATAAGGTTTAGCTATTTCTAGCTAGACCTTTTTCGTAACCAATTCAGATAAGCGCCTAATACAAAGAGCAAAATGATTAGGCAAATAACAGTTTCAGCCACTACCAAATAATCCAAAAATGGAAGTTTCAAGATTCCCTGAGCCATCTTAAGCGAAGTAGCTGTGATAATGGTCGGGAAGGTGAGGGCTGAGAAGGCTGGTTGAAAACCTTGTTTTAAAATATTGGGCAGGCGAGTCAAAACAAAGAAAAAGAAGGATTGGGAAGCCAAGATCATGACAATCAAGAGCCAAGTCGGTAGACTCTCTCCTCCAACTCGAACCAAGGAAGCCAAGAGTAGAGAGAAAGGGGCACAGTAGATCCCTTCTTGTCCAAGCAAGACTAGTGGGAGCGGATGTTTCTTTAAATCGCTATAAATAAGCGGATAGAGATAGAAGGTTAGGAGAAAACCAAAAATCAAGGTCGCATAGGCAATTTCGATGATACCGACAAGAGGATAGGTCAAAGCTGCCACTGCTATCCCAACATAGAGAACCGTCCAGCTTGGAGTCGCATGAACCCTCCGCCCTGGACAGGCAAACTTGATGGTGAAACCAGCAATCAAGGCCAAATCCAAGAGAAATGAAAACCACCAGAGCCCTTGTGCTACCAAGGAAAGATTGGGAAACAGGCGTAGGACATAAGTCGATAAAATCATCCCAGCCATGGGAAAGGTCGCCATTCCTGACAAAAGAGGAGGCTTGGTCAATTCTTGCTTAGTTTCCTTCCAATTAAAGAGATGTAGAAGCAGAAAGTATATCCACAAAACTAAGCCAGTAAGACTCAACAGATGGGATAGAACCGGCAACGTATCTAAAATAAGATTTCCAGCTCCTGCTAAACCTAGCAAACAACCAGAAAATACCAAGGGGAGTTTTTTCATCCTAACCTCCAATAATCATGTTAGTTTCAGTATAGCATAAAAGCGCTTAAATGAGGACTTAAAAAAACGAAGTCCGTTGATTTCAGACTTCATTTTACTCAGATATGAATTAAGCATAAGGTTGCAATTCTGGATTAATTGGTGTATTGGCTAGGTTGTTAGCATAGTTACAGAGGCTTGCTAAGCTAACACCAAGAACCACATCCAAGGCATTTTGTTGGGTGTAACCAGCTTCTAGAAACTCAGCCAAGGCTTCATCTCCTACACGACCCTTGGTATTGATAACCGCCAAGGTAAACTTAGCTAGGGTGTCCAATTTAGGATCTGTTTCAATTGGAGTACGATTGCGGAGGGCTTGCAGAAGATCATCATTCATCTGGATTTGTTTGATGGAAAAGGCTGTGTGACCTGCGACGCAGAAGGCACAACCATTGGTCACGGCTGCCGTGATCTGCACCACTTCACGCTCAACGGGTGTCAGGCTGTTGCGACGATTGATGGCTCCGACAGTTCTGTAGGCTTCTAAAGCAGTTGGTGCATTAGCCAAGAGACCGATTAGGTTGGGAATATAGCCATTGTTATCTTTTTCTACTGTTTCAAGAACCTCTTTCACTTCTGCTGGCGCTGATTCTACTGTATGAATTGTAAATGTTGTCATCATAAAACCTCTTTTCATGTTGTTGAAACCTAGTCTATCACAGATTCTATACCGTGTATAATATATATTTTAAATTACACTGATAGAAATTTTTTATAAAAGCAAAAAATCACACGCAATGTGTGATTCCATTATTTATTAAAATACTTTTTAGTCTCAGAAATAACAACTGGTGATAAAACTAAGAGGGCAATCAAGTTTGGCAGAGCCATCAAGGCATTGACAATATCAGCAATAATCCAGACCATATCCAACTCGATAAATCCTCCCAGCAAGACCATGAGCACAAAGACCACACGGTAGAGCCAGATAAAGCGAACCCCAAAGAGGAACTCGAAACAGCGTTCTCCATAATAGTTCCAACCAAGAATCGTTGTAAAGGCAAAGAGCACAAGGAAGATGGTCAGGAGGGCAGGTCCAAAGTGTGAAAAAACTGTTGAGAAGGCCGACTGAGTCAAGGCAACCCCATTTAAGTCACCACTCCAAACACCAGTCACCAAGATGGTCAAACCAGTCAGAGTACAGATAATGAGGGTGTCAATAAAGGTTCCTGTCATGGAAATCAATCCTTGCTCTACTGGTTCATTTGTCTTAGCCGCAGCCGCTGCAATGGGAGCTGAACCCAGACCAGATTCGTTTGAGAACACACCACGCGCCACACCATTTTGAATAGCCATCCGAATGCTAGCACCGGCAAATCCACCTACCGCAGCAACAGGACTAAATGCTGATGTCAAAATTAAAGCGATTGTGGTAGGGATTTTCTCGATATTAAAGAAAATAACTGTAAGAGTTCCCAAAATATAAATAATAGCCATAAAAGGAACAACGGTTGTTGAAACCTTGGAAATGGACTTGAGTCCACCAAAGACAGCAATCGCTACAAATACAGACAACACAAGAGCTGTGATGGCTGGCGAAATAGTTGTTGTATTTTGGATAGATTCTGTAATCGAGTTGACTTGGGTAAAGGTCCCGATTCCTAATAAAGCTACTAGCACACCTGCCAGGGCAAAGAAGATGGCAAGTGGTCGCCACTTTTCTCCCATCCCTAGAAGGATATAATGCATGGGACCTCCTGCTACTGCACCATGATCATCCTTGGTACGGTATTTGATAGCTAGTAGTCCTTCTGCATACTTAGTAGCCATCCCAAAGAAAGCAGCCATCCACATCCAAAAAAGGGCTCCTGGGCCACCGACCTTGATAGCCGTCGCCACCCCGATAATATTTCCCGTACCAACTGTAGCTGCGAGGGCTGTACACAAGGCCGCAAAACTGGATACATCGCCATGCCCCTTGTCCTTAGTAAAAATAAGCTGGAAGGCCTTGGGCAGACGCAAAACCTGCAAGAGGCCTAGACGGGCAGTTAGGTAAATCCCTGTCCCGACCAAGAGAATCAAGAGGGGTGGGCCCCAAGCAAAAGCATCGATTGATTTAAGCAATTCTAACATTTCCTTCTCCTATCTTTTCAACCCCAAAAGAAAGAGCACATGTAAGATACATGTACTCTGGAATGCTTAGATAAATGCTAAAAAGCGGTCTATCCTAGCTCTGTCCTTTTACCTGAGAGTTTGAGCAGTTGCCTGCCTTGCCCCTTCGGTGCCTTTACGGTCTCTCCAGAGTTCCGTCCATTTACAGTCATGGAAAAGCAAACGATTCTCCACTTCTATTAAACTTCATTCGGTGTTGGTATTTAATTGATTTTTATTTTACAAAAAATGTTGTCTTTTGTCAATGTGTTTATTAGTAAAAATTAGTTCAACAGTTTTTACTTTATAAAGTCCAGAATACTGCTATCCTTTAAAGGTCACAATAGTCGCACCACTGCCTCCAGCATTTTGTGGGGCATAGCCAAAACTCTTGACATGTTTGTTTCTTTGTAGGTATTTGGTGACACCTTCACGGATGACACCTGTTCCGATACCATGGATGATATCAACTTGGGCCATATTGTTAAGCAGGGCTTGGTCGATAAAGGCATCTAGCTCATTCATAGCTTCTTCATAACGTTTACCTCGAAGATCTAGTCTGGCTTGTGGGCCTCTGCCAGATGTTCGTTTCACAACATTGACCTGTTTCTTCTTGACCTGCTTTTCTTGCTGAGCTTGAACAAGGTCAAATTCTTTCTCTTCCAAGGTCATCTTAATCAAGCCGACTTGGGCTTCCCAACGGCCATCCTTGAGTTGACTGGTCAGGGTACCACGCTGTCCATAACTGAGAACAACGATATCATCTCCCACCTTTGGAGCTCGTTTTTTCTTGGCCTTTTGAAGGACCTTGTTTTTAGACAAGTCCACTTTTTCAGGAGCCAATTTTTTCAATTTGGTCTTGGCTTCAATGATTTCGTGAGGCTTGAGTTGAGATTTACTATGGAGATTTTTGAGAATCTGGTCACTTTCACTTAGAGCCATGTCCACAATCTCACTAGCTTGTTCACGCGCCTTATTAAGCTCGGTTTCCTTTTCACGATTTAACTCATTGTAGAGTTTTTTGAGCGCTCGATTCATCTTGAGATTTTCTTGCTCCACCTCACGGATATTGTCCAAGCGTTTACGGCTTTCCAGCGTCTGCTCTTCCAGCTGCTCAATAATCCGGTTGACATCATTGTCCTGATCGACCTGCTGGCTGGCATCCCCCACTATAACCTCAGATAGGCCTAGACGTTTGGCAATTTCAAAGGCATTGCTTCGGCCAGGAACTCCCTGCATAAAGCGATAGGTCGGGCGTAGAGTTGCAGTATCAAACTCCATGCTGGCATTTTGCACAAAGGCTGTCTCAATACCATAGGCCTTGAGTTCTGGATAGTGGGTGGTCGCCATAGTCTTGACTTGACGCAGGCGAAGATCCTCCAGAATAGCCATGGCAAGGGCGGCTCCCTCTTGGGGATCTGTACCAGCCCCCAACTCATCCAAGAGCAAGAGTGAATGTTGGTTGATCTTGCCAAGAATATCCACAATATTGGTCATGTGGCTAGAGAAGGTAGACAAGCTCTGTTCAATAGACTGCTCATCTCCAATATCAGCAAAGATTTCTTCAAAAATACCAACACGGCTTCCCTTATCTGCTAAAATCGGCAAACCAGACTGAGCCATGATCTGCGTCAATCCCAGAGTTTTGAGCATGATGGTCTTCCCACCTGTATTAGGACCTGTAATGACAATCGCTGTTAAATCTTGACCAAAATGAACATCATTTGCGACGGCATTTTTGACTAGAGGATGGCAGACATGGAGCAGTTGAATCTCTTGATTTTCTGACAGCTGAGGTACAACTGCTTGTCTTTCTTGGATAAAACGAACCTTGGCACGAATCAAGTCCAGATGACCGATAATCCAAGCGTCATTGGCAATCTCAGCCGCATGAGGGCGGACACGTTCAGAAATTTCTTGGAGAATGCGAAGCATTTCATAGCGCTCATCTGCTCGCAGACTAGCAATTTCTTCGCTCAGTTTGACCACTTCACGGGGTTCGATGTAGACAGTATTTCCGCTGGCAGAAATATCATGCACGACACCTGCAATCTTATTGCGGTAGGTGTTTTTGACAGGTAGAACCTGACGGCCATTTCTGCTGGCAATAATCCCTTCTGTCAACATCTGCGCTTTTTGCTTGAGCAGGTCCTGTAAAACATCGCGTACCTGACTTTCACTATCATGAATTTTCCGACGGATTCGCGCCAATTCTTCACTGGCGAAATTTTCAATGAAACCTGCATCATTAAAGGCTTGGAGATTTCCTTGTAATTGCGGAAAATCATGTAATTTCTCAAACCAAAGGGCTAATTCTTCCAAGCTAACATTTTCCAGATTGGCATAAAAACTTTGCAGTTCTCGGCTGGCAAGAAGTACTCGCTTCAAGAGTAGGAACTCCTCGATATTGAGATCCGCACCCATCTCCAACCGCTTGCAGACTCCTGCAATTTCCTTGGTTGCGAGAATAGTGAAATGCGGTTGCTCAACAAAAAGAGCCTGCATTTCCTTCATCTCAGCAAAAGCCTGTTTGATTTTATCTGCTTTGGCAGTCGGAGCCAGCTGTCTCAATTGCTCCAAGCCCTGCTCGGTCAACAAATGTGGTTCAAACAAAGCCTTGACCTTATTGAACTCTAATGTTTCTAATATTTTCTTGTTCATCGTTATTTCCTTGTCTTTGAATGTCTATACTCTTCGAAAATCTCTTCAAACCACGTCAGCGTCGCCTTACCGTACTCAAGTACAGCCTGCGGCTAGCTTCCTAGTTTGCTCTTTGATTTTCATTGAGTATTAGGTGTAGTAACTTTTTACATTCAATCAAATCTGTAAACAAAGGGCTAGGAAAATTCCTGCCCTTTTTATCCGATTAAATTTGTCACCCAGATTTGTTTGAGCCAACTGGTTGTTACTGGTATGCTCTGAATGATGTGTTTTGCGACGATACTCTTTTCAAGAGGATTTTGTATAGCTGCCATTGGAATGGTCGCTAGTATAGTTAAGGCCATTTGCAAGACAAATAAGGTCACCAACATGGACAAGATACCTGCTGAAACTTGGAACAACTTGCCACCCAGCTTTTTACTAGGAAGTAAGTGTAACAAGAGACCAAGTAAACGACCGATGCTATAGACAATCCCAAATACAAGCAAGTAGCCGATCCCTGCATAAAAGACCTTATCCAACTGAAAGAGTTGATCCGATGGGAAAAAGAAAGTTCCCTGACCTTCCTGCGGATTTGCATAAGGGAGGAGCAAATGAAATTGCTCTCCAAGCCCCTTATAAAACTGGCCAGCCATAAAAGCCGATGCCATGGCTGAAATCAGGTAATAAACTTGTAAGAGCAGGCCTCTCCGATAGCCGATATAAAATCCCCAAGCTAAGACCAATAGAAGAAGGAGTGAAATCATAAGGAATCCTCAATCTTGCTCTGTTCTTGCTTACAAGTCACAAGCTTGTGACGGAGTTCTTCTAATTCTTGCTCCTTATCGTCAAATTCAATCTCACGGCTGAGTTGAGTTGACAAACAGTTGACTGCCAACAAAAGAGCGATGGTTTCATCATCTGCGCTAGGCATTTGTTCTTTAATTGCTTGGTATTTTTCTGTTGCAACCTTGGCGATTTCCTCCATAAAAAGGTTATCATGCTCGCTTGTCAAGGTTAATGATTTTTTCCCGAATGTAAATTTGAATCGATTTAGATTTGCCATAAAATTCACCTCACGATATTATACCAAAATTCGCTAATTTTGTCAGTTTTTACAAATTTGCCTGCTTTTATGGTACAATAGAAACTATGGCAAGTATAACACTCACACCAAGTGAAAAGGAGATTCAGGCTTTTCTTGAACACTATCAAACCAGTCTGGCTCCCAGCAAGAATCCCTATATTCGCTACTTTTTGCGACTACCTCAAGCAACGGTTTCTATCTATACTTCTGGAAAGGTCTTGCTTCAGGGTGAAGGAGCTGAGAAATATGCTAGTTTCTTTGGCTATCAGGTTTTAGAGGAAAACAGGGGTCAAAATTTCCCTTTGATTGGGACGGATGAGGTGGGAAATGGTTCCTACTTTGGTGGACTTGCAGTTGTGGCTTCCTTTGTCACACCTGACCAGCATGCCTTCTTACGAAAACTCGGTGTGGGGGATTCCAAGACACTGACCGACCAAAAGATCCGTCAGATTGCCCCTATTCTCAAAGAAAAAATCCAGTACCAGGCATTGCTTCTCTCACCCAGCAAGTACAACGAGGTCATCGGAGACCGCTACAATGCTGTTTCGGTTAAGGTAGCCCTCCATAACCAGGCTATCTATCTCCTTCTTCAAAAAGGCATTCAGCCTGAGAAAATTGTGATTGATGCCTTTACCAGTGCTAAAAATTATGACAAGTACTTGGCACAAGAGGCCAATCGTTTCAGCAATCCGATCAGCTTAGAAGAAAAGGCTGAGGGCAAATACTTGGCTGTCGCAGTCTCTTCTATAATCGCGCGTGATCTCTTTCTGGAAAATCTTGAAAATCTAGGACGAGAACTGGGCTATCAACTTCCAAGTGGAGCTGGAACGGCTTCTGATAAGGTAGCTAGCCAGATTTTACAAGCCTATGGTATGCAGGGACTCAATTTCTGCGCCAAATTGCACTTTAAAAATACTGAAAAAGCGAAAAAACGCTTAGAAAGGTAAATTATGAATTCATTTAAAAATTTCCTAAAAGAGTGGGGATTGTTCCTCCTGATTCTGTCATTACTAGCTTTAAGTCGTATCTTTTTTTGGAGTAATGTCCGCGTAGAAGGGCATTCCATGGATCCTACCCTAGCGGATGGCGAAATCCTCTTTGTTGTCAAACACCTCCCTATTGACCGTTTTGATATCGTGGTTGCCCATGAGGAAGATGGCAATAAGGACATCGTCAAGCGTGTCATCGGAATGCCTGGCGACACCATCCGTTACGAAAACGATAAACTTTACATCAATGACAAAGAGACAGATGAACCTTATCTAGCTGACTATATCAAACGTTTCAAAGATGACAAACTCCAAAGCACCTACTCAGGCAAGGGCTTTGAAGGAAATAAAGGAACCTTCTTTAGAAGTATCGCTCAAAAAGCCCAAGCCTTCACAGTTGATGTCAACTACAACACCAACTTTAGCTTTACTGTCCCAGAAGGAGAATACCTTCTCCTCGGAGATGACCGCTTGGTTTCGAGCGACAGCCGCCACGTAGGTACCTTTAAAGCAAAAGATATCACAGGGGAAGCTAAATTCCGCTTCTGGCCAATCACCCGTATCGGAACATTTTAAGAGACCTAAGAGGCCGAGAATCAAGAATCTCAGCCTCTTCTTCTATCGTGAGAAGTGATTATTTATTGACTAAAATCCCCCCAACTCTCACCTATTTATGCAAAGGAATCTTATGGAAGTTTATTTTTCAGGAACCATTGAACGGATTATTTTTGAAAATCCCAGCAATTTTTATCGTATCCTTCTCCTAGAAATCGACGATACGGACGCAGAGGATTTTGATGATTTTGAAATCATTGTCACAGGCACCATGGCTGATGTGATTGAGGGAGAAGACTATACCTTTTGGGGACAAATTGTCCAGCACTCCAAGTATGGGGAGCAACTGCAAATCAGCCGGTATGAACGCTCAAAACCAACTAGCAAGGGCTTGGTCAAGTACTTTTCAAGTAGCCATTTCAAGGGAATTGGTCTCAAAACAGCTCAGAAAATCGTGGATACCTATGGCGACAATACCATTGACGAAATTCTGCAACACCCGGAAAAGCTAGAAGGCATTGCAGGACTATCTGCAAAAAATCGCGAGGCTTTCGTCTCCACCCTTCGTCTCAACTACGGAACGGAGATGGTTTTGGCAAAGCTAGCCAACTACGGCATTCCCAATAAACTAGCCTTTCAAATTCAAGACTTTTACAAGGAAGAAACCCTTGATGTGGTTGAAAATTATCCCTACCAGCTGGTTGAAGATATCAAAGGATTGGGATTTACCATTGCTGACCAACTAGCTGAGGAACTAGGCATCGAAAGTCAGGCTCCTGAACGCTTCCGCGCCGGTCTAGTTCATAGTCTTTTTCAGACCTGTATGGAAACAGGGGACACCTATGTTGAAGCACGGGATTTGCTAGAACAAACCCTTACTCTCCTTGAATCTTCTCGCCCCGTGGAACTGGATCCCAGCCAAGTAGCCCAAGAACTCTCCTACCTGATTGAAGAAGACAAGGTTCAGCAGATTGATACCAAGATTTTTGACAACAGCCTCTTTTTCGCTGAGGAAGGCATCCGCAGTCACTTGGTTCGTATCCTTGAAAAAGGAAAACAGAAGAGTCATGATTTAGAAACCATTCAAAAACATATCGCTACTGTCGAAGAAGATCTGGAGATTGAGTATGATAACATTCAAAAACAGGCTATCTGTGATGCTATCCAGAATAAGGTCTTTATCCTGACAGGTGGACCTGGTACTGGTAAGACAACTGTTATCAATGGTATCATCGCTGTTTATGCCCTTTTAGAAGGACTTGACCTCAGGAAAAAAAGCAACCTACCTATTCTTCTTGCCGCTCCAACTGGTCGAGCTGCTCGACGCATGAATGAATTGACAGGCTTGCCTAGCGCGACCATACACCGTCATTTAGGAATGACAGGTGACGATGACACCAGTCATCTGGAAGATTATCTGGATGCCGACTTTATCATCGTGGATGAATTTTCCATGGTGGATACTTGGCTGGCTAATCAACTCTTCTCCAACATCTCTTCTAACAGTAAAATTCTCATCGTGGGAGATAGCGATCAGCTACCGTCTGTCAGCCCTGGACAGGTTCTAGCGGATCTGCTTCATATTCCCCTGATTCCTCAGACTCGCTTGGAAAAAATTTACCGGCAAAGCGAAGAATCAACCATCGTCACCCTAGCTAGTCAAATTCGACAGGGCATCTTGCCAGCCGATTTCACCCAGAAAAAAGCAGACCGTTCCTACTTTGAAATTGCTAGTAGCCATATTCCAACTACGATTGAAAAGATCTTAGGCGCTGCCCTCAGAAGTGGCATCCCTGCTCGTGATATCCAAGTTCTGGCTCCCATGTACCGAGGGACAGCAGGGATTGATGCCATTAACCAGCTCATGCAAGGCCTCCTGAACCCACCACAAAAAAATCAACTCAGTTTTGAAGCTCCCCAGTGCCACTATCGCAAGGGAGACAAGGTCATTCATTTAGTCAACGATGCTGAAATCAATGTCTTTAATGGGGATCTAGGAGCTATCACAGACCTGATTCCTGGTAAATATACCGAGTCGAAACAAGACGAGATTGTCATTGATTTTGATGGCAACGAGGTCTCTTACCCACGTAACGAATGGTACAAGATTCGCCTGGCCTATGCCATGAGCATCCATAAATCACAGGGAAGTGAGTTCCCTGTTGTCATCCTACCTATCACTAGTGCTAGTAGGCGTATGCTGGAGCGCAATCTCATCTATACAGCCATTACACGCGCCAAAAGCAAGCTTATCTTACTAGGCGAATTACAGGCCTTCGACTATGCTACTCAACATATCGGAACTGCCCGAAAAACCTATCTGATTGAACGCTTCAGTGATTTAATTGAAAATATTGAAGAAAAGCAACAAACTGTCTCAGAAACTACCACATCAAGTGCATCTGAACAATCCTACATCCTGACCGAAGAAAATTGGGACAGCATCCCCGCCATGATTGGGATTACAGACGCAGACCTCAAAGAGATTTTTGGAAAATAGTGCATAAGAAAACCCACCTAATCAGGTGGGATTTTTGTTTATTAATACTCAATGAAAATCAAAGAGCAAACTAGGAAGCTAGCCGCAAACTGTACTTGAGTACGGTAAGGCGACGCTGACGTGGTTTGAAGAGATTTTTGAAAAATAGTGCATCAGAAAAACCCACCTAATCAGGCGGGATTTTTGTTTATTAAAATTATTTAACTGTTGCTGTGCTTGTAATCAATTCAACAGCTTTTTTGATAGTGATATCGTGTTTCAACATATCAGCTGAAAGCAAGCTTTGTACTTGAGCAACTTCCATGTTGTAGTCTGCTGCCAATTGCTCAACTTCTTTTTGGATTTCTTCTTCTGATGCGTCAAATCCTTCAGCTTTGGCAACTGCTTCGATAACAAGGTTAGTCTTAGTACGTGACTCAGCTTCTGCTTGGTATTGGTTGTGAAGGTCTTCTTGAGTAGTTCCAGTGATTTGGAAGTACATGTCAGGGTTGATACCTTGACGTTGCAAGTTTCCAAGGAATTCGTTTACTGAGCGGTGAACTTCTTCGTGAATCATTTCTTCTGGAAGTTCTACGATTTCAGCGTTTTCTACAGCTTTATCAATTGCTGCACCTTCAACTGCATCTTTGTAAGCTTCTTCTTTAGCAGCAGCCAATTCATTACGGTATTTTTCTTTCAATTCAGCAAGTGTTTCAACTTCTTCATCGATGTCTTTTGCAAGTTCATCGTCAAGAGCTGGAACTTCTTTAGCTTTTACTTCATGGATAGTTGTCACGAATTTAGCTTCTTTACCTGCAAGATCTTCTGCTTGGTAGTCTTCTGGGAATGTTACGATAACATCAACAGTTTCACCAGCCGAGTGACCTACCAATTGGTCTTCGAAACCAGGGATGAATTGACCTGAACCAAGTCCAAGTGAGAAGTTTTCACCTTTTCCACCGTCAAATTCAACACCGTCGATAGAACCAACGAAGTCGATGACAACAGTGTCGCCGTTTTCAGCAGCAGCTTCTTTGATAACCAATTCAGCCAAGTTGTTGCGTTCGCGTTCGATACGCTCTTCAACGTCAGCGTCTGTTACTTCTTTTTCTACATCTACTGATACTTCAAGGTTTTTGTAGTCACCCAATTTTACTTCAGGTTTTGTAACGACTTCAGCAGTGATAACCCAGTCTTGACCTTTTTCCATTGAAGTTACATCAATTTTTGGTTGAGCAACGACTTCAAGGCCAGCTTCTTTTATAGCTGCTTCATAAGCATTTGGCAAAAGAGCGTTCATAACGTCTTGGTAAAGTGACTCTTCACCAAATTTTTTGTCGAAGATAGGACGTGGAAGGTGACCTTTACGGAAACCTGGAACATTAAGAGATTTCTTCACTGAGTTGAAGACACGATCCAATTCTGGTTTGATTTGGTCTTGAGAGATAGTGAAAGTCAAGACACCACGGTTTGTTTCTTTGTTTTCAAATGATACAGACATTCTGTCATTTCTCCTTAAAATTTTTTAAATACAGTCTATTATAACATAAATGAGCGACTTTTTTCAAGTAACGAATGCGCTTTTCAATGATAGGGGAGGTACGGTTTCTTCTTAGTTTTCTTTAGGTTTCGAATATAATCTTATAAAAGATGTTTAATAATGGCTGATTACAGTAAAAAACGAATCGCCCACACATCCCTCATTAGGCGATTCGTTTTGTATTATTTAACCACAAGAACCTTGTAATATTCATACTTATTTGGCTGTGTAATCTTAATTTTTTGACCATAGAAACCATCGATTTCTTTGTCAAAATAATCTGAAAATCTTGATGGCAAGCGTTTCATCTTAAGAACCTCACCAGATTGGTCTGCATATACAAGGAAATGATAGTGGGTTGTAGACATACCGTCATCAATCAATACAAAGTAACCTGTTTTAAGCTTACCTTGTCCATTATCTAAATGGTATAGTTTATTGTTATTGATTGTGAAGTTAGTAGATGGAAGTCTAAGTCGTACACCTGGGTCTTCTAGATAAAGATCATTGCCAACTTTTTTGATTTCTGATCTAGTTGTCATCTCTGGAAGTGGTGTCACTCTACGACCATCTGCTCCAAAATAATATCGACCTGGTAGACTTTGGAAATTTCGAATAACAGCTTTAGGATCAATTTCTTGTCCTTCTTCTTTATTATCCACTAAAGCCAACATCGTATTGGAAACTTGATCCCCATATTTGTCGGAAAACTTCTTGAACTCAGGTTTGATATACCAAGTGTTTTTATCCACGATAACATCAGTAAAGTTATTTCCGTCAAATTTTGCTGTAATCAGATATTCATATCCATCACCTAAACGAACAATGTCACCATTTTTATAAGGGCTATTTTGTAAAGTGAACATATGGCCATCCTTGCTGAGAATATAGCCTGTCCCATCACTAGAATTTACAACTCTATCAGAGGCCATTGCACCTGATTGTTCAAAATAATACCAATTACCATCTATGAACACCCAACCTGTCATCATAGAACCACTAAAACGAAGATAGTACCAAGTAGACCCTTCTTTGTACCAACCTGTACGCATGGCGCCACTATCTGCTAGGGAGTACCATGTGTTACCTTCCTTGTACCAACCAGTGCGCATAGCACCACTATCTGCTAGTGAATACCATGTATTGCCGTCTTTGAGCCAGCCTGTCTGCATTTTACCAGTGCTGTCGAAGTGATACCATGAACCAGCGTTTTGTACCCATTTATTTTTAGCGAGACTACCATCTTGAGAAAGATTCCAGTCAGCACCATTTTTAACCCAAGTATCTGCAGCCTGTGCTTGATTGATAGACAATAGTAGGCCAGCACCTGCAAGCAAACCAAGTGTGAGTAATTTAGATTTTTTCATAGCCATTTCCTCCTGTCATGAAAATTTAAAGTTGCTGTCCGTTTAACTTTTCTTATTTTAATACTTTAAAAATTTTCCATGTATTGTAAGCATATTTCTATTCCCAGTATCTTCTACTTACAGAATATGATAGATAGTAAGCATCCATATAAGAAACTTTCTGACCTTCAATTGGGGCATGAACAACTTTTCCACCTCCAACGTAGATACCTACATGTTGATTTGAACCTTGGTCGGTATTGTACAATATTAAATCTCCAGGAAGTTGTGAGCCACTATATATAAATTTCCCTCCTGTAGCTTGTTCTTCAGTTGTCCTACCAATATAAATATCAAAGCTGGCATGGATTGCTTGAGTGAATCCAGAACAATCAGCACCGATATTCTTATCTAAAGTAGCTTTTCCATATTTATAAGGTAATGTACCTACAAAGGTTTCTGCATATTCAGCAATTGCTTGCCCCTTATTTTCTACGCAAACACCGTTAGATCTGAAGAAATAAGGTTTCCCATTAACTCTATTGTAATCAGTTAGTATGGAACCATCATTTGAAAGATAATACCAATTACCATCTGGGTTAATCCACTCATTTGATTTCATCCAACCTTGATCATCAAAATAATACCATTTCTCATCTAACAATTCCCAATGTTTAGCATACCCACCTGAAGTATATTTGAACCACCAGCGACCATCTGTTTTCATCCAAGTCCCTTTTGAATCTCTATTTTGATTAAATGCTATTTTTTCTTGATCGCCTTCTACTTGCGTTAATTCTCTAGGAGAAAATCCTACCAACTTAACTTTTTCTGCATCTTCAACCTTAATTTTACCTTCTTTAACAAGTTGATCAATTGCTTCTTTCTCGCTTGTATACTGTGAAGTTGTTTGTGATGTAGTCACTTTAGTGGTAGACGTTGTAGTTTCTGCATTAACTACATAAGTAGTTGATAACAAAGCTCCTGAAGTAAGTAATAACGCTGCATAAGTAATATATTTTTTCATGACAAAAATCCTTTCTTCAAAATTCCTTAACGCTCTAGTGACCTTATTTTGATAATTTACGGAGACATGATTTTAACCTCCTTTCGAGTTATATTAATCTTTTTATAATTAATATATTATTTTATCTATTTCTAACTCTATTTTACTCCCCTATAAAATGAATGTCAACAAATAACATAAAAACATTGTGAAAAAAATATTTTATCGTTCTATAGCTACTCACTCGCTTCTTTGATACTAAATTAAGTCATTTCTCCAACATTATTTTATATAACTACTAAAACTCCTCATGCCCCACCAAATGATGCTGGAAGGCATAGACTGCAGCCTGGGTACGATCGCTGACTTCAAGTTTGGCAAGAATGTTGGACACGTGGGTCTTGACCGTCTTGAGAGAGATAAAAAGTTCGTCGGCGATGCGCTGATTTTCATAGCCCTTGGCGATGAGTTGGAGCACATCTCGCTCACGCGCAGTCAGGTCCTCATGTAGTTCTATGTGATTGCGATGGTATTCGACCTTCTTGCTGACCTCTTGTTCAATAGCCAACTCGCCAGCAGCCACCTTACGGACGGCATGGAGCAGTTCGTCTGCACTAGAAGTCTTGAGCATATAGCCTTTGGCACCAGCATTCAAAACCGGCATGATTTTTTCATTGTCCAAGTAAGAAGTCACAATCAAAATCTTGGCTTCAGGCCATTCTTTGAGGATGGCCAAAGTCGCGTCAATTCCATTCATTTCAGGCATGACGATATCCATGACAATAACATCTGGACGCAATTTCAAGGCTAAGTCAATACCTTGAGACCCATTTGCAGCCTCACCCACAACTTCTACATCATCTTGGAGGTCAAAGTAGCTTTTCAAGCCCAATCGGACCATTTCATGGTCATCTACTAGTAAAATTTTCATCTTTACTCCTTTATCATTCCTTATCTAGGAGGGGAATACGGATATCAACTGCCAGCCCTTGCTTGGGAGCTGTCAATAACTGAACCGTCCCTGCCATATCTTCAACCCGCTCCTTGATATTGCGTAGTCCATAACTCAAGTCATCTAAACTCCCTAACTGAAAACCAATTCCATTGTCCACCACCTTCAGTTGCAATTCAACATCCGTCTGATAGAGGTAGACATCCAGACAAGATGCCTGGGCATGGCGGAGGGTATTGCTGATTAACTCTTGCAGGATACGGAAGATATGCTCCTCGATTTTCTTGGGCAATTTCGTCACATTTTGCTTGAAACTAACCTTGAGATCACTCTTGTCCTCAAGCTCTTTTAGGAGAATTTGGATTCCTTCAACCAGACTCTTCTGCTCCAGCTCAACCGGTCGCAAATGCAAGAGCAAGACCCGCAAATCCTTCTGGGCTGTTTCTAAAATAGCTGTGACACTCTGCAACTGGGTCTGCATCTTTTCTCTATCCAATTTCAAAGCCTGCTGGCTGACACCTGACAAAATCATGTGGGCCGCAAACAACTCCTGACTGACTGTATCGTGCAAATCCCGAGCAATCCGCTTCCGTTCTTTCTCGATGATTTCCTCTTCCTGAGCAAGACTGTGATTTTCAGCTTTTTGAAGAGCTTCTGTCAAAAGATTAAGTTTACCTGACAAGGACTTGAAACTGGCATCCAAATCTGGATCTGCAACCTGAACCACTTCTTGTCCTGCTAATAAACGCTTGAGATTAGCCTGCATTTTTCTTAGAGAAAGCTCTTCAACACCTCTCCAAAATAAGGCTAAGAGACAGGTCATGGACATGCTGAACACCAACAACAAAAAGACAAATTTTTCTGTTTTTTCGACATCGTGCAGGAAAATAGACCAGCCAAAGTCAAGCATTTCCAACAAGCTGTGGGAGAAAAATAAGACAAACAGGAAAGAGGTAATGGCAATGATTACATAAGCTTGTTTTTTCATCCTCTAACCACCTCAACATCGCCAATCATAGTGGTCAAGAAAATCTTGACACTCTTGTTACTCTTGAGATAATCTTTCGTTTCCTGATGATAGTGTTCATTGCGGAGGGCTCGCTTGGGCTGGTTGAAAAAAGTCAAATCACCATAGAGACAGTTAACGCTGAGACTGACTTCCACATCTACAGGTACAATGATTTTGGTCGTTCCTACCATCTTTCTGAGAATAATGACATTGTCATGATTGGTTAGGATGACCCTCTCCAGATGAATAGTGTCCTTGCCCATGAGACGAAAGAGATTGATATCATCAAACTGGCAAGTTTGGTAGCTTGAAAAATGATGGAGATTTCCAAACCAACGATTTTTCTCCTTCTTAACCGTTACCACCTCTTCAAACACCAAATTTGTCTGCTCTTTTTCCTGGTTCATCATTGGATAAAGAAGAAAGAGGCTATAGATAACCGCAACAAAAATAGCTAGAATCACAAAAGGATTGAGCATGACGATGAAAAAGAAGAGAATGGTTGCCACCACTAAAAGAAGATTATTGCCCTCTTTACCAGTGTAATAGCGAATCAAAAGCAAAAAGAGGAATAAAATCAGCAGAAAACGCGAAAAATGCTCTGATACCATCAAAATCAGAGCTCCTGTCAAAAGACAGGCTTCGATAAATAAAAAGATTTTAAATTTTCTCATACACATATCCTCTACCTTCTATTTTATCACAATTCAAAAAAGTCACCTCGGTCTGAAGATGGAAAAAAGGCGGTGGTTACGCCTTTTTCATCTGATCTTTTGCTTCTTTTAATTTTCCATAAAGAATGTAATCTACGCTTTGCAAACCTGCTATGGTGACACAATTAAGGGCACACATGATCAAGCGTATATCTGCTTTCCAGCCTTGGACAATATCAATCACTTCTTCGACTGAATAGGTTTCAATCAATTCCAGAATTGTTCGAGACAGTCCTACAGCCTTAGCCCCAAAGACCAAGCACTTAATCATATCCAGCGGATTGCGAACACCTCCACTAACCAAGAGTTGGACCTTGTCTTTCCAGTCTTGAGCATTGAGAAGAGCTTGCATGGTGGACTGACCCCATTGATTGAGATAATCACGTTGGCCACTGCGGCGGTTTTCGATATAAGCAAAACTGGTGCCACCACGGCCTGACAGGTCAAAGGTTCGAACACCCAGTTCATAGGCTCTTTCAATGGTCTTGGCATCCATTCCAAAGCCCACTTCCTTTAAAACGATTGGAACAGGGATTTGTTTACTATAGTCTGCTAGATTCGATTGCCAGCTTCTGAACTTCCTTTCTCCCTCAGGCATGAGTAATTCCTGCATAACATTGACATGCACCTGCAAGAGAACAGGATTCATCTCTTCTACAGTCTGAAGTCCTAACTCGACAGACTTGTCCAATCCAATATTGGTTCCAAGAAGGAGATTTGGATGGCTAGACTTGACAGAAAATGAGGCATCTGTAGGATCCTTTAGGGCTGCGCTATAAGAACCCGTTACAAATAAAATACCACAGGCTTCCGCCACTTGAGCCAGCTTTTGATTGATTTCTCTTCCCTTATCGCTTCCACCCGTCATGGCATTGATATAGAAAGGAAAGTCCCACTTTCGACCAGCAAATTCTGTCGACAGATCGATTTCATCCAGGTCGTAAAGAGGCAGGGAAGAATGAATCAACTCCACCTCATCAAAGCTATTATAGGAACTTTTCTGCTCAAGGGCATAGCGGATATGCTCATCCTTACGATTTGTCGTCATGTCCTATCCTTTCTTGGTATAAGAGCTCAATCCCCAGATCGGCCCAGCGATTTTTTAATGTTTCAGTTGATTGCACATCAAAACTCAAGGCAATCCCACAGTCACCGCCACCAGCGCCACTACTCTTAGCAACAGCCTGCAAATCTTGACTGGCTTCTTTCAACTGTCTAAGCGAAGTCGTGTAAATATCCGCGCTCAAGCCTTCTAAGATCTTGCTGGCTACTTCTACTTGCTCGATCATTTTTTCTGCTTCCCCCTGCTCCAAGGCTTCTACCAAAGCAGCTACCGTTTCTTTTGAGGAACTTAAAAAATTCTGATTGATATTTTGTTTGATTTGCTGGACCATGTGACTCGATACAGCCACTTCCTTGGTCCATCCCACTAGGAAATCACATTCTAAAGTTGGTTTCACTTGTAAAATTGAAAAGCCCCAATCACGCTCTAAAACAGTCTCCAACTTTTCTTCTTCCAACCAAGCAGCTACCTTCTGACGATCAAACGACCGGTAAAGAACCAATTCCTCTGTCACAATACAGGCAAGGTCTCCCATAGAACCATTGTCTCCGCGCTTGAGCAAGACAGCACTAGCCAGTTTGAACAAGAGATTCTGATCAACTGAAACATCATACAGAGCCAGTAAAGCCTTGACAGTCAAGACAACGACGCTACCGCTAGAACCAAGACCAAACTTTTTCCCTTCTCGTTCCATTTTTCCACGAATTTCTAGAGAAAAAGGTTGCAAGGTCTGCCCACGATAAACGAGGAAATCTTCCACTAAAGCAATTGTTTCTTGAATCAAGCTGTAGTCAGGATTTGGTGTCAAGTCCACTACGAAATCAAACATATCTGAGTAGATACGGTAACTATCAGAAAAAGCAATCTCGCCCTTCATATAGATGGGAATGGCCTTTATCAAGGCCAACTGTCCTGGCTCTAAAATAGCATACTCACCTGCCCAATAAAGTTTTCCGCAAGTTTTAACAGCAATCATCTTGACTCAAATCCTTTGTTTTTGACACAATCAAGCGATAACGTTGACCGAAGATTTCAGATAAATGCTCCAAGTCTTTCTCTTGACAGAGGACTTTGACATTGGGACCAGCATCCATGGTAAAGTAGCAGGCTTCCCCTTGTCTACGAAGCTGGCGGACAAAGTCCATGGCTTCATAGCTTGCATCCGTCAGATAAGAAAAGGCTGGTGATGCTGTTTTGGTCGTAGCGTGCATAGCCAGGGCATTTTTTTCAGTCAATTCCCCAACCTTGGTAAAGTCATTTTCCTTGAGATAAACCAGCATATCCTGATAATCCTTCTCAGACTGACTCACCCAGTCATCAAAGGTCGTCGAGGTTTCCACACAAAGTTTCATCCCGTCACGGCTAGAGATTGGTTTTTTCTTATCCTCTAGCACCAACATAATCATAGCTAGTTTCAAGTCTGTCTCTACAGGGTAAATTTCTCCGCTATCCTTGTCCCAAGCACCTAGTGGTCCATAAAAACTCCGAGAGGAAGAGCCTGAGGCAAACTTAGCCTCCTGTGCCAACTGGCTCCGAGTCAATCCAAGCTTGAAATAAGCATTACAAGCCTTGACCAAGGCAGACAAACCACTAGAACTTGATGACAAGCCCGCTGCCGTAGGCATATTATTTTGAGTATCAATTCGAACAAAGCCCTCACCAGCTGGACGGTAACGATCAATAATCTTGCTCATCTTGACATGCTCCGCCTCACTCTGTAGCTGACCATTGATGTAAAAAACATCAGCAGTCGCATCCGTCGGTAGAGGCGACAGGGCCGTCTCTGTGTACATGTTTTCCAAAGTCAGAGAGATGCTGCTAGTAGCAGGCACCATCTCTTTTTCTTTTTCTTTCCCCAATATTTGATAATAGCAATATTTGCGTAAGAACGTACTGTTACAGGCTCTCTATCCATGTCTGAACAGCTCCTTTCTCTTCTAATCTTTCTGCTAGTTCTTGAGCTTGAGTCAAATTGGTTGCCAAGGCTATGATACAGCCTCCTAGCCCACCACCGCTCATCTTGGCACCCAGAGCACCATGGCTAAGAGCCGTTTCAACTAGAGAATCCGCCTCAGGGCTACTAACACCAATTTCTTTTAGATGTAAATGCGCTTGACTAAGGATTTGTCCCAGTCCTTCAGCATCTTTTCGTGAAATCGCTTCTTCTGCTTGCTGGGTCAATTCTCCCAGGGCATGCAAAAACGGCAGGGCATCCTTGCCCTTGTTTTGAACCACTTGAATGGCTTCACGAGTGTGACCATAGACGCCCGTATCTGCAATGACCAAATAGGCAGATAGATTCATCTCAAGCTCTGTAAATCCTACGTTCTTAATAAAGCGAATAGGCTGGTCACTGAGACAGGTCTTGGCATCCAAACCACTTGGATTCATATGAGCAATCATCTCCGCCCGATTGACCAAGATTTCTAGTACATCATGAGGCAGTTCTGCCTGATAGTAGTCAAATACCGCACGAATAGCCGCTATGCTGATAGCAGCCGACGAACCCATTCCCCGTTTTTCAGGGATAGCCGAGTCAATCTCACAGCGAATGCAAGCCTCTTTGATATCTAAATACTCCAGCGAAGCATACACCGCCATGGACAAGGTATCCTCCTCATAGAGACGCCAAGGACTCGCTGCAGGAATCACCTTACAAGTCACCTCCACCTCTAAAAGAGGCAAGGAAATAGCAGGATAGCCGTAAACGACCGCATGCTCCCCTATTAAAATAATCTTACTATGTGCCTGACCGACACCAACTTTTTTTGTCATTTTTCCCTTTTGCTAGACGAAAAAGCCGTCCCATTTTTCATACAAGTATTTATTCTTTCCTATCTATTTTATTATATTTTCACAAAAAAAGCGATTGTTTCCTTCACAATCGCCTCTTTCATTATTGAACCCATTCGCCATCATCGTTGACGTAGTAGCCATCTACAGTGGTATTCACTGCTAAAGCACCTGAGCTATAAGCGTAGTACCATTTACTACCGACCTGGAACCAACCAGTTGTCATAGCTCCTGATGAACGAAGATAATACCACTTGTTACCAAGGTATTGCCAACCTGTTTGCATGATGCCAGTTGTTGGATCTAAATAGTACCAAGTTGAGTTATCATTGGTCCAGCCACGCACTAGCTCCCCAACCGTTAAACTGTCGATACGAGCATCGAAATTACCATCCTTCTGTAAATAATACCAGTGTCCCTCGTCATAAATCCAACCAGTTTTTAAAGTGTGATAGCTACGCTGATCTTCAAAATAATAGACTCGTTTCTCTGCTGGACTATTATATTGTTCCCCATGATGCTTGTTGACATTTGTAGCTGTTTTTGCTTCTAAAACTTGCTTACCAACAAATTCTTGTAGTACCCCATCTTGACCAAAGTAAAACCAATCTGGTCTAAAAGCAATATCTTGCCTTATAGAAGAACCAATCGTAACCCCTTCGTGTGGTGCAGGTATATATTGCCAGCCGACAACCATCTCTCCAGATAAAGGATCAAAATAATAGTACTTACCATCAATCACTCGCCAGTAGGTTTCTTTGAGTTCCCCCTTCTTGTAGTAGGTTCTACCATTTTCTTGGACAAATTGCCAGCCTTCTGAATCAGCACCATCCGCCAATACTGCACTTGTTGCTAGCAAACCGAAGAAAAAGACTGCTAATGCGATTTGCATCAATTTTTTTACTATTTTCATTAGAACTATCCTCCTGCAAGAATTATAGTAAAAATTAAATTGTATGTCAATATGACGGTTTTAAAATCATATAATAATGAACTAGCATTTGATTCACTAGTAAAATCTCCTAGCAGGCTTCCCTGCTAGGAGATTTTCTTATGAGAGATACTTGTCTAAGCTTTGAAAATCAAACTTATCATCTGATGTTTATCAAACAATCTACCAATTAAGCTTCTTCGTCTTCTTTACGACGACGGCCTGCAAGACCAAGACCAAGTAATGCACTTGCGGCAGCTGCTACCATAGCTACAGTAGAATCTGCTGTACCTGTATTTGGCAATTCTTTAGCTGCTTTACGCGCATTTACTTGTGCTGATGCTGTTTGACCAGCATTAGCTGCTGCTTGAGCAGTAGCTGGAGTTACATGATCAGTTGATGGAGAAACTTTCGCCATGAAGTCTTCGATACGTTTAACCATTGCATCCACTTCTGCTTGACTTGCGTCTGCATTGGCAAATACTTTCTTAGCATCTGCTAATAAGTCATTCGCTTCTTTTGCAGTTTCTGCATCAAGCTTAGCTGATTCTTTAATGATCAATTCATCTAATTGATGGATAGCACCTTCTAACTTAGCTTTATTCACTTTTTCATCAGTGTTATTAGCTGCGTTATTGTCAGAAGTTCCTTTACCGTTACCACTGTTATTGCCTCCACCATTTGATGGTACATATGGACGTTGTTTAAAGATATCTTCAGCTGACTTAGTTAAGTCTGCTGCTGGAATCACTGCTGTGTTTCCTGCTGGTGTTGTCACTGTAGCGTTTCCTTTATCGTCTACTACTACAGTCGCACCTGGATTTACAGCTTTAACTTTGTCTTTGATGGCTTTCTTCTCAGCATCTGTAAGTTTATCTGGGTTCGCTACCACAGTCTTATCTGCTGGTTTAACTACATCGTTACCTGCATTTGGCTTAGCTGCATCTTCTGATGACTTAGTTAAGTCTGCTGCTGGAATCACTGCTGTATTTCCTGCTGGTGTTGTCACTGTAGTGTTTCCTTTATCGTCTACTACTACAGTCGCACCTGGATTCACTGCTTTAACTTTGTCTTCGATGGCTTTCTTCTCAGCACCTGTAAGTTTATCTGGGTTCACTACCACAGTCTTATCTGCTGGTTTAACTACATCGTTACCTGCATTTGGCTTAGCTGCGTCTTCTGATGACTTAGTTAAGTCTGCTGCTGGAATCACTGCTGTGTTTCCTGCTGGCGTTGTCACTGTAACGTTTCCTTTATCGTCTACTACTACAGTCGCACCTGGATTTACAGCTTTAACTTTGTCTTCGATGGCTTTCTTCTCAGCATCTGTAAGTTTATCTGGGTTCGCTACCACAGTCTTATCTGCTGGTTTAACCACATCGTTACCTGCATTTGGCTTAGCTGCATCTTCAGCTGACTTAGTTAAGTCTGCTGCTGGAATCACTGCTGTGTTTCCTGCTGGCGTTGTCACTGTAACGTTTCCTTTATCGTCTACTACTACAGTCGCACCTGGATTTACAGCTTTAACTTTGTCTTCGATGGCTTTCTTCTCAGCATCTGTAAGTTTATCTGGGTTCGCTACCACAGTCTTATCTGCTGGTTTAACCACATCGTTACCTGCATTATCTGATGATTTCTTAACTGTATCAGCTGATGGAATAACGGCTGTTGTACCATCTGGGTAAGTGACTGTTGTTGTACCATCTTGGCCAACTTTAACATCTGTTACTGTTGGGTTTGATTTCTTAACTTCATCTGCTACCTTAGCTTTGTCTGCTTCAGTCAAGTTGCTTGGATCTACAACTGGTGTTACCGCTGGATCCTTAACTGCATTATCTGATGATTTCTTAACTGCCTTATCTGCTGGGATAACTGCTGTTGTGCCATCTGGGTAAGTGACAGTTGTCGTACCATCTTGGCCAACTTTAACATCTGTTACTGTTGGGTTTGATTTCTTAACTTCGTCTGCTACCTTAGCTTTTTCTGCTTCAGTCAAGTTGCTTGGATCTACAACTGGTGTTACCGCTGGATCCTTAACTGCGTTATCTGATGATTTCTTAACTGTATCACCTGATGGAATAACGGCTGTGCTACCATCTGGGAAGGTTACAGTTGTCGTACCATCTTGGCCAACTTTAACATCTGTTACTGTTGGGTTTGATTTCTTAACTTCGTCTGCTACCTTAGCTTTTTCTGCTTCAGTCAAGTTACTTGGATCTACAACTGGTGTTACCGCTGGTTTAGCTGGAGCTGTGGTATCCTTAGTTGCGGTTGCTGGAACACTTGGTTCTGATACATTACCGGCTGGATCTGTTGCTTTCGCTGTTACGTCTCCTGCTGGAAGCTCTCTCGTTGGTGTGATTGTAGCTTTTCCGTTTTCGTCTGCTACGCCTTCACCAAGCTTGTGACCATCTTTATCAAATAGCTCAACTTTAGATCCTGGTTCTGCACTTACTTCAACTGGTGTCTTAGTTCCTGCTTTATCTGTTAGATCTGTCTTAACTTCTGGTTTAGCTGGAGCTGTGGTATCCTTAGTTGCGGTTGCTGGAACACTTGGTTCTGACACATTTCCTGCTGGATCTGTTGCTTTCGCTGTTACGTCTCCTGCTGGAAGCTCTCTCGTTGGTGTGATTGTAGCTTTTCCGTTTTCGTCTGCTACGCCTTCACCAAGCTTGTGACCATCTTTATCAAATAGCTCAACTTTAGATCCTGGTTCTGCACTTACTTCAACTGGTGTCTTAGTTCCTGCTTTATCTGTTAGATCTGTGTTGATTTCTGGTTTAGCTGGAGCTGTTGTATCTGCTGTTGCTTTTTCTGGTGTGCTTGGCTCTGACACATTGCCTGCTGGATCTGTTGCTTTCGCTGTTACGTCTCCTGCTGGAAGCTCTTTCGTTGGTGTGATTGTAGCTTTTCCGTTTTCGTCTGCTACGCCTTCACCAAGCTTGTTGCCGTCTTTATCGAACAACTCAACCTTAGATCCTGGTTCTGCACTTACTTCAACTGGTGTCTTAGTTCCTGCTTTATCTGTTAGATCTGTCTTAACTTCTGGTTTAGCTGGAGCTGTGGTATCCTTAGTTGCGGTTGCTGGAACACTTGGTTCTGACACATTTCCTGCTGGATCTGTTGCTTTCGCTGTTACGTCTCCTGCTGGAAGCTCTCTCGTTGGTGTGATTGTAGCTTTTCCGTTTTCGTCTGCTACGCCTTCACCAAGCTTGTTGCCGTCTTTATCGAACAACTCAACCTTAGATCCTGGTTCTGCTGTCACTTCAACTGGTGTCTTAGTTCCGGCTTTATCTGTTAGATCTGTTTTGATTTCTGGTTTAGCTGGTGCTGTTGTATCTGCTGTTGCTTTTTCTGGTGTGCTTGGCTCTGACACATTGCCTGCTGGATCTGTTGCTTTCGCTGTTACATTACCGGCTGGAATATCTTTAGTTGGGGTAATAGTAGCTTTACCATTTTCATCAGCTGTACCTTCACCAATCTTGTTACCGTCTTTGTCGAACAACTCAACCTTAGATCCTGGTTCTGCTGTCACTTCAACTGGTGTCTTAGTTCCGGCTTTATCTGTTAGATCTGTTTCTACAACTGGTTTAGCTGGAGCTTCTGTATCTTTGGTTACAAATTCTGACAATGGTTTTTTATCTGTAGAACCATCTGTGTATGTTACTACAAGATTTCCTTTATTATCTTTTGTTACTGATTTAATCTTAGCATCTTTATCTGTAACTGGAGCATCTTTTGAGATATTTGCATCGTCGTTATCTTTCTTGTGCTCAAGTTGTAGTTTTTCTTTGATTTTAGCTAATTCTGCTTCTGTAACGTTAGCTGGATCTGCTACGGCAACTTTTTCTGTTGGAGCTTTGATATCGTACTTATCTGTTTGAGATTTAACAACAAATTGAACGTATCCTGGTTTTTGTTGACGTACTGCATCGTCAGTCGAAGCATTGTAGTCTGCACCTGTCATTGATTTGATGTTTTCATTATCTTTAGCTTCAATGAAACTTGTCCATTGGTTTGGAGCTTTAAGATTTGTAACACCTGTCATCTTAATAGTTGCTGTTCTTTTATCTTTAGATACTGTTCCTTCTCCGTTTGTAACAGCACCATTATCAATCTTACCTACTGTAAATCCATACTGTGTAGCGTTATCATTTGTAACACCACCTGGTCCACGTAAGTACAAGTCTTTAACTGTCGTTTCATCTTTACCTGTGAATGTTAGGTCAGTATTCTCACCAGTGTAAACATAGATTTGACGTTTGTCAGCATTTGAGTATGGAACTTCTACTGTTGGTGCTACTCCAACAAACTCTGATAATGGTCTTGTGTCTTTTGAACCGTCTGTGTATGTTACTACAAGATTTCCTTTAGCATCTTTTTCTATTGAAGCAATTTTAGAATTTTGATCTGCAACATCAGCATCTTTTGAGATATTCGCATCGTCATTAGACTTATTGTACTCAAGTTTTAATTTTGCTTTGATTGTATCGAACTCTTCATCTGTTACGTTAGCTGGATCTGCTACAGCTACTTTTTCAGTTGGTGCCTTAATATCGTACTTGTCTGTTTGAGATTTAACGATGAAGTTAACATATCCTGGTTTTTGTTGACGTACTGCATCATCAGTTGTAGCATTGTAGTCTGCACCTGTCATAGATTTAGCATCATCACTATCTTTAGCTTCAATGAAACTTGTCCATTGGTTTGGAGCTTTAAGAGTAGTTACACCAGTCATCTTGATCGTTGCTGTTCTTTTATCTTTAGATACTGTTCCTTCTCCGTTTGTAACAGCACCGTTATCAATCTTACCTACTGTAAATCCGTAGTCTGCAGCATTAACTCCTGTAACACCACCTGGTCCACGTAAGTATAAGTCTTTAACTGTCGTTTCATCTTTACCTGTGAATGTTAAATCTGTGTTTTCTCCTGTGTAAACATAGATTTGACGTTTGGCAGCATTTGAGTATGGAACTTCAACTGTTGGAGCTACTACTGCAGTTTCTTTAGTTACAAATTCTGACAATGGTTTCTTATCTTGAGAACCATCTTTATAAGTAACTACTAAATCATTTCCTACCTTCTCGATAGTTTTTATTTTAGCATCCTTATCCTCAACATTTTTACCTTGGTCTTTTGCTAAGTTTGCATCATTATTAGTTTTAGAAAACTCAATTTTAAGTTTTTCTTTAACTTTAGCAAATTCTGCATCTGTTACTGCAGATGGATTAGCTACTACTACTTTTTCAGTTTCTGCTGGTATTGTAATATCATATTTTTGAGTTTGTGGCTTAAGCATGACGCGGAATGAACCTGGATCAGTTGCATTTGAAGAACCTACTGCTCTATTTTCGATAGATGCTCCATCAGCATCAGTTGCAGTAGCATAACGCCATCCTAAAGCCATACCTTGTGGGTTCTCTCCTTTAGTTGCTGCATCTAAGGTTTCTTGTTTCAAACCATCTGTTGCTGCTGGAGTACCTCTATAAGTAATCACCGCTGGATTTGTATCTGTTGCTGGTGTCTCAGCAGTAATTTTATTCGCTGTATATCCATATTGAGCGTTAATTTTATTTTCTTCACCTGCAACTGGTTTAAATGGTTGGTTTCCTCCACCGTTTACAGTAGCACTTGCAATTTTTCCACTATCATCTTTGAATTTGATATCGAATGAATTTTCTTCTCCACCATATACATAAACTTCTTTAGTAGCTTTATTTGAGTATGGAATTTCTACTGTTGGAGCTACTGCTGAAACTGCTGGAGCTGTTTTATTGACCAGATATGCTGCTGCAATCTTATCTGTTGATCCATCAGGATAAGTGATCGTAAGGTTTCCTTTTTCATCGACACTATATTGTGAATCTGCTGGAAGACTTGGATTAGCAGCTTTAACAGCGGCGATGACCTTGCTCTTGTCATCTCCACTAAGATTGTTAGAATCCGCAACATCTACTTTTTTACCTGCAACTGGTTCATATTTCTTAGCTGTCTCAAGAACATTTACTATAAGTGCTCTGTATATCGTTGTTGGTTTATCTCGATTCTTCGCATGAAAAACAACCTCAGTTGTTCCTGCTGGCTGGTCCATTGCAACAGTACCACTATACTTAGCATCACGTTGTCTAATCGTAGCTCCATTTGAAGATCCTAGGTACCCCCCTGATGGCACTACACCTTTAATAGCTGTCGGATTTTTCTCAACCGAAAATTTCTCTAAAGCTGTAGCTTGAGCTACAACATCAATATCAATGTTATCGCCAGGATATACTGTAATCTCTGACTTACTTACCAATAGTCTAGTGTCATTGTTACCAGTCACACCACCATCCTTAACAGTTACTGGTGATGCTGTAACCGTAATCGGTGCACTCTTAGCTGACTCTTTACCACCTGCTGGTGTTGAAGTAGCTGTAATCTCTCCTGCTGGAAGACTGTTTGTAGGGTGAACAGTTGCTACACCTTGGGCATTAGCTACAGCTTCACCGATTACGACACCATCTGTGTTGTAAAGCTTAACAGTTGAACCTGCTGGTGCTTTAACTGTCACATCAGCTGGAGTACTTGCTTTGCCTGCCAAATCATTGACAATTTCTGGACCTCTAGTCTCTGCCTCTGCTGCTGGTTTGTTAGTCGCTGCACCTGCCGCTGGTTTGTTAGTCGCTGCACCTGCCGCTGGCGTGCTTGGTTTTGGTGCTTCTGGTTTTGGAGTAACTGGCTTAGCTGGTGCTACTGCTTCTTTTTCAACAATTACTTTTACAGGAACTTCTTTTGTAGATGTATCCGGGTAAGTTACAACTACTGTTGCTGGTTTTTCACCTGGAGTTTTTGTATCAACTGTATCCTTGTACTTAACTGTTGTTCCTTGTGGAAGAGTGTCAAAGTTTCCAATTGATTTTGTCGCATCTGGTTTTGCTCCAACTTTTACAGTTTGATCTTTCGCTGTAGGTGTGGAAATATCAGACTGCCACATTTTCACAGGGTTAGTTGCAATGTTGGCGAAACCTGCATTAGCGCCTGCAGTAGCACTACGCATCATACCAAACACAACCTTCATATCTTTTAACTGTTCGTTAGTTGTTGTTTCAGGAACTGCAGTTCTAAAACTCCATACATAGCCATCATACCCTGAACCACCCGTAGTCGAACGATCCACAATCAAACGTTTGTCATTCAAGGCAGCACCGTATACTAACTCTTTAGTTCTCGGAGAAGAATCAGACGACGCACTCTTGAAATATCTGTCCTCCTGACCGGCAAGTTTTTCGATGGAACGGCCATAGAGAGTACTTTCCCAACCAGATGCCAGAGCAAAGGTATCTTTTTTGTCTAATGGTAATCCAGCAGCTGTAGCTGGTGCTGGATTTTCAAACGTTACAGAATTACTCAACGCTGAACCATCAGGTTTTATACGTTGAACTTTTCCATTTATAAATTTAGGGTTGATTGGAGAGTTATATTTTGCACGTGTAATGCTAGTTGGCATATTAACTTCTGCAGGAATTTGGATGAAATTTCGATATACATCTCCTCCATCTGTATTATACACATTAGCTAGATTTTCTGCATGATCATTATAAAAGACAAGCCAATCTAATGAAGTAATCTTCCCACTAGCGTCTTTATTATATTTAACTTTATAATTTGTAACTCTAGAAACTACATTAACAGCATCATCTGTAGACGTGTATCTATTAACATCATTAAGGATATAGGCATCACTATGACCATTTGCGGCTGCATTTGTACCTTCTGAATAGGCAACTTCCGCTCTAAAAGCATTATTTTTATCTAATCCTTTACCGTTACGTGGGTCGTTAGAGCCTGTGTTTTCGATTGAGTTAGATTCTGATTTTTTCTCAGTATTTTCTGCTGTTTTACCTACAGTTTCTTTTCCGTTAGTAGTGTCTACTGCTGGAGTTTCTTTTTTCGCTACAGGTTTATTTTTTAATTTAGTGTTAGCTGTAGTTACAAGTTTATTGTAAGCTTTTGTGATTTCATCTTGAGTTGTTGCGTTTGCTAATGTAGCTTTTGCAGCTTCTAAGTCAGCTTTTAATACCGCAACACTCTCTTCTGTTTTGTTATCATACGTTCCGTTAGCTAATTTTGCTTCGATTTCTGCAATGTAGTTTTCAAGTTTAGTTTTATCTAAAGCTTTAACTTCTTTTGCAGTTTCTCCATCAAGTTTTGCTGCTACAGCTGGTGTTGTAGTAACTTCTGGCTTGATTTCTGCTACAGCAGCAGGTGCCTCATAAGTCTTGCCATCTCCGTTCGGTGTAGGGTTAACATCCCCAGTAGTCGAGTTGTTTGGTACAGTAGTTTCTGCTGTGTTTGCGTGAACCACTTGAGTAGCTAAGCTAGCTCCGACCGCAAAAACAAGAGAACAACCGAATAGGAAGTGCTTTCCTTTTTTGATCATTCTCCAGTTCTTTTGCTCTGCATTTTTACGATTAAAATACACTACATTTTCTCCTTTTGATTCCTAAAAATAGCATGTAATACACATACACTCAACATTATAATTTATATAAGCAGATTTGTCAATTATATTAATTATTTTTTATTTTTTCCAGTATTTTCAGAATATTTCAGGATTTCAATCATTCATCATATTATAATGTTGCACTAAAAATAAAATCCCCATTTTCTTCAAAACTATGATAAATGCCATTTTTTGAATACTTATGAAGAATATATTAATTTTACCTACAGCTAACTCATCCCTTTTGAGTGTCAAAAAGTAGAAAACTATGAAAGTAAAGCTTATCAGATACCAATACTCTTCGAAAATCTCTTCAAACCACGTCAGCTTTCATCTGCATCTTCAAAACTAGTGTTTTGAGCAACCTGCAGCTAGCTTCCTAGTTTGCTCTTTCATTTTCATTGAGTATAAACTATGGTCAATAAGAAATCATTCTCTCTGACCATCTCTTTGAAGCATTACAAGCCGTCTAGGGACCTGCATTTTTGCCTCTTCAAAAAAAGCCCCATACTATCTGGAGTTCAGGAATTCCCACTACAGATAGTATAGAGCTCAAGCAGCAGTTACAAAAACTGCAACTGCTTTTCTATTCTTGCATGGTGTAACCAACACCACGCACGGTTTTAATGTAGCTTTTTTGACCTTTTACATCAAGCTTGCTACGTAGATAACGGATATAGACATCCACGATATTGGTTTCGGTCGCACTTTCATACTTCCAGACACTTTCCAACAACTGCTCACGAGTCAGAACTTTCTTGCTTCCCATCAGAGTAGCCAAAAGGTCATACTCACGACGAGTCAGAGCAATCATCTCCTCGCCACGATAAACGGTATGATGTTCTACATCCATACGCAGATTGCGGTAAGACGTTGGAACCTTCATCTGACTACAGTGTTGGTCTATAAAGTCCCGACCTCGGAAAATCGCTGAAATACGAGCTACCAGATTCTCAATAATAACTGGCTTATAGATGTAAGAAACGGCAAAGCGTTGGATTGTCTCAATCTGATCTTGCAATTCTTCGCGATGGTCCAAGACCATTATCACTGAAGCTGGCTTAGTCCGACTCAGCTTCTCTGCAAAATCCTGTGCTGTCATATCCCCCAGACGAGCATTCAATAAAATCAAGTCATAGTCTGTCTGAAGAGCCGTGGAGAGGGCTTTTTGCCCCTCCTCAACCTGATCAACTCGGTATTGCTCTTTTTGGAGTTCCAAACTTAAAAAATGAGCTAGATTTCGTTCTTTCTCAAGTAATAAAATCCGTTTCCCCATGGCAGACCTACTTATTTTTCGTCATACCAAGAGTAGTGGAATGTTCCTTCTTTGTCTTTACGTTGGTAAGTGTGGGCACCAAAGTAGTCACGTTGCGCTTGGATCAAGTTAGCTGGAAGGTCAGCTGAACGGTAGCTATCAAAATAAGTAATAGCTGCTGAGAATGTTGGTACTGGTACACCAGCTTGAACAGCAAGAGCTACGATATCACGCACTGCTTGTTGGTACTTAGCAGTAACATCCAAGAAGTACTCATCCAAAAGAAGGTTCGCAAGGTCTGCATCACGATTGTAAGCATCTGTAATCTTTTGCAAGAAACGAGAACGGATGATACAGCCATCACGCCAGATAGATGCGATGTCTGCAAATGGCAAGTTCCAGTTGTTTTCTTTAGAAGCTACACGCAATTGAGCAAAACCTTGTGCGTATGAAATGATTTTTGAGAAGTAAAGGGCTTGACGGATCTTTTCAATCAACTCAGCCTTGTCTCCTTCAAATTTGAAGGCAGCTGGTTTTGGAAGAACCTTGCTAGCATGCACACGTTCTTCTTTGTAAGTTGAAATGTAACGAGCAAATACTGACTCAGTGATGAGTGACAATGGCACACCAAGGTCAAGTGATGATTGACTAGTCCATTTACCAGTTCCCTTGTTACCTGCAGCATCAAGGATGTAGTCTACGATTGGTCCATCTTGACCTTCGTCGTCTTTACGGCTCAAGATATCAGCTGTGATTTCGATCAAGTAGCTGTCTAATTCGCCCTTGTTCCACTCAGTAAAGATTTCAGCCATGTCTTCTGCAGAAAGGCCAAGCAAGTGTTGCATCAAGTCATAGCTCTCTGCGATTAATTGCATATCCCCATACTCGATACCGTTGTGAACCATTTTTACATAGTGACCAGCTCCATCAGGACCGATGTAAGTCACACATGGTTTACCATCTTCTGGTGCTTTAGCTGAGATTTCTTCGAGAACATCCGCAACCAATTCATAGGCTTCTTTTTGTCCACCAGGCATGATAGAAGGACCTTCAAGAGCTCCTTTTTCACCACCAGAAACCCCAGTACCGATAAAGTTGATACCTGAGTTTGCCAATTCTTCATTACGACGGATTGTATCTTTGTAGAAAGTGTTTCCTCCGTCGATCAAGATATCACCCTTGTCAAGGTGTGGAAGAAGGGCTTGGATAGTAGCATCTGTACCAGGTCCAGCTTGAACCATGAGCATGATACGACGAGGTTTTTCGATTGAGTTTACAAAACTTTCAACGTCATAGCTTGGTACAAAGTTCTTTTCAGGATGGCAAGCAATTACATCTTCAGTTTTTTCTTTACTACGGTTGTAGATAGCAACTGTGTAACCACGAGATTCAATATTAAGGGCAAGGTTACGACCCATTACAGCCATACCTACGACACCAAAGTTAGCTTTTGTCATTTGACACTCCTCTTGTTTAATTTGTTTTATTTTATCATTTTTACTTTTGAAAAGAAAGAATTTTGTAACGGCTACTTAGAAGTCCAAGTCATCCGCATGTCCAGAACCATTTCCAACAAAGTATCCTGTCTTACAGTTAAGGGTAAAGAGATAGGTTCCATCTGGCTTATAGAGGTTGTAATAACCATTGCCATTAACGATATTGACACGTTCAAGGATGTATTGGTTACCAGTGATATAACCACGTGAACGTGAAGTCGCTAAAATTTGTTCCAAGACACCATCTGCGAAATCCCAGGCAGAGTTGTTACTATCATCAATAGCAGATTGATTGTAGGCAACACGACTAGCACTTCTTTGAACAGCAACCCCTGCACTCGAGAGACCCATATTGACTTCACTTCGACTACTTCTAGTCTCATTTGAACTACTTGGTTTTGTCTCACTAGTCGTATTTGAACTTGCTTGACTAGAGTTTGAACTGCTAGTTTGACTTGAACTTGAGCTAGAAGCGCTTGTTTGCTGACTCTTACCAAGGCTGATAGCCTTATCTAGCACTTTATCAATCTCAGTATTTCCAGTTTTAATATCCGTAAATTTAGCATCCGATTTAGCTTTAGCGTTAGTGTCCAAAACACCATCAACAATAGCTGGTTTTTCAAATTGTGCATTGACATCTTGAATGGCCTTGATTTGCGTTGCTAGACTATCATATTTAGATTTAGCAAGTGCATGTTCGCGACTACCTTCCAGCTTATCAAGCAAAGTCTTCAGTTGACTCAGTTTATCAAACTGGCTATTTTTCAAAGCCGTTTTATTACTATCTGTATAAAAGGCATCGTATTGGCTATTGAAATCTTCTAAAATCGGCTGAATATTCTGCTCACTGGACGCTGATTGAGAAGTTTGGATTTCCTGTGTTGAGCGATTCACTTGACGGTAAACATAATAAGCAGTTCCAAGGATAAGAACCGCTAGCGCTGCTAGGATCCCGTAAATCAACCATTTCTTCTTACTTTCTCCATCTTCACTATCCGTAACTCGAGAAAGTATTGGAACCTCTTCTCCTTCAAACAATTGTACTTCTTCAGTCTCAAACTCTTCGACAGGGGGAACTTCTGAATCGCGTATGAATTCTAAATCATCGAACTGATTCAAGTCATCTTCTGCTACTGAGGACTCAACTTCTGTCTCCTCACGAATCTCTTGAAGTAAGTCATCAAGAGTAGAGGTAACAGCTTCTTCTTTTTCGACTAACTCCTCTTTTTTGTATTGACGAGTCGCAAACTTATCTGCTTCGATTTCATCTTTGTGTTGCTTAACATACTTGTCCAAAATGGAATCTTCAGGCAAGACCCCTGCTTCCACTTCTTCATTTTTACGAATAGCTTGACCAACTGTTAGCTCTTTTGCTTCATCAAAATCAAATCGCGGTTCTTGGCCTTCTTTTTTATGACGATTCCGTCTTTTCTTACTCATGAGTATCCCTTTCTATTTTACCTCTTGGCGTTTAACACGCTGACCAAAATATTGATACAGATCCACTTTCAAGGTTCCGTTGTATAACTTACGTTTCTTATCCGCCTGACTACCGTACTTGGTCTCAAAGGCTTCATCACTAGTTAGGATAAACTTACTCCACGTTTTCAGCGGTGCAAATACTTGCCCCATCTCAGCATAGAGCTTGGTAACTCCTGCATCATCTGATAAACGTTCTCCATAAGGCGGATTGGAGATAATCACGCCATTGATTTTATCAGAACGTAAATCCTGCACGCGCATCTGCTTAAAAGTAATGTCTCCTGCAACACCAGCTGCCTGGGCATTGGCCTTAGCAATTTCCACCATACGTGCATCAATATCACAGCCCATGATATCCAGTTCCAGCTCACGGTCTACTTTTTTAGCCGCTTCTGTACGCACTTCCTGAATCAAGCGATCGCTAATCCAGTTCCATTCTTCAAAAGCAAAAGAGCGACGAAGTCCTGGAGCCATCTTTCTAGCAATCATAACTGCCTCGATACAGAAAGTCCCCGAACCACAGGTCGGATCAATCAAAGGCTTATCTGGATACCAGTTAGAAAGTTGTAAAATAGCTGCCGCCATGTTTTCCTTGATAGGGGCTCCCCCTTTTTCGGTACGATAACCACGTTTAAAGAGGCTAGACCCGGTCGTATCAATCATGACAGTTGCCACATCTTTGAGAATAGAGACCTCAATCTTAAACTCTGGGCCATTCTCCATCAGAGGAACACCTTCTGGTCGAGCATAGTGTTTCTGCAATTTCTTGACAACAGCTTTCTTAGAAATAGCCTGTACACTTGGCTCGTTGTGAAGTTTAGATTTAACACATTTGGCCTTGGAAATCGGGAACCGAGCTCCGAGTGGTAAATAATTTTCCCAATCTAAAGCAAAAACTCCCTGAAACAGCTCTTCAAAAGTCTTAGCTGGGAAAGTTCCTACGATGATCTTGATACGATCTGCTGCCCGAAGCCAGAGGTTGGTTTCAATAATAGCTCTCACGTCTCCTTGAAAACGAACACGTCCATTTTCAACCTGACAATCGTAGCCCAGCTCTCGCACTTCTCGTCCCACAACAGCTTCAAGACCTGCTGCCACAGTTGCAATTAAATTAAATTCTTTTTTCATGTTACAGTCTTGCAAGACCTTTCTATATGTCCACTTTAAAAAATGAGGTTGAGAAAATTTCTCAGCCCCAACCTATATGCAATTTTCTATAAGCCATGTTTTGTTCCAGAAGTGACTAGGACCACTTCCTTCGATAATCATCTGTCTACCACTAACAGCTCTAGCTGATAGCAGTCAGAATACTACGTTCGTTTCCGCGTACTCCATGCCCCGACCAAAATTTGGGTTGCTAGCTTGAGGGGTTTACCGCGTTCCACTCTCTCCGTTTCCAGAAAGACTCCGTCACTGTGGCACTTTCAAGCCTACTCTGGCCTATCCAAGGACTTAGCCATTTCAACTGCCGTAACGATTTCTCGTCCCTAGGCTTATGGTTTCGCCTAGCACAAACACTACAGGCATCACAGCCTGTGCTAGCATGGACTTTCCTCATGAGAAGCAACTCTCCTCACGCGATTATCCAAAAATTGCACATCTCAAATAACTACTTAGAAATCTGAGTTATCTAAAATTTGTTTACCAAAAACTTCTTTTTCCAATCGATTTAGGCGTTTCAAAATATCAAAATTCGTCATAGAACTTGTAGTTGCCGCTTCAAGGGGCTCTGCTTGAACTGGTGAAGGTTTCGGTTTACGAGCCAGTTCTTCCTTCAAATCCGCAATTTCCTGACGAAGTGACTTGACCAAGGCAGCATACGTTTCATAGTCCTTAATAACATCGTCTAAAAACTCATCAACTTCTACTTTACTATAGCCACGGACTTCACGCCCAAACTCTTGTTCAAAAATATCTTTCGCTGAAAAAATAATACTTGCCATGTCTCTCTCCATTCTCGCTTGCTAGTATTATTATATAAAAAAAGCCAAACAAAAATCAAGGTCAAAGCTTCAATTTTCGGAAAAATTTTCAGCAAGTTCATTTAATTGATCAAATGTTAATCTCTTTATAAAATAGTCCTCTTGATTTTTCATCTTTTGGTAAAAATAAGCTAGTTTCGTTTCATTTTCTTCATCATAAAAAAGATAGGAACTGTTCGTGTTTTCTAGTAAAAACTGCTGGTAGTCTCTTAACTGCCCCTTGTGTTCATAGCGAGGATAGGCATATTTGACAAAGTCTACTTGCTTAAAACGACTCAGTTTCATCTGATTGCCTTCATTCCAATTTTCCCCATGGGTTTCAAAAGCAAAAATGGTGGCCAACTGGAAACCATATTCGGTCTTCATTTCCTGAGCAACCTCTAAAACCCAATATTCAAAGCCTAAAGTTCCTGTAAATACAAGCCAAGACACTCCATCTGCTGCCATAGCTTCTAAATCTTTACGTATCGCTTTTTTAATCAATTTCAGACGAGGATCCTTGTCTGAAAATAAACCCAAATCAAAAGCAGAATAGCCTAAAACCAAAGCTGTAGTCATTTTTAACCCTTTCTGTGCAAATTTATGATATAATAGAGTGATGTTATTGTACCAATAAGGAGAATTATGGTCAACTATCCTCATAAAATTTCATCACAAAAAAGACAATCATCTCTTTCTCAACCCAAAAATTTCGCAAATCGAGGAATGTCTTTTGAAAAGATGATCAATGCTACCAACGACTACTATTTGTCTCAGGGCTTGGCTGTTATACACAAGAAACCTACTCCTATTCAAATCGTACGTGTGGACTATCCACAACGAAGTCGTGCCAAGATTGTTGAAGCCTATTTTCGACAAGCTTCAACGACAGACTATTCTGGCGTTTATAAGGGATATTACATCGACTTTGAAGCCAAGGAAACAAAACAAAAACGTGCGATTCCGATGAAAAATTTCCATCCACATCAGATTCAGCATATGGAACAAGTCCTTGCCCAACAAGGAATCTGCTTTGTCCTTCTTCACTTTTCTTCTCAGCAAGAAACCTACTTATTGCCGGCATTCGATTTGATTCGCTTCTATCATCAAGATAAGGGACAAAAATCAATGCCACTTGGATATATTCGAGAATATGGATATGAAATCAAGGCTGGTGCCTTCCCTCAAATTCCCTATCTCAATGTTATCAAAGAACATTTATTAGGTGGTAAAACAAGATGAACAAACAAACTATCCTGCGAATAGCTAAGTATGTGAGTATCTGCTTCTTAACTTTATTTATCACAGCAGTTATGCTGGGAGGAGGCATATTTCTCTATTACGTCAGCAAAGCCCCAGCCCTATCTGAGAGCAAATTAGTCGCAACCACGTCTAGTAAGATTTTCGATAGTAAAAACGAACTGATTGCCGATCTGGGCTCTGAACGCCGAGTAAACGCTCAGACCAACGAAATTCCTACTGATTTAGTTAAGGCTATCGTATCGATTGAAGACCATCGTTTTTTCGATCATCGCGGTGTCGATACCATCCGAATTATAGGAGCTTTTTTACGTAACTTACAAAACAACTCCCTCCAGGGAGGATCAACCCTTACCCAGCAGTTGATTAAGTTGACCTATTTCTCAACATCAACTTCGGATCAAAACATCTCCCGAAAAGCACAAGAGGCTTGGCTAGCTATCCAATTGGAACAAAAGGCTACCAAACAGGAAATTCTTACCTACTACATCAATAAGGTCTATATGTCAAATGGTAATTATGGAATGCAGACAGCAGCCCAAAATTACTATGGAAAAGATCTAAAGGATCTATCTTTACCACAATTAGCTTTGTTAGCAGGTATGCCTCAGGCCCCCAACCAATATGATCCTTACTCTCATCCGGAAGCAGCACTAGACCGTCGTAATTTAGTTCTTTCAGAAATGAGAGGGCAAGATTACATTAGTGCTGAGCAATATGAAAAAGCCGTCAACACACCTATCACTGATGGTTTACAAAGTCTTAAATCGGCTGCTACTTATCCAGCATATATGGATAACTATCTAAAAGAGGTTATTGAACAAGTAGAGCACGAAACTGGATATAATCTTCTTACTACTGGGATGGAAGTCTACACAAATGTAGACAAGGGAATTCAACAACGACTTTGGGATATTTACAATACAGATGAGTATGTCTCTTATCCAGATAATGACCTTCAAGTAGCCTCAACTATCGTTGATACTTCCAATGGTAAAGTCATCGCTCAACTTGGAGCACGTCACCAAGCAAGTAACGTTTCATTTGGTACCAACCAAGCTGTGGAAACCAACCGTGACTGGGGATCAACCATGAAACCAATCACTGATTATGCCCCAGCCTTAGAATACGGTGTATATGATTCAACTGCAACTACTGTCCACGATATTCCTTATAACTATCCTGGTACAAGTACCCCTGTCTACAACTGGGATCGAGCATATTTTGGTAATATTACTCTGCAATATGCCCTTCAACAATCTCGTAACGTACCTGCCGTTGAAACACTAAACAAGGTTGGTTTAGACAGAGCTAAAAACTTCCTAAATGGTTTAGGAATCGACTATCCTGTAATACACTATTCAAATGCTATTTCAAGTAATACAACTGAATCTAGTAAACAATACGGAGCAAGCAGTGAAAAAATGGCTGCAGCCTACGCTGCATTCGCAAATGGCGGTATTTACCACAAACCAATGTACATCAATAAAATCGTCTTTAGTGACGGTAGTGAAAAAGAATTTTCTGACGCTGGTACAAGAGCTATGAAAGAGTCTACTGCCTACATGATGACAGAAATGATGAAAACAGTCTTGACATCTGGAACAGGTTACAACGCCTATCTGCCTGGAATTCCTCAAGCAGGGAAAACAGGGACTTCTAACTATACAGATGAAGAAATTGAAAATCATATCAAGTCGAATCAACTTGTAGCTCCGGATGAACTGTTTGTCGGTTATACTCGTAAGTATTCAATGGCCGTTTGGACAGGTTATAGCAACCGTCTCACTCCTATTCTAGGCGACGGTCTCACAGTTGCTGCTAGAGTCTATCGCGCTATGATGAGCTACCTTGCTCAAAATAACCATCCTGGAGATTGGACAATGCCTGAAGGACTATACCGAAGTGGCCAGTTCGTATTCCAAAATGGAGCCAGAAATACATTAAATACTCCTGACACACAGCAAACACAATCAGAAGTAGAGAGTCCCTCTACAACATCTGAAAGTTCAAGCACTCAAGTAACACCTACTCCTGGTCAACCAGCAAATAATCCTACACCAACGAATCCTAATCAGGGACAGCCTGGCCAACAAATCCAACAACAACCACAGGCCCCTCAATTTCAACAACCACAACAGTAAATACGAAAAATCCTGAGAGTTAGAAATTCTCAGGATTTTTTTACTACAAGATAGCTAATACTCAACGAAAATCAAAGAGCAAACTAGGAAACTAGCCGCAGGTTGCTCAAAACAGTGTTTTGAGGTTGCAGATGGAAGCTGATGTGGTTTGAAGAGATTTTCGAAGAGTATAAAAGAGTCGGCTACAAACCAACTCCCTTACCTTTATTTAACATGTTTTGCAAGTTCTTCTTGCGCTTTTTTATTGGATTCTTCTTTTTCTTTCATCCATTTTTCTTGAGCTTTTTGATACTCATCAACTCTCACTGGTTTATCTTGTACATCAAGGTATTTATACAAAGTGGCTTCGGTCGTACCCTTGTTACCAGAGTATGCAAACGGAAGTGTAAATGGTACCATCTTAGACAACATTGGACGACCAGTTTTAGAAGTTGTTGGGATGATCAAAGCACTATCTGTCAACCAAGCTTGGGCAGCTGCATATTTTTCATAACGTTTTGAAATGTCTTTCACTTCTGCACCAGCTTCAACAACCATTTTTTCGTAGTCTTCCAAACCAACTTGTTTAGCTGCTGCATTATTTGTACCAGCATCAAATCCTAGATAAGTCTTTGTACTTTCCCCTACAGATGGTTTGAGAATATCAAGGTAGGTAGATGGGTCAATGTAGTCTGGTCCCCATCCAACGTTATCTGAGACATCCCAATCTTGTCCTGCAGCCGTTTCAGCAAAGTAGGTAACATTGAGAACTTCATCTTTTTGAAGTTGTTGGATATCAATGACGACATTGTCAGTTCCTAATGTTTCTTCAAGTGATTGTTTAAAAGATTGGACACGTTGAACTTTTGTTGTATTGGTTTGGTCAACTGGCATATCCAAGTGGATTGGGAATCGAACACCTTCCGCTTGGAGAGCTGTCTTGGCTTTAGCAAACTCTGCTTTCGCTTTTTCAGGATTGTAGAGTCCATCCTGAGCATCATCCAAGTTCACGTTGCTCCATTCGTCACCATAAGTCACCAATTTGTCTTTGACCATTTCGCCAAAGTTCTTTCCATCTGCCTGTACAAATGTAGGAGGAACAAACAAGTTACGAAGCAGTTTAGTTGCCCCATTCGCACCATTCACTTGAGAAGCATAGGCTTTTCTATCAAAACCAAAGGCAAGGGCTTGACGGAAATCTTTGTTTAGAAGAGCTTTCTTGGTTGATGTTTTTTCTTCATCCGTTGTCTTAGAAGTGTACTTATAAGACTGGCGATCAATATTAGTACCTACTAAATAAGTAGTAGAATCTTGTGGTGTATAAACGATGTTGTCTTTAAACTCTTTTTCAAGTTCAGGATAACTTGCGCTTGTCGGGAAGAGACGAGCCATTGTAAAGCTTCCATCTTTGAAGTTTTCTGCAAGTTTTCCTGTATCTTGACCATCCCAGAATGAAAGTTTTACCTTATCAATGTGAACATTGTCCTTATCCCAGTAGTTAGGATTTTTCGCAAATTCAACGGAAGATTTAGCCACAAGAGATTTTAACAAATAAGGACCATTATAAAGGATACTGCTTGGATCTGTTGCTTTCCCAAAATCATCTCCCTTAGAGTTTAAAAACTCTTCATTAACTGGTGCTAAGACACCCATTGTTGTTTTAGAATTCCAAAAACTTTCAGGTTTGTTCAAAGTGTATTGGACTGTTTGATCGTCAAGAGCTTTAATCCCAACTTGAGAGAAATCTTTATTTTCCCCTTTAGCATAGGCGTCCAAACCTTTAATTGAATCCTGTACCAAGTAAAGGGCTTCTGATTTCTTATCTGTCGCATACTTAAGTCCTGTTACAAAGTCTTGAGCTTTCACAGGCGCATACTCTTCTCCTTCAGATGTGTACCACTTGGCATCTTTACGGATTGTATAAGTGTAAGTCAAGCCGTCCTTAGATACAGACCAATCCTCAGCTATAGATGGCACAAAGTTACCATAGCGGTCATTTTCAAGCAATCCATCAATCACATTACTAGTAATGTCAGTAGTTGCTGCCTTACCAGTTGTCAAGTAGTTCAGGTTATCTGGATCTGTTTCGTAAACATAAGAAAAAGTTTTCTCACCTTTTGCACTAGACCCTGAGCCAGAGCAAGCAGCTAAAACACCAGTTGCTAATAAAGTTATTCCCGCAAGGGCCAATACTTTCCTTGTTTTCATAGTATTCTCCTTTGTTTTTTATTCATTATAGACCCTTTTTAACGTCCTGTCAATAGAATTTTCTGAATTTTTTGATTTATACTATATATTCTTACAATTCAGTCTCTTTTCTTCTAAAATATAACTCTACTTTTACTCTAGGAAAGCAAAATGGAGAAAATCAATTAGATTTTCTCCATTTCATTTCTTTTATCATCACGTAAGATGATTGCTTTAATAAATTATTTTTCTTCCTTTTTTCTTGCCACTAATCCCAAAGAAGTAGTTGCTGCAATAATCGCAAGTACGATTGATGCTTTTGAATCTTTCATACCTGTTGTAGGAAGTTTTTTAGCATTCTCTACATATACAACTGATTGAGTTGCTTTTGGTGCCATATATGATACTTGAGAATTTGAAATTGCTTGTTCAGCAACTTTCTTGGCATCATCTGAAATAGCTGGTTTAGAATCTTGTTTTTCATCCTTCACTTCTTCACGTGGAAGAGCTTTCTCTCTATCAGGCTTAACTTCAGGGTTATTAACTTCAGGGTTATTAACTTCAGGCTTATTAACTTCAGGTTTGTTAACTTCAGGTTTGTTAACTTCAGGTTTTTTATCTTCTTTACGTGGAGGAAGTTGCTCTGGAAGAATCGGTGAGACTTCTTTCTTAGTACCTACTAAAACAACCTCATCAACAGCTTTAGTTAATACTTCTTCACTATCAACTACACGACTAACTTCATTTCCATTAGCTTTATCTTTAAAGATTGTAGCTTTGATCTTCTTACGACCAACTACACCTTTAGTTTTAACAACACGTTCTCCTTCTTTAAGAGATGGATCAAGCTCCTCTACAACGTTGAATTTGATTTCTTCTTCTTTAACTTCTTCAGTGAATGTTAATTCAGGTTTTTCAGGATTTTCATTAATCAAATTAGAGATACGTCGTTTTAGAAGATCTTTATATTCTTCTTCTAATGTAACAAGTTCAGTTTGTTTATCTGTTAAACATTTGTGAAGTTCTGTAACTTTAGCATCTGCAGCTGCTTTATCAGCCTTAGCTTTAGCATAATTTTCTTTAGCGTTTTCTAGAGAAGATACTAATTCTTCAGATTTAGCTTTTTCAGCCTCTTTCGTTTTAACGTTCGCTTCAGAGTCTTTAACATCCTTCTCAGCTTGAGCTAATTTACCTTTAGCAGCAGTAAGATCAGTTTTAGCTTTACCAGCTGCTTTTTTAGCTGTTTGTAGTGCATCTTTAGCTTTATTAAGTTCGTCAGTTTTATTAGTAAGACCTTGACGTAAGTTGTTTAAGTTAGTTTCAGCTTTTTGAAGAGCTTCTTCAGCGGTTGTAAGTTTGCTAGTTGCGTCAGCAAGAGCTTTTGCAGCAGCTGGTAATTGTTTTGTATACTTCTTAGCAGCATCTAAGTTGCTTTGAGCTGTTTTGACAGCTTCGCTTGCATCTTTAATAGCTTTTTCAGCAGCTTGTTTTTTAACACTATATTCTTTTGCGGCTGTTGGATCATTTTTGATTTCAGTTGCATCGAATTTAGAAGGATCAGTTACGATACTGTTTGTATCTTGTCCTGGTTCTTTATTTTCTCCAGCTGTTTGGAAGTTGTGGACAAAGATTTCAAGGTTAGTAAAGTATCTGTAGTCTCCCCATTTATTTACATATGGTTTTGGATTAAATTTAACAGATGCAGTAACGCTTGTAGCATTGTATTCAGAAGCTTTACGTCCTAATTTGTTTCCTTCTCCATCTTTACGGTATGCAATGCTTCCACCAATAGATAAAGCATTTTCCCATGCACGGTGAGAATTTGCCCCGGTATAGTCTTCGTTGTTAGTGAACATTTTACTGTTGTATGCTTCGAAAATATACTGTTTTAATTGTCCCATTGTCATAGTAGGTTTACGTGGGCTATTTTGCATTAGAGTATTTAGATTTTGTTCAGATTTAAATACTTCACTTTCTTCAGTTTTTTGGAAAGTTTTAGCATTAGCAAAAATTATATCACTTTGGTTTTGGTTGTCACCAGTTTTGTATGATAAACCATTTGCTTTTGCTGCAGCGTTAATTCCATCGTAATCAGGTTTAGCATAAGTTTCAGTCACTTTTCCGTATTTTTTGTTACGTGTATCAGCAGCTTCGTTTGCAAATTTTTCCATACCTACAGTTGTTTTAACTTTAGGGTTTCCTAGTTGTTCACGGATTTGGTTAACAATGTGAAGGCCAAATAGGTTGATTTCTCTCTTTTGATCAGCTGTTAAGTTCCAAATATCAACTTCACGTTTGTCAGTTGTATTAGTGTATGTATTTTTAGCCATGTTAGTTTCTGCTAATTGTTTTAATTTTTCAGCATTAGCATTTACTTCAGCTTGATTTCTTGTGCTAAGTTCATTGGCGCGTCCATCACCAGTGTTGTTTGGATCGTTTTCTCCCATCAATTTAGCACGCTCGTTTAATGCAGCTGCAAAGTTAGCACCTAAATTAAATTTAACATCAGAGAAATCGTATGCTTGTGGTTTTTCACCAAGATCTTTAAGTGCTTTTTCTTTATCTGCTAAAGTTTGTTTTTTAGCGTTTAAGTCGTTTTCTTTAGCAGTCACATTTGCAGTAGCAGCTGCATCAGCTTTTGCAGCATCATCTCTTGCTTTTGCAGCATCATCTTTTGCTTGTTCAGCGTCAGTTTTAGCTTTTGCAGCATCAGCTTTTGCTTTTTCAGCTGCAGTTAGAGATGGAGTACCATTTTCTAAGTCTTGTACTTTTTTAGCAGCAACATCGATAGCAGCAGTTGCTTTATCAGCATCAGCTTGTTTTGTTGCTACATCTTTCGCAAGAGCGTCTTGAGCACCTTTTTTAGTTTTTACATCAGCTTCAGCAGTTTTAACAGCTGCCGCAGCTTTAGTTGCGTCGTCTTTAGCTTTTTGGATAGCTTCCGGTGTAGCTTCCTTTGCCTTTTCAGCTGCTGCTTTTTCCTTTTCTGACGCTACTTCAGCATCTGTTTCTGCCTGCGTTAGATTAGCTTCTTTTTGTTTAATTGCTTCTTTAGTGTCTAAAACTTTTTTCTCAGCATCTGCGATTTGTTGATCCGAAACTGTCTTAGGTGTTTCTACCTCTGTAGTTTCCTTTTTGCTAGTTTTATCACTTGCCTCATCTGCCCTTACTTGGTGAACTGAAAATGCAGTAAAGGCTGCTGCAGTTGCTACCAAGGCTGTTTTTATTTTTTTATCCATCTGGTTTAAATCTCCTAAATGTTTTATACGTATTTGAAGCTGATTATATCATTTTTTTAGCTTTTTTTCAAGTTTTTAGTTCGTTTTTTATTAGATTTTATATATCAAAAAATCGAAGATATCTATCCTCGATTTCATTTACTATTTTACTTTTCTTAGATACTTCATTGGATAAAATACGAAATCTCCATAAGGTATTTTCTTAGAGAGATAAAGTATTACGATTGAACCAAACCATCCTAGAAGGAGACCCATCACTATATGGATAAAGATATTGCTAACACCTAGTTTCAATAAAGCAATTCTAGTTACAGAAACTATTGGCGCATGCAGAAGATAAATTACCAAACTATCTTTTCCTATCTTTCTGAAATAATCAGCAAAACGACTCAATTTATCACTTAAAATAGGATAGGAAGCCATAGCTAAAATTACAGAAACTGGGAAGATAAACCCATTTAGTCCCGGTCTATCATATGAAATATAAAAAGTAGGTGCAGATAATTGCCAATATATTAAAAATACTGTAATGACAACTAGTGTCACACAACTAATCGACTTCCATCTATTTGTTAAAAAAGTTCCAACACCTGAGTGTCTGATCCATGATCCTAACAAAAAGAAGAAAGTCCATAGAAAAATTTTCTGAACAATATAGATATTAGTTGGTGCAAATATAGAAAGAAGATAGGCTACTACACTAATGATAAATAACTGATGATAGGATTTGATCCAAATAGAAAGGAAGGCAACAACCAGGTAAATCCACCAAAGAACATAGAGATACCAAGATACTCCAAGAGGCGTCTGATAAATATTTAACAAATCCCAAAAAGAAGCTGCATTCCTTACTGTTGCTCCGCCTAATTTTTGAAGTCCAAACTGTATGATAGAATAAAACAAATAAGGAATTCCTAAAATAATTGTTTTTTGTTTTACAAATGTTGCAAAAGTCTTTAAATTGTCTACTGGTTTAAAGAAAAAACCTGACAAAGCATAGAATACTGGAATATGAAACAGATAAAAAATCTGAGTCACAAATAATAACCATTGATTGTTATCTTCAAATCTTTTGGATTCAAATAGTCCTAAAACAACATGACCAAAAACAACCATTAAAACTGTTAATCCTTTCCCAAAATCAATCCACTCGATTCGGGCAGGCTTTTGTTTACTAAAACTATTCATTTCTTTTGATATCTCCTGTTAAGATGAATAAAATGAGGAAAAGAAGTATTCCCCCATTTTAACATCAAATCTTTAGTTTCCTAATTCTTCCTCTACAACATTTAGAGCACGTTCAATGACCACATGCATGTCGTAGTATTTATAATCAGCCAGACGCCCGCAGAAAATGACCTTATCATTCTGTGCTGCTTCTTCTTGATATTTAGCAAACATGGCATTGTTTCTCTCATCATTGATTGGATAATAGGGTTCATCTCCACGTTTCCAATCAGCTGGGTATTCACGAGTAATGACCGTTTTATCTTGTGTACCGTACTCAAAGTGTTTATGCTCAATAATGCGAGTATAAGGAATTTCTCGTTCTGTATAGTTTACAACTGCATTTCCTTGATAGTTCTCTTCATCAAGAACTTCATGCTCAAAACGAAGGCTACGGTATTCTAATTCACCATGTTTGTAATCGAAGTATTGGTCAATCATCCCTGTAAAGACAACTTTTTCAGCAGAAGCTTCTAATTCTTGACGATTGGCAAAAAAGTCAACTCCAAGTTCTACTTCCACATCCTTCAGCATATTTTCGATAATAACATTATAGCCACCGATTGGAATGCCTTGGTAACGGTCATTGAAGTAGTTATTATCAAAAGTCAAACGAACTGGTAGACGTTTGATGATAAACGGTGGAAGGTCAGTCGCAGAACGTCCCCATTGCTTTTCAGTATATCCCTTAATCAACTTTTCATAAATATCTGGACCGATCAACTTAATAGCTTGCTCTTCCAAGTTTTTAGGTTCAACGTCCTTCATATGAGCCGTTTGCTCAGCAATCTTATTTTTCACTTCTTGAGGAGTTTTTGTCCCCCACATAGCATAGAAAGTATTCATATTGAAAGGTAGATTATAAAGGCTCCCCTTGTAATTAGCTACAGGCGAGTTGATATAGTTGTTAAATTCAGCAAATTGATTAACATAATCCCAGACTTTCTTGTTAGAAGTATGGAAGATATGAGCACCATATTTATGAACATTGACTCCTTCAACATTCTCACAGTAGATATTTCCACCAATGTGGTCACGTTTATCAATAACTTTTACTTTTTTTCCACGCTTGGTTGCTTCATAAGCAAAAATTGCTCCAGATAGACCAGCGCCAACGATTAGATAATCGTACATAATACACTCCTTTATTTTTTTAATAGTTGTTGTTTTAACTCATTTGGATTTATGACCTTCAAGATTAAAATCAAGCCGGCATAAATTATTGCTCCTAGCACAGCATATAGCCCCACATTAATCATTGGTGATACATTTAGGAATTGTTTTATAAATAGTAGGATACCATACATAACTCCAGATGAGATTATAATTTTGATCAATGAACCTATAATGGGCACCTCTCTCAAATAAGAACGAGTATAGAATAACTGTATCAGCCATACTAGTACCTCTGTTAAAACAGATACAATTGCTGCACCTATATAACCCAGCTTTGGAAGCAAGAGAAGATTTAAGCCCACACTAACAATAGCAGGAATTGTTGTTGACAGCATAAATTCTTTATTTTTATTATGAGGTATCAAAATTTGAATCCCCATAATATTAGTCCAACCAATAAAGAACATTCTAAAAATCATAATTGCTATCGCATAACGTGCCTCTTGAAAATCTTGCCCGAGGAAAAAGGTAACAAAGTCATCATTTACAATTAGCATTCCTGCCATAATAGGGAAAATTACCAAATTATAAATCAGAAATGACATCTCATGCATTTTGTTAACTGCTTTATGATCTCCTGAAGATAAAAGATTTGAAACTCGGGGCAACATGACACTTCCTAATGAAGTTACCAATGTTAGTAGAATCTTTACTAATTTCAGTGATTGGTCGTAAATACCAACATCCCTTTTGGATGCTAGCACTCCAAGCATTGTACTATCTAATGTGATATAGAGCGATATCGCAATCTGAGGTAAGAATAATAAGATTACCGGTTTCAAATGCTGTCTAGCATATTTCCAATCAAAGTGCGGTTTCCCAATAAACTCTCTTGCTGGTAACCACATACTTAATTGCCCTAACAATTCAAAAATCGTAATCAGCGATATATATAAATAGAGATTTTCAGGTATTTTTATGAAAGAAAATATAGAAATAACACCAACTAACCTAACTGTGATATTTCTGATTGTAATTTTTCGAAAATCCTCTAAACCTTGAAATAACCAAGAAATATCTAAACCTTTTGAAATTAAACTTAGACCTAAAATATAAGCTACAGGATTTTGCATAGCCGGTAAAGTAAGACAGAGAAGGATATAAAGTGCAGAAGAGAACAAAGTCGCTCCTAGTTGCAGTGTATAAATTCCCCAAAAATTCTTTCTAGTATCTTTCCTACTACCCGAAATCGCCTTAGTACCATAATTGTTTACTCCCAGAGTGGCTAGCATAAGAAAATAGGTAACAATTGAGTTAAAATAACTATAGGTTCCCAAATCATCGGAACTGAAGACCCTAGTGACATAAGGTGTCGTAATAATCGGTAAAATGATGATTAATAATTGATAAGAGAGATTATAGGCGTAATTTTTTAGAACTTTCATTATTTTTTACTTCTAAACATATTTTTATTATCCGTCTGTAAATTTACAATTCAAAACTTGATTTTTCTGGGAATTTAGACTGAAATGCTTGATGGATTTTTTGATCGTATTCAGAGAATTTTCCATCTTCATCCGTATCGTTGATACAAATAATCTTATATTTCTCATTTTGAATAGCACCTTGAATTTCTTCAACTTCCCAAATATCAAAATACTTTCCAAAATGAATAGATTGGGGCATAAACTTACCAGACTCTACATTCCAATGAGACATAACATAGTGACTAATATCTGATAACTGTCTAAATCTATGAGAGCTAACTTCTTCCAATAATTTCGATTCTTTTTCCCAGATTAAATCAAAAGTTGATTTTAAATGCGACAAACCAATATGATAATTTTTATATCCTAAAATACCTGAATAAAAAATACTAAAAATATTCCCAACTAGGTACTTCCCTAATTTCAAACTATAAAATTTATGCCATTCCGAGAAAGGTTTTCTTTTTTTCTTAAAATGTTTATTCATCAGAATAGTATTGTTTAGTTCAATATGATTAAAACTTTCTCTAGGAGTTATTGGTAAGTAAATCCCAAAATCCTTTGGAAGATTTTCTTTAAAGAAATCATCTGCTGTAGTCGGTGCAGCAAAATACATATCATCATTTAAAAGAATAAAATGCTCACTTAACTCTTCAATTCTATGTAAATTCAACTCAATTACATTAGAGTTATAAGTTGGAAGGTATTCCTGAGGTATATAATCGGTATGTTTTACAATTTTTAATTTTGGATTCTTTGTATTTAACCATTCTGGAACATGACCATACGTTATAAAGAAAATACGGTTAATCCAAACTGCATAGCGTTCTACCGCACGGAACCAATACTTAAAATTTTCTGACGGTCTGTATCGATTGGCATTGTTTGATTCTGACCATTCAACATCAGATTCATATAACCTCTTTTCTTGTAACCAATCAGGATCTGTACCATCAACCCAAGTAATTACAAGATCTATTTTATTATTCATATACTTCTCCAAAGAGTCTATTTAATTATCTTATTCACTGCGGTCTTTAGATAATAACCTTCTTTAAGATTTTTCATAATATTTTTAGCATTTGTTGCCATTTGCAGATATTCATCCTGACTAATTTCACCCAGCATTTCAGATAATTCAAACAGACTATTAACTGCCAAGCCTACTCCATTCTTCTCTACAAAGTTCGCCTCAGCTGAATCTTTCCAAACAATAACGGGTAGACCTGAAGAAAGATAAAGAGACAACTTGTGGGGATTATTATATCTTAAATAATTTCCTGTTACCCCATCGCAAGTATCTAGACTTTCTCCATCCCATACTAATCCGAATCCACTATTTAAATGGTTAGGAACATCTTCTGGAGCAAAGGCACCTAAATAGGAAACATTAGAAATCTCTGTTACCGGTTGAAAACCAATTCCCATCAATTGAAATTGAATGTCAGGAACTTTATCTAACTGATACAAATAAGGACTTTTATCAGGAGAAAGATTCCCTGCTATTGTCACTGATTTTGAATATTCAATAGATGAAGACACGTCCTTATCATTCAAATAATCAAATATTTCTAAAACAACTAGTCTCTTTTCATCTACGCCATATTCCACAAACCAATCTTTCATTTTTTCATTATGAACAATAATTGAATCAGCAAAAGATAGCATTTCATCAAATTCTTTCTGGTAGAATGGATCATCATAAATTCCTCTAATCAACTCCACATCATGAACCAATGAAATTATTTTTACTTGTTTTTTCTTCAGTTTCAGAAGACTTGATGTTCTACCAAAATGATTTCTGCGATAGGGATGTTGTAACAACAAAACATCTCCTTCAGACAATTTATGTAAAACCTTATTCCACTGTTTATAAAAAGAAAGTTGTCTGATTATTTTCGATACGGAGGATTTATCATCAGGCTTGTGGCGTACAATTTCTATTTTTTCGAAGTCTAATTCTTCCAAAATATTGACACAATCGTTGGTCGCTTTACTCCCTGCATGCATGTGTGTCCCATACGATTCAACAATCTGATATTTTTTCATTCGGTTCTCCCAACAGTATATTCTGTAAAGTCAATGCTTGAGTTTCAATTTCAAATCCTTTTAGCTTAAACATTTCTTTTATTTCAAGTTCACTTGATCTAGGTATTTCTACTAACTCAAGAATATTTTTTGCCCAAACATCAATAGAATCGTTTAGAGATAAGTAACGAATGGAATCTAATATTTTCAATTCTTTCGTAACTGCATCACTTACCAAAATAGGTAGTCCATTTGCTTGAGCTTCGACAGCAGATAGAGGTAATCCCTCAAATATTGAAGGCAGAACGAATAAATCTAGAGAACTTAACCATTTCTTCATATCATTCTGACTTCCTGCCAACAAAACTTTATCTTCAATTCCATAAGATTTTATTTTTCTTTGATTAAATCTACAGTTGAATTTGCACCCGCAACCTTACCAATTATCACTAATCGAAGATTAGGATTTTTCTTGCAAGCTTCATTAAAAACATCTATTAAAAATGGTTGATTTTTTTGGATATCTAGTCGACCGACATTGCCAATGACTTTACAATCATTCCACCCTAACTCTGTTCTTAGATCCAGTCTATCTTTTTTTGAAAAAGAAAAGTTTTCTACATCAATAGCATTTTGTATAATTTGCGCACTTGATCGAATTTCATCAGGAAACATATAGTCTGCAGCTATCCCAGAGCAGGCAAAAAAATGTGATGCTGTTTTTGGTAATTTAGATCTATTCAAATTATGCAAAATTTGTCTTACTTTATTTCCCTTGAACATCGAACTATGACTATGGATAATTCGTGTTTTTATCCCATATTTTTTAGCATATTTTAAAAGGTCAAGATTTGGAATTGCCATTGCATTATACCAAATAGCATCATATTTTTTCCCTTCTGTAGCAAAAAACTCTCTTAATTCCCTCTTATACTTAAGAGGATTTTTTCCTTTACGAGGTAAATAATAAACTTTTGAACCTTTTGAAACAATTTCATCTTCAAATACAATAGGTTCTCTAGTTCTTTTAATAAAGTCAACTTGAAAAATAGATGAATCAAGATGACGATAATAATTCATGATAAAGGTTTCTGTACCAGCAAGAACAGGTGACATTCCTGTCATTAAAATTTTATAGACCATTATATTTCCTTAGTTAGTTCTACGATTAGCTCTTTAATTTTGGGATAGGTTTCTATATCAAACTTTCTTGAAAACAGATATCCATTTTTGGCAGCTAATCTTAATTCTTTTAAATCTTTCTCACTGTCAGTCCAAGTATAAGGTTTACCATCCCACCAATTAACATAGCGTAAGTTTCCTTGAAATTCTTTTTTATCACCGTGATTAATTGATGCATCATACACCTTATAGTTTCTTAACTCTTTATTTAAAATCATTGGTATAAAAATTTCGTCACTAAGAAAAGATTTTCTAAACATTTTCTCAGTATCTGATTCTTTGTCGATTAATATTTCCACAATATTATTTGGTAGTGAAACCCACTGACTAGCTTTTGCCGGATTGACATTAAATATTGTATAACGATTTATTCTAAATAGTTTTTGAATCCCTACTTCTAAATTACGATAAATCTTGAATGCAAATTTGCCAACTGCACCTGGTAAAGTCCGATATGTAAAACTTTCAAAAAGATGATAATATTTAAATCTATTTATATCTTCACCATTATCCTCTATATTCATAAAAGTAAGAAATGAATAGTCTTTATAATCGTCAAAAAAATTATGAATTCTCTGCTGAGAAAGTAACGGTAAATCTACCCCACTTATTAAATGATAAAAATAGTAAGATTCTCTTTTAGACGCTGCTTTAAATAAAATCATTTCAGCTTCAATTTGGGAATATCCTCCCCAACTCACTGAAACTCTTTCTGTAAAATAAACTTGAGAGTGCTTTGCACTGGATTTAATTAAATCCAAAAAATAATCATCAATATTTGATTTCTTATCAATATGGATAAAAATATCATTATCTTGATGATCTAATAAAGAAACCAAAAATGCTAGCTGATTAAATTGGCTGTGAGCTAAAATTAAATATGCATGCTTATGCACCATAATTTTTTATCCTTATCATAGTATTTATCACTTTCGCGAATAAGTTATAGGAAGTTGTAAAGAGTATAATCAGTATCTTTCGACTAAGAGGAATTGCCTGTTTTAGTAATTCTTTCTTATTTGCTTTCAATCTGGATACCATAGATTTTATTTGAGGTTCATTTAACATACGAATGTTTTTATAATCTACGGAAAGGGCTATTTCTGTCAAAAGTGCCAAATCTACTCTGTAGCGATTAATTTGAGCCCACTCTTTGTATTTATCATTATTACTTTCAGTCGCATACTGACATACTAAATCCCAGCCTTTTAACACATCAAAATGTTTAGATGTAAATTTCGCTGTTAAACCTGAGTTATTAATAAAATAGTTATAAACAATCTTATCAGTTACAACTATCTTGTCTGAGTTAAGAATGTAGCGGAACATGGTTGGGACGTCTTCTGCAAAGAAACCAGGCGGAAATTCAATACCTTCTACAACTTTTTTTTATACAGTTTATTCCAAACATAATACTCAATTGTCTGACTTTCAATCTTAAAGTAACGTTTAGCATACTCCTCCTGCGTCAATACTTGCGAAACAGGGGTATTTTGTTGATGGTCCACAATCTTTGAGGTCCTATAAACACCTCCTACAACCATATCTGCATTGTAAATTTTAGCTTGTTCCAATAAAAATTCGACTGCATCAAGTTCCAACCAATCATCTGAGTCAAGAAACATGACAAAATCTCCTGTCATGTATTTTAACCCAGTATTACGTGCTTCAGATAATCCTCTGTTTTCCTGATGATATACCTTAGCTCTTTTATCTATTTGAACAAACTCTTCACAAATAGTCCCTGATTTATCCGTAGAACCATCATTAACTAAAATCATTTCTAAATCTTTATATGTTTGATTGAGTACAGAGGCCAGGCATCTATCCAAGTATTGTTCTACATTATATACAGGAATAATAATACTTACTTTCGTCATTTTTCTCCATTATCCAATTGTAAATTCTCTTCAAAAGCAGACTGATTTTGATTCATTAAAGTACCAATCAAAATCAAAAAAATGTTATAGTGAAGATTTATAATTAAATCGTCTATCATGGCATGGAAACTTAATATAATTAGAATCAATGATAATACATATTGTTTTTGCTTCAAAAGATAATGTAAAGTTAATGTAAAAATTAACAATAGTATAACCAAAACAAACAATCCATATCGTTGTAATATTTGGATATAAAGATTATCAACGTACAAATATTCACTCAATCCCCTTTGTCCATTGATATCCAAACCATTCCCAATCCAATTAATCTTTTGTCCAAATAGATTATATCCATAAATGTTCAATGAACGATTGGCGTAGTAGATTCTTCCACCTAGAAATTGGTTGATATTCTTACTCAATTCATTCAAAAAAGGACTTGAAAAACTCAGATACATTTTTGCAATTAAATAACTTAAGCATGCATTTACTATATACGTTAATTTAAACGTTTTTAATAAAAGACGAGAAGATTTTAAAATTGATGGATACCATTTCACTACAAGGTTAATTCCTAGTAGTAATAAAGAACTAATAAAAGTTAATCGTGAATCTGTTTGAAAGAAAATCCAAGTAGTTGAAAGAAATAAAAAAACAATCGTTTATAGCTTACCTTGTCTTGAGCTAAGAAAAATGAACTTGCTATAATATTCAGCATCACTGTAGATGGGAACAATGAATATCGAAAGCCAAGATAATGCCGTATTCTTCCTCCAGAAAACTCAATATAGTTAGAAATTAAACCAATTTGACTACTCAAGATAACAAAAATTAAAGTAAATAAACTGATATAAAAAGAAGTTTTCGCTACATACCTAAAAGATATATCTCTTAGACTAAAGATAAAAATAACACTTATAGCTAATGTTGATAGAAAGCCTGTTACACTACCAACCAAAGCATAAACAATTATAACCCCTATTAACGATATTGCTTTTTGAAAATTTAATTTATTATTAATTAATTCTTTAATTATTAACAGGATAACTGAAGTAAGAATCCCTACATTATAAATTGCACCTGATATATATCTAGCATAAAAGGTCGTATTTAAGAGTGAAATAAGTAAAAAAAGTATCAGTGAAAATAAACTCAGTGTTTCTGCTAATGTTAATTTTTTAAATTTTATACTCATATCTAAGACCTAAAAACTTTTTCCATATTTTTTTCCTAAAAATTTTGCTTGTAGGAATGATAAACCTTTTTTTAATAGATTTACTTTCTCCATATACATGAAATGTGCTTCCGTAGGAGTCAAATTATTCTTTACCAACCATACATTAAACAATAACTCACTTACTCTACCAAATAGACGTGCTTCAAAAGGGGTTGAATCTGATAAATCCATACATTCATACATACTACCTAAAATTGGAAATAACCAAGTAAAATAATCATCGGCTAGTTCTTTTTTCATAATAAACATATTGAACATATAGCCACTTCTTTGCTTCATCACCTTATCAAAACTTGCTAGATATTCAGGATTTTTCTCTTCAATCATTTTCCTAGCTAGATCTAAATGGCTACCATCCAAGGTGTGAGCATAATGAGAATAGAGAGTTTCTATATAGTACTTTCTTTTTTTAGGGACTATAACATTTGAAACTTCTAACATTTTCTCGATATCATCTTTATCTAAAATAACCGCATCTATATTTATTGAATCGTTATAGGATCCAGCCTTCTTAGTAAAATAACGACGATAGTGTACCAAACCTAAATAGTCGCACTCTAAATTTTTCCATGCCCAATAGAGACCGGTAAGCTCACAATAATACGGATTTAAAACGGAAATATTGTCTCCAGTATTATCTCCTTGAAAACCTAAATCTTTTTTACCCTCACATCCCACATGAATTGGGAGATAAAGTTCTTTATCCTGAGGCATGACAAATTGTTTATGCGTGGCTACGATTATTTTTATCACTGACATTTTCTATTTATTTTGCTCCATCTTTCATTACTACAACTTTTATTGTCTTCAATAAAATCTCAATATCTTTCCATATTGTCCAGCCATCTAAATAAGCAACATCTAATTTTACTACATCATCGAAGTTTGTAATATTACTTCTACCACTAATCTGCCAAAGACCTGTGATTCCAGGTTTAAAACTGAGACGACGTTTTTGTTCGGGTGTATACTTCATATACTCATCTAAGGTTGGTGGTCTAGTACCAACTAAACTCATATCACCTTTTAGAACATTCCAAAATTGTGGCAATTCATCTAGACTCGTCTTTCTAATAAAGTGCCCAATCTTTGTCACACGTGGATCATTTTCAATCTTAAACATCCCACCCTGCATCTGGTTCTGGCTCATCAAATCCTTCTTAATTTCCTCCGCATCTACTCTCATAGAACGGAATTTGTAAAATTTAAATACACGTCCATTCCTACCTACCCTATCTTGGGCAAAAATAGCAGGTCCTCCATCTTTTTTTATAATAGGAACAAGAAAAATAGACACTATACCACAAAAGACTAGCCCAATCAATGAGCCAATAATATCCATCATTCGTTTTAAAGCAACATCGCTTGAGCGATAAAAGGTTGTTGAAAAATTGACAACACTAGAATCCCCAAAACGTTGGATGGCTTTTTCACTATTAGTTACAAATTCTAAAGCCGCTATATTAACAGCTACTGGTAAGCCCATTGTTTCAAATTTAGATACAAAATCTGCAATCAAAAAGTTCTCGCTTGGAAGATTAATCACTACTTGATCTACTACTGATCTCGTAGCATAGGTTACTAGGTTATCTAACGTAACGATTGTAAAATTAGACGATTCAAAACGCTCATCATCTACAATACAAACAGCTGAAACATAGCCATACTCATAAGTAGAAACTTGCTTCAGTACTCTCTCAACTCGTGCACGTGTAGTCACTAGTAAGATTCGCTGAGTATATTTTTTTTGCGAGATAAGAACTTCCAAATCTTACGAATCCAAATATTAACAACCATTAGCATAATTGAATTTACAGCCACAATGCATAATAGATTGATTAACGATAAATAAGGTATATTGGGTTCTAAAATCGGAAAAACTATACAGGATAAGAAAAGATAAACCAGTATATATTTTAATGTTTGTATACATTCCTCTGCAAGGCTCCGATATTTGAAATTTTTACTATATGCACTGATGTAGTAAGAAATAGTGTGAACCACCATCAAAAATACCAGAAGTTCATGACTAGCTAATACAAACGATAACAGATAAATTGGAAACAGTTGTATTATGAGAATCTCTAATTTTCGAATATTTGATACTTCTCCCAAAACTACCTCCTAGCTAACTCTACCTACTTCTTTTTTCCATAATTTCCATAAGAACCATAGGCTCCATAGCCACCATAAGCTCCGTATTTTTCAACTTCTGTGTTAAATTTATTTAGAACCACACCTAAAAATGAAGTTCCTGTTTGTTCTAACTGTTCTTTGGCCTTTAAGATATCACGACGTTTTGTCTCACCTGCTGCAGTTACTAAGATAGAAGCATCACATTTTTGCGCAATGATGGCAGCATCAATGACCATTCCAATCGGTGCCGTATCGACAATGACATAGTCAAAATACTTACGCAAGGTATCAATCATAGTGGCAAAGTTTTCACTCTGTAAAAGTGCTGTTGGGTTAGGTGACACAGGTCCTGCTTGAATAACAAATAAATTTTCAACATTGGTATCACAAAGTCCATGAGAAAGGTCAGTAGTACCTGCCAGAAAATCCGTTAGACCAGTAATTTTTTCTCTTGATTTAAAGACTCCTGACATGATAGAATTCCGAATATCTGCATCCACCAATAAAGTTTTATAGCCTGCACGCGCAAAGGCCCAAGCAATATTTGTTGACGTTGTTGATTTTCCTTCGCCAGGTTTAACAGATGAAATGGCAAGAACTTTCAAATTATCACCACTCAATTGAATATTTGTTCGTAAAGCATTGTAATGTTCTTCTGCTTTTTTCGCAAAATCTAAACGTTTTTGTGCTATTACTAATGTTGGCATATTTTCTCCCTTATTTTAACTTATTCAAATCTGGAACAATTCCTAAAAGTGCAACATGCATTACTTCTTCCACGTCTTCTGGTCGTTTAACACGATCATCTAATAATTCAAGCAATAAGATAGAAACAACCATCACTGCACCACCTACTAGGAAAGCAAGCGCGGTATTTCGACGAATATTAGGTGAAGATGGTGTTAGTGCAGGTCTAGCTTCCTCCAATGTTGTCACATCAGATACACGAGTTACAGAAATGATTTTTTCAGCAGCCACTTCACGAAGAGCATTTGCGATACGGCTAGCTTCTTCTGGTTGTGCATTTTTTACAGTAATTGATACGATACGAGTATCCACAGGTACTGTTACCTGAATCTTCTTACTTAATTCCCTAACTGTTTTCTCTAGTTTAAGATTTGAAATGACTTTCTCGAGTACATCTTGAGAGAGGATGATTTCCTTATAGTCTTTTACCAGATAGGTACCTGCCTGCAAATCCTGGTTCGTCAACCCTGCTTTTTCCGATTGATTTCGATTGACCACATAAATACGTGTCGTACTAGAATACTCAGGTGTCAGTACAAAACTACTTACACCAAAAGCTAGGACAGCTGCTACAATCGCAGTTAGTATAATAGCGATTTTCTTCTTCCAAAGGACTTTAAACAATTGAAAAACATCAATCGTAATTTCTTTATTTTCTTTCATGTCAACTCCTAAATAATTTGATCAGATAAGATTAAACGAGGATTTTCAATAAATAATTCTCTCGCTTTTCTTTCACCGTATTGTTTTGAGATAAGCTCATAGGCTTCTTTCATATAAGGCGGTCTTTGGTCTAAATTGTGCATATCACTAGCAACAAAATGAACCAAATCACGTTCAAGAAAATACCTAGCTCTTTTCTTCATAAATTTGTATTTATCCCCAAACAACTTTGGTTTTAAAACACTTGAACTGTTGATTTGTGTATAACAGCCCATATCAATCAACTCTTTTACCCGTTTTTCGTTATTTTCTAATTCATGATAACGTTCAATATGAGCAACTACAGGCGTTATACCCAGCATGAGAACATTGCTCAAAGCAGTATGGATTTCCCTGTAAGGGGTAGCCATACTAAACTCAATAAGAGCATAGCGTGTCCCATTAAGACTTGGAATCACCTGTTTTTCTAACTTCTCAAGCACATCATGTGTATAATAAATTTCTGCTCCATAGAGAATGGTCAAGTCTGGAGCCACTTCCTTGGCTATCTCCTTAACTTCTTGGAAATTTGTTGCTATTGTCTCCTCAGGAGTTTCAAACATTCCTTTTCGTCTATGTGATGTCGATACAATAGTCCTTACCCCTTGCCTATAGGCTTCTGTCAGAAGCACCTTGCTTTCTTGCTTCGTTTTAGGACCATCATCCACACCAAATACAATATGCGAATGAATATCAATCATTTTGTTTTATTTTCCTTCCAACACATCATTGATGGCAGCCTTGACTGACTCTAAACTGCTGTCACTTATTTCCATCATGTAAAGATTACTCTCAGGCATGGCGTAAGACGGTAAATCCATACGCCCTGTTCCTTTAAGATCTTGCGAATTGATCTTATAAGTTCCACCACTCTCAAGTTGGGCATTGACCAAATTCATCATGGTTTCAAGCGGCATATTGGTTTGAATCGAATCTTGCAGCCCTTTTATAATACTGTCATAATTTTTCAAAGCTTCTGTCGAGGTTAACTTTTGCAAAATAGCTACAATCACCTTTTGCTGGTTACGACCACGATCCCGGTCTCCATCTGCCAGAGAATAGCGCTCACGCACAAATCCAAGAGCGTCTTTCGAATCCAAATGTAATGTACCTACTGGATAATTTTTTCCATTATTTGTATGTGCATTAAACTCCTGATCATTATAGACATCGACTCCACCAAGGAGATCAATCAATTTCAAGAAAGAGGTGAAATTCAAACGAGCGTAGTAGTTTAAGTCAATGCCGTAGAGATTTTCCAGTGTGTGAATGGAAGCATCTACACCATAAATCCCTGCATGGGTTAACTTATCTTTTTGGTTGTTGCCACCATCTGCAATTGGAACATAGGAATCACGAGGGGTTGTTGTCAAGAGAATTTTTTTAGTTTCGCGATTCACTGTCATAATGATATTGACATCCGAACGAGAAACTGAACTGATTGGACCGTAAGTATCAATTCCGCTGATATAAACGTTGAAACTGTCACCTTTGACATCTTTTGGAGTTTCAACCGTCTTGGTTAATTCTTTGGTATAGATTTTCTTAATTTTTGAAGCATAGTCAGGATATTCCGATTCGATAATGTTTTCAAAGACACTGTTTAAGATAATCGCTTTCGTATCTCCAGCCAATAAACTCTTATAGGCTGCAAGATAGGAGCTGCTTTCTTCAACTGTCAATTCCTTATTTTGACTCGTCTTAATATCAGCGATTAGCTTTTGAATATTCTCATTATCCGTACCTGTTGGCCCCATAACACTAGATAATTGGGTAACATTATTGATATCGCTATCCTTTAAAACGACGACGCTGAGAGAATACTCTGAATAATTTGAAGTTGCATTAATATGACTTGTAAATCCTACAAATTGCTGCAGAGTAAATAGAGAAACTGAACTCACTAAAACAGCTAGTGTCAAAAAGAAAATCGTGAACTTTTCTGCTTTTTTATAAATTATTAATATTGCGGCAGTCACAGCAACCATCACGGCAAAAACTGCGACCACTATATTAACGTGCCTGAAAGCAAGTATATTGTACTTAAAGATTAAGAACAATAAAAAACCAACTAACAATAAATAAATAGTCAACAAAACTATATTAACACTTCGCTTCACTTTCTGTGAACGTGATTTTTTAAAACGTCTACTCATGATTAACACCTATACATTTAATGTTACTATTATATCACTTTTTTACGATAAATTCTACATTTAGCGAGTTTATAAACATTCTTAGATATAGGTTATTTGGACATCATAAGCACTTATACTCTTCGAAAATCTCTTCAAAGTACGTCAGCGTCCATCTACAACCTCAAAACAGTATTTTGAGCTGACTTCGTCAGTTCTATCTACCACCTCAAAGCTGTACTTTGAGCTAGCTTCCTAGTTGCTCTTTGATTTTCATTGAGCATTAAACCATCAAAATCAATACAACATTTCATTTACAATTCAGCATAACTAGACAACTACTAGCCCATACAGCAAAAAACAGTCCTATTAGGACGACTCTATAAAAATCATCCAATAGAACTGCTCATCATTATTTAACATGATTTTCTGCTTCTTTTTGAGCTTTTTCGATTGCTTTTTTGCTTTCTTGCTCCCATTTGGTCTTCGCTTCTTCATACTGTTTGATTGTCACAGTATCTTTTTGCAGTTTCATATACTTGTAGTTATTGCCGTCACCCTTGATACCAACCAATGAATACCCTCTTGTAAATGGCGTTACTTTGGTTACAGATGCTGTACCACCACTTGACATGGCTGACATAATCAGAGAATTGTCAATCATCCAAGCCTGTGCTTCAGCATATTTTTCATAGCGTTTGGCTACATCTTTATTTTCACTATCTGCATCTTTGAGCATCTTGGTGTAAGTATCAAGACCCAAGCTAGCAATCTTAGCTTTATCTTCCTGAGCATCTAGACCAAAGATCTTGAGGTAGAATCCATCCTCAGCATTGAAAGGATTAAGATAAGTTGACGGATCTTGGTAGTCACCTACCCAACCATCAAAGTTCAAATCGTAGTCTCGATCAGCTGGCGTTGGTGCCAAGAAGGCTACGTTATTAAAATCATCTGTTGAAAGTTGTTGAACATCAATAACAATGTTATCAGCACCCAAGACTGACTCAAGGGTCTGCTTAACAGAGTTCATACCTGTCACAGCATTTTTACTTGTCTGATCAACTGCAACATCCAAGTGAATTGGGAAAGTCACACCTTGACTTGCCAATTCTTTTTTAGCTTCCGCAAATTTTACTTGGGCTTTTTCTTTGTTGAAATAGGCATCCTGAGCATCTGCCAAGTTAATACCTGACCATTCTGTGCCATAGTTGACCAATTTAGAAGCAACTACTTCTCCAAAGGTCTTGTCTCCCACTTGAACAAATGTAGGAGGCACTAGGGTGTTACGAAGTGTCTTGCTAGCCGCTTCTTCCCCATTTGACTGAGCAGAATAGGCTGTGCGGTCCAAGGCAAAGTTCACTGCTTGGCGGAAGTTTTTGTTCAAGACAGCTGTCTCAGTTGACTTCTTCTGATCATCTGTCGTTTTAGCAGTGTGATTGTAGGCCTTACGGTTGACGTTGAAATTGAAATACCAAGAAGTCTTGTCCTGCAAGCTATAGACGATATTATCCTTATATTTCTCCTTGATCTTAGCAAAGTTTGAACTATTTGGATAAACCCCAGCGATAGAATAAGCTCCACTTTCAAAGTTACGGATGGTCAATTCTTGGTCTGAGCCATCAAAATAAGCCAATTTCACGTGTTCAATCGATACTTTGTCATGATCATAGTAATGCGGATTCTTCACATACTCGATCGATGATTTTGATGTGAAATCTTTTAACAAATAAGGTCCGCTGTAGAGAATGCTATCTGGAGATAGGGTACCAAAATCTTTCCCTTTTGAACTTAAAAACTCTTCATTTACCGGGAAAAGAATACTATTGGTTGTTTTGGAGTTCCAGTAAGGTTCTGGGCGTGCCAAAGTATATTCAATAGTCTGGTCGTCGATGGCCTTCACCCCAACCTTAGAAAAGTCAGAATCCGCTCCTGTAATATAATCATTCAAGCCCTTGATCGAGTTTTGAATCAAGTCAATGGCCTGGGATTTATTATCCACTGCGTACTTAATCCCTGTCACAAAATCTTGTGCCTTGACTGGGGCATATTCTTCACCGTCAGCCGTGAACCATTTGGCATCTTTTCTCAATTTGTAGGTATAAGTCAGACCGTCGCTCGACACAGACCAGTCTTCTGCCAAAGATGGAACTAGATTTCCGTGGTTGTCATTTTCAAGCAAACCATCAACTAGATTGGTTATAATAGCTGTATTATCAGCGTAGTAGTCTAATAAATAGTTAAATGTAGTTGGATTTCCACTAAAGGTTGATGAGTAAGTTTTTGTATCTGAACCTGATTGTCCGCAAGCAGCTAAAAGTAAAGCAGCCGCAACAGTCAGGCCTGCACTAAGGACACGCTTTTTTGTAGTCATCTTCTTTCTCCTTTATGTTAGTTTTTATAACATAGATTTATTTTACCAAAATAGTGGAAATTTGTAAAGTTAATTGAATTTCTAGAATGAAAGTTTATAAACCTTGGTTATAAAAAAACAAAGGATTTCTGCCTTTCATACAGTCCTCCCTTGTTTTTATACGATTTCAATTTTAAATTTTTCTGTAAAAAATATTTATAGTAATTCCACACAGAAAGCATCCCATGGAGCTAAGATTTGTTTTTCAAAGGCTTCCTGAGCCGTGGTATTTTCAATCAAGACAGATTTGACTTTTCCTTCTACTGTCAAGTCTTGTTCTTCATTGGACAAGTTAGCCACAACTAGGAAGCGACGGTCGCCATCTTTACGGATATAGGCGAAGACCTTGTCAGTTGTTTCCAAGAGTTCAAAGTCAGCTCGAATCAGCCAGCTATTCTCCTTACGGATTTGAACCAGTTTCTGATAAGTATAGAAAATAGAATCTGGATTTGCCAGTGCTTCTTGAACATTAATTGCTTGATAGTTTGGATTGACTGCCAACCAAGGCTGACCTGTCGAGAAACCGGCGTTTTTGCTTTCGTCCCATTGCATTGGGGTACGGGCATTATCACGTCCAATGACACGGATACTGTCCATGATTTCTTCCATCGGAACACCTTTTTCAAGAGCTTCACGCGCATAGTTAAGAGATTCAATATCTTCTACTTGGTCCAGCGTTTCAAACGGATAGTTGGTCATCCCAATTTCCTCACCTTGGTAGATATAAGGTGTTCCTCTCATGAGATGAAGTAAGATTGCAAAGGCTTTGGCAGATTTTTCGCGGTATTCATGGTCATTTCCCCAGATTGATACAATACGAGGAAGGTCATGATTGTTCCAGAAGAGCGAATTCCAGCCATCCTCAACTCCTAATTCTGTCTGCCATTTATTGAAAATCTCTTTTAACTTAGCGATATTCAGCTCTTTTTGATAGTGCCATTTAGGTTGCCCTTCCTGATACTGAAGACCGATATGTTCAAACTGGAAGACCATAGATAATTCTTGCCCCTTTGGATCTGAGTAGAACTTAGCAATCTCTGGAGTTGCTCCCCATGTTTCTCCTACTGTTAAGAGATTCTTATCTCCAAAGGTCGCCTGATTCATCTCCTTGAGATAGGGATGGAGCATAGGACCATTATTGACTACTTTCTCGTCAGGAATTTTCCCAATCATGTCAATAACATCCATGCGGAAGCCGCCAATCCCTTTATCAATCCAGAAGTTCATCATCTCATAAATTTTCTGACGAAGCTTTTCATTTTCCCAGTTGAGATCAGGCTGTTTCTTGCTGAAAAAGTGAAGATAGTATTGACCCGACTTTTCATCGTATTCCCAAGCAGATCCACTAAAGATGGAATCTAGATCGTTGGGCTCATCGCGCCAGATATAGTAGTCTCGCTCAGGGCTGTCAGGATTTTCACATGCCTCGACAAACCAAGCATGCTCATCTGAGGTATGATTGACCACCAAGTCCATGATGATACGAATATCACGCTTCTTAGCTTCCGCGATCAGTTGGTCCATATCCTCCATAGTCCCGAAAATAGCCGCAATCGCTTGATAATCAGCAATATCATAGCCATTATCATCCATAGGACTGTCATAAACTGGAGAAAGCCAAATCGCTGTAATTCCTAACTTAGCTAGATAGTCTAACTTACTGGTAATTCCTGGCAAATCGCCAATTCCATCTCCGTTGCTATCCATAAAGCTCTTAGGATAAACTTGATAGACTACGGCATTGTGCCACCATTTTTCTTGCATCTTCTTACCTCATTATTTTAATAATCTGTAGTCTATGATAGCGCTTTTTAAAATTTTATGCAAGCGTTTGCCTAATCTTTTTGATTCCTTTTTTAACTCCATAGTTTCCTAACTGCCAATTTTTTATTATAATAGAGCTCAGAGGTAAAAAAATGAAAAAACAAGCTTTTAGTTCTGAACAATATTTGAATCTACAGCGCGACCACATTTTGGAGCGCATTAATCAATTTGACGGCAAGCTCTACTTGGAGTTTGGTGGCAAAATGTTAGAAGATTTCCACGCTGCTCGTGTCCTTCCTGGTTATGAGCCTGACAACAAAATCAAGCTCTTGCAGGAGTTGAAAGAGCAGGTTGAGGTCGTGATTGCTATTAATGCAAGTAATATCGAGCATTCCAAAGCACGTGGTGACTTGGGCATTTCTTATGACCAAGAAGTTCTTCGTTTGATTGACAAATTCAATGAACTGGGAATTTTTGTTGGCTCAGTGGTCATCACACAGTACGCTGGCCAACCAGCTGCAGATACCTTCCGCAATCAACTTGAGAAAAACGGAATTGATTCTTATCTTCATTATCCAATCAAAGGATATCCGACGGATATGGATCACATCATTTCTCCAGAAGGCATGGGAAAAAATGACTACATCAAAACTAGTCGCAACTTGATCGTCGTAACCGCTCCTGGACCTGGTTCTGGAAAATTAGCAACTTGTATGTCCAATATGTACCACGACCAAATCAATGGCATCAAGTCTGGCTACGCTAAATTTGAAACCTTCCCAGTTTGGAATCTTCCCCTTCATCACCCAGTCAATTTGGCCTACGAGGCTGCCACAGCTGACCTTGATGATGTCAACATGATCGACCCCTTCCATCTCCAAACCTACGGAGAGACCACTGTCAACTACAACCGTGATATTGAAATTTTCCCAGTTCTGAAACGCATGTTGGAACGTATCCTAGGAGAGTCTCCATACGCTTCTCCAACAGATATGGGAGTCAACATGGTTGGTTTTGCTATTACTGATGACGAGGCTGCTGTCGAAGCTTCTAAACAAGAAATCATCCGCCGTTACTATCAAACTGTTCTTGATTTTAAAGCCGAAAAAGTTGGCGAAGCTGCTGTCAAGAAAATAGAATTGCTTATGAACGATCTTGGCATCACACCTGCAGACCGTAAGGTTGCTGTCGTTGCCCGTCAAAAAGCAGAAGAAACTGGCGGACCAGCCCTAGCCCTTGAATTGCCAAATGGGGAAATCGTCACAGGTAAGAACTCAGAACTCTTTGGCCCTACAGCAGCTGCTCTTATCAACGCCATCAAAAAATCAGCTGACATTGCTAAAGAAGTAAAACTAATCGAACCTGAAGTTGTTAAGCCAATCCAAGGTCTTAAAATCGATCATCTCGGTAGTCGCAATCCACGCCTTCATTCTAATGAAATCCTGATTGCTCTTGCCATCACAGCTACAGAAAATCCTGATGCTGCTCGTGCTATGGAAGAGCTTGGCAACCTCAAAGGAAGCGAGGCCCACTCAACCATCATCTTGACAGATGAAGACAAGAATGTCCTTCGCAAACTAGGTATCAATGTAACCTTTGACCCATACTACCAATACGACCGTTTGTATCGCAAGTAAAGATTTCAACCTCTCCACCCTCGGAGAGGTTTTCTCTCTGTCTAAGGAGCCAGCTTTATGTTATAATGAAAGAATAAAACTGAAAGGATTGACCATGTCAAAAGAAGTTATTGTTGAAAGTTTTGAACTTGACCACACTATTGTTAAAGCACCCTATGTTCGCTTGATCGGGGAAGAAACAGGACCCAAAGGAGACATCATCTCCAATTATGACATTCGCTTAGTGCAACCAAACGAAGACTCTATCCCTACCGCTGGCCTTCACACTATCGAGCACCTCTTGGCTAAACTCATCCGTACCCGCATTGACGGTATGATTGACTGTTCACCATTTGGTTGCCGCACAGGCTTCCACATGATTATGTGGGGACGCCATACTAGCGCTGAGATTGCAGCTGTTATCAAGGATTCGCTCAAGGAAATCGCTGAAACTACTACTTGGGAAGACGTCCCTGGAACAACCATCGAATCTTGCGGAAACTACAAGGATCACAGCCTCTTCTCTGCTAAAGAATGGGCAAAACTCATCCTAGAACAAGGGATTTCAGATGATGCCTTTGAGCGTCATGTGATTTAAACATAAAAGGAACCAGTTTTTTTCAGCTGGCTCCTTCTTTTTTTATTCTCAAAATTTTGTCTTATACTCAATGAAAATCAAAGAGCAAACTAGGAAACTAGCCGCAGGCTGTACTTGAGTACGGCAAGGCGACGTTGACGTGGTTTGAATTTGATTTTCGAAGAGTATTAGGCTTTTTCACGAATAACCAAACCACCATCTTCCATGTCAGCTTCTAGGTGTTTAGCATCAAGGTTATCCAAGTGGAAGTCTGTGACTTTGTCACGGATTTGTTGTTCAACCACACGACGGAGTGGACGAACACCCATGACTTCATCGTAGCCTTCCTCAGTCATGTATTCTTTAGCAGCTTCGCTCACTGCCAAGTCAATGTCTTTCTTAGAAAGCGTCTTGTTAACTTCAACCAACATAAGGTCTACAATCTTAGAAAGATCTTCTTTGCTCAAGTGTGAGAATTCGATGACAGCATTGAAACGGTTAAGGAATTCTGGACGGAAGTAAGGTTTCAAACGATCCATCAATTCTGGTTTATCAGCATCTTCTGTCAAGTTGGCTTCATAGCCAAATCCAGCATTTGAGGTCGCAATAATGACAGTGTTCTTGAAGTTTACTGTATTTCCTTGACCATCTGTCAAACGACCATCATCTAGAACTTGGAGGAGAAGAGTAATGACTTGAGGATCAGCCTTTTCAATCTCATCCAAGAGAATGATAGAGTATGGATTGCGACGAACACGTTCTGTTAAGGTATTGCTATTGTCATCATAGCCCACATAGCCTGCTGTTGTACCAATTAGCTTAGAAACGGCTGTGCGGTCACTGTATTCAGACATATCCAAACGGATGATCGCATCCTTGGTTCCAAACATATCTAGCGCCAATTGTTTAGCAAGTTCTGTCTTACCAACACCAGTAGGACCTACAAAGAGGAAGCTACCGATTGGACGGTTACCTTCATCAAAACCAGCACGGTTACGACGGATAGCTTTTGCTACTGCTTCAACGGCCTTATCTTGACCAATAACTTTCGTCTGCAAACGATGACCCATATCTTTCAAACGTTCGATGTCCGTAGCCCCCATTTGAGATACTGGAATACCCGTCATACGTTCTACAGATTCAGCCACATCGTTGACACTTGCAGTCACTTTCATATCTTCTGTATGGTTTTCGATTTTCTTTTCCAATTCTGCGATGCGTGTTTTATAGTTTAGAGCTGCTTCAAAATCTTCTGCCTCAACTGCTTTTTCTTGCTTGTCTTTTTCTACCTCAATTTCACGTTCAACAGCATGAACATCTGTTACTGGATGCTGAGCTGCTAAGTGAGCTGCCGTTACATCGACAAGGTCGATAGCCTTATCTGGCAAGCTACGTTGAGGAATATACTGAACAGAATAATCCACCGCTGCTTTCAAGACCTCGTCTGGCAAGATGACATTGTGGTGTTGTTGATAGAGGTCACGAATTCCTTGAAGAATTTTAAAAGTATCCTCTGCTGAAGGAGCATTGACCTTCACTTCGTTGAAACGACGAGCAAGAGCAGCATTCTTCAAGATGGTGTTACGGTATTCGTCTTGAGTAGTTGCGCCAATCACTGTCAATTCTCCACGTGAAAGAGCTGGTTTCAAGATATCAGCAAGACCTTTAGACCCTTGACCATCACCTGTGCTACCAGCACCAAGAATTTGGTGAATTTCATCAAAGAAGAGGATAATATTCCCTGCTTCTTTCACTTCATTTACTAGATTTTGAACGTTTTCTTCAAAGCTACCACGGTATTGGGTCCCAGCCTCAAGGCCTGAGATATCAATGGAAATAATTTCCTTATTCTTAATAGCAGCTGGAACATCACCATTCACAATAGCTTGTGCCAAACCTTCGACAACGGCTGTCTTACCAACGCCTGCATCTCCGACCAAAACAGGATTGTTCTTGGTACGGCGTGAGAGGATTTCAGATGCTTCTTGAATTTCCTTGTTTCGTCCGATAACAGGATCCAGCTTGCCCTCACGAGCTTCTGCTGTTAAGTTACGTCCAAGTTTTGCAAGGACACCATCTTGCTTCATACCTGACGTATGTTGTGGCATTTGTCCATCAACTTCTGCACTTCCTGGCAATTGGCCAGTTGCACGATAGCGAGCAAATTCCTCAGGTGTCACTTCACGTCCATTAATCAAATAGCGACGGTTTTCAGAACTATATCCTCGCATACCACCCATCAATTGGTTAAATAAATCATCCATGTTGTTAAAGTTATTAAAGTTGTTATTCATATTCTTTACCTCTTTTTGTTTACTTTGTTATTATTATTGATATTGACTATCTTTGACCTTTGTTTTAAAAAATTTAGACTAGCTAACTCGCTACTCTACGTACTATTTCTGGTTTTTCTTTTTCAAACAGGAGTAGACTATCTTTACTTCTGAAGATTTCTAGATTAAACATAGACCCACCTCTTTCTATTTCACTTTAAATAAGTGTTCTAGCAAGGCTTTCATTTACCTTACGTTCATAATATACTACATTAGTCAGAAAAGGTCAAGAGATTTGACTTTAATTGACCAATATTTTTTAAACAGCAAAAACACCCTGAAACATCAGGGTGCCATTCTTATCTCAAATACAAAATTGCTAGGGTCAGTAGACTTGCTAGAAGCCCAACTCCCCAAAAGAAGAAGTCAACCTTCCACTCGCTCCAAGGATTTCCTTTACCAGAAAATCCTCCAAGTTCAAAATGGTGATGCACAGGCGTCATACGAAAAATACGTTTACCACCAGTCATTTTGAAATAGCTGACTTGCATCATAACCGAAGTTGTTTCAAAGACATAAACAATTCCGATAATCAAGAGAGTCCATTCTTGGTGGAGAGCCATTGAAATAGCTGCCAGCATTCCACCGAGAGCCAAACTTCCCACATCTCCCATAAAGACTTTAGCAGGCTTATGGTTAAAGACGAAGAAACCGAGTAAACCACCAATCATGGCAAGAATCACTAGAAGGATATCCATCTGACCTTGCACATAGGCAATAACTCCATAGGCAGACAAACTAATCACAACGGAAATACTAGCTAAACCGTCAATGCCGTCTGTCAAGTTGACTGCGTTTGAAAAACCAACTAGCCAGAAAAGAGCAAAAACAATATAGAAAATCCCTAGATACACTTGGTAACCAAAAACTGAAAGCATATCGCCACCGCGCTCATAGAAAAGGTAGAAAATGACGCCACCTAGAAGTTGAAGTGCCAATTTTTGCTTAGGATTCAGCCCCTCATTGATTTTACGAAAGACCTTGAGAAAGTCATCTAAAAATCCGACAAGTCCATAAAGGACCAAGATGAACAAAATCATTCCCACATTATTGGTCAATTGTTTTGCAAAAAGAGCAACAAGGAAACTCACCACAACTGCAGCAATGAGGAAAACAAGTCCCCCCATAGTTGGCGTGCCAGCTTTTGCCTGATGCTGTTTGACATCCTCGTGCATCTGCTGGCCTGTAATTTGCGCCTTTCTATAAAATTGGATAAAGGCCGGAATTCCTACCAAAGTTAGTAAAAATGTCACAATTCCAGCACTGATGGAAATAAACATATTAGTCTCCTAAAGTTAATGTAATTTTTTTAATGTCCTTGATAGCTGTGTTAGCACGAACATCCTGCTTCTGCACAGTAGAGCCTGAACCTTCAAATTCAAGTTCTATATTTAACCACTTAGAAAAAGCTTCTGCGGTTGCTTTTGTCCAACCATACATATCTGGAATTTCTTCTACCTTATCCGATAAAAGAAGAACTTGTTGGTTTGGTGCAAGATTGGTCCCTTCTTCTACAGATGATTCTTTAATCTTTGTTCCTGTTCCCACAACGATTGGTTGCACAATATTGCGACGTAAGGCTTCCGCCAAATCACCGGGTGAAATATCCTTGATACTAGGCATGGCATAAGCGCTTTGATTGGTTACCTGATCTAACGTTTTAGCGGTAGATTGCAGGTTAAGGGAATCTTTCATAGCCACTGCTCTTTCCAAGATAGGATTGGCAAATTCTCCCAACTGGATACCTGAATAATGCTCAGGCTGTTGAACCGTCACATAAAGGATAAAATCAGGATTTTCAGCAGGGTTCATCGATACAGCTGAAAAAATGTAATTGGTCGTACCAACTAAGTAACCTCCATTTTTCTCATCGGCAATCTGAGCCGTACCGGACTTGAGGGCTACATTTTGACCAGGAACAGTTACAGTTGGCTTGCCTGTGCTGTGGTTATGCATGGTTCCATAAACTGGATCTGTTCCTACCAAAACCATGTTGGTTCGAGTTAGACTGGCTGCATCTTTAGAAACAGGATTTCCTACAATCTCTTTTTGAGATTTTCGAACAGATTGGTCATTTGGATCATATAAGGCACTGATAAATTTAGGTTCTAACATGACTCCATCGTTGGCAATAGCCGTGAAGGCACGAATCATTTGCGTCTGGGTTACTGAAATCCCTTGTCCAAATGAACTCTGGGCAATATTGACAATATTGTCAGCAGGAAGTTGGCCTGCATATTCATCCGTCAAACCAAAACGAGTCGGAACACCAAATTTAAAGCGACTTAGATAATCCAGCCAGGTAGCATCTCCCATCTTTTGCTCCAGAAGCGTCATCCCAACGTTACTTGAGTGCGCAAACCCTTGAGAAAAGGTCATCATTCCTCCGCCAGTTAATCCTTCATTGACGTCCCAATCTCGGATAGTAGCATCTGCCACTTTTAACTCACTACTATTGAAGACTTCTCCTCCTGAGAAAGTGTTATTGTCAATAGCAGCTGCGAGTGTCATGACCTTCATGGTTGACCCTGGCTCATAGTTACTTTGATAAAGGATATCACGCCAAACAAAGTCCTTGGTCAACCCTTCCTTAGTATCGGCATCGAAGGTTGGTCTCTGCGTTGTTGCAAGAATTTCTCCCGTTTTAGCACTAACCAAGGTTGCTGTCATATACTTGCCTTTTACTTTTTCTTGAAAGGCATTCATCTGTGTCTCCATGAAAGACTGAAGGGTGCTGGAAATCGTTGTATAAACATCCTTACCATCTACCGTTTGTTGGGAAACTTGTTCCGTTCCGGGTACAACATTACCCAGACGATCTTTTTCATAGGTAATAATACCGTCTTTCCCTGCAAGAATACTGTTCAAGGAACTCTCCATCCCAGAAGTTCCCAGCAAACTCTTGCTCCCATCTTCATTTTCATGGAGTTGAGCTAAACCAATAAAACTAGAAGCGAATTGTCCATTTGGATAGCTTCTGTTAGGGCTAGTTGTAAAGTCAATTCCTTCAACACTAGCGTCTTTCAAATCCTTTTTAATAGCCATCATATTGGCATAGGTAATCCCATTTCCTTTGGCACCAAAAGAAACTTGAGTCAGATTCGGTTGAGACAATTGTTCTTTAACATAAGCCTCGTCCATATCCAGATACTTATGGAAAACCTCTGCTACCTTATTAAACTGGGCATCTTCTACATAAAGAATTTTACCAGTTGCTGATTTGTATTTTTTATCAATAACAGCATAGACATTATAGGAGGTTGCATCCTCAGCAATCGGGACTCCATTTCGGTCATAAATAGTCCCACGTTTGGCAGGGACTGTACGGGTTATTTGGTGAACTTTCTTAGCCTCTTTTACTAGATCCGTTCCAAATTTACTACCACTCCCGATAATAACAGCAAAATTGACCAAAAAGACAGCGAAAAGTACGACAGCTAACAAGCTGATGTACTTCCCCACTATTTTACGGTTTTCTGCTGGAGATTTACGGTTTCTAATCGCAAATCGGGTTATTCTTTTTGTCCACTTCATATCTTACTCCGCTGATCGAATATTCTCGTTATTCAATTTTAAGTCCTTAGAATTTGCGATTTCTTTCAAGCGTTCTGCCCTCAACAATTCATTTACCTCTTGTTTGGCATCATCCAACTCTGTCTTCTTCTCTTCTATTTGTGCATTGATTTTTGTCAAATCACTTTGCACTTGCAAGAGGCGTGTCTGCATAAAGATAATACTCACTGCTAAGACGAGAGCCGTAAACGCAATGGAAAGATAAAAAGCCTTCTCCACACGGGAGAATTTTTTTATACGATTCTGCAAGAATTGACTGGTTGTTTCTTTTTTATCTACCATTTTTTCCTCTTACTTGTGAATTTTTCTGGCCACGCGCAACTTGGCTGAGTGCGAGCGGTTATTGGCTTCTAATTCTTCTACACTTGGCAAGATTGGCTTACGGGATACCAATTCCATCTTGGGCTTGAGGTCATCTGGGATGAAGGGCAAACCTTTTGGAACTTCCACTGTTGACGCTTCCTTGAACAATTGCTTAGTCAAGCGGTCTTCTAGTGAATGAAAGGTAATCACTGAAATTCTACCATCTAGAGCCAACATATCCATAGCCTGCTGGATGGATTCATCTGCCGCCCCCAGCTCATCGTTAACTTCAATTCGAATAGCCTGGAAAATCTGCTTGGCAGGATGGCCCTTCTTCTTGAGCTCCTTGGCAGGTTTGGCCGACTTGATAATTTCTGTCAACTCCGTCGTTGTCTCGATTGGCTTGACTTCACGCGCTTGTTCAATCTTACGGGCAATCTGTTTAGAGAATTTGTCCTCACCATACTTAAAGAAAATTCGGACCAAGTCATGATAGTCATAGTGGTTCACCACTTCATAGGCTGTCAGACTAGCTTCCTGATTCATCCGCATGTCCAGTGGCGCATCCTTTTTATAAGAAAAACCACGCTCACGCTGGTCCAATTGAGGACTAGACACTCCCAAGTCATAACAAATTCCATCAATTTCCTGAACACCAGCTTCGCGCAAACGTGCCTGTAAATGACGGAAGTTATCCTTGATAAAGGTCACCATTCCCTTCTCAATGTAGGGTGCCAAGCGTTGTTGTGCATTGTCAATGGCATTCTGGTCCTGGTCAAAGGCATAGAGATGGCCTTTTTCACTTAATTTACTTAATAAATATTCGCTATGGCCTGCTCCACCCAAAGTCGCATCAACGTAGATACCGTCAGGCTTTACGTCGAGCATATCAATCGTCTCATGGAGTAAGACCGTTACATGATGAAATTCTTTTGTCATATCTTATCTATTTTACCACAAATCTGACTAGCTTGCACTAGTCAGACAAATAGGCCACAAACAAGTAAGAATTCTTTAAGAAATATGTCAAATATGCTTGACATTCACTCCATAGAAGAATATAATGTAGTCAAATATATGCGACACAAATCAGAAAGGAGTCCAGATGAATCGTGTGAAAGAATTTCGCAAGGAACTGGGCATTTCCCAGCTCGAACTCGCCAAGGATATCGGTGTCTCGAGACAAACCATCAATATGATTGAGAACGACAAGTACAACCCAACTCTGGAACTCTGTCTCAATCTCGCCCGCAGCCTCCAAACTGACCTCAACAGTCTCTTTTGGGAGGATAATTTTTAAAAAAGGAGCCAACTTATGAAAAAAGAAACCTTCACTGAAAAACTGATCAAACGCACATACGGTATTTCTGGTCCCCTTGACGAATACAAACGGCGTGAGGCCGATCGTATCGGTAACCAAGTCTTTATCGTCCTCTTTTATCTGATGATTTTCGGAAATCTTATTCCACTCCTTCTGGCCTATAAATACCCTCAAGAAGTGGCTCTAATCTATCCTCCTCTGATTTTAGTGATTGCCCTCATCGCTGCTGGTTATGTCACCTACCAAATGAAAAAAACAGGGATTACAGCTATTGATCCAGATATTCTGAGTGAGAAAGAAAGTAAGCAACTACACTACCCAGGTCTGAAAGCAGGTTTGTTCTTTGGTCTATGGATGTTTTTTATAACTCCTCTTCTCGGTATACTCATAGGTGAAGGTCAGGACTATTTTCATTCTCTTCTCACTATAAGAAATGGTGTATCAAGCATTCTAGGTTCTATTTTCTTCGGAGCGAGCATACAGTTCCTCATCTCCCGTCGCATTGAAAAAGCTAAGAAAGATCAAGATGAGGATTAGGAGGTGCCTTATGAAAAAAGAACAGAAACAGTTACGTTATCCTGGTCTGAAAGCAGGTTCGATTTATGGAACAATAATATTTTTTATAATTCCACCCATTGATACCCTAACAAGTGAAAATCCAAATTTTATCACTTCTCTTCTAAATACAAAACATATTTTTAAAACTATACTGGGAGCTTTCTTTTTCGGAGTGATGATACATATTGTCGACTCACTTCGTATTGCAAGAGCTAAAAAAGACCAGAATTAGGAGGTCCCCTATGAAATCACTACTAACTTTACTTACCTATCATCTTTTGTTCAGTTCCCTGCTCATCTTCATCATCGTTTCAGGGAACTTAATCAGAGAGATATTCCTCGTGCTAGTCTTTGTTCCAGCCCTTAACAAAGGATTGACTTATCTAAAAATTGACTCCCAAAAAACACGCATACTCAACTTAGCACTGTGCTTTATGATTCTATCTTTACCACAACTGATGGTCATCTCAAGCAATTGGAAATATTATTTACTGTTCACTATCGCTATCCTTTCTTCTATCACTTATCTTTATTATCTCTATCAATTCGTAAAAGAAAGTCAGTAAAACCACTCATTTAGGAGGTTACTAGCATGAAAAAAGAAGACTTAACCACTCGCCTACTTCGAAATCTCTTTCACATTCAGGGCCCTTTTGATGAATGCAGACAAGAAATTATCTACAAGGCTTGTGCCCGTTCCATGGTCCAAATCGTTTATTCTTCCTTCTTTCTCTTCTTGTTTTATCTATTATTTGGACGCTTCATAGAGGTCGTTCGCTATGCCATGCCCTATGTTTACTCTGGACTCATTTTTTTCATTACCTTAAAAACTCAAAGAGCCGTCAAAGAACTCCACTTGGAAAAAGATGACAAGTCAGAAATCATCCTCAAAACCTACAGCAAAGCCCAAATCAAATTCCGAAGCTGGATTGTGTTTATCGGTCTTCAGATTGGCCTCTTTACCCTACTCATCTTTCATAAAGTCTTCGTTCAGCAGATGTCCTTTTCAGATTTTGGGAAGTTGCTCATGCAATTCGATAAAAGTGTTCCTTTCCTGATGTATGGCCTGATTATCGGTAGTATTTTCGGAACCCTGACCTACGGATTTCTATCACTACAGGAGGAGAAAACTCCTAAAAATACCAAACAGAAGGAGAAAAGTAAGCAATGACTTCACTATACGATTTTTCAGTCTTGAACCAAGACAATCAAGAAAACTCACTAAATGCCTATCGTGGTAAGATTCTCTTGGTTGTCAACACTGCTACTGGATGTGGTTTAACACCCCAGTATCAAGCTCTCCAAGAACTCTATGACCGCTATCAAGATCAAGGTTTTGAGATTTTAGACTTCCCTTGCAATCAGTTTATGGGACAAGCACCAGGCAGCGCAGAGGAAATCAACGCCTTCTGTAGCCTACATTATCAGACCAGCTTCCCACGTTTTGCCAAGATCAAGGTTAACGGTAAGGAAGCAGATCCTCTCTATGTTTGGTTGAAAGAACAAAAATCTGGCCCACTAGGAAAACGAATCGAATGGAATTTCGCTAAGTTTCTCATCGGTCGTGATGGGCAAGTCTTTGAACGCTTCTCTTCAAAAACGGACCCAAAACAAATTGAAGAGGCCATACGAACCCTACTATAATTTCACAATCTCACTATTATTAGTTCTCCTTTAGCCTAAGAATAGTGAGATTTTTTGATTTGCTTTGACTTAAATAGAAAAACACTCCATGATATGAACCATGAAGTGTTGTAAAAATGATACATTCATAGCAGACAAGGCACTACTGACTGCTATTCCTGACTCCTGAGTATGTATAGGTCCTATTTCTAGGACACGCTTTTTCCGTTACCACCCTAAAATAAAAGCTATGCTCCCGCCCATCCTTGGCATTTTCCTTGTTTAAGACAAAGTAGTTTTTCTGATTCATCGCCATAGTTCGTAGGATGTCATCAATCAAGAAAGTCAAGGGTACGTTCATGGCAGAGTATTTTTGAAAATCCTCTTCAAAACGAATATAGTCATCTGAAAAATAATCCATCTGCAGTTTGTTTTCATACAGCTCTTTTCTAGTCATAAACTCCCTCCTCCCACAGCCGAATTTCTAGGATATCTGCAACCTCTATCAACCTATATCCCTCGTTTGTTCTAATAGATAGAGTCTGATGTGATAACTCCCTCACCTCACCGATGATAGTCGCCTTCTGCCTCTTTTCCTTAACCACAAATAATCCCTTTAGCTGGCTAATATAAAGCTGAGAAAGTAAATGTAGTTTCTCAACTGGGTCCAAATCTATCGAAAAATCAACACGGTTTTTTTCTTCACTGAGCGAACTGGTGTGTTCTGAGAGGTAAAATCCCATCCACTTCTGCATACCTGGATCTTGATAATCTCGCGCGGATTGAAACGGTAAATAAGAACGATCAATCATTTTAGTCCATCTAATCCTCCAGCAGAATGTCCCCCAATCAGCTTGCTTCTGGCAAGACTCCTAGAGGCTTCTTCCAGTGCATTGGCCTTTAAGAGAGAAGTGAAACCAAATTGTTCCCGAATGGAGTCAATGGCCGTCTGGAGCCTTTCTTCTTTTTCTAACTTGTCAACATCATCAAAAAGGGAAATCAATCCAAAGGACTCGTCTACAAAGTCTGAATAGTTTACTCCGACACTTCTGACCGCTCCAGAAGTGTATTTGTTATGAAATAGCTTCAAAACATAATCCGTTAAGACAGCTGTATTATTGGTAGGTTCGACCTTCATTTGTGTGTGAATAGACGACCTGACCTCCTGTTTAGAGAAACCGACATAGATAGAGACAAGGGTTGTTTTCTTACCCGCCCTTCTCAGTCTAATAGCTACCTGCTCAGCCATTTCCCGGAGAATAATTTCAATATCCCGTAGCTTCACGTAGTCTCTAGGCAAAATTTGAGAATTCCCCAAGCCCTTGGATTTGACTTTATAGGGCTTATGAACATTGCTCTCATCAATTCCGTTAGCATGAAACCACAAACGCAGACCAGCCTGACCCAGAGCTTTCTTTAGCTGGTCGGGATTGCTGGTTGCCAATTCCTTGATGGAAAAAATCCCCAGAGCATGCAAGCGTTTCTCCATCCGCCTGCCAATCCCCCAAAAATCCGTCATCTTGGGAATGGACCAGACCTTCTCTTCCACATCCTGGTAAGACCAGTTGGCCCTCATGGTCGGAGTGTGCTTGGCCTCATTATCCAGAGCCAACTTGGCCATTAAAGGATTGGCATTTGACATGCCCACTGTAGAGTAGATCCCTGTCTGCCTCCAAATATCCCTCTGAATACGAGCAGAAAGCATATCCAGCTTGTCTTTGCGAGAGAAACTCTTGTCTGAAATGAAATAATTAAGTGAACTAGTCAGGTCAATAAATCCCTCATCGATAGAGTAGGGATAAATATCATCTGGACTGCCATAGTTTTGAAAGATTCGCTGAATTTCCATATTGACTGCGATGTACTCATCCATCCTGGGTGGCACAATTAAGGTCACTTGAGCCCAATCTTCGATGTAGCGAACATAGTCTGAATCAGTAGGCAACCCCTGCTTTCTAGCATTGTAATAGGAAAATTTTCGCGTTTTGATATCAAAAGGCAAATCATAGGCTCGACCAACATTTGACTTGCCAAAAATCTTCTTAAACAGGGGAGAGGAGGCTAGGATAAGGCCAGTTGAATTATCCGCGCGACTCATGACACAAAGCGAGGTCTTCAGTGGATGCAAGCCCCTTTTCACGCACTCAACACTAGCATAAAAAGATTTCATATCAACAAAGGCAATGTCACTTTTGGGCTCTCTGGAATAATCAAAATAGCCCATTGACTAGCCCTCCATCGGCACAAAGTTCCCAACGATAATCCCCACAATCCGAGGATCTTCCTCATAGGAGATGAAAATATCCTTGTATTTAGGATTGATAGAGACTAGACGCAATCCATTCTCCTCTCGATAGACCCGTTTGATATAGGTCTGGTTGTTGCAAACCACTGCATAAACCGCCCCGTCATAGTCAAATCCTGTCTCTCGAATCAGAGCTACTGAACCATTTTGGTATTTAGGTTCCATGGAGTCCCCAGACACCCATGACGCAAAATCATGAGCCAATTCCTCATTAAAGTAAACCGTATCAAAATTCTGATCATCGTAGACCGAAGCCCCAATACCTGCTGACATGCGTTCATAAACACGGTACTCGTAGAGGCGCTCTGGCATAGCTATCACTTTCTGGGCTTGCTCCTCTTGAGATAGGTTGCGAGCATAGAGAACAACCTTCTCCTGCCCTTGCTTGGAGAGGCTATGGTAGAGACGGACAATCTCGATCTGAGTAAAATATCCTTTTGGCACTTTTAAAATATTCTCTAACTGAGTAACTTTCTCCTTGGACGGTTCCTTGACTCCACGTTCCCAAGCTGAGTAAGCTTGGAAACTAATCCCAAGTTGCTCTGCAATTTCCTTCTGTGTCAGTTTTAACTCTTTCCTCCGAGCCTTTAATTTTTCTGGCTGATACATACTTCACCTCCTATTATGATGCTTTAATGGACACTATCTCCCTTAGAAAGACTAATCGATGCTTGAATCCATAATTTCAAAACTCAACCATTATGGTTTAGTTTTATTATATAAAAAAAGTAGACAAATGTCCACTAGGAAAAGCAGAAACATCGTGAGTTTTATACTCAATGAAAATCAAAGAGCAAACTAGGAAACTAGCCGCAGGTTGCTCAAAACACTGTTTTGAGGTTGTAGATAAGACTGACGAAGTTAGTCACATATATACGGCAAGGCGACGTTGACGCGGTTTGAATTTGATTTTCGAAGAGTATTAATCAAACTAAAAGGATCTAGCCCTATACAATACAGAACTAAATCCTTTGAATAAATAATTGATCTAACTTTTAAAATTCCTACAGAAATTCCAGTTTTTCTCTATTTGATACCAGACATTAGTTTTTCAATACGTGGAACGTAGAAGAGTAAGATAATACCGAATACAATCGTAATTCCTCCAACAATTCCATAGTAAGCCACTTCAGTTTCACTTGTATAAAATTTTACAATTTGAGCATTGATAGCTTGGGCAGCTGCATTACTCAAGAACCAGATAGACATCATTTGTGCTTGGAAGGATTTTGGTGCTAGCTTAGTAGTGACTGATAGACCAATAGGCGAAATCAACATTTCCCCCACAATCACAATAGCCCAACTCATAATCAACCAGAAAGGACTGACCTTAACATCTGTCCCAAAGAGCATCCCTGGTAACATCATCCACAAGAAGGATAAACCTGCGGCAAATAAACCGTAAGCAAATTTCTTAGAAGAGGACGGTTGCTTTTTACCCATTTTCCCCCACAACCATGCAAAAATCGGCACATAAATCATAATGAAAAGTGGATTGATACTTTGGAAAAAGCTAGATGGGAAATGAATCTGATTCCCAAATACATTAAAGTAAAGTCGAGTTTGATCATCCGCAAATAGAGCGAGAACAACAGACCCCTGCTCCTCAATAGACCAGAAGAGTACTCCAGCGATAAATAGAGGAATGTAGGCAAATACTCGGGATCTCTCAGTAGCAGTTATTTTCTGACTAGATAAAATTTTGAAGAAATAGTAGATTGGAATGATTACCGCAATCACTGTAAAGATATTAACAATCATATCCACGTTAAACTGGTGAGTAAAGACTAAACCTATAACCACAAGAATAACCATGACAAGTGTAATCAGCAAGCGTTTAATCAAGGTCTGCTGGTCCTTCTGTGAAAGTGGATCAGTGGGGTAAAGACTTGATTCAGGCAGATATTTCTTCCCATCTAAAACATACTTCACCAAACCAAAGAACATCCCAACGGCAGCTAATGAGAAACCTAGATGGAAATTGACTTCCTGACCTAGATAACCTACTAAATAAGGGGCAACGAAGGCACCTAAGTTAATACCAAAGACAAAGATACTAAAACCTGCATCCCGTCTATCATCCTCTTTCTCATAAATTCCCCCAACCATATCTGAGATATTGGGTTTTAAAAATCCAGTACCAAAGATAATCAAGGCAATAGAAAGATAGAGAGCCACTTGTCCAAAAGGTGTTGCCAAAGCAATATGCCCTAGCATAATCAGAATCCCACCGTAAAAGACAGTCTTACGGCTTCCTAAAATACGGTCACTTACAAAACCACCGATAACCGAGGACAAAAATACCAGCGAGCCATAAATCGCCATAACCGATGCAGCTGTGGTCTTATCCATTCCCAATCCACCATCTTGCACACTATAGTACATATAGTAAAGTAGGATAGCTCGCATCCCATAGTAAGAAAAGCGTTCCCACATCTCTGTAAAGAAGAGGGTGGACAAGCCCATAGGATGTCCAAAAAATGTTTTCTGTTTTTCCATATATATTCTCCTTGAACGATATAATAATTCATTTTACAGAATTTTCAAATAAATGTCAAACAAATCCTGTTTGTTTTAGAAAATTTTCTGAAAAAATCATACGTCACATACTTAATTCCACCATAAAAATCCATTTCAGACTAACTTCCACTTCGGTCAGGCAAGTGGAAGTTACTTTGAAAAATCACCTTTAAAAATTTGCTCTTGTTTAGTTTAAAAATGTTTCAAACCTTGAAATATACTTATCCTTTACTCTTCAGTAAACAAAAAACATCCCTATGCCAAACTTGTAATTACTAAAATACAAGTCAATAAGCATAGAGATGTAAAACTATTACACATTAAAAAATAAATAATTAGTAATTAAATAATAGAAATTGTGTACGAAATGTCTCAATTAGTTTTGGCTAGTAAATATCATTTCCAATAAACGCCCTCTCAATTCCTTATCCTGATGATGCAAGATATTCATTAAGTCATGAGAATTTTTGGCATTGATGAATTGATTTAACAATCTATCTTTTAATTCATATGGAAGAGAAGCCGTCTTTAGTAGTCTAAAAACTTCGTCATTTAGGGATGTCCTTTTATGATCTTTCCATTCAAATCTAGCTGTATCATTCTTATTTGGCAATTCAATTATAGACACATTCGTTCCTTTAAAATGAATTCTATGTTTTCTATTGCTTGGAACGATACTAGAATCTCCTTGTAATGCTAACTCTACCATCCCCATTTCCCAATCGATTGATAATCTTGTTTGATATCTTTGACCATTTTGATCTTCAATCATTTCAAAAGAATGTTGTTTGCCTGGGAATACATACCAATCTACAACTTCAGGTAACTCAACACCCATACCTATCTCGGAACCAACCAAAGGAATGATTGCACCACTTTTTGCAAACACAGGTATAGTCGAAATGTCTCTATAAACACTTAACTTCACACCACCTGTGTACTTTTTATCTGAAAAGAAGTCATACCATTCACCTTCAGGGAACCATACATCCACTTTTGCAGATTGGAATGCCAAATCCATCTTTTCTACAACGGGAGCCACCATCAGTTCTGTTCCAAAAAAGTATTGATTTGGAACATTATAACTCTCATCATTCTCTGGGTAGAAATAATACATTGGGCTGATTAAAGGGGCACCTTCCTCATGTGTCTGTACATTCATGGTATATAGATATGGAATCATCTGATGTCTCAAACGTAGGTATTTCTTCATAATCTTAGATGTTGTTTCTGAAAAAAACCAAGGTTCTTTACTATTGAAGGGACTTCTAGAACTATGTAATCGAGTAATCGGACTAAAAACGCCAAACTGTAGCCATCTGGTTTGTAGCTCTTCGTCATAATCCCCCAGCATGTGCCCACCGATATCATGGCTCCACCAACTATAACCGATATTTGATGCTGTCGCTGTAAAATAAGGTTGAAATCTTAAGGAATTCCAACTAATAATAGTATCCCCTGAAAAACCAACAGGGTAGCGATGACTACCAGGACCTGCATATCTTGATAAAATCAAACCACCTTCTGCATTTTTACAACTATCCTGATAGTGATAATGGTTTAAAAGCCACAGTGGATCCAACATGCCTTGAGTCCCCTGTTGCCAGTCAATCCACCAAAAATCTACTCCTTGCTTTTCTAGCTCATAATGAACATCTTTAAAGTAGGCTTCTCTAAAAGATGGATTAAAAAAATCAAAAATAGCAGGTTCCTCTAATTCTACATTTAACCCCAATCGTTTGGCAACTCGAGGATAAGCTTCTTCATAAGCCCGTATACCATCAGCAGGATGGACATTTAAAGAGAGTTTTAACTTTCTATCATGAAGTTGTTGCAATAACTGTTCTGGATTAGGTATTAAGTTTTTATTCCAACTATATCCTGTCCAGCCACTTCCAAAACGGGCTGGAATGTCAGTTATATGCCAATCCATATCTAACACACCGATAGATAATGGAATTTTCTCTGTTTCAAATCTGTCTATTAAATCCAAGTATTCATCCGACGTATAAGGCCAATATCTACTCCACCAATTGCCTAAAGCATATCTTGGCAACAAGGGTGTTGAACCAGTCAAATGGTAAAAGTCTCTGATTGCTCCTCTATAATCATGCCCATAGGCAAAGAAATACAGGTCAATTTGATTTTCTCTCTCAATATAACCAGACTGTTCATCCCAAATAAATCCTTGAGAATCATCCAATAAGGCAATACCACTTCGACTAATAATTCCATCTTCTAATGGGATTGCTCCATCTGCCTCATCAAGAGTCCGAGCTGTTCCTTTTAACGTTTCAATAGATTCACCAAAATACCAGCGACTACCATATACGGCAAAATTTCCTTTTAATTCTATAAATAAATTTTCGGCGTTAAATTCTCCTTTATTAAAGTGCAGATGAAAATAGTCCGTCATAATATCTAGTACATTTGGTGTCTCTATATAATTTAACGAAACTTGGCCAAAATCTCTATTATAGATAAGTTGTGTCGTTCTATCCTCAAAACTTCCAGTTTGAGAGTACTCTAACCTTACTAGCTTGTCTGTTAATGCAGAGATTCGATAAAACTCTCCCTTAAAAATTTTCAATTTGTTGTCCTCCTTTTAGTAAATTTCTTTACCTTATCAAACATTTTATTTGTTATCGTTACATTCATCAATCCGCAAAAAGCAAATCCCCCAAATGTAAATACGTAAATAGCGGTTAAAACTCGTTCTGGACTACTAAAACTCATATACAGTACAGAAATATTAAATAAAACCAACATGATCGCTTGTATTGGATTTAAAATACAAATTAATACGCTATTTACAATACTATTTTTTAGATTATCTTTAAATAGACCAATATAGGGAAAAATAACACTCATCAAAAGTATTATAACAAATAAAAAGGGCAACACTAACAATAAACTATACTCTGAAAATAAACTTGAATAGCCCCAAAGACAATAGTTCACATATAAAAGTAATTCTATTAGGAGGATAAACAACCAAATAAAAGTTGACTGTTTAAAATTTCGTCTAAAGATCCGAAAATAATGATAAGCAATATCGGTATCTTTACCTTTTAAAATACGATACCACATTGTCGTAAGAGAAGTTAATGATGCCCCAATTGTAACTATTGGAATACAACTAACAATAAATAGAGTATTTAAAATAATTAAATCTGTCAAAAAAGTTAAAATTCTAACCACTTTTCCATCTAATGAAAATAATTTTTGCATAATATATTCTCCATAAAATCAATCGTCTTAACTCTATATTTTAGAATGTCAGTTGCACAAAAATATTACCTAAATTATTTAAAAACATTTCCAAATTTCTTTAAAAATTAGAATAAAGGAAGCGAGATAATCTGATGTTATCAGTCTCGCTTCCTGTAATTAGCTAGTCCCTTGTTCATACAACCAAGAGTTCATATAAAGTATTACTCTTTTACTTCTTTTTGGTAACGATTATATGCTTCCTGTTGAATCTTCATAAATTCGTCCAAGCCCATATTCTTAAGAGTTTCTTTGTATGAGTCCCATTCTTTTTCTATGCCACCTTCAACTACCCATTTAGATGCTTGTTGTTTGACATAGGATTCAATACTAACATAGATTGATGATAATTTGTTAAGTTCTTCTTGTGAATAAATCACATTAGGGTAAGCTGGCAACGCAAATTGTTTCAAATCTTGGTCCATCTTCAATTTCAATCCATCACCTTGTGTTTGATCGATTTCTACGCGACTATTGATATCATCGCTTACGTATTTAGGACCAAAATCTCGAAGTGAATTAATCCATGCCCATTCATCAGCTGATTTACCATCTTTAGGAGGCAACACTTTAAACTTATCACCATTCTTTTCAGTAGCTATTCCAAATGATCCATAGAAATTCTGAATACTTGCTTCATCTGTATATAATTTATCCAACCATTTCAATAATTTAGCAGGATTTTTGCTCTTATTTGTAATCAAAATTTCATTTCGACCATAGTTGTAATGATCTGGATCAGAAAAGACATATTGTTTTCCATCCATACCTTTTAAAGCAGGTAGAGCAATATACTCACTTGAATGTAAGCCAAACGTTGCATCTGCTGTCCAACCACTAGAAACACCTACTCTAGATACTCCCTTATCCATACGTTTTGCTACACTCATAGAGGTATCTTCTGTAAAGATTTCCGGATCAATCAAACCTTTTTTATAAGATTCGTGCATTGCTGCAATCCCTTGTTTATAACTTTCTTCTGTACGAAGGTAGACTGGTTTTCCATCTTTTACAGACATTTCATATGTATTATCTGCCCCTAAACGATTATTGAACGGAAGAATATATGAGAATGTTGGATCAAAGTTTCCTGCTCCGAATGGAATTTCATCAGAAGCGTCTCCATTTCCGTTCGCATCTTTATCCTTAAATTCTTGTAGTACTTTTACTAAATCATCATAAGTTTCTGGGACCTTTAATCCTAAATTATCCAGCCACTTTTTATTAATAAATAGCTGATTAGCTACAGTAGGACGCATCGGTAATTTTTTAGGTAGACTGTAGATATGACCATCTGGTGAAGTAATCATAGCTTTAATCTTAGGTTCTTTCTCCATAGCCTTAGTTAAATTTGGCATGTTTTCTTTGATTAAATCTTCCAATGGAATAAATAAAGATTGGTTCTGAGCAATTTCTGAATCTGTAAAAGCATTTGAACCTAAAAATGCATCTGGTAAATCTCCGCTAGCAACCAACACAGATTTCTTATCTGCCCAATCTGCAGCTACAAGTGTATCCCATTTAACATCGATGCCTGATTCTTTGGCAGAATCAGTTAGAAAACCTTTATGATAATCTTCCCCCCAGTCAGACCAACGAACAGTTGTGATTTTATAAGAATCTTCTCCAGACTTATCGTCCTTATTCGCATTATTAGAATTTGCACAGGCTGTTAAGCCAGCAAGTGTAACTGTTCCTAAGAACAAATATGTAAATGATTTATTTTTCATGTCTTTCTCCTATTCTTTCAACGCGCCAATCATTACGCCTTGATTAAAATATTTTTGAACAAAGGGATAGAGCAACATTATCGGAGCGGTTGAAATAACAATTGCTGCATATTTCATCATATCGGCTTTGATACGAAGATCTGATGCAACTTCTCCTGTTGCTTGCGATTGTAACATTTGATTACTAATTAGTAAACGTCGTAAAATTAATTGCAATGGCTGTAAATTTTCATTCGTTAAATAAATTAAAGCATTAAACCACGAATTCCAAATACCAACTGCAGTCCAAAGTCCAATAACTGCTATAATAGCTTTTGATAACGGAACAACTATCTTAATAAAATAACGAATTGTACCACAGCCATCAATTTGCGCAGCCTCCCACATCCCGTCTGGAATACTATTATTAAAGAAAGTTCTAGCAACAATAATATTGTAAGATGAAACTGCAAAAGGTATTACCATTACCCAAAATGTATCAATCAAGCCTACATTCTTTACTGTTAAGTAGGTAGGAATCAAGCCACCTGATACAAACATAGGGATTATGTATAGAATACTCATCCACCTTCTACCAACTAATTCTTTTCTAGATAAAGCATAACCAGCTGGAATATTGACTACTAAAGCAACTAAGGTACCAAAAACAGTATATAAAATTGTATTTAAATAGCTACGTAAAAATAAAGGTTGCTGAATAAGACGTAAATATCCATCTAATTTCCATTCTCTTGGAATAAACCATACCTTCCCATTTGCAACATCTGAAGGATTACTAAAAGATGCAATCACTACAAACCATAACGGATAAACAATTAACAGGATAAGGAAAATTGCTAAACCATAGGTAACTATATCAAATAATAATTCAGAGTTTGTTTTTCTTGATTTATGAAACCATTTCACCTTGAGCACTCCTTCCTTTAAAAAAGACCCGTTCTAGTATATCTTTTTGAGAACCAGTTAACAGATAACAAAATTATTAGATTAACTACCGTGTTAAATAACCCTATAGCTGTCGAATAACTATACTGAAAGTTCACCATACCAACTTTATAAACATAGGTCGAAATTATCTCACTTCCTGCTAAATTAAGAGGATTCTGTAGTAGTAACACTTTCTCAAAACCTACACTTAATAAACTACCTGCTCTTAATATTAATAGAATCATAGCAGTCGGCAAAAGCAATGGTAATTCTATATGCCGAATTTTTTGTAACCTAGAGGCACCATCCATAGTTGCAGCCTCATAATATGTAGGATCAATTGCAGAAAGCGCTGCTAGATAAATAATACTATCCCAACCAATATGTTGCCATACATCGCTCCAAACATAAACACCTGCAAAATGACTAGGTTTTGATAAAAGATCTGGAATAGTAATTCCAACAGACTTAAATACATTCGCTAACAAACCACTAGTAGGAGATAAAAATAAGATAATCATCCCACACATAACCATTGTAGAGATAAAATGGGGTAAGTAGGTTGTCACTTGAAATATTTTTCTAAATTTCCCAACTCTTAACTGATTACTGATTATAGCTAGTATAATAGGTAAGGGGAATCCTACTACAATACTATAAAGTGAAATTTTTAATGTATTGAACATAGTTGTCCCGAATTGGAATGATGAGAAAAATTGAGTAAAGTACTTAAATCCTACCCACTGACTAGCAAAGATACCATTGGCTGGTGAATAGTCTTTAAATGCAATAATTAGTCCCAACATGGGAATATAGGAAAATAAAATTAATAGCAATATTGAAGGAAAAAGTAATATATATAATGGAATACTATGCTTTAATTTTATTTTATGAAGTTGAGATGCTACTTTCATGTTTTTCCTCCCATCTGATTTTCTACGATTATTTTACACCATATAGAATTCCCTTAATAGAACTTTTTGGACTAGGTTTATCAATTTTTCAGTTTTTTAATTTTAAAAACTATTACTTTTCCGACATCTTGATAAAACATATCTGTTTTGTTACATGATATCGTATTTTCAAAGTGCTATAATTTTAATAGGAGAATAGTATATGAAATTAAATCACGACTTATCAAAAAAACATTCCATTCATTTTTTCTTTAAACTCCTACTTGTACTACTATTGATAAATATTTTAATCAATATTGCTATGAGTAACATAACCAGAAATTTTATTAAAAACCAAAATATAGTACACTTACGTAGTTCAATTGAAATTTATGCTGACTCTGTTAATGAGAAATTGCATTCTGTAGAACGCTTTATGTACTCAACAATAACGCATAATGAATCTTTAGAGAACTTAAATCATGTACAAACGTTTCTTGAGTATCAAGAAAATCTTAAAAAAGTTCAAACTAGCTTTGCAGAGTTTGAATATCAAAATGAAACTCATATGACATTCTTATTAGAAACCGATAGTACTGATTATTTTATAAATGTCTCCAATCTTTATATTCCATATGAAGATTATCTACTGTTAAAATCAAATCTAAAATCATTGCGTAGTGATATAAGTGACCGTAAATGGAAAAATGTAACTACTAAAAACAGCGAATACTTAGTTAAATCTGTTCATTACGAAGGAAAAATAATTTATGCCGTCATATCTTCAGAAGATATCCTAAAACCTCTAAGAAAACTCAATATTGGAAATAATGGTAAACTTTCCCTAAAAGAGCCTAACAATATACCCTCCGAAAACTACCTAATTCATGCTCAAAATGAAAAAACGCATTTACCTTTCGATATTTATGTTTTAGTCGATTATGCCGAAGTCTTTAGAAATATCACACTCTTAGAAGTATTTTTGTCAGCCGTTCCTATTATTATTACCATTTTATCAATCATCATTATCCTGTATATTCGTCAGTGGATGATTAAACCGATAACAAGACTCACTGAACGACTCTCTCAACTTGGGGACTCCATCCCCCCTTCTGAATTTTTTATATCTGAAGGTATACTAGAAATTGATAAGGCAAATGATAAACTTAATAAAGTAATATTTGACATGCAAGAATTAAAAATACGGGAATACCATTCACAACTAGAACTTAAGAAGATCGAACTTAATTATCTTAAGAACCAAATCCGTCCACATTTCTACTTAAACATGTTATCAATGATTCATAGTATGCTCCAAACAAAAAACTACAAGGAAATTGAAGAGTTAACTATCTTAACTTCAAATTATCTCCGTCATTTATTTATGGCTAATCAAGATTTTTCAGAACTTAAAGATGAAGTTCAGCATATTAAAGATTATTTAGAAATACAACGAATTCGATATGGAAATAGCATCTACTTTTCACTAAACTACAATGATGACCTACAAAATACTCTTGTCCCATCATTACTTTTACAAACATTTATTGAAAACACAATCAAACACGGTTTTTCATTTCAGGATTTATTCACAATTTTGCTATCAATAAAAAAAGTAAAAACTGAGAACTCAGATTATATTCAGATTTGTATCGAAGATAATGGTCCAGGTTTCTCTGAAGAAATTTTATCAAAACTAAATCAGAAACAGTCTCTAATAACAGAAGATGGACATCATATTGGGATCACGAACACCATCGAACGTTTGAATCTTCTCTATCCCAACGACTATACTATTACATTTGAAAATAATGAAGAAGGTGGGGCTAAAATTCTTTTACTTATTCCATACAAGATTATAGACGGAGGTTATAATGAACATCTTATTAGTTGATGACGATCGTTTTATCATTGAAGCTTTACGAGAGAAAATAAATTGGGCTAAACTACACATTGACACTGTTTATGTTGCCTATAGCCTCACTCAAGCTCAAAATATTATTAGAGAGCATCCTATTGATCTCATGATAAGCGATATAGAAATGCCTCAAGGTAGCGGTCTCGAACTCTTATCGTGGATTAGAAATGAAAAATATGATATAAAAACAATTTTTTTAACCAATTACGCCGACTTCAACTATGCTCAAAAAGCAATTGAATTACAAAGCTTCGAATACTATCTAAAACCCATTAACTTTGAAAAATTAGAATTTATTATTCAAAAAGCCATTAGTAAAATTGAGAATCATAACTTAAACGGAAAAAATGATGCACTTTTACAAATAGAAGATAATTTCTGGTATGATTACCTTAGAAAACCTCAAATTTCTCGCATCGATGAGCTAGAAAATATAGCAAGTAAACAAGCTTTTATTCTTCAAAAACACCAGTATTTTTTTCTTGCAGTTTTAACAATCAATCTTAATGAAGAAGATTATTCTGCAGAAACTCCATCATGGACTTCTCAACTAAAAAGAGAACTTCAAAGAATTTCACAACCTTCTTATAATCTGATAAGTCTATTCAAAATGGAAAGCCAGGTTGATCAATATGTTTGTCTCTTTAGAGTAGACTCGTCCAAACGTAGTGACAAATTGGCATATGAGATTCATTCTCAAATTTCTAATAACTTTAGCAAATACTCAAACATTATATATAAGAGTTGCCATAAAATATCCGATATTTTATTTCATACCAAAGAACTCTACACTTATAATGAACAGTATGTTTCTTATTGGAATACTATTACATGTGTTCCACATAGTTTCCCAACTTCTTTCAAAACAGAAACTCTTTCAATTACGTTTTTAGATAGCTTAAGCGAATATGAATTAAGAGAAAAAATTAATTCACTCGTCTATAATTCTCAAATCCCTACTTTCACGCTACAACAAATTTTACTAGATTGGACTCAACAAATAGGAATATATCTAGATCAAAATGGAATTTCAGCTCATAAATTATTCCAAAACAGCACTCATGATTTCTTATTCCAACGACGCTTTCATTCAATTGAATCTTTTCAGGATTACTTTGATTATTACTGGTCACATGCTAAGAAATTTGCAACAAACATTGAAAACCAAAAAAATAGTATTCAACGCATCGTCGAATACATAGATCATCACTACTATGAAGATATAAATCGTTCTATATTAGCAGATATGGTTTATCTCAGCGCAGATCATTTAGCTAGAATTTTTAAAAAAGAAACTGGAGAAACTCTTGTTAAATATATAACGGATAAGCGCATTAATGCTGCTAAATCTCTCCTATCTCAAACAAATATCTCGATATCACAAGTATCTTGTCAAGTAGGGTATGATAATTATTCTTACTTTACTAAAATTTTTAAACAAAGGACTGGGCTTTCTCCTGGAGATTACCGTAAAACTTATCAAAACAAAATGTAAGTAATCTAAATCATTGAAATGATAAGTAAAATTCACGGTCTGTAGTAATTTTTGAAATTCTACAGTTTTTCCAAAGAGAACTCCATAAACTTATTTGAAATTGCTGATAAGGTAACTTCTTAAAAAGTCAGTTTGAGAAAAACATCCAGTAAATATTTCTAGGATAAAACGTATACTATCAAGCTTTTACACTTCTGATAGTATGCGCTTTTTATTTGAATACTTGCTACAAAACCTCACAAGATTTACTATCATGCCATACCAAAATGGACTATTTTTTAATTGCAGAAAAACACTATTTCTAAATACTTAGAAATAATAAAACAAATTAAATATTATTTCTAAATATTTGAAAATAATTTCTATTTGTATTATACTATCTTTGAGGTATCTATTATGAACTATATCAAAAGACCACATTATTTAGACTTTTTAAGAAGACATCGTGACCGCCAAATCATCAAAGTTGTGAGCGGAGTTAGACGAGCTGGTAAATCTGTGCTTTTTCAACTCTATAAAGAGGAGTTACTAGCAACTGGGGTAGACGAGGATCAAATCATATCCATCAATTTTGAGGATCTGAGTTACTATGACCTCCGACATTTTCAAACATTATACGCTTATATAAAAGATCAATTAGTTAGCGAGAAAACATACTATATCTTTTTAGATGAAATTCAACATGTTGAAAAATTTGAACTGGTAGCAGATAGTCTATTCATCCTACCAAATGTTGACCTCTATTTGACTGGATCAAACGCCTACTTTATGAGCAGCCAATTAGCTACAAATTTGACTGGTCGGTATGTTGAGATAGAGGTTCTTCCTTTGTCATTTGAAGAATATCTATCAGGTCAATCTCTCACAGAAAATCTGAATACAACAGAAATTTTTAACAATTATCTCTTTAGTGCTTTCCCTTACTTATTACAAACATCATCTTACGCTGAAAAAATTGACTATCTCAGAGGAATATATAACTCCATACTGTTAAATGATATTGTCACTAGATTGGGAAATCCAAATCCTACTATTATTGAGCGCATTGTCCGAACCCTTCTCAGTAGTACAGGTAGCTTAATATCAACAAATAAGATTCGCAATACCCTGGTCAGCCAAAATGTTTCAATATCCCATAATACTTTAGAAAATTATTTGACAACTTTGACAGATAGTTTACTTTTTTATTCCGTTCCACGTTTTGATGTAAAAGGTAGAGCATTATTGCAACGCTTAGAAAAATATTATCCCGTTGATTTAGGTTTACGATATCTCTTATTACCAGACCACAAAGAAGATATTGGGCATATCTTGGAAAATATTGTGTATTTGGAATTGAGACGTAGATATTCACAAGTATATGTTGGTAATTTAGATAAATATGAGGTTGATTTTGTTGTTGTAACTGATCTTGGTCACTACGCTTATTATCAAGTCAGTGAAACAACACTTGCTCCAGAAACACTAGAAAGAGAACTTAGACCACTAGAAGCCATTAAAGATCAATTCCCCAAATATCTATTAACAATGGATACGATTCAGCCAACAGTCAATTACAATGGAATTGAGAAGAAAAATATCATAGATTGGTTACTAGAAAAATAGATAGGCACTGAACACATAAATTGAGACGCAAAAATAACACTCCTGTTTAGATCTAGTGAAACTATGAACAGGAGTGTTTTATTATGACCGAAAAAGGTTATTCCGTAGAAACTAATACTAGACTAAAAATCAATGATGGAAACTCTTGATTTCTATACAAAAAAGACATCCAAGAGAAAATTCTTGAATGTCTGTAAACGTTAATATACTCCTATTGATTAACGTTTTGAGACAACTGACCTTGTCAGGTTGCAGCCACATTTATAAGCGACTAAAGTCTCAACAACTGTGTCAATTGTTCCAATTTCCATGAAAACATTCTAAATCATTGAGCTAATGGCTTGAGGTTTAGAATTTTTTATATTTATATTTCATATCCAATTCTTGATAAATATAATATCTCAGCACTTCTTGAAGAAGCAATTTTGTTTCATACATCTCCCTGATATCTGTTATCATTTCTGGATAGTTATCTTTCGAATCACCATGAGTATAGTAATTTCGTGTTTGAATTAATTTTATTATTAGTAATTCTCTCTCACTATTCGAAAAAATTTTAGACAGATTAAGCTCATCAATTGAATCGAATAAATTTTTTAAACGTTCGGCAAGGTTAGGCTCTTTTTGATTAAATTTCAATTTATTTCTAAATTTTCTTCTTACCTCTTCTAAAAGATGTGTGTTTATAAAGTCAAACAAAGATTGTCTAGCTTTTTCTTCAACATCAGATAAACATTTCGGATTTTTAAAATTCTTAAAATTTCTAGAGTAAACTTCCAAATTCCTAATAGCATCAACCAACTGATCTTCCAAATATAAATCACCATGAAGATTTTTTGAAAATTGTCTCACTATAAATTCAAGTTCCTCAGATTTATCAAACCAATGATTTAAAATATGTTCAAAATTATCTTCTAATGTCCTCAAAGAAATATCTTGCTGAGAATACGATTTCCATTTTTGGGATTTTCTAGAATGCTGAACAAAGAATTTGCCTTTTATAAGTGGCATACGCTTACCATCTATCATTTTATAAAGAACAAGAAATTCAATATTAGTAAAAGACAATGGTATATTTGATAAAATCTCAATAAATTCCTTAAACTTATGTGAAGCTTGATAAAATTCATCAAAAGATCTTATATTTAAATCAGCTGAAATAAGTTTAATAAAATAATCACTGGTAAATGACGTAGTTGTATATGAAGAATGGAGTATTGCCACATCTTCAAAGTTCATTCCTAGTGATCTTATTAACACTTTTGTTGGTTGATATTCACTTGCTGCACTTTCAAAAATAGTTTGATTGTCTCTATATTTAACAGTTACCAATGATTTTTCAATCCATTCCTCAATATGTTCAAAGCTAAATTTATATTCCTTGATTTTTTCAGAATCTAATTCATTAATTAAATCTTTAAAGGCCTCAGAACTATAATCAAAATTTCCAAGCTCATTATAAAATACACTGTAAATTTTAAAATTTTTTACTCTATATCTAGTTATCGGAAATCCAGGAGATGAGGAATGTACCATTGGTTCACCATAAGTATTTAAAATTAAAATATTACCATTACTGGAGAAACCATATATCTTTTCCAAACACTTACCAAAACCGAATGAAATGCCTGATTCCTCTTCAAATCCACCAAATAATTCTAATACAATTTCACTAGGAGAATAATGTAAAATACCGCTCAAGTTATCCTTACTAACTATATCGTCGGAACGTTCTGAAAAATACCCTTTTATTTCAAACTCTTTATCCCAAGTGTAATCTTTAAATTTCATATTATCCTTTCTGATTACTTTTCAAAAATCTTCACAACTTTCTAAACTATGATTTTTATGTCGGTACTACCTTTTAATTGTATTAGACCAGCTTCCAATTCTCATCATTCGAGTTATCAATCAGAATATTTCTTTTATTACTCAGTAATTCATCACTCACAAAATATTGCCCTAGTCTCTCTACAAAACCACAATTCTGACAAGTATATAGATAATCTTCTTTTATTTCCCTCACTAAATTGATATTGAACTTATATATCCTCCCGCATTCTTCACATGTCATGCTAAGATTATTACCATTAAATATGAAATCAAAAATACTTTCTAATTCTTTATTTTCTTCTCCAGATAAAGCTAAAATTATCTTTAAATTTCTAATATACCGGTTAAGGGTAACTATTTCTAAATCAATATCAAAATATTTCTCAAATATAGCAATAGCTACTTCTACTAAATAAATTAGAATGTAGGGTGTTTTCTCATAGAACAAATGCCAAAAATCATCCCAAATCTTATCATCAGAAAATATAAAATTAAGATTTCGCTTTTCCGTAGGATAATTTTTATTCTTTGTCACCAAATGAATAGATTGATCAAATACACTTGTTAAACTATTTTCTGCCTTTCGATTATATATAATGTCATATAGTAATTCAGGATCAAGTAATTCTCTACTAAAATCCAAAAAACCATTTTCATACTGAATCGATTCTTTTGCTTTTAAAAGTAGGTCAATAACAAATTCTTTTTTACCCTTCAAATCACTTACGTCATATTCCCTAAGCTCTCCATATTGTATTTTTTCTAAGAAATCATGTGGTTGAACCAATATCCAACTTAAATAAAATAAATTATCTTGAAAAGGTTTCCTAGCAAGAGAAAATGCAACAGTAACTTTTCCCCTCTCTATACAACTCAGAGATTCAAATAGATAGTAATTTAAATCACGTAAAATTGAAAAAAAGATGTGAGGTATATATACATATTCAGAAATATCTAAATCTTTTTGTCTATCTAGTTCATCAAACAAGTCAATTTCATCATTTATCTCATTAGTAAATCTAAAAGATAGACTGGATAATTGATATTTATCAGCTTTAACCAAAATATCAACTAGTATATCATACAAATATAGCATTAATTGATGACGTTTTCTATACTTAGTTGGTAATAATTCTGATATGTGAGATTTAGCCAATATTACTTTCCTCAATTCTTTTTAACTCTACATAACTATATTATACTCTAAAAGTACTCAGTCTTTATCTAGAAGGTTCCTATATAACTTAACAATTATTTTAAGTGTAAACCTAGAAAAGCACTTTGCAAATAGCTTTGAAATATTGATATAATCGTATCAATTAACGTTTTAAAGCAACTGATTTTGCCAGCTCCCAGTCATATTATAGTGTCGTTATATCAAAAAAACAATGGAATTTCCATTGTTTTTATGTTCAAGTTCAAAGATTTTATTGACTTTCCAAAAAATAAATATTTTCCGGAAATTTAATTTTTGGTAATTTTTTTGCATCTTTGATAAAATAAACATCGTTCGATACTTAAAATATTGCAGTAAGTTTCTGAATTTGCTTTAAAAATGGTCCTACACATAGAGAAAGCTCGTCATATCAGTTTTAGATCATTGCCGTCAGTCTATACTAGTTATTATATTTTAAAATTTTATCAATACATAATTTTCTCATATCTAGTAACCACTAAGTGTTGAATAATTACTTTATTATAAACCAAAAACTTTTTTATTTTGAATCAATAATCTTTTTTAACATTCCGATTATCTCATCCTTTTTAATCTGCTGTTCAAATTTTACGTTTAAGCCTTCCTCTTTTAGAAGCTCAAAGAATTTTCTTGCGCTTTCAATACGTAATTTTTCTTCTCCTCTTATAGAAGTTACACTATCTACATCTTTTGTTTCAATGATCAGGTTGATTTCTAACTCCTTGTCTTCTTTTTGAAGGACATACATAAAATCTGGGCTAGTTGTTCCTCCAAAATATAAAGGTACTTGGATACTTCGACGAGGAATTTTCCCAAAAACTACTACTTCTTCAATATTACTACGCTCAATGTTTAACTTCTCTAGATCTGAATCATATACAAAACTATCATAAAGGAAATTTTCAGGAACTTTCTTAGTAAAATCTTTATAAACGCCAATATTTCCCTGGATAATCTTTTCACGTGGAGATCCATCTAGATTAGTAAGGGCTGTCTCACCAAGTTTCACATCCATTTTCTTATAACTGAATCTATTCACAAAAGTTTTTTCAACCCATTCTCTATACTTATTAATGAAGTTTGACAGAGTTTTAATATTGAAAAAATCTTCTTCAAGCTCATTACTTTTAGAATATTCAATTAGTGCTCTATGAATAATTAGAATGGGCAGATTGGTATTTTTATGTAGCTTCTTTAAAAACTCATTATAAGGAATCGTTTCTCTAGTTATAAAATTACCAACTTGTTGTTCACTAAGTGCTAGTTTTTGATTCTCTTTAGATAGTCTTTTTTCTGTAACTGTGATATGATCTTGACTATAAATCCCATCATTTAATATATCTAGTACAGACTTCTGAAGATCCTCTACCGATAAATCTTCTATTTTTACATAATACTTCTTATTAAGATTTTCCCATAGTGATTTTAGATTTTTAAATTTATGAGGGCGGATATTAACATAATTTTTGTTCTTATTATGTTTATTTAAAACTTTATTTGGTTTAAGTCCCTTATTAAACTCAGGGTATCTAATGAAAAAGTCTTCCCTATTTTCATCGATAATATTATATTTTCTATCTATAAATTTGTTAGTCAGTAAATCAATAAATAGGTCATTGACTTCTACATTACGCTTTTCAGCCACTTTTTGAAGGTCACTATCACTAATGGTATGACTCTGAGCAATATCACTATTAATTTCACTAACTAATGTATTAGCAAAATTCTCATCGCTAAAATCAACAAGATAGGTAAGATAAAACTCTTCATCTGAGATTCTATTACCATATTCATCAACAGGTAGACGAAGGCCTCGACCAACTTCCTGCAGTTTACTTATTTCACTACCACTTGAACGGAGTTTGGCAATTTGAAAAATATTAGGATTATCCCAACCTTCACGCAAAGTCCATTTCGAAAAGATAAATCTTATTGTATTCCAAGTTCCATCTTCATTTTTGTAAGAAAGTAGTTTTTCTTTGTCGCGTAATATAGCATCAATTTCTTCCTTGATTTTATCGTCATCAGTAGAATTATCAACAGAGAAGTAACCACCGTTTGTAGCAGTTAAATCAGTTAAAGATGCTTTCAGAAAATCAAGATATTCAGAATTAACAAAACTCCGTTCTTCTTCTAATTTAGTTATTCTTCTTTTAAGTTCAGCTTTCAGAAAACTCTCAAATTTAACCTTGAGATAACCATTGTTATCCTCTCCTCGATACGAATAAACACTATCAATGAAAAATAGGGAGAGAGTTTTAATCTTTCTTTGACGGTTGAAGTTGTCTTTTTCTAGGTCAAAATGATTTTTCAGAGCCTGCTTAAGCATAATGTCCTGATAATTATCAGAATATATATTTGTAAAAACACTCTCTCCAACTGCTAAAGTTGTCCCGTTTGACAATGCGACTCCTTTTTTGATCCCATTTTCTTCAATCTTGCCAATCTTTTCAAGAGTCAAGCCTCGAAATTCTGGAGAAATACTCGACAGATTCTCCCCAAGTCCAACCGTGATTTCATTTCTAGATTCTTCATTTCTAAAAATTGCTACTTTCGGTCTTCTGCTGGTTATTTCCAACAATTTAACTTTCTTAGTTTCTTTATCAGTGCTTTCCGGTGTCTGGATAGAAACTCCCTTGACTAAGCCATCATTAAATGCTTTAATGGCATTTAAATTGTAAACAAGGTTATTGTAGTCAATTTCGTTTGTATTATCATCTTTTGGAAAAGTAGCTCCAAACCTGATAATGACTTGAGGATGAATCTTCTCTACCAATTTCTTATAGGCTTTATTCTCTTTTTTAAATCTATGAGGTTCATCAATAATAACGACCGGACGCGTCTCACGCAAAGCATCCATGGGAACAGTTATGGAACCAAAGAGGGTCTGATCATAATTTCTTTCCATAGTAGATGCTGATAGCAGCATTCCACTGGTCATTAGGAGAGTATTGATGCGATTCCCTTCTAAACGAGTTCCCCGAGAAAAGTTAGAAATTGCTGAAGGAAACATTTTTTCTTTCCTCTATTTGCTCTCATGGGATCAAGTACTTCAAGTTGAAGGTCAATATTGGGATAAAGATCAGCAAAGTGTTCGCGGGCGTAGTCAGATTCTATAAATTTTTTTGTTCCTTCTTTAATTGGAGTAGTTGGTACTAAAATAATGAACTTGTTAAAACCATAGTTTTTGTGCAGTTCATACATTACTCGAGTATACGCATATGTCTTACCCGTTCCTGTTTCCATCTTAACATCAATTCCAAGGATATCATCCATCTCAGCTTTTCTATCTAATTTAGAGATTACAGTTCCTGGTAAAAATTCCCCATTTTGAATTTTTTGAATATTATCTTTAATTTTCACATCATTTGAGTTAAAGGTAGGATTACTATTAATATTACCATAATTAAAAAGAACATCATGAAAGACTTCATTTACGGTATTTACAGCATTGGTTTGATGAGGTAATATTTGTAATTGAAGTTTCATTTTAGTACCTTTCATTTATTGTTACTTCTTTACCATTTCTCAGATTTTTAATATTATTTTTTAATTCTATCAGAACCCCATGAGGGAAAGAATAAGGATAATAAACGATACGATTGATATTTAGGTCATTATTCTCAACCATCTCAATTAAACGTTTAACATCCTGACTTTCAATCCCATCATTGATTAAATAAAGTGTATTTTCATAAATCTGAGACGTGTAATTTTCTAGTTTAACATCCTGCCATTTAGCATGGAGTCCATAACCATCCTGATTGAGCCAAGTTGTTAAGATTGTATCAAGACCAGAGCACACAGAATCTTCAAAATAGGCTACAGGATCTTCTGGTACCAATGTGTCAGGGTTAAATCTCTCCAATTTATCCAAAGTGTTTTCACTTATCTTAGATAATTTGACAAGTTTAAAGCCATAATCGATATCCGCACGTGTTTCTGCCTTAATTTTAGCAGCCGCTTGCTTAATTCGCTCTCTTCCGATTTCATCGATTGTTTTGTAACCTGCTTTAGCTGCCGGTTTAGAATCCTGAATCTCTTCCGGCTTCTGAACAAGAATATATTTACGATTTCCACCATCTTCTGCATTTAGCTTCATAACAGCATGAGCAGTTGTTGCTGAACCCGAGAAAAAATCAAGAATTAGTGAATCTGGTTCTAAACTAATCCTTTGAATTTTTACCATTAATTCAACTGGTTTAGGAGTCTCGAAATATTTCCCCTTTAATAAATTTTTTACTTCTAAAGTTGCTTTTTTATTACCAACATTTTCATCCCACAATTCGTCAGTTATATCTAAAAATTTCCAGATATTTCCAGATTGTTTAGTTCTTCCTTCTAAATAAAATTTTTGATAAGGATGCCACCTTTTTACTCCATTTTTGTCAATATTTTTCCAAATAATTAAACCTTGTTTTTCTAAGGATTTATATTTTTCATAAGAACACATCCATCTACTTTCATACCCTGTTGGGCCATATGGATAAACATCATCACCATCTGGATCAATTATAGGATAAAACATGGTCGGTCTATCTTCACGTCTATCCTCTCCACCTGTTCTTCGCAAAGAACGAGATAAAAATCTATTTCCGTCTTCATCTACTTCATTATATATTTCAGCAGAATTATTATCCATAGGTAAACCATGAATAACCGTACTTGCGATATCGCGTGAATATACCAAACAATAGTCCAATTCGTTAACAAACCCATCAAAACCGCCACCAGTTGGAGTCCCAGTAGCTCTAGTTATCATAGTTAGAAAATTTTCTTCCCCAAAAATTTCATCACAAATTAGCTTAAGATTAGCTTGTTCATTATCATCAACAGAGATAAAAATTACTCCGTCTTCTCTGAGAAGGTCTCGGGCTAAGACCAGACGAGGATACATAAAACTCAACCATGCAGAATGAGTACTTTTCCCTCTCATATCTATAATTCTATTAGCTTCATCTAGATCAATTCCCATTCTTTCACTCAATATTTGAGCATTATATTTAAAATCATCAGAATAAATAAAACCATCACTCCCAGTGTTGTATGGGGGATCAATATATATACATTTGACTTTTCGACTGTATGATTTGAGCAGATGCTTAAGTGCATCTAAATTATCCCCTATTATATATAGGTTTTCTGAATCTTTATTTTCTCCTTTTCTATTATGTTCAATTAAAGGGCTAATAACAGTTTCACTGCCAGTAGATGTTTGAAATCTGCCATAACTTTTTCCCAAAAAATTTAATTCATATCCTTCTTTTGTAACTGTAACTTCATTAGAGTTAAGCATTTTTTGAAATCTGTCCATCAAGAAGTTTCCATTTACATCAAAAAAATTAGGGAAAATATTTTTAAACAAAGAAATTTCACGACCGTTCGGTGTCATATTTTCATTATTGTTTATCTGTTCTCTAATCATTTCCATCCTCTTCTAAATTATAAATAATTTGATAATCTTCACTGTTAATTATATCATACTCTATTCTCCTTATTGAAAGATAATAAAATAATAGTCAATAATTTAATTAGATGAATGATTTAAGTTTAACATATTATAACTCTAATTCCTAGGAAAAATTGACCTAAAAATTTTCTCTTTAGTTAATCTAGAATTTCTTTTTCAGTAATTCTTAACTTTGTTCTCCGTTCTTTTGATTTCTCTAGTTGATACATGATTTATCTCACATTAATAACAATTGTAATTCTGCTTGTTTTCTTGCTTGCTCATCTGTCAATATTAAACTATTCCAAGCATATGCTACTGATTTTCCTTTGTTATAAATTAATCAAATTTTTAAATTATTAATACTTTCTCTTAGTTCATTCCAATTACTCTGGTTAACTAACTCTGGCAGTTCCTGACTTGAAACAAATCCCTGTTCAAAAATACGATTTTGAATCTGAATCTTTAAAGAAGCACTATATTGATTGAACTCATCAATCAATTGTTGTTTTATGTCATGAAACAAACTATGTATTGAAAAATTTTTCATCTCTATATAGTCATTGATAGCCTGTTTAATTTCATCTTCTTCGTTTGGAAAATACATTCGTAATAAATCTATCAAACGAAAGTATAGAGCTTGTTTTGAAACCTTTAAACTTTCTTGTATCCCCTGAAAACTCTCGCAACTGTAATAAATTTTAGATAATAAAACAATATCCGGCATTAACACTATGGCAGAAAAAATATTTGCCTCACGTTCTAGTAAACTTTCCTGATTATCGATAGATTCTGTAAAACAAGTGCCATTATGATTAAGGATAAAATGACCTAGTTCGTGACATAGGGTAAAATTCTGCTTAACTTTAGGATTATCCTTTTCATAAGAAAAACTAATCCCATAATCATCAATTATCGTTAATCCTTCAATCTTATGATTTGAGAAGCGGTGACTAATCACTTGAATCTGATATTTTTGAATACAATGTTGAAAGAAATAATTGAAATTATAGTTTAGTAATGAAATATCGTTATTCTTCATGTACTGATATAACACGTGTTTTGTAGACTTACTTATCCTTGTATACAATTCATTCAAAGAATGATACCTCCTTAAAGCGTAAAATACAAAACTAAATCAAATAGGTTGAGTTTGTTGTGTAAAAAAGTGGACAATTGTCCACTAATTAAAGGTAGATGATTCATAAATACCCCGGATAGAAAACGGTTCCTCGTTACAATTCAATTGATCTAACACCTTATTTTCATCTTTATATTTATTATACTTTCCACTTCCTTTCTTAATAAACTTTATATACTTCTTCCTATTTCGTAATGATTTTCTCTCTTCTTTATTATTCAATTCAAGTATTATCTGTGCACTATCAATTTTTATTATTTTACCAATTTTTTCTTCATCATCACTTAGAACTTCTAATTTTTCATTTAAATAAAAAATTGTTTTATCATCCTTTACCCTTCGGCCATCAATATTCAATAGGAAATTCCTTGCAATAACATCTTTTTTTGAAAGCATATTCCAATCTCCATTTAGTTCTAACTGAGTAGAATATAAACCAAGATGTTTTTGAAAAAACTGTCTAGAACCTGGGAAATAAATTATAAACAAAGGAATAATCCATACTACTAGCAAGTAAATGAAGCGCATTAATAGCGGCGTTGCAATCTCTATAAGCTTAGCATTACACATAGGAAACGGAATCATTCTTGATATTACGTACATAATTGAAATCATAAATATCAGATTAAATCTAAGAATTGAAATTTGTTGTGCCCTATATTTAGAAATTTTTATGTTGAACAATAGCTCAGAATTTTCTGGTGTTAACAAAAATATAAATAATGCACTAAATGCTGATATAATTGCTGATTCTTTGGGATCAAAAAAATATAATACAATTCCAAAGATAAATTCAATACTTGCCGCAGTTATGAAAGGTCGTATATTTTCTAGTGTCGTACTTTTCATTAGATAAGCTTCCCATACGGGCATAATAAATATAAATAATATTGCCAAAATAGCCAATAAAATTGAATCAAAAAAACTAAAACTCGTATCGTGTAATTGTTCAATTGAGAAAAGTACTAAATAAGTTAAAATTAAAAAATCTATACAGCCGAAACCAGCTGTTATAAAAAAATTCGCAATTTTTTCAATAATGTTTTTCGTTCGCGAAAGATAAAAAAAACAGAATACTTTTAAACAAATAAAAATAAAAATAAAAATAAAAATATAAGCTATAAATTTATCTTCTAAACCACCACAATAAAGAAGAACTATCCCCAAAATAAAGAATATAAGATGTGTTATCACAGTCACCAAATAGTCTCTTTGATGAATTACCCTTTCTAGCATTATAATCTCTCTTTTCTAATTAATGATAAATACAGCACTTAAAAATGCAAATTATACAACTATTGATTACTATCTTCTATTCTCTACTTTTTAAATGCTTTCTTTCGTTTTTCCATAAACTCAATCAGCTCTCTCTCTTAAAAATCTCTTTTTCCTCATCAGTCAATCCTTTTGAATTCATACGAAAAAGCAATTCAATATTTTCCAAATCTTCTTCATTACCTGAAAGATAGTCCATAGTAACTCCAAAGAAGTTAGCAAACTTCTCTAGAGTATCAGATTATGGTCTTCTTTTACCACTTTCCCATTGCTGATAATTAGGTTGCTTAATCCTAAATTTCTCTGCGATTTCTTTTTGTGTTAATCCTTTTTTTAAGCGTAGTTCTTTTAATCGCTCTGGAAATCACATTCTACTATCCTCAAAAATTAAATTTTTTTCAAAAAACGCTTGATTAAATACTCAATTGAGTATATAACAAAAATATATTCGATAGAGTATATATCTTTTTTAAAATAAGAACCTTATTTTAGAAGGCTTCGTTCATAGACAATTAAATAAAAAGTGCGTCTGACAACCAGATGACTAATCATCAGAACAACACATAAACTTCGTACCTTTATTGTAAATGTTTTGGAAAGGAAAGTCAATTCCTTATATGGTTGAAGTGAAGATATAAAACATTTTTATGGGCTTTCGCACTTTTCCGAATAGTAAAGTGAACCGGATTCGCCAAAGGGCGCAAGAGAATCCAATAGGTATGATAGTGACTACCTATTGAGGTTAGCTGGGAAAGCGATGGTAATTCATACAATGCACCTTGCTAAACATTGCCATCGTGAAGAAGGGATCTTTCAACCAAATAACTTATCTTTACTGCTGTCTATCCTTATCAGATAGACTCACTATCAAGCTACTAAGTCTTCTTTTTACTTAGTAGCTTTTTTATTTTACAATCAGAAAGGAAAAAACTTATGATTCCAGACACTTTAAAAATGAAACCAGATTTTATCAGTCTAGCTTACTACGAAAAATTAGGAAACATTCCTCGTTATGTCTTTGGTAAAGAAGGAAAGTACCAAAGACATATTCTAAATAGTGAAACTCATGGTGCCTTCCACGTTATTACACCTGCTTCTACCACTGTCTTTCCGAAAGATACTCTTATTGAAGCAGTTAACCCTATTTTCCTATCAGATACGTCTCTGAATGTAAATTCTGTCGTACCTGCTCTCAATGTTTTTGCTGAGAAACTAATACTCAAGAAATAATAAAATAAAGGAGAAAATAAAATGGCTAAAACTGGATTAAACTATGGAATCTATAAAGCACTAACACATAGCGATACAGGCACAACGCAGATTTATGTCAATACTTCTAATGTAGTCCCTATGGCAGTCGGTGAATTTGCCTTAAAGTCTCTAAAACAATAAGATGAAAATAAGGTAAACTTTGAGGTGAACTTTTTCAAAAAACACGAAAAAAGCACCCATGAGGTAAACTCTTGAGTGCTTTGAAACGTTGATATAATCGTATTGATTAACGTTTACTAAATTGTGATGCTTTACGAGCTTTCTTAAGACCTGGTTGGAAAAACTATTATTTGAATAAGTTTTAATATCCCTTCAAAATCAACGTTTTCCCTCTTTTTCAGAAAACACTTTTTCATCTAATTTGAATAAATTTTATTTGAATGGTGTGAATTTTACCTTAAAAATACACGAATTGAGCTAGAATTTACCGAAAAGTTCACACCATATAAAATTTATATATATCCTAACAAAAACATAGAAAAGAGAGCAAACCGCTCTCCTTTTTTATTATTACAATTTAATCTTTTATACCCACTCACCATTGGCATTGACCGTATAGCCATCTGGTGTAGTAGTATTTACTGCTAAAGCTCCTGAACTGTAGGCATAATACCATTTACCAGAAACTGTAAACCAGCCTGTTTTCATAGCTCCAGCGCTATCAAGATAATACCATGTATTATTATCTTTTACCCAACCAGTCGCCATTTTACCGCTATCTTTAAGATAGTACCATGTGCCATTGTCTTTGACCCAGCCTGTAGCCAGTGAACCTGTTTCATTCAAGTAATACCATGAGTCACCAGTTTTGACCCAGCCAGTTTGCATCCAACCTGTATAGTTAAAGTAATACCATGTACCCTCGATTTTTTCCCAACCATTAGTAGTGTATGAACCATCTTCATGCTGATACCACCAGCGACCAAATGACTCAATCCAGTTACCCGCTTGAGAATCTTTTGTAGTCTTAGTTTCCGTTTTTGTTTTGCAACTACATCTACTCTGGATTTATCTTGGCCAGACACCCCACCATTGTTATTCACAACAGGAACCTCAACTCGCGGAGTTGTTGGAACAACAGGAGCTACAGGTGCGCTAGGAACAGATGGAGTTGTTGGAAGTACGTACTCTGGAAGAGCTGGACGAACTTCAGGGATACCCTTTTCTGTTACAGGATGTTTCTTCAATTCTTCTGCTTGAAGTCGAGCCTGTTCTGCTTCGTAACTTGCTTTGGCTGTCGCATAAGCCTTATGCGCTTCTTTAGCTACTTTTTCTTTTGCTTCAAGGACTTCTTGCGCAGTTGCTTGGTTTGCTTGTGCTTCTTTGAGCGCTTCTTCTGCATCTTTCAACTCTGCCTTGCGAGTTTCAAGCTCTTTTGCAGCAACTTTCAAATCTTGAACCAACTCTTTTGAAGCTGTTACATTTGCTTTCGCTTCTTTAAGCGCTTCTTTGGCAACGGATACCGCTTGAGTAGCTTCTTCTGCTTTTGCTTGAAGAGAAGAAAGAGTTGCTTTCTCTGCTTTGGTTTCTGCTTTGGCTTGGTTAAATTCTTTCTCTGCTTGTTTTGCAGTTGCTTTCAACTCTGCCAATTTCGCTTCTTTATCTGCCTTTGTAGCAGACAAGGTAGCAACCAAGGCATTGGCATTTGAAAGAGCAACAACCGCTTGATTATGAGTTGTTGTAGCAGATTGAAGAGCTTGTTTCAAGGCTACTGTATCTTTAAGTTGAGCTTCTTGGGCTTTCAAGTTTGAGTTTGCAGTTTGCAATGTAGTTTCTGCTTCGGTTACAGCTTGATTAGCAGTTTTAAGAGTTTGTTCTGCTTGTGCTTTTTCTGCTTTTTTAGTAGCTACCAAAGCCTCAGCTTTTTTAACACTATCTGTGTCTCTAGCTTTAGTATATGGATTTTCCACTTCTGTACGACTAAAAGTTGAGTTAGCCATGAATGTTTCTGGGATACCCGGTACTGTGTGTACGATATACATATTAGCTTCATGACTCATAGAAGCACCACCGTAGTAAAGAGTTGTATTACCTTTTTCAAAACCGAGTGTACCACGAGTATGTCCATAATCATTTTCTGTAGAAATAAATGAAATCAATGACTCATAAAGACGACTACGAATTTCTGACTTAGTTAAGCTAGTTACAGGCTTTCCTGCTTCTTTATAACCTACGAAAGCTACTGAATTTTCGTAAGTTTGTAGTCCTCGAGTTTCCCCTTCTTTACGCTCTTCCTCCGTCATACCGTTATCCAAATTATATGACTTAGCAACCTTATTGATGCCGATAGCATAGTGACCATGACCATCTTTCTTACTAGCGTAGCTATCTAGCAACTCAGGGGTAACACCATCTTTTTCATATTCACGTGCAATCTTATCTGCAAAATGGAATGAATCCTCAGTTACTTTCACATCAGACAAACCAAGTTGACGACGCATCTGATTTGTTAGGTCTGCTGCATAGAGAGTCAAATCACGTTTAAAATCTTCTGGTAGATTATTCAAATCATATTTCTTAGTATCTTTAGAATCAGATTCTACAGGTACGAAGTGATTGATTTGAGCATTTTCTAATTGTGTTTTCAAGATTTCTGCACGAGTTTCTTTAAACTTAGCAGGAACTTCATCTAAACGATCATTATATTCTCCATTTTCGACAGCTTTCAAGAGAGCTACGCGAGCTTTTACAGCTTCAATAAACTTAGGAGCTAACGTAATTGTACCTTGTTTTGTATTTTGAATAGCTTTCAAAGCAGATACCGCTTGGTTATACTCAGCAGTTAGGTCTGTTACTGCTTTGTCTGCCTTTTCTTGTTCTGCTTTAGCATCCGATACCGCTTGGGTTTTTGTAGCAATATCTGCTTGTGTATTCTTGATTTGCGCTTTTGTAGCTTGATTGGCTTTCTCTGCATTTTTTAAGGCAGTTTCTGCATCTGTTTGTGCTTGTTTGCTTGTTTTTTCCGCTTTTACGGCTTCTTTTTGTGCTTCCTTGGCATTTTCCAAGCCTTTGCCATTAACCGCGTCTGTGGCGATTTGAACCGCTTCTGTGGCACTTGTAAGTGCTTTTTCTTTTGCAGTTTGTGTAGCTTCTTTTTCTGTTACAACTGCTTCTTGCGCAGATACCGCTTGGTTTGCTTTTTCAGCATTTGCTTCTGCATTTTTAAGAGCTTCTTCTTTTGCAGGAACTTCTGCTTCTGCCTTAACTACTGCTTTCTCAGCTTCTGTAATAACTGCTGGGCTTGCCTTTTTCGCAAAATCCTCTGCTTTTTTTACAGCTTCTGTTTTCTCATTGACAAGAGAATCTGCTTCACTTGTAGCACGCTTGGCATCTTTAACCGCCTGCTTGGCTTCTACTACTTCTTGTTCCGCTTTCTTAGCTTCTGCTTCTTTTGTAGCAACCTCTTCTTTTGTCGCCACCGCAGGAGTAGTTGTTTCCACAACTTCCGCCTTTGGCGCTTCCACATTCACTGGTTTTGGAGCGACTTCTTCTGCGCCTACTGTGTGGGATAGGGATGCGATAGAGACTGCCAATGCAGATACAACTGCACCCGTAGGTAATTTCTTAATCTTCCCATGACCTTTTAACTTAGAATCCGACATAACTAAACTCCTATTGTATAGTTTTCAGTGTATTTTTTACCTTTTGTACTATTATACCATACTTTCATAACTTTTGTATAGTCTAATATACTTATTTTTGAAGAAAATAGATAGTAGAATGGTACATAATATGAAATACGATAGATTACAAAAACATATAGCATTTAGAATCCGTGAATGTCGAAAAGAACAGAAATTAAGTCAAGAAAAATTATCAGAATTAGCTGGCTTGGGTATCAAGGCCATTCAAAATATGGAAAATATGAAATATGATTTTAAGATAAAAACTCTTGAATCAGTAATCAAAGCATTAGGCATTACCGTAGAAGAGTTCTTTGACCTACGAGCATATAATCCAGAAAGAAAAGAGTTCTTTAATTTACAAGTATATGAATCAGAGAGAGAGGACTCCCCAGAAATACTTTTCGAAAACTTAACAAAGTTACCCAAAGAGAAACAAGGAAAAATTATATCTTCCTTTAATGAAATTGTAAAAAATATCAAATAAAGTGGCTGGGCAAAAACTCAATTTTAGGAGAAAATCAAGTAAAGCTTCCCACAATAAAACGCATAGTATCAAGGTTGTTCAATTCAATACCTGATACTATGCGTTTTTTGATTTTAAAGACTTTTTACCCAGCCTCATTTATATTATAAAAATAATATGTTCTATATTTTAGAAAAACGTATGAAGTAAGTGATAAAGTTCAATTTGAGTCCGAACTAGCTAAATAGTATTTTTTTGATTTATACTCATCTAATTGTTTTTCACTACGATTCTTTTGAGAAGTATCAAGTTTGATACTACCACTTTTTCTATCGAAAATATAAATACCTCTTAGTTCTTTGAAGGGGTCAGAAAGATAATATGATTCAATTAAACCATCAAACTCTTTTTGACTCTTCTCCTTCCTTAAAAATTGTGTATTTACCTCTTCCTTAAATTGCTCTATAAAAGCTTCCGCATTTATTTGTAACTCCTCGCTATTTAAATAATCTGAGTTGATATGACTTTTGAGTTTATGTATTTCATCAATAAATTCTGAAGAATGTGTGATAACTTTTGAATTATCTTTAAAAAGTCGTTTAGCTGTGTTTAATACAGTATTAAATAAACCTAATTTATCTAGTAACAGAGTAATTTCTCTAACATCTGCTTCCTTATTCTCAAGGAATCTCTTTAAAATAGCTTCACTTGAACCATCATTTTGTTCACTTAACTGAACGCTTCTAAATACTTTTTCAAATACATCACTATCAAAGCGTTTTAATATCTCATCACCTAAGTTTTTACCATATTTTGTTTGATGAAGCTTAGGGATTTTTAATTTTGAATATGCAGAAACAAGTCCAATATATGATAAATCATCTTGATAGATGGTTTTAATTAAAGATAAATACCGTTTATATGAAGCTAAAGATACAAGTAATTTACGGTACAGTTCAGGTCTTTTATCGTCCTTTACCATAAGATACTTATATAAAAAAGCAGTTGCAGAATGATTACCCTTCTGTTGTTGCATTTTGAAAATCAATGGATAATACTTTAAAATGAAATCTATTTGAGCTTCTTTGTTTAAATCATTAAAAGATAACATGATATCACTCCTTCTAAATAGGCTCAAAAAAACTATACCACATCTAATAAAAAATCACAACAAAAAATAATCAGAAAGCTCAAAAAAATTAATAAAAACCTCAAAAAGAATTAAAACAACGTTTAGGACAGGCTCAAAAATTGAAATCATTTTTGATACCTATATTTTATTAAAATAGGAAAAATATGCTTGAGTTAGTATCAAAAATATAGTATGCTATGTTTATAAAAGCTTTTATTAAAAAAACAAATCGTCGACTCTAGATAAGACGATTAGAAAGAGGCTTTAGATGGCTTTGAAACTAGGAGTTAGCGAACACTCAAAAAAATTCGCAGAAAGTATCACACCCGATGTAGAGGTTCCTTCTGTTGCAAGAGTAATAGATTATTCTCAAGGTATCTTGAACGAAGGACAGGAAAATCAAAGAAGTTGGGCTAATTTGACAGCTGTAGATCTCAAACTTTACAAAAAGTTTGAAAGTATTGGTCAGACAGATTTTTGTCCATCCTTTAAAATTAAGCTCAGAAACTATCAAGACGAAAACTTGGATGGTTTGATTAACGTTGACATCGTAGTTAACAAGTATGAGTTATCATTTGTACTGGACAAACTCAAGCAACCGGTCGGACTCGCTCTTGTAGCTGAACTTGCTGATATTTCATTAAAATAAGTGATAAAGATAGTGAGTTATCATCTGCATTGTGTAGATGATAACTACTCACTATATGACGAGGTAACATATATGTTGATAAAAATATCCTTCTATCTTATTCTCGCATTATTTGTATGGCAAGGTCTTAATATTCTATACATTACTCTAAAACGACAGTTTCTCATTTTGTCAGATGAGGTTGTTAAGAGAAATGAAAATTTATGGGAACAATGTCTCTTGTTAACAGGCAAGCAAGTTAAGTTTATAACTACATTGATTCAAAATGTCACACTTTGGTGGTTCAATAAGAAAGCTGATGAACAACTACAAGTCCGAAAAGGTACTGTCTTACAAAACGTGGTCAATCATCTCAATCAAAACTTATTTCATGATTTACAGTTAAAAACTATAAATCCTGCTACCACACGAGGTATAGATGTTTGGATCTATCTCGCTAATAATCTTGACACAAACTCTCAAAAGGAGCTTGAAGATTATTTCATGGGAGTGTTGGTTAAATACACAAATGAATTTGCTCTTGACTATATGCACATAGAAATGAATGTTGGTGCTGGTTGGGTTGCTAAATTTGATGTCAAAACAATTGAAGAGGCAACACACAATCGTATGGCAAGACAGACTGAAATCATTCAAGAAGAGGACTTTTAGCATGATCAAAAACGTTTTTGACGTCAACAACAGGGGACACCCATCCCCTGCAACCGTTGACATAAACCGATATTTCGCTTGGATAATCGCAGGCCCATCTGGCTCAGGAAAATCCACTTTTTTGAGAAGATTACTAGGTCTCATTTCATTTCATGATATAGATGCCGAAGCTTACTTTCTCGATTTTAAAGCAGATGAAGAGATGTTTCCAATGACTAGCAATCATGTTGCAAGAGGCTTTGACTGTCTAGAACTATTTGAAACAGTCTGCCAACGCTTTGAAAATAGACTTAATAAACAAGAAGAAAACTCCCATAATCTTTACTTGATTTTCGATGAGTGGCAGGCTTTCCTTGCTTATTTAGAACAAACAGATAAGAAGAAACATAAAGATGTTTTATCAAAAATGTTGATGATGAATAGCATGGGTAGAAGTCTAGGTTTGCGAATCGTTTTATCTAGCCAACGTTTCTTAATGTCTGACCTTCCGGGGCGCTACAATTTTAATTGTGTCATATCCTTATCAACTAGCTTTCTGCTAGCAACAAACAACAGGCAACTCCTTTTTCCTGATATGGAGAAGGATGAAGTTTCAGTAAAACCTAGAGGATATGGCTATTTCCAACTGGAGGGCGAATCTGTAAAGATGTTTCGTACTATCCAAGTAAGAGACGAGGAACGGTTAAATCAACGAATGCAAGAGCTATTTTCAAGGTATAGCTAGCGCTTTTTCTGCTACACTTGTTTAGCGCGACACTGACCTTACCTAGGGGATTCATCGGTATAGGTGTCGGCACGACCTCATTAGCAGGAAAATGCCTATTCGCAAGGGCTTGAGGGGTGGAGATTTTTTAAGCGCAACGAATGCCAACGGCAGAGAGTGAAGCGCCAAAAAATACTACCCCATCCCTTGCTGAATTGGCAAGCGTTCTCGGTTCGATGGGGATCCATCGGGCAGGAGAGGCTGGGGTTTGGGGCAACGCCCCAAGAGTTACTAAATTTAATTTTTAATTATTTCTAACGCGTGTTAGACTGGGCTTGTCGATAGTCTAACACTGAAATAATTTAAAAAATAATTAGAAAAGAGGTTTAATTATTATGACAAATACAAAAAAGGAAGCCCTTTTAACATCAGTACTATTAACGCAACAATTCTCAAATGGCTTCTGGGACGATGACTGGAATAAAGAACTACTTGAATCAGCGGATATTGAAAAAATTCTTGAGGAAATTGTCAGAAGAGTTAGTCAAGTTGCAACAGTTACTGAAGCATATGCAATTAATCATGATAAAGACACATCTGTAAAATTCGACAAAAAACTTCAAGAAACAACTACTGAACTTGCCGAACCACATATTCATGCTTTGCTCAAGTTTGATAAAGGAAAAGGTGCAACACTATCTACTTTAGCCGAAAAAATCGGATTAGCAAAACAGCATCTCGAAAAAGCGAAGTCTGGAAGGTATGGCTACGATAATTTGTTAGCTTACTTAATTCATGCAAAGGATAAAGATAAGTATCAATATTCCCCTGATGAGGTATTCACTTTGATAGGAAACAACTACTTAAAAGTCTATCATGAAAGGAAATTAAGTTGGCTTAAAGGAAAAGCTAAAAAAGAAGTAAGACAAACTTACGAAGATATTGATTTACTCATCAATAACATTCTGAACGAGAGTATCACCAAAAATGAAATACTTCTTGAACAGAAATATCGCACACTGTATGCAGTCCACAAAGCTAGGATAAACGATACCTTTCGTACCGTTGGAGAAATCAAAGGAACTCGTACTAAATATGAGTTAGAAAACGAAGAGTTTAAAAAAACTATTCTCTTTATTCATGGTAGTACCGGTCTTGGAAAGTCAAAATTTGCAAAAGAGTTAACTAAAGATATCGTTCAGCTAGCAAAACTAAATGGCCAAAACTGGCAATCAGTAGTGACTGCTGCTACAAATATCTTTGACGAGGTGAACGGTGAAGAAATCCTTTTTCTTGACGACGTTCGAGGGGATAGTTTAACTGCGTCTGATTGGCTAAAACTATTAGATCCCTTCAACATAAGCCCAATTTCTGCACGCTATCAAAATAAGATGGGAGCAGCAAAAGTTATCATTATCACTAGTTCGAAATACCCATTAGATTTCTTCTACGACACAAAAGGGAACGATAGAGAAGACTTATCACAGTATGTTAGAAGAATTGAGTGTCTGGCTACTATAAAAGGAAATGACAAAAATCCTAAGTTTTATGTATCATATCCTCAACGAATGGAAGAACCTGTAAAAACTATCTTAGAAAATGAGCAGGAAGTTTCCTTATCTTATGACTTTACAGATGATTCGTTACTCAATAGTAGACAGGATTTATTATCAACATTGCTTTCTAAAATAGCGATTAATAATCAGTGGGATATCTTAGAATTAGACAAATCAAAAACCCCGTCCGAAACTTTGGCGAGCAAGGACGAGGTGGAAGATAATCAAGAAAAGTAAATAGGGTATCTCTTGATACCTCTATTATACCATACATTGGAGGAATACATGCAAGTCATTTTACCAGATGAACAAGTTCAACAAATTCAGCGTCTACTTGCTGAACTTATCAAAAAAGAGATTGAAAATAGGTTGAACAATAGCAATCTTGATAGTCCATTTTTAAACAAACAACAGGCTTGTAATTACTTGAGTATATCTAACAATACTCTCGACAGTTGGATTAAACAAGGATTACCTTATATAAGAGTTGGAAAAACTGTTCGCTTTGATAAGACAGAAATCAATCGTTGGTTACAAAATCAGTAGCATTTCTACCGTGGTTTGTTATAATGAAATCACGGTATTTTTCTAGCTCAATTAAAAAGGAGAATACTATGTCAATTACAAAAACTAAAAACGGAACCTATCGATTACGCGTCTATATCCCTGAAGAAGTTAAGTCTTCTCTAGGTATTGATAAAAAAATAATTGAAAAACGGTTCAAATTAAGGAGTGAAGCAAAAAAATACGAACTAGAACTTCAAAACAAGATTGATAAAATTCTTAGTGGAGAATCTACCACATTAGAGAATAGCGGTTCTATTCTTTTTTCAGATTTCTATCAAAACATATGGTGGGAATCCTATAAAGCTGGACAAACTACTTCTACTACTAAGCCACCTTCCAAAGCTACTATAACTGGTACAGAAATTGCTTTTAGAAAACATATCTTACCCATGCTTGGTAACTATTCTATTGAGTTTCTAAATCAAAACAAACAAGTTATTTTAAATCTATTAACTCAAAAAGCAAAAGAATATGCAAACTTCAAAGTTATTAGAAGCTACGTTAATTCTATCTTTGATTGGGCAGAAGAATTAGAATATATCGAAACTAACCGCTTATCTAAAACAATAAGTCGTATCAAAGCCACTAAGAAAATCAAGTTGCAAGAATCTAAAAAAGATGAAGAATTATACCTATCTCAAGAAGAACTTCAAGCATGGTTTACAGCTTTTGAAGATGATTTAGAAAACGGGAAGCTCTCATTCAAAGATTATGTGCTATTCTATACTACCTTTTTCTTAGGAGATAGAAAATCCGAAAGCTATGGTTTGCAATGGAAACACATTAACATCAAGAAACAGGAAATTCAATTGGTTCAAGCCTTAGATAAATATAAAAATGTAAAATCTACAAAAGGGAACAAGAAAACAACTTTTCAAATCCCTATTGAACTAACTGAATTGCTCCAATCTTGGAAAAAGCAACAAAAAACTGAGCTGGCAAAATTTGGTATTATTCAATCTGATGAACAATATGTCTTTACTTATATCGATATGAAGGGTAATGTTAATAGCCCCCTGCACTCTGACTATCTTAATAATAAAATGAAATCTGTCAAACACCGTCATAAGGAGCTGACACACGCTACACCTCACAAATTACGCCATACAGGCGCAACTCTAGCTAAACAAGCAGGAACTTCACTTGAAGCTATTTCAGAGGCTCTTACTCATAGCGATACCCTTACAACTAAGACTTATGTAAATACTTCGAATGTTATTCCAATGGCTGTTGGAGAGATTGCTTATCGCAATCTTAAAAAGTAATGGTGTGAATTTGGTGTGAAAAATGGTGTGAATTTTGCTAAAAATCATCAAAAAAACACCCCATGGTGTGAACCATGAAGTGTTGTAAATGCTGTATTGTAGCTGGTTCTTAACGTTTTGAGAACTGGCTAGCTTTACGAGCTTTTTTAAGACCTGGTTTCTTACGTTCAACTTTACGTGAGTCACGTGTAAGAAGTCCTGCGCGTTTCAATGAATCGCGGAAGTCTGGGTCTACTTGAAGAAGGGCACGAGCGATACCGTGACGGATAGCTCCTGATTGACCAGCGTATCCACCACCTACAACATTAACGAAAACGTCGTATGAACCTGCAGTTGAAGTAACTGCGAATGGTTGGTTGATTACAAGACGAAGGTCAGCGTGTGGGATGTACTCTTCAACATCTTTTTTGTTAACAGTGATTTTACCAGTTCCTGGAACAAGGCGAACGCGTGCAACAGCGTTTTTACGACGTCCAGTACCTGCATATTGTGCTTGTGACATACTTTATTGTTCCTTTCCTTAGATAAGTCCTGAAATATCAAGAACTTCTGGTTGTTGTGCAGCGTGAGTGTGCTCAGCTCCAACAAATACTTTCAACTTCATACCTTGAGCGCGTCCAAGAGTATTGTGTGGAAGCATACCTTTAACTGATTTCTCGATCAAACGTACTGCATTTTTAGAACGAAGTTCACCTGCAGAGATTTGTTTCAATCCACCTGGGTGGTTTGAGTGAGTGTAGTAAATTTTATCAGTTGCTTTTTTACCAGTCAATTTAACTTTTTCAGCATTGATAACAATCACAAAGTCACCTGTATCAGTGTGTGGTGTAAATGTTGGTTTGTTTTTTCCGCGAAGTACGCTAGCAACTACTGCAGAAAGACGTCCAAGTGGTACATCAGTTGCGTCAACTACGTACCATTTACGTTCAACTTGGCCTGGTTTAGCCATAAATGTTGTTTTGTTCATGATTTCTCCTATATATAGTTCGATTTTTGTTTACGGTGATGGGTGTTCCTTCCCATCGAAAAGTATTTGGAAGGTTCCGGGGCCTTTCAAATGGGGTAAACAATACCGCCTACTATAATACCAAATTTCACCCCTAAAAGTCAATAGATATGAAAAATATTTTTCTAAATTTCACTCTTTTTATCTCTAAAAACCTCGCTTTCGCGAGGCTCTTCTATTTATAAGATAAGGCACGTTTAAAGGTTTTCCAAATCCCTAAATCATCCGTTTGAAGGACTAGGCTGGCATACATGCGTCCGATAAAGACTGTTGCCGTTACTGCAAAAGCAATCGTAATAGCAAGTGAAATCCATGCTTCTACTCCCCCTGCATAGCCATTAATGGTTCTAAATGGCATAAAGAAGGTCGAAATAAAAGGAATATAAGAACCAATCTTCAAGATGAGATTGTCACCAGCTGCACCTAGAGCTGTCACTCCAAAAAAACCACCCATAATCAAAATCATCAAAGGCGACAGGGCTTTCCCTGAGTCCTCAGGACGAGAAACCATAGAACCTAGGAAGGCTGCTAAAACAACGTACATAAAGAGGCTAACCAAGACAAACAATAAGGTGTTGAGCGAGAAAGCCTCTCCTATATGGTTTAAAATACCAGATTGTGCCAAGATTGGTAGGTCTTTAAAGAGAAGAATGGCAGCAAGTCCACCCACGACGTAAATGCCAATATGGGTCAAAATCACAAGAAGCAGAGCTAGCATGCGAGCGTAGAAATAATGACTAGCTCGGATACTAGAGAAGACCACCTCCATAATTTTGGTTCCTTTCTCGCTAGCCACTTCCTGAGCAGTGACACTAGCATAGGTAATCAAAATCATATAAAGGAATAAACCAAGCCCTGCGGCCGCAAAGGTTTGAATCATTTTTTTATTTTCCTTGGATTCATCAATTTTCTCCGTAAAGTTAACTGTTTGTTCCAAGCGTTTCTCCTGTTCTTGTGACAAATTGGCTGCCGAACGATTGAGTTGATCTTGAAGCTCATTTAACTTGCTCATTACTCCTAGCTTAATAGCACTCTCAAGGGAAGTCTCCCCGTGATAAACTGCCTTCAAGACACTATCCTCTTGGTCAATGGTCAGATAACCTTTTAATTTTTCATCCTTGATAGCAGCTTGGGCACTGGCTTCATCCTTATAATCAAAGTTGATACCATTGGTACCCTTGAGCCCATCTTCCACAGATGGCACAGTTGTTACTACTGCTATCTTACTATTCTTGGCCATAGAAGACCCTTGGAGGTAGCCAATTCCCCCAGATAGACCGATAAACAAGAATGGTGAAATCACCATAAAGAAGAAACTCCACGACTTGATGTGTCGAAGATAGGTTTCCTTCATTACAACCCACATATTTCTCATACTTCCACCCCTGATTCTAGTTTAAAGATTTCATCGATTGTCGGCGCTTGCTGGTCAAAGGTTGCGATATATTGCCCCTGAGTCAAGATTGGGAAAAGTTCCCTTCCAGCGCTCTCATCCTCCAAGATCAATTTCCAACTGCCTTGTTTGGTCAAGCTCACCTGTTTGACATGAGGAAGGTTTTCCAATTCTTCCTTGCTTCGTTCACTTGAAACAAAGAGACGCGTTTTCCCGTATTGATTGCGGACATCCTGAACTGGTCCATGCAAGACCACACGGCCATCTCGGATCATGAGAATATCGTCACAAAGCTCCTCAACATTAGTCATAACATGGTCAGAAAAGATAATGGTTGCCCCACGTTCTTTTTCTTGAAAAATGACTTGTTTGAGCAATTCTGTATTGACTGGGTCCAATCCACTGAAAGGCTCATCCAAGATAATCAAGTCTGGTTCATGAATCAGAGTAATAATGAGCTGAATCTTCTGCTGATTTCCTTTTGACAGACTCTTGATTTTATCAGTCAGCTTCCCTTTCACTTCCAACCTCTTCATCCATTGAGGGAGTTTTTCTTTGATCTCCTTGGCATCCATACCTTTTAGAGTCGCCAAGTAACGAACTTGTTCAAGGACTGTCAATTTAGGCATGAGACTGCGTTCTTCAGGCAGATAGCCAATCCGAGCGTAGGTCTCTTGACGAATATCCTGACCATCTAGACTGATTTCTCCTTGGTATTCTAAAAACTTCAAAATACTGTGGAAAATCGTTGTTTTCCCAGCACCGTTTTTCCCGACTAATCCCAAAATACGACCTGGTCGTGCTTGAAAGTCAATACCAAACAAAACTTGCTTGGGGCCAAAACTTTTCTCTAGACTTCTTACTTCTAGCATCTTTCACCTCCGAAATGTCTTTCACTCATTATACTCCTTTTTGATAGCCTTTACAATGTTTTTTGTCCATTTTCAGAAGACTATTGCTGTGTAAAATACGGTCTGGAGCACTTTTAGTGATAAATCCATTATACAGTAGCAAACTCAATTTATCACCTCCGCTCCTCAACTGTCCATTTTTAATCCTGAATTGTTATTTGAGCAACCCCTTTATTCCAAATAGCTTTTCCCTAAAAATCATTACATCATATGTTATCATTTGTCAAAAATAAAAATCCTATCTATTTACTTTGACATAAAACATCATCAAATAGCAACTATTATCAATTAAAACATTACTTAACAACTATCTTCCTCTATATGACTACCATCTTTGAAGAATTACCTATCTCTATATGAATAGTCATTCCTAAACCTAAAAATTTTTTGAAATCGAGTTGGCCTAAACCTCTCATTACCTCATGAAATTCCATGAAATTTAGGATTTAGATTCACTACTCAATTTACCTGTATCAAAAATCTCCTAGCAGGTTTTCCTGCTAGGAGATTTTCTTGTGAGAGGTACTTGTTTAAACTTTGAAAATCGGACTTATCATCTGATAATTATCAAATAATCTACCAATTAAGCTTCTTCGTCTTCTTTACGACGACGGCCTGCAAGACCGAGACCAAGTAATGCACTTGCAGCTGCTGCTACCATAGCTACAGTAGAATCTGCTGTACCTGTATTTGGCAATTCTTTAGCCGCTTTACGCGCATTTGCTTGTGCTGATGCTGTTTGACTAGCATTAGCTGCTGCTTGAGTAGTAGCTGGAGCTACAACTGTTGTTTGCGCAGATTGGTTGTTAGCTGGAACTACAGCTGGTGTTTGAGCAGATTGATCGTTAGCTGTATTTGCATGATCCGTTGATGGAGCAACTTTCGCCATGAAGTCTTCGATACGTTTAACCATTGCATCCACTTCTGCTTGAGTTGCGTCTGCATTGGCAAATACTTTCTTAGCATCTGATAATAATGTATTCGCTTCTTTTGCAGTTTCTGCATCAAGCTTAGCTGATTCTTTAAGGAGCAATTCATCTAATTGATGGATAGCAGCTTCTAACTTAGCTTTATCCGCTTTCGCTTCAGTGTTATTAGCTCCGTTATTTGCTCCATTTCCTTCATTTCCATGATTTTGTGGAGCAACAACTTCAACAGGTACGTTGATTTCTTCTACACTGCCATCTGATAACTTAAGTGTTACTTTAGCTACTAGTCTACCTAAAGCTGATGTTGTAGGTTTTTCAATTTTAATAACCTCTACATCCTTCGGTAAGTTTACTTTAGATAATACTTCTTGATCTGTTAAAGTTTCTCCTTGTTTAACAGAGACAAATCCATTGACTAATAGAGATGATAAGTCAAATGCTTCTACTTCATTAATTGCTGCATCATCTTTGTAAATGTCATTACGAAGAATTCTATCTACTTCTGCTTGATCAGTTGCTGCCTCAATAGCTACTTTCGCTGCATCTGCTGCCGCCTTAGTTGCTTCTTTAGCCTTCGCTTTTTCAGATTGACTCAATTGATCATTCGCATCAATCTCTTTATCTTTAGTAGCTTTAGCTTGATCAATCGCATTTTTAGCGTTTTCTTTACCTACTGGAGTCACTGCTTTGATAGCGTTTGTGCCTGCTGTTTCTTTCTCAGTCACTCCGGCTTGGTCAGTTGCTGCCTCAATAGCTACTTTCGCTGCATCTGCTGCCGCCTTAGTTGCTTCTTTAGCCTTCGCTTTTTCAGATTGACTCAATTGATCATTCGCATCAATCTCTTTATCTTTAGTAGCTTTAGCTTGATCAATCGCATTTTTAGCGTTTTCTTTACCTACTGGAGTCACTGCTTTAATAGCGTTTGTGCCTGCTGTTTCTTTCTCAGTCACTCCAGCTTGGTCAGTTGCTGCCTCAATAGCCGCCTTAGCCAAATCTGCTGCCGCCTTAGTTGCTTCTTTAGCCTTCGCTTTTTCAGATTGACTCAATTGATCATTCGCATCAATCTCTTTATCTTTAGTAGCTTTAGCTTGATCAATCGCATTTTTAGCGTTTTCTTTACCTACTGGAGTCACTGCTTTAATAGCGTTTGTGCCTGCTGTTTCTTTCTCAGTCACTCCAGCTTGGTCAGTTGCTGCCTCAATAGCCGCCTTAGCCAAATCTGCTGC
>NZ_JPFZ01000012.1 GCF_000722775.1 Streptococcus mitis subsp. hohhotensis
TTTTCAGATTGACTCAATTGATCATTCGCATCAATCTCTTTATCTTTAGTAGCTTTAGCTTGATCAATCGCATTTTTAGCGTTTTCTTTACCTACTGGAGTCACTGCTTTAATAGCGTTTGTGCCTGCTGTTTCTTTCTCAGTCACTCCAGCTTGGTCAGTTGCTGCCTCAATAGCTACTTTCGCTGCATCTGCTGCCGCCTTAGTTGCTTCTTTAGCCTTCGCTTTTTCAGATTGACTCAATTGATCATTCGCATCAATCTCTTTATCTTTAGTAGCTTTAGCTTGATCAATCGCATTTTTAGCGTTTTCTTTACCTACTGGAGTCACTGCTTTAATAGCGTTTGTGCCTGCTGTTTCTTTCTCAGTCACTCCAGCTTGGTCAGTTGCTGCCTCAATAGCCGCCTTAGCCAAATCTGCTGCCGCCTTAGTTGCTTCTTTAGCCTTCGCTTTTTCAGATTGACTCAATTGATCATTCGCATCAATCTCTTTATCTTTAGTAGCTTTAGCTTGATCAATCGCATCTGAAGCCTTAGATTTAATAGGTTTTTCTTGGTCAGAATTAGCTAATTCCTGTCTTTTTACCAATAAAGTTTGTAAAATAGTTTGATATTCAGTGGTACTCTTTGTATCTTGTTGTAATAGTTGATCTACTGTCGCTAACGCTTCTTCATATTGTCTTTGTGATTCTGGGGTTTTAAAATTCTTATCTTTTTCCTCACTTTCTTTCAACTTCGTATATATTTTTTGTAAAAGGCTCTTTGCAACTCCTCCAGTATCTTGTGTTACATGGAAATCAAGACCAGAAATAGGAAGAGCAAAGTGACGATATATAGATTGATATCCCATACCTAAATGCTGATTATCAGCAGAACTTATCCTAACAGTATACTCTGTCACACCTGCTGGTATATCAATCTCTTTACTAGTAAACTTACCCGGTCTCCCATTTGGTCTAAATTGTGTCTGAGACATTTTTTCCTCAAGTTTTTCCTTGGTAAATTCATCACCTTTAGTCGTTATCCTCTCCGCTACAACACTGCTACCATCTGAAGCTCCTTGCACTGTCATATTTGGATCATTTGTGACATCTTTTTGCGGATCAAATGTAACATCATAAATAGGAGTATCTGATTGAGAAGTAAAAACTTGTACATGATATTTTGCTTTTGTTCCATTAATATCACCAGAATAACCTGTAATAAATGATATTTGAACCTTGGAACCACTAGTTGGTGAATAAGCTTTAAAGGTTTTTTCAATCCCATTGTAGCCTTTAATACCAGGAGCATCTGTTCTACCTAAACCAGAACGTTGATAATTTTTACCGTCAAAAGTAGGTTCATCTTTACTTGCTTGCGTTCTAACTTCCGACAAATACAACATATAATTAGAAGTTCTATCTAGGGCCTGTTCTCTTAGATAGGTAAAATATGTACCACTATTTATATCTACAACAGTATTGATGGTTTCTAATGGGAAGATCCCTTTTTCTGTTTTTCTAGCAACAGCAAACTTCCCATTACTTTCTGTATCTTTCACAGCTTTCCAACCACCGAAGTTATCGATATTCTTTACTTCCCCTTTTCCAACACCTGTAGCTTCTCCAAGACTCTCCATTTGTTTTGAAATTTTATCATTATTTTCAATACTTGTAGTTAGAGATTTAAGTTTGTTGGAAAGATCCTCTACAGTTTCATCATCACTTCCATCCAATCCTGTATACACTTGATTCGCATCTGGATCAGTATCCGTTGTTGTCCCATCTGTTCGGAATGGATTGTTTCTATCTAGGGCTTGTCCATTACGTGGATCATGTTTTCCTGAGTTTGCGATAGAGTTGGTTCCTGTAGCTTTCTCAGTATTGCTGGCTTTCTTACCAACAGTCGCTTTTCCTTCTGTGGTATCTAGTTTAGGATTTTCTACTTGCGCTTTAGGCTTACTACGTAAACCGCTGTTCACTGTCATAAAGAGTCTTCTATAAGCTTTTGTTAACTCGTCTTGACTTTTGGCTGTTGTTAGGGCAAGTTTTGCTAATCCTAGATGTTCTTTAAGTGTTGCTACACTTTCATCTGTCTTAGTAGCATAGCTATCTGAGGCTAATTTAGCATCAATTTCTGCTACGTAATCTTCCAGCTGTTTTTTATCCAAGGCAGGTGTAGCCTTTTCTGATGTTTCTTCTGTTGTTGAAGTAGTAGATGATACTACTGGCGCTGGAGTAGCATCAGCAGGTTTTGAAGTAGTTGTGTCTGCTTGAGCTTTCGAAACAGTAGCTGACTCCACTGATGTTGAGCTTGCATCAGCAGGTGTTGGAGTAGTTGTATCTGCTTGAGCTTTCGGAGCAGTAGCTTCACTGCTACCAGAATTTTCATCCAACTGATTATTTGCTGGAGTAGCTGCTAGGGCAGAATCTGTTGCTGTTACGTTTGGTTCTGCTGCATACACTGCACCATTTCCCAAAAACATAAAAAATGCTGCAACCGCTACACTGGCCGCACCAAAACTTACTTTTCTGACAGAGTAACGAGTTACCTTCTCACGACGTGAGCGTTCTACTCGACTCATAGAATGATTATTTTCCATCTATAAAGACTCCTTTATAATTTATTAAACTAGTGAAGACGGTAATGCCAGTTAATATATATATATATATATATATTAACCGAAAGAATCACATATACACTATTTTAATTATAATTTTATCATTGTTATGATAATAAATCAAGTATTTTGATTTATTAGACAGAAAAATAAAAATACACTTAGATTTTATTTCATGCCGAAGTTGAAACAGCACATTGAAACTTCTAAAACATTGCTATAAACTTGTTTGAATTCCCCAATAGATTTGTTCGCAGTTTATTTCAATCTACTGTAGTCTTAAACAGTTATAAAAGCGAAATCAAGAAAGTATATAAGAACAGCTTCATTCACACTAACAAGACCTAAGATTTAAAAACAAAAAACGAACAAAATAGAATTCTAACCGTCTAGAAAACTAGTTTTATTCGTTTTTTATGTTTAAGTCTAAACTTTCATTTCAAACTCTAATAACTTAACGCACTTCTGCATTGACTTTTTCTTCAAGCGATGCTTGGATTTTTTCCATGTAGCGTGCTACTTCTTCATCCGTCAAGCTATCTTCTGGATTTTGGAAGGTCAAGCTATAAGCCATCGACTTCATACCAAGTCCCAATTTTTCGCCTGAGAAGACGTCAAAGAGTTTGATATCTGTCAAACGTTTCACGCCGGCAGCTTGAATAGCATCTACAACTTCTTGATGAGTCACTTCTGCCTTGAGGAGAAGGGCAACGTCACGGCTGACTGCTGGGAATTTCGTGATTTCCACAAATGGAACAGCAGGTTGAAGCGCAGCTTCGATGGCTGAAAGGTTGAGCTCAGCCACATAAGTTTCTGGAATATCGTAGGCCTTAGCAGTTACTGGATGCACTTGACCGAGGAAACCAAGAACTTGGTCACCGAGTGAAATGACTGCTGTACGACCTGGATGAAGGCTAGCGATTTCAGATGTTGCTATATAAGTTACTTGGAGTCCCAAACGAGCGAAGAGGGCTTCTAGGATTCCTTTAGCATAGAAGAAATCAACTGGAACTGCTGCTGTTTGGAAATCTTTTTCTGCAACCAAGCCTGTCAAGGCAAAGGCAAAACTGTTGATTTCATTTGGAAGTTCTTCTTTTGGATTACCTGTTTGTTCAAAGACTTTTCCAATCTCGTAAAGGGCCAAGTTTTTATTCTTACGAGCCACGTTGTAGGCAACGGTATCAAGGATACCTGAGATCATATTTTGACGGAGGACAGAACGATCCACAGTCATTGGCCACATGAGTTCAGTAAGGTTACTTGGTTGAGCCGTAAACTCAACTGCTTTTTCAGGAGTTGTTAGAGCATAGGTGATGATTTCTGTCAAACCTGCTCCTTCAGCAATAGTACGAACCTGACGGCGGAGTTTTTGTGTCGCAGTCAATTCACCAGCTGTCCCATCGTCTTTTGGAAGGCTGGTTGGCAAGCGGTCATAACCATAGATACGAGCGATTTCTTCAAAGAGGTCTGCCTCGATTGTGATATCCCAACGACGACGTGGTACGCTGACTGTAAAACTGTCTGCATTTCCAGAAAGGCCAAAGCCAAGACGACGGAAGACATCTTCGACATCAGCATAAGAAAGATCAGTTCCGAGGACACGGTTAACATCAGCAAGAGTTGAAGAAACTTCCACATCAGAGGTATCAAGCTCACCCGCTGAAACGATACCTTTACGCACCGTCGCACCTGCAAGTTCTGCAATCATGCTAGCCGCAGCATCAAGGGCTTCGTTAACAGTTGCCACATTGATGCCTTTTTCAAAGCGAGAAGATGACTCAGAACGAAGGTTGAGACGTCCGCTAGTCTTGCGGATTGATTTTCCGTTGAAGACTGCAGCTTCAAGGACGACACGACTAGATTTCTCAGAGATTTCTGTTGCTTGACCGCCCATGACACCTGCAAGGGCTACTGGCTTGTCTGCGACAGTGATAACTAAGTCATTCATGTCCAAGTCACGTTCTTCACCATCTAAAGTCACCAATTTTTCACCAGCACGCGCTTCACGCACACGGATGTCAGTCCCTTCAAAGGTATCCAAGTCAAAAGCATGCATTGGTTGACCAAAGTAGAGCAGGATGTAGTTTGTCACGTCCACTACGTTGTTGATTGGACGGATTCCTTCGTTCATGAGAAGGTTTTGCAACCATTGTGGACTTGGTGCGATAGTCACATTGTCCAAGATACGAGCGGCATAGTAAGGCGCCTTGTCTGTCTCAATGCCCACAGAAAGAGCATCTGCTGCAGCTTGGTCAGTTTCTGAAAGAGTAAATTCTTTAAAGTTGACTGCCTTATCGTAGATAGCTGCTACTTCGTGAGCTACCCCACGCATAGAAAGGGCATCTGCACGGTTGGGTGTGATAGAAAGTTCGATGATTTCATCATCCAAGTCTAGGTATGAGAAGACATCCTCACCTGGAACGGCATTTTCTGGCAAGATTTGGATGCCATCTGCGAATTCCTTAGGTACAACTGAGTCAGAAATTCCCAATTCACCAAGTGAACAGATCATCCCAAGTGACTCAAGACCGCGGATTTTCCCTTTTTTGATCTTGTAATTGTCAGCGATGCGAGCTCCTGGAAGAGCCACCATAACCTTGATACCAGCACGCACATTCGGTGCACCACAGACGATTTGACGGGCTTCTTCTTCGCCAACGTTAACCTGACAAACATGGAGGTGAGTTTCTGGCACATCTTCGCAAGACAAGACCTCACCGACGACAATTTTTGAGAGACCAGCAGCAGGTGATGCCACACCTTCTACCTCGATCCCTGTAGTTGACATTTTTTCAGCCAACTCTTGTGATGGCACATCAATGTCCACCAATTCTTTTAACCATTTATAAGATACAAGCATAATTTAGTTCTCCAGAATGACAGTTGCCACTCTGGTTCTTTTCCTTTCCTATCATTTCAATAGAAGAATCATCTTCTTACCTTAATTTCTTTCTCAGTAACCAATCCGTATCTACTTTTTGACCAACCATAAAATGATGTTGGCTAAATTTTTCAAAACCATATCGATTATAAAACGCTTGAGCTTTTGTATTATGCTCCCAAACACCTAGCCAAGCCCAGGAAAAATTATTTTTGGTAGCAAGTTCAAGAGCAAATTCAAACAGTTGCTTACCGAATCCAAATCCTTGGAATTTTTGTAGCACATAGAGACGTTGAATTTCAAAAGCACCCTCTAATTCTCTCTCAGTCTGAGCACTTCCCCAGTTGACTTTGAGAAAACCAGCTATCTCCTCTTCATGCATAATGAAATAGGTTTCGGATTCTGGATTTTCCAACTCAGTTGACAAAACTCTCAGACTATAAGCCTCTTCAAAGTATTCCTGTAACTGCTCTTCCGTATTATCATGAGCAAATGTTTCACGAAAGGTTTGTTTAGCAATTTTGGACAACACCCCAACATCTGCCATTTCTACTTTTCTAATCATTATTTAAACTGTTCTGAGAAGCGGACATCTCCTTGGTAGAAACCACGGATATCGTTGATTCCGTAACGGAGCATAGCTACGCGCTCTTGACCAAGACCAAAGGCAAATCCAGAGTAAACAGTCGCATCGATACCACTCATTTCAAGAACACGTGGGTGAACCATACCGGCACCCATGATTTCGATCCAACCTGTTTTCTTACATACGTTACAGCCTTCTCCACCACACTTGAAGCAAGAAACATCCACCTCAACAGATGGCTCTGTGAATGGGAAGTAAGAGGGACGCAAACGGATCTGACGCTCTTCACCGAACATTTTTTGCACAATCAACTGAAGGGTTCCTTGAAGGTCAGCCATAGAGATATTTTTCCCAACAACCAATCCTTCGATTTGGTGGAACTGGTGACTGTGGGTTGCATCGTCCGTATCACGACGGAACACACGCCCTGGTGAGATCATTTTCAAAGGCCCTTTAGAGAAATCATGGGCATCCATGGCACGCGCCTGCACAGGAGATGTATGAGTACGGAGTAAGATCTCTTCTGTGATATAGAAAGTATCCTGCATATCACGGGCTGGGTGGTCTTTAGGAAGGTTCATACGCTCAAAGTTATAGTAGTCTTGCTCCACTTCAAAACCATCCACGACTTGGTAACCCATCCCAATGAAAATATCTTCGATTTCTTCACTGGTTTGTGTCAAAACGTGACGGTGACCAGTCGCAACTGGGCGGCCTGGAAGCGTCACATCTATACTCTCGCTAGTTAATTGTGCAGCAACTTTCTTTTCTTCCAAGAGCTTAGCTGTTTCTTCAAAAGCAGCTGTCAAGACATCACGAGCTTCATTGACGTGTTTCCCGATGATTGGACGCATCTCAGCAGAAACATCTTTCATCCCTTTGAGGATTTCAGTGAGCGAACCCTTTTTACCAAGGACAGAGACACGCAAATCTTGCATCTCTTTTTCATTTTCAGCAGTAATCTGCTTCAAGCTAGCCAGCGTTTCTTCGCGAAGCGCTTTTAATTGTTCTTCAATAGTTGACATAATTCCTCCATCAGTCTCTCGTAGATAAAAAGAAAACCACATGCCAAAAACTCCACTCGGAGCGTTGACACGCGGTACCATCCGTTTTTATCTGACAAGTCAGACCTTCATTTCTAAATCCATGCGCAAGTGAATTCACCCAGCTTTCATATAGAGAGCTTGCAGTCACGGCTCTCCTCCCTAATATACTTCCCTTGGGCTACTAGTCTTGCAGATTTCTATTCAATTACTACTTAGTTTATCAGATTTTTAGTTAAAAAACAAGTTAGATTAGACTAATTTCAATACAAAACTCGTCCCTTTTTCTGTTGCCCCATTTTCCACAAATCCAAGCGACTCGAAACATCGCCTAGACGCATGATTGTAAGTGTAGATTTCCTTAACTCTCAATTCTTTCCATCCTTTTACTCGAGCCAATTCAATCAAAGCACTTAGAATCTTTTTCCCAAGTCCTCGATGTTGGTAAGCAGGATTTCCAATCACAATGGGAAGATTATCCTGAGATAGTGTAACATCCCCAATTGGAAACCATTCTCCCTTCTCCTTGACTTCAATCCAAAAAAGCTCACCGTGCTGATCCAAATAGGAATACATGGCTTCCAAAGTTTCTTGACTGTAAGGAAGCTTTACCCCATCTACGAGGTAAACCAAGTTCACATCCTGATACCAAGCAAAAGCTTCCTCACAATGATTGACCTTACAATAAGGAACGAGACGTAGTGCATTATCTATTTGTAAAATCTGTTTCATCAGCTTTCCTTTTCAATAAGAGAGTTGTTGCTTGATTAAAACCCTCACACCAGTTATACCATTTTGCTTCATACTCATCTTGAGGTAAGATATGATTTTTTAAATCCAGAACAGAGTAAATTTTTCTTTCTTCACAGGCTTGCGCATAAAGATGATATAGTTCATCACCGCCGTCTCTATCAAACTCAGCAGAAATCGTATCCCGACCTGCCAATAAAGCCTGATAAGTCCTGTGATGCCCATCTGTAATCAACAAGCAATTTCCAAAGGCAAGAATACTGATTGGATCAACATTGTTTAGTTCTACAGACTGATAAAGCATCTGAATATCTTGCAACTTCTTTTCTGATAAGTATAGTTGAGTCGGATGAAGATCTGCTATATTGACTTTCATTTCTTTCTCCTCAAAGGAATTCGATACTCATACTCAATGAAAATCAAAGAGCAAACTAGGAAACTAGCCGCAGGCTGTACTTGAGTACGGCAAGGCGACGTTGACGTGGTTTGAAGAGATTTTCGAAGAGTATCACTTCTGCTTACCTTTGAATCGCCATTGGAAGCGGAGTTTGTCATAGAAGGGAAACTCGATAAACAGGACTCCCAAGCCCACACAAAGACTGGCAAGAACGTCTGATGGGTAATGAACTCCCAGATAGACCCTTGATACCAGCACACTGACTAGGTAGAGGCCTAGCACGATTTGTACGATTTTTCTCCAGACTGGATTTTTAATCCGTTGACTGAGAATGACAATCAGAGAACCGACCATCAAGGTTACAGCCAGAGAATGGCCGCTTGGAAAGGAAAATCCCTTCTCCTCAACCAAGTGTAAAATAGCTGGTCGTGGGCGCTGGTAGATATTTTTAAAGATCACGATTAAAAGACCTGCCAAAGCCAGATTTCCTAGCATGAAGAAACTTTCTATCTTCCACCGCTTACGATAAAAGACAAAAGCTGTAATGACAACCCAAGTGATAATCACTGGAATATCAATCAAGCGTGTGAGGGATCGGAAAAGAATAGTCAAATAATCTGGCAAGTCTCCTCGAACGGCAGTCTGTATCGGTTGGTCAAAACCGACCAGCGTTTCAGGGTAAAATTTGACCATATAGCCAAGAATAACGAAAAGTAAAAGGGCAAAACTGCCCTTCATTAAAAATGTTTGTTTATCTCTCATAATGTTTTAAGGTTGGTTTCAAGAGAACATACAACAACCAGAATGAAACGGAAAAGATTACACCCTCAATCAAGTTAAAAGGTAATACCATAGTCATTAGGTAGTTGGAAAGTCCCAAAATTTTTCCAATATCAAAGTTAGCAAACTTAGCGTACAAAGGAACAGCATAAACATAGTTGAGAACCAACATAGCCACGGTTAAACCAATAGTCCCAGCTAGAGAGCCTAGTAGGAAACGAAGGGTTGTCCGTTCCTTTTTCCAAATCAAAGCAAATACGATGACAAAAACTCCCAAAGCTACGATATTCATTGGCAAACCAATGTAAGTGTTCACTCCCTGGCTATTAAGAAGCAGTTTCAAGAGTGAGCGAAGCAAGAGAACTCCTAGAGCAGCAGGCAAATCCATGACCACCAGACCCACAAGGACTGGCAAGATACTAAATTCAATCTTGAGGAAGGACGCCGCTGGTAAAAGCGGAAAGTCAAAGTACATCAGCACAAATGAAATGGCTGATAAAATCGCAATGGTCGAAAGTCGACGTGTGTTTGTCATAACAGGTTCCTCCAATTTTCTATAAAATCAGAAGAAGTTAGAAAGGATTCCTCTATCTATTCTCACTTTTTATATCCCAAAAGTTCCCTCTCACTCTATTAAGGAAATTCAAGCAAGCGGTTACAATCTAGCTATAAATCTATCAGAACAGACAAAGCTATTCTTTCGTCTTCTCCCATCCAGACTATACTGTCGGTTGTGGAATCTCACCACATCAGCTTGCGCTCGCGGACTTATTTGGCTAAGATATTTTAGATTTATCTAGACGTCGCAGTCGAAGATAATACTTAAAGTATATCAAGACAAGACAACGACGAGAAAGCTAAAATAGCTAGTCAAATTTACCGCCGGTCGGGAATCACACCCTGCCCTGAAGACTCTTTTATCATAACAAAAAACGCTTGCAAGCGCAAGCATTTTGTTCACTTTCATTTTCATTTTTTATTTCAATTTATCCACTTCATAGGTATGAACGAGTTCAAGACCTGCAAAGTTCTGCTGGCGGAGAGCCTCATAGACAATCATGCAGACGGTATTAGACACATTGAGACTGCGGACATGTTCATCATTCATAGGAATACGGAGAGCTTTCTCAGGATGTTCTCGCATAAAGTCCTCCGGCAATCCCTTGTCTTCACGTCCAAAAAGAAAATAATGGTCTTCGTCAATCGATAAATCCACCTCAGAATAGACTTTTTCCGCGAATTTCGAAATTAGATAGAGTTTTCCCTTCATCTGAGACAGGAAATCCTCTAAACTCTCGTAAAAATAAATCTCTAGCTTATCCCAATAATCCAATCCAGCTCTCTTCATCTTGCGGTCATCGATAGGAAAGCCCATTGGCTTGATGATATGGAGGGGAGAATTGGTCGCAGCGCAAGTACGCGCGATATTGCCAGTATTTTGTGGAATTTGTGGCTCAAATAATACAATGTGATTTGTCATGACTTGCTTCCTTTTACCATTGCAAAAAAATAGCCACACTGCCCGGAGTCAAGCTCAGCAAACAGCGTGGTTAAGGCATCGTTAACTTACCTCACAACAGGTTTGAAGTAAATCAGCGAAACTACTTTCTTAGTATAACACTTTCAGAATCATTGTCAATAGAAACGACTTGATTTTTTCAATTTTTTCAAGCTATTTCCAAGGGTTGTAAAATCGTCCCTGATTCTGCAAGATAAGTAGTAAACTAGCTACTAAAAACAAGGCTGCCAAGAGCAAGGTAAGATAGTCTCCTTTTTTCAAGGCCTGATAACTATACCAAGTGCGTTTTTTTCTTTCCCAAAGCGGCGAAGTTCCATGGCGGTCGCGATGGTATCAATGCGTTCTAGCGAGCTAAAAATCAAGGGAGTAATAATGCGCAGATTGCCTTTGATTCGTTGCATAAGAGAAGCTTTCTTGGATAATTCCATCCCACGCGCTTCCTGAGACATCTTGATAGTAAAGAATTCTTCCTGCAAATCTGGAATATAGCGCAAGGTCAGGCTGACTGAATAGGCAATCTTATAAGGCACACCAATTTGATTTAAACTGGATGCAAACTGACTAGGATGAGTTGTCATCAAAAAGATAATAGCCAGAGGAATGGTGCAAAGGTACTTAATGGCCAGATTTAACAGATAAAAGAGCTCTTGACTGGTCAGAGTGTAGGCACCGATTCCCTGCCAAATCACACTTCTCTCTCCGTAAAGTCCAACCCCATACTCAGGAGAAAAGAGATAGACCATCAAGACATTCAAAATGGCAAATACCATCGCAAAAACTGCCACAAAAGAAACATCTTTAAAGCGGATTTCTGACAAATAGAGGAGAAAGACCGAAAAGATGGCAATCAGAACAAGCAGTCTGGTATCATAGCTAATCATGGCCGCCAATGACACGAGGATGAAAAAGAGGAGTTTAGCAGCTCCTGACAAGCGATGAATCACAGTATCTCTATGCTGGTAACCAATTAATTTAGCTTGCATCCTTCTCTCCTTTCTTTGTAAAATGCCGTTAAAGCAAGTGGATCCACGTCTAGTTTCTTGGCCAAGTTAAAGATAGAGGTTTCTTTTAGATTGGCTTTTACTAACAGCTCAGGATTGCTCAACAGACTAGCTGGATCAGTATCAGCAATCAATTCCCCATCCACCATGACAAGGGCCCGATCTGAATAATCCAGCATCAATTGCATATCATGGGTAATCATGACAATGGTATGACCTTTTTGATGCAGTTTTTCAAGAAATTCCATAATCTCAGTATAGTTCTTCTGGTCTTGACCTGCAGTCGGTTCATCTAAGAGGATAATTTCAGCCCCTAAGACCAAAATCGATGCAATAGTCACACGTTTTTTCTGACCAAATGACAGGGCAGAAATAGGCCAATTACGGAATTCATAGAGACCACAGATTTTCAAAGTTTCATAGACTCTCGTTTCAATTTCCTGCTCGTCCACACCTCGCAAACGAAGTCCCAGAGCCACCTCATCAAAAATCATATTGGTTGAAATCATTTGATTAGGATTTTGCAGCACATAGCCTACTCGTTCCGCCCGCTCTGCAACAGAATCTCCTTTGATATCCTGTTCTTCCCAAAGATAGCGCCCCTCCGTCTGAATAAAGCTACTTAAGGCCTTGGCTAGGGTTGACTTCCCTGCTCCATTTTTTCCGACAATAGCAATCTTTTCACCTTTTTTAATATCCAGATGAATGGATTTCAAAATCGGTCTATCATCATAAGAAAAAGATACATCCTCTAATTTAAAGAGTGACTGCAATTCTGGGGGTTCTTTTGCCAGTTCATTCTGCAACTGAACCTGACCTTTTGAGATGGACAAGTTGTCCAAATTTGCTAATTGTTCTTCCTTAGCTAAATCCACACCTAATTGACGTAAAGTAGTTAGATAAAGGGGTTCGCGAATCCCATTTTGGGTCAACAAATCAGTCGCCAATAACTGATCAGGACTCCCATTAAAGAGGATACGGCCATCGTTTATCAAGACAATCCGATCCACAGGACGATGCAGAACGTCCTCCAAACGGTGTTCAATAATAAGGGTCGTCGTCCCCTCCTCCTTATGAATCTGATCAATCAATTCGATAATATCCTGACCTGACTTGGGATCCAGATTGGCGAGTGGCTCATCAAACAAGAGAATCGGACTTTCATCAATCAAGACACCAGCCAGACTGACCCGCTGCTTTTGTCCACCTGACAAATCCTGGGGACGCTGAGCTAGTAAAGAGATAAGGTCCAGCTTTTCAGCCCATTTATGAACACGACTTTTCATGTCATCTAGAACTGTCACATCATTTTCCAGAGCAAAAGCCAAATCCTCTGCCACGGATAAACCGATAAACTGCCCATCTGTATCCTGCAAAACTGTACTGACCAGATGAGATTTATCGTAGATGCTCATATCAAAGGCTGCTTGCCCCTTGATCAAAAATTCTCCAGACATCTGACCCTTGTAAATATTGGGAATAATCCCATTCAAACACTGACCCAAGGTAGACTTACCTGACCCAGATGGCCCAACAATTAAGACTTTCTCTCCCTTGTAAATGGTCAAGTCCACCCCTTGCAAGGTCGGTTCTTGTTGTGTTTCATACCGGAAAGAGAAATCCTTCCACTCAATTATAGCTTCTTTCATCTTACTCTCTTCATTCGCTTCTTAGACTTCTATTTTATCATAAATCTACCCCTTCTTGCAGTCTCTTCTCTTAAAATCTTAGCGCCAAAAAATTCCTATCCTAAATTGCTTACCCGACTAGCCTATAAACAGCAAAAAGACTGGTTGCCCAGCCTTCCCCATCATTTTATACTCAATGAAAATCAAAGAGCAAACCAGGAAGCTAGCCACAAGTTGCTCAAAACACTGTTTTGAGGTTGCAGATAGAGCTGACGTGGTTTGAAGAGATTTTCGAAGAGTATTAGTCCTTTTTCAAACTTCCTGCACGAGTTTGAGTTCCTGCATAGGCAAGCAAGAGAAGAGTTCCTGCAATAGCTACAGATACACCATTAGCAATTCCCGCAACAATCCCTTGGGCAAATACTTTTTCTGCAGCTTCTTGATAAATCACAACATCTCCAAGTGGTGCCAAGACACCCCAAACAAGAGCATTTGCAAGTAGTTGAATGAGGTTAAAAATAAGAATATCTTTCCAGTCAAAGACACCATTGATCACGCGAACGTACTTTCTAAATAGCCCCACAGCTAGACCAAAGAGCCCACTAGCGATAATCCAAGTCCACCACAGACCGTAACCAGCAAGAGAGTCCTTGATTGCATGACCAATCAACCCGACAAGCAAACCGATAATCGGTCCAAAAATAATAGAAAGTAGCGCTTGTACCGCATACTGAAGCTGGATGCTTGTATTTGGAACAGGGGTCGGAATGTTGATCATCCCGATGACGACAAAGAGGGCCGCGCCAATTCCGACAGCAACAACTTGTTTAATTGTAAATTTGATTTCCATACTATTTATTCTCCTATTTTATCCTTCTATTTTCTTTATTTCAATGGTCCAAGATGAACCGACACCCACATTGTAAGCTTTGGCAAAGGAACCTTGGTTAATTGCTAGACCTAAACGATAGAGAGAGTTGATGTAAAGGATGGGTTGCCCAATTCTCACATCCGCAAATGATTTGCCATAGACAACCTGATTTTGATAGACCAGCATATCTGCATGATAGATAGTCACTTCAAAACGGTCACCGAATGCTGGTTCCAGCTTGTAAAACTCTTCTCGCGTGATAGAGGTCCAAAGCGAACCAAAACGCACATCCAGAATATCAATAGCTCCCTTCACCAGATGATCTTCAATGATGGTCTCTACGACTGGAAGCTCCACAATCTGATCCACACTGAGCTCTGGCCCCACTTCCTCAAAACTAATGTGACCACTAGCCAGTTTAGCACCAGTATAGGCATAGACATCACGACCGTGGAAGGTATAAGAATGCTCTGTGTTTTGACGCCTATTAGCTACCTCAGAAATTTCACGAATAGCTACAATGCCAACGTGTTTCTTGATAAAAGAAAGCGTCCCATTATCTGGCGTGACAATGTATTGATTTTTTGCAGTCTTGGCAACCACACTCTTACGTTTCGAGCCGACACCTGGATCGACAACCGATACAAATGTCGTTCCCTCAGGCCAGTAATCCACCGTCTGAAAGAGACGGTAACTCCCCTCAAAAATATTATAAGGCGTGATATCGTGCGTCAAATGATGAATTTTTAAGGTTGGAGATTCTTCTAAAGCCACTCCAATCATAGCCGATACCGCACCATCAACCAGACCAAAGTCTGATTGTAATACCAGTAAATTATTATTCATTTTATCTCCTTGTATATCCTTTATCATACCATATTTCAGAGAAAGGTGCTAATAGCTATTTCAATTGATTAGGGTATAGTTTTACCTTATAGCAAATTTCCTACTAAAAACTCTGGTGATTAGCTATTAGGTGCATTTTTTCTTGAAAAAAGGTATGATAGTTACATAATGAAGAAGTAGGTTTTATTATGAAAATTATCCTTGTCGGAGGGGGAAAAGTTGGTTCTGCCCTCTGTCGCTCCTTGGTTGCAGAAAAGCATGATGTTTTGCTGATTGAGCAAGACGAAGCTGTTCTCAATCATATTGTTAATCGCTTTGATATCATGGGTATCCTTGGTAACGGGGCCGATTTTACCATCCTTGAGCAAGCCAATGTCCAGGATTGTGATATCTTTATCGCCCTGACTGAATACGATGAAGTGAACATGATTGCAGCCGTTCTAGCCAAAAAAATGGGAGCTAAAGAGACCATCGTTCGGGTGCGGAACCCTGAATATTCTAACTCTTATTTCAAGGAAAAGAATATTCTCGGTTTTTCTCTTATCGTTAATCCTGAGCTCTTGGCTGCCCGCGCTATCGCGAATATCATTGACTTCCCCAACGCCCTCTCTGTCGAACGTTTCTTTGGTGGACGCGTTAGCCTCATGGAATTCACTGTTAAATCCTCCAGTGGTCTTTGCCAAATGCCCATCTCTGATTTTCGGAAAAAATTCGGCAATGTCATTGTCTGTGCGATAGAAAGAGATCATCAAATTATCATCCCAAGTGGTGACATGACCATACAGGATAAAGATAGAATCTTTGTCACTGGTAACCGTGTTGACATGATGCTCTTCCATAATTATTTCAAGTCTCGTGCCGTGAAGAGTCTTCTTATTGTTGGAGCTGGTAGAATTGCCTATTATCTACTAGGTATCCTCAAAGACAGTCGTATCGATACCAAGGTTATTGAAATCAATCCTGAAATCGCTAGCTTCTTTAGCGAGAAATTCCCAAACCTCTACATCGTTCAAGGAGATGGTACCGCAAAAGATACCCTGCTGGAAGAAAGTGCTCAAAACTATGATGCCGTTGCGACTCTAACAGGAGTCGATGAGGAAAATCTGATAACCTCTATGTTCCTTGACAGGGTAGGTGTACAAAAAAATATCACCAAGGTCAATCGTACCAGTCTCCTCGAGATTATCAATGCGCCTGATTTTTCAAGTATCATCACACCTAAAAGCATCGCTGTAGATACAATCATGCACTTTATTCGTGGTCGGGTTAATGCCCAGTATTCAGACCTTCAAGCCATGCACCATCTAGCCAATGGGCAAATCGAAACTCTGCAATTCCATATCAAGGAAGCCAATAAAATGACTGCCAAACCTCTTTCTCAACTAAAACTGAAAAAAGGGGTTCTCATAGCAGCCATCATTCGAAAAGGCAAGACTATTTTCCCTACCGGGGAGGATATGTTGGAAGTTGGAGACAAGCTCCTAGTAACAACTTTGTTGCCAAACATCACCAAGATTTATGACTTGATCGCGAGGTAAGAAATGAATAAAAGTATGATTCGTTACCTCCTTTCAAAGTTACTTTTGATTGAAGCTGTTCTTCTTTTGGTTCCTGTGTCTGTCGCTCTCTATTACCGTGAATCGAGCCAAGTCTTTACGGCCCTCTTTTCAACAATAGGGATTCTCGTATTACTAGGCGGTTCAGGAATTTTACAAAAGCCAAAAAATCAACGGATTTATGCCAAGGAGGGAGTCTTGATTGTTGCCCTCTGTTGGATCCTTTGGTCTTTCTTTGGCGGTCTCCCCTTTGTCTTTGCTAGACAAATTCCCAGCGTTATCGATGCCTTTTTTGAAATCAGTTCTGGCTTTACAACTACTGGAGCAACTATTCTGAATGACGTTTCGGTTCTCAGTCGTTCCCTCCTCTTCTGGCGAAGCTTTACCCACTTGATTGGAGGGATGGGAGTTCTTGTTTTTGCACTTGCTATTATGGATAATGCCAAGAATAGCCACCTAGAGGTAATGAAGGCTGAGGTTCCTGGTCCTGTCTTTGGTAAGGTTGTATCCAAACTCAAAAACACTGCCCAGATTCTCTATCTCCTTTACCTAGCTCTCTTTTCCCTCTTTGTCATCATCTATTACCTAGCCGGTATGCCCCTATTTGATAGTTTTGTCATTGCTATGGGAACAGCAGGTACAGGAGGCTTTACCGTCTATAACGACGGGATTGCCCACTATGGCAGCTCACTAATTACCTATCTGGTTAGTATCGGAGTTCTGGTTTTTGGGGTAAATTTCAACCTCTACTACTACCTCATGCTCCGTCGCGTCAAGGCCTTCTTTGGAGATGAAGAACTTCGGGCTTACTTATTCATCGTAATGATTTCTACAGGCTTGATCAGCCTTAATACCCTCTATCTCTACCCGGGATTTTCAAAGAGTTTTGAAATGGCCTTCTTCCAGGTTTCCAATATCATTACAACAACTGGTTTTGGTTACGGGGATATTACCAACTGGCCCCTCTTCTCCCAGTTTATCCTTCTCTTCCTCATGGGAATCGGTGGTTCTGCTGGTTCAACCGCAGGTGGACTCAAGGTTATTCGAGGCCTTATCCTTTCAAAAATTGCTAAAAATCAGATTTTGTCAATCCTATCGCCCCACCGTGTTTTGACTCTCCATGTTAATAAAACGGTGATTGACAAAGATACCCAGCATAAGATTCTCAAGTACTTTGTCATCTATTCTATGATTTTGCTAGCGCTTATCTTTATTGTCAGCCTAGATAGCAATGATTTTCTGGTTGTAACCAGTGCTGTCTTTAGCTGTTTCAATAATATAGGACCTATTCTAGGAACCACTTCTAGTTTCTCAATCTTTAGTCCTATCTCAAAAATTCTCCTCTCCTTTGCAATGATTGCAGGTCGCTTGGAGATTTATCCAATCCTACTTCTCTTTATGAAGAGAACTTGGTCTAAGAGATAAAATACAACCACACCTTGTTCCTTACAAAGTGTGGTGTTTTTATTTCAGACTGCCTCCTCAACCCAACCAACTCCTTTTAAACAAAGTGCGACACTTCATAGAATGACTTAAAATATTTAATACTCAATGAAAATCAAAGAGCAAACTAGGAAGCTAGCTGTAGGTTGCTCAAAGCACCGCTTTGAGGTTGCAGATAAAGCTGACGTGGTTTGAAGAGATTTTCGAAGAGTATAAGAGCCAAAAACCCTCAGTCGATTTGACCGAGGGTTCCTTATTTCATTATTCAAGAACTTGATTAGCTCAATGCATCCAAGGCATCATCCATTGAAAGAACTTCGTGGAAGACACGTTGTGTCAATTCAGTTTTTTGTTCTGGAGTGAGGTATTTAGTGTTTACACAGTATCCAGAGATACGTACGATAACGTCTTCACCAGACATAATCTTTTCGTAAACATCGTTCAAGTCCATAACGTTCAAGTTAACGTGTTGTCCACCGTTTTCGAAGTAACCATCAAGGATTGTTACCAAGTTATCAACTTGTTCGTCACGAGTCTTACCAAGAGCGCGAGGTGATACTTGTGTAGTCAATGAGATACCATCAGCTGCATAACTAAAGTCAAGGCTAGAAAGTGAGTTCAAGTTTTGCAACCATCCACCTTTAGCTTTATTAGATGGGTTAGCACCTGGTGAGAAGAATTCAAGTTTAGACAAGTTCACAGAACCATCTTCGTTGAGGTATACACCTTTGTGGACTGGTGAGTTACCAGTTTGTTTAGAGTAAGCAACGTTAGATGTGATAGTCAAAAGTGAAACTGTAGCTTCTGCGTCTTTGTAAAGTTTGTGGCTACGTAGACGAGTTGTGTAAGCTTCGATTAACCATTCTGCCAATTCGTTTGAACGTGGGTCATCTTCACCCCAACGTGGGTATTCACCGATTGTTTCGTAATCGTAGATGTAGCCATTTTCGTCACGGATTGGTTTAACTGTAGCGTATTTGATAGCTGACAATGTATCAACAGTGTTGGCAAATCCACAGATACCGAATCCCATGTTGGCACGTTGTTTAGTTGGCAAGAAGGCCATTTGAACAGCTTCGTAGTTGTACTTATCAGTCATGTAGTGGATGATGTTCAAAGCATCTACGTAAGTGTCAGTCAACCAGTCAAGAGATTTTTCAAAGTTAGCTTTAACTGATTCAAATTCAAGAACTTCGTCACGGATTGGTTCGATGTCAAATACTTTGTAGTCTTTGTGAACATCGTCGTAACCACCGTTCAAACCAGTAAGAAGGGCTTTCAATACGTTTACACGCGCACCGAAGTACTGGATGTTGTGGCGTTGTTCTTCATTTTCTGGGTCAAGTGGAGACACACAGCATGAGATACAGCTCATTTCACCATATCCGTCTTTAGCCATTGTTGTTACACCTTCGTATTGGATAGAAGAGTGTTTGTGGCTCATGTGCATACAGTAGCGACGGAAGTTGTATGGCAATTTGTCAGTCCAAAGAACTGTCAAGTTTGGTTCTGGTGAGTTACCGATGTTGTCAAGAGTGTTCAAGAAACGGTAGTCCATCTTAGTAACACGGTGACGACCGTCGTTACCCATACCAGCCATAGAAGTTGTGATGAAAGTTGGGTCACCTGAGTACAATTGGTCGTAAGCTTTTGTACGAGCAAATTTAACTGTACGAAGTTTCATAACGAAATCATCAACGAATTCTTGGATTTCTGATTCAGTAAATGTACCACGAGCAAGGTCACGTTCTGCAAAGATGTCCAATACGATTGGCACACGACCTAGAGATGTAGCAGCACCGTTGATAACACGGCAGACAGACATGAAGGCGATGTTAACCCATTGGATAGCTTCTTTAACGTTCATCGCTGGTTTGCGAACGTCAACTCCGTAAAGGTCACCCAAGCGAACAACTTGTTGCAATGCTTGGTATTGAAGGTTGATTTCTTCACGAAGACGGATTGTTTCTTCATCGATTTCTTCGATTGCATTCCAATCGTTTACTTTTTCTTGCATCAAGTAGTCTGCACCGTAAAGAGCAAGACGTGCGTAAACACCAATGATACGTCCGCGTGAGTATGCATCTGGAAGACCCGTTACAGTGTGAGCGTGACGAGCGCGACGAATGTTTGAAGTGTAGGCACGGAAGATACCGTCGTTAACTGTTGTTACGTATTTAGTAAAGATTTCGTGAACAGCTGGATCTGGTTCGTATCCATTTTCTTTCAAAGTAGTTTCAGCCATACGGATACCACCTTTTGGCATGAAGTTCAATTTGAAGAGTTCATCGTTTTGGATACCGAAGATAACTTCATTTTCTTTATCGATAAATCCTGCTGGAATGTCAGCAATAGATGTTGGACGAGTGTCCATTGGGAAACGAGTTTCTTCGTAGTGTGCTTTAGTTTCTTCTACAATTTTTTTGATGTGAAGTGAACGTTCTGTTGGTCCTGCAAGGAAGCTTTCGTCTCCATCGTAAGGTGTGTAGTTAGCTTGTACGAAGCGTGATACACTTGCTTTTTCTTTCCAATCTACGCCTTTGAAGCCTTCCCAAGCTTTATCAAAAATATCTTGTGCTTCAACAACTGTCTTAACAACCATGTTAATGTCCTCTTTTTTCTTTCTAGTAACAACCATCTGTTACATTCATGAGACAAGTATACCATACAGTAATCGTTTTCAACAAGTAATAAATCCCTATTTTTACACTTTCTTTTCTAAAACAGTCTGCGTTTTATCCCAAACTGTAGTATATTTTTGAAAAAATAAAGTCCTTTTTCTTTTTTTCAGAAAAAAGGGTATAATAAAAGAAAATAAGCGGTAAAAAGGGGGCTAGGCATGTTGATTTTTCCTTTGTTAAATGATTTGTCAAGAAAAATCATCCATATTGACATGGATGCCTTTTTTGCTGCGGTGGAAATCAGAGATAATCCTAAACTCAGAGGAAAACCTGTCATTATCGGAAGCGATCCTCGGCAAACAGGTGGGCGGGGAGTCGTTTCTACCTGTAGCTATGAGGCACGAGCTTTTGGTGTCCATTCTGCCATGAGTTCCAAGGAAGCTTATGAACGATGTCCCCAGGCCGTCTTTATATCAGGAAATTATGAAAAATACAAAGCTGTGGGCCTCCAGATCCGAGCGATTTTTAAGCGCTATACAGATTTGATTGAACCCATGAGCATTGACGAAGCCTATTTGGATGTAACAGAAAATAAACTCGGTATCAGGTCAGCGGTTAAAATTGCTCGCCTCATTCAAGAGGATATCTGGAAAGAACTTCATCTAACTGCTTCTGCTGGCGTTTCTTACAACAAATTCTTAGCTAAAATGGCCAGTGATTATCAAAAGCCACATGGTCTGACAGTGATTCTACCTGACCAGGCTGAGGACTTTCTAAAACAAATGGATATTTCCAAGTTTCATGGAGTAGGAAAAAAGACAGTGGAAAGACTTCATCAAATGGGTGTTTTTACCGGCGCTGATTTGCTTGAAGTCCCTGAAGTAACCCTAATAGACCGCTTTGGCAGACTGGGCTATGACCTTTATCGAAAGGCTCGTGGTATTCACAATTCCCCCGTCAAATCCAATCGCATCCGTAAATCAATCGGCAAGGAGAAAACCTACGGGAAGATTCTCCGTGCCGAGGAAGATATCAAAAAAGAGCTGACTCTTCTATCAGAAAGAGTCGCTCTCAATCTACATCAGCAAGAAAAAGCTGGAAAAATTGTCATTTTGAAAATCCGCTACGAGGACTTTTCAACTCTCACTAAACGAAAAAGTCTAGCTCAAAAAACACAGGATGCTAGTCAGATAAGCCAAATAGCCCTACAACTCTATGAAGAGTTAAGCGAGAAAGAAAGAGGTGTCCGCCTGTTGGGGATTACCATGACTGGATTTTAAAACCTTGAAGAGCTGCCCCTTCAAGGTTTTTCTTATACAAATAAACGGACAAAACTGTAAAGTAGCAAAACACTACCAAGCACGATACGGTATTTACCGAAAAGGGTAAAGTCGTGTTTTTTCACATAACTTGTCAAGAAACGAATAGCCACCATACTAACTGCAAAAGCTACTCCCATCGCAACCAAGAGCAAGAATAATTGCCCAAAGCTCAAGAGCTGTCCTGCTTTTATAAATTTGAAAATCTTTAAGGCACTGGCTCCGAACATAACAGGAATTCCAAGATAGAAGGTAAATTCTGTCACAACAGAACGACTGGTTCCATTTAACAAACCACCGACAATCGTTGCACCAGAACGACTGGTCCCTGGTAAAAGGGCAAGAACTTGGAAGAGTCCGATATAGAAAGCTGTCGTATAAGGAAGCTTGTCCAACTCTGTTACACTTGGCTCGATAGCACGCGCTTTATTGCGCTTTTCCAAATAGATAAAGGCAATCCCATAGATAATCAACATGAGAGCAACAGAAACCATGTTATGGAAGTGGGTATCAAACCAATCATCAAATTTAAAGACGGCAAGCAAAGGTAAAGTGGCAACCAAGACCTTCAACCACAGTCTCCAAGTCTTACGAACTTCCTGCTTATCCTTAGTCGGTTTGAAAGGATTGAGCTTGTTAAAGTAAATGACCATAACCGCTAAAATCGCACCAAGCTGAATCACAACATTAAACATAGACATAAAGGCTTCATTCTGGTCTTTGTACTGAATAAATTCCTCTACTAAAATCAAGTGACCTGTACTGGAAATCGGCAACCATTCTGTAATTCCTTCAACAATACCGAAGAAGATAGATTTTAAAATTTCAATAAGATACATAGATTACTCCTTTTTTCTATCTTCCATTATAGCATACTTTTTCAGTCTATGGCAGTTCTCTTTAAAAGGCGCCGATACTGCCGCCACCTCCGCCTCCAGAGAAGCCACCACCAGAACTTCCACTTCCAGAAGATACAGAGTAGGTACTTGCTGTATTTGCGACACTGGCATAATGGCTCATTTGTGCTGTTGAATGATAAAACATACTATGCCAGCCATAAGCTACATAGAGATTGATATCTGGATTTTCTACTTGGATGTGATGAACCTTCATCAAATGGCTGACCTTGTCCGCATAGCCAAATAGGGTCGCATAAACCAAGAGGCGATTCCATACCACAATACTTTCCAGCTCAGCCTGATCCAATCGTGCAATCTCCCGCAACATATTTTCAAAACTGGTCCAGAGATAGTAGACTTCTGCCCCTGCATCATTTAGGACACCATCACGATTATCTAGTCGAAGCTTCCAATAATAGAAAACAGCCAAAACCAAACCTAGAAAACCAAGTATTGGCAAAGGGAGATAAAAATAAGCATGAACATCCAAACTGTACAAGAACAAACCAAATCCGATAAATAGGGGCAGGATAGTCAAGACCCCCATACCCACTTGCAAAGCCTTTTCCAAACCAGTTAAAGGACGATAGTAATCTGGGAGTCCCCAGAAGGAAACTCGATTTCTCACTCCTTCTTGCATCTGGTTCAATACTTCTTCAAAAGAAGATTTGAGTTGACGCCCCTTTGCTTGAATCCGTTTTTCATCAGAGACTTTTGCTCTACGATAAAGACTATCAGATACCTTGTAATTCGCAAACAAATTGGAAAGAGTTTCTTCTTTTTTGCCTGAAAAAGCCAGATTTAGACAGTCTTTCTCAAAGCTTGACAAACCATCTTCTTTTACTAGCCTCAAACCAACTGCATCTCCTTCTGAAATAATAGAAACATTCCCACGGTCTATCACATCTAGCAAGGTAGCTTGAATAAGTTGATCAAAGATGAATTTCCCAGCTCCTTTTGTTAGAGGACTCACTTCCTCCAAGGAGGTCGAATAAACTGCCTCTGATAAAACCATAGGCTCTAATTCCATTGGTGGTTCATAGAGACGATGATTTTTGGCATATTTGACTGAAGGAGTGGTCTTTCTTCTATAGATGAAATAGAAGCAGATGCTCAATAACAGAGAGATGGAAAGTATTGAAGGAAAGACCCAAGTAACAAGTTGTTTACTTTGCTCTTTTTCTTTAACAATCGAGTCTTCTATCTTATTAAACTCTTCTAAACGATTTCCTTTCAATCCCTGATCCGTAGCGCTAGCAAAATCAGTTCGAGGCCAGTAGGCATGCAATTCAACTCCACGCTTAGCCGGAAGATTGTCCAAACGGATAGTATAATCAAGGTTACTCTTTTCAACCGTTCCCTCTCTAAAGAGTTTCCCTGTATGGAAAAAGAGTTTTTCTGCCCCCATGTCTCCCCTTACATGAAATTCAAACTTTCCAATAGCCCCTGAACTATCTGTTAAAGGTTGCCAATTTAATTCAGCAATGTCATCATATAGAAAAAGCAAATTCTTTAAGTTCCAGACAAGGTCAACTTCAACTGTGTCGCCTTCTTGACCTGGATTATAAACTTTAACAGTATAACCATCTGCTCCTTCTATCACTTCGCTAGTAAC
>NZ_JPFZ01000013.1 GCF_000722775.1 Streptococcus mitis subsp. hohhotensis
CTGCTAGTTCAGCACCGTTTTTCGCAGCCTGAACCTTTGGATGAGGATCAATGTCAAATCCACTAGGCATCTTGCCAGCACGTCCAAGTCCCACGATTTGGCCCTTAAAGTCCTCCTCAAACTGGTAAACTATCTTCTGTCTAAATTCTGCCGTATTGTCTGCATGAATATACAAATCCCCTTGGTAAGAGTTTATCTTGAAATCAATGGCAAAAACAGAGAGTGGCAGAAGGCAAAACAAGCCTAAAACTAGTAAGAAAAAAGTTTTTTTCATCAACTAAGCCCCCTTTTTATCTTTGCTATCATTATATCATTTTTTCTCAAGTAAGGGCTTACCTATATTGAAAAATAGAGTTTTTTTCGATAAAATAGGAGACAGTTATTTTTTAATAGATTAGAAATAGGAGAAATCATGAGAAAAATATACTTATCTATTTTCACAAGTCTCTTGCTGATGCTGGGACTTGTCAATGTTGCCCAAGCCGATGAATATTTACGCATCGGGATGGAAGCAGCATATGCTCCCTTTAACTGGACTCAGGATGATGATAGCAATGGAGCTGTCAAAATCGATGGGACTAACCAGTATGCTAACGGATACGATGTTCAAATCGCCAAGAAAATCGCTAAGGACTTAGGTAAAGAACCTTTGGTTGTTAAAACAAAGTGGGAAGGTCTAGTCCCTGCCCTTACTTCTGGTAAGATTGACATGATTATCGCAGGTATGAGTCCAACTGCCGAACGCAAACAAGAAATTGCCTTTTCAAGCAGTTACTACACTAGCGAACCAGTTTTGCTTGTCAAAAAAGATTCTGCCTACGCAAATGCAAAATCTTTGGATGACTTTAACGGTGCGAAAATCACTTCTCAACAAGGTGTCTACCTCTACGACTTGATTACACAAATCCCGGGTGCTAAAAAAGAAACAGCCATGGGAGACTTCGCTCAAATGCGCCAAGCACTTGAGGCTGGTGTTATCGATGCTTATGTTTCTGAACGACCAGAAGCTCTGACTGCTGAAGCTGCCAACTCTAAGTTCAAGATGGTTCAAGTAGAACCAGGTTTCAAAACTGGGGAAGAAGATACAGCTATCGCCATTGGACTTCGTAAAGATGACAATCGTATTAGCCAAATCAATGCCAGCATTGAAACCATTTCAAAAGACGACCAAGTTGCCTTGATGGATCGTATGATCAAGGAACAACCTGCCGAAGCTACAACAACTGAAGAGACTAGCAGTAGTTTCTTTAGCCAAGTCGCTAAAATTCTTTCTGAAAACTGGCAACAACTTTTGCGTGGTGCTGGTATCACTCTTTTAATCTCTATCGTCGGAACCATCATAGGTCTCATTATCGGTCTTGCCATTGGTGTTTTCCGTACTGCTCCTCTCTCTGAGAATAAAGCCATTTATGGCCTACAAAAACTAATCGGCTGGATCCTCAATGTCTACATTGAAATTTTCCGTGGTACACCAATGATCGTTCAATCGATGGTTATCTACTATGGAACTGCCCAAGCTTTCGGTATCAACCTTGACCGTACACTGGCTGCTATCTTCATCGTTTCAATCAATACCGGTGCCTACATGACTGAAATCGTCCGTGGTGGTATCCTAGCAGTTGACAAGGGACAATTTGAAGCTGCGACTGCTCTTGGTATGACTCATAACCAAACCATGCGTAAGATTGTCCTACCTCAGGTTGTCCGCAATATCCTACCAGCAACTGGTAATGAATTTGTCATCAATATCAAAGATACATCTGTATTGAACGTTATCTCTGTTGTCGAACTTTATTTCTCAGGAAATACCGTGGCGACGCAAACCTATCAATACTTCCAGACATTTACAATCATCGCCGTAATTTACTTTGTCCTCACCTTCACCGTAACACGTATCCTACGCTTCATCGAGCGCCGAATGGACATGGATACCTATACTACAGGTGCTAACCAAATGCAAACGGAGGATTTGAAATAATGACACAAGCAATCCTTGAAATTAAACACCTCAAAAAATCCTATGGACAAAACGAAGTGTTAAAAGACATTTCTCTCACCGTCCACAAGGGAGAGGTCATCTCTATCATCGGAAGCTCTGGAAGCGGAAAATCAACCTTCCTACGCTCTATTAACCTACTTGAAACGCCAACTGATGGACAAATCCTTTATCATGGACAAAACGTCCTCGAAAAAGGCTATGACCTCACGCAATACCGTGAAAAGTTGGGAATGGTTTTCCAATCCTTTAACCTCTTTGAAAATCTCAACGTGCTTGAAAACACAATTGTCGCTCAGACGACTGTCCTTAAACGCGAACGTACAGAAGCTGAAAAGATTGCCAAAGAAAACCTGGAAAAGGTCGGCATGGGAGAACGCTACTGGCAAGCGAAACCAAAACAACTCTCAGGTGGTCAAAAACAACGTGTGGCCATCGCTCGTGCCCTTTCAATGAATCCGGACGCTATTCTCTTTGATGAACCAACATCAGCTCTCGATCCAGAAATGGTTGGAGAAGTCCTCAAAATCATGCAAGATCTGGCTCAAGAAGGCTTGACTATGATTGTCGTAACCCACGAAATGGAATTCGCCCGTGATGTCTCTCACCGTGTTATCTTCATGGATAAGGGTGTAATCGCTGAAGAAGGCAAACCAGAAGACCTCTTCACCAATCCTAAAGAAGACCGTACAAAAGAGTTCCTTCAACGCTATCTCAAATAAAAAGAAAAGGCTGCATCAATCGTGCAGTCTTTTTGCTGTCCTCATACTCTTCGAAAATCTCTTCAAACCACGTCAGCTTCGCCTTGCCGTAGGTATATGTTACTGACTCTGTCAGTCTTATTTACAACCTCAAAGCAGTGCTTTGAGCAGCCTACGGCTAGCTTCCTAGTTTGCTCTTTGATTTTCATTGAGTATCAAAATGAAAAGGCAGACCTTATTCAAGAATCCGCCATTATCCAAAGATTAATCTTCAAATTTTTCATGATTTTTTTCATAGAAATCAATTAAACCTAGAGCTGTTTCAAATGAAATATTTTTTACTTTTGCACGACCCTGCGCTAGAGCAATGATAGACATTTCACGCGCATTCGTTTCTTTAGAGATACGGTAGCCTGTGATTTTCTTATCACGAACCCAGCCAACAACTGATTCTACTTTTTCAAAGTTTGACTTAGCCATGTTCTTCTCCTATTTTCTTCTTTACGTTATATTATTCTATACGTTTTTATGTCTTTTGTCAATAAAAAAACATATATTCAATAAAATAAATGATCTAGAATCTTCTTACTTCCTTTTTAAAGCCGATAATATATAGGTTTTTGCTTACTATAACCCATTAGTATGCTCCTAAAAAACAATTGCATTATTAAACTTTAAACTTGTAAAAATATTCATGTATACTGAATGCCAGTTTCTCAATAGGATAGACAGGATTTACTATTTCATTCTATATATTCCTTTTAAATCAACAAGTCCACTAAAGATAGTCTTTCACTCCACACTATCTCTAATCCATTCCGTTTTCTTTCTCCTTCTTTGGTTCCTTTCCTGTCCTTATCTATATCTTATTTATTTCACAACCGGTACTACTTACTTTGTCCAATCTTGCACCTTCTGATTACACACCCGCTTTCCAGCTAGTCATTTGAAAACAGCAGCACTTGCTGTTTCATGTCTAGCACTATTGTTTATCTCACGAGTTTTTTCAGCCGACTCACCTAACAACCATCTCATAAACATTGATTATTTTTTCTGATTCCTATTATATTTAGTGAAAGTTCAAATTAGGGATATATACAATTGGGGATTTCAAAAAATTTCCTTATATATAGTAAGTAATTCTGTCGCCTCAATATAAACAGAATCAAAAATAATAGGTGCTATAGTGAGTTGTAGTAGAAATAGCACGATAGATTTCCTAAGTCCATAGGAATCGCCCCCTTTCTTCACCCTCATTATAACACCTATACATCAGTTGTGCAAATAATATGATATTTTTTTATTAGTCCTCAGACAAGCATATTATAGAGCGTTTCATTACCATTTAAGTTAATATAAGCTGGATCAAAACCTTCCATGCGACGAATCAATCCTGCATAATCATGCTTATCTGCCAAAGCGATCCCAATCAATACTGGACCTGTTCCCTTGCTAGCTCGTTTGATATACTCAAAACGTGTGATATCATCATTTGGCCCCAAGATATCATTTACAAATTCACGCAATGCTCCTGGACGCTGTGGAAAATTGACCACAAAATAATGCTTAATCCCATCATAAATCAAAGCACGCTCTTCCATTTCTGGCATACGGTTGATATCATTATTTCCTCCAGAAATGATACAACAAATGGTTTTCCCCTTGATATATTCAGCTAAAACTTCTAAAGAAGCAATACTAGCCGCTCCAGCAGGTTCTGCGACAATCCCTTGCTTAGAGTAAAGGTCAATCAAGGTTTCAGAAATCAATCCCTCATCGACACCTACCAAAGTTTGAACATGTTGACGAGTTGCCTCATAGGTCAATTGACCTACCTTTTGTACAGCAATCCCATCCGCAAATTTGTCAATTTCTTTGAGTCTGACTGGACCACCAGCTTCAAAGGCAGCCTTCATGGAACGCGCTCCATTCGCCTCTACTCCGATAACCTCAATCTCTGGACTTGTTTCCTTGATATAGGTAGAAATCCCGGCAATGAGACCGCCACCACCAACAGGAACCAAGACAGCATCAAAATCAATCGATTCTTTTCGAGCTTCTTCTAAAATCTCATAAGCAACAGTCCCTTGACCTGCTTGGACATGAGCATCATCAAAGGGATCAATAAAGGTACGATTTTCAGAGACTGTAAATTCTTGAGCTGCTTTAGCTGAAGCATCAAAGGTATCTCCAACTAGTTTAATGGTCACGAAATCCCCACCAAAAAAGCGAACTTGACCAATTTTTTGTTGCGGAGTAGTAATGGGCATAAAAATAGTAGCAGGAATTTTCATCTCATTACAAGTATAGGCAACTCCCTGCGCATGATTTCCCGCAGAGGCACAGACTACCCCACGCTCACGCTCTTCTTTGCTGAGCTGAGAAATAGCATAATAGGCACCACGAATTTTAAAAGAACGAACACGTTGGGCATTTTCCTTTTTCAAATAAATCTTAGCACCATACTTCTCCGATAAATAATGGTCATAATCAAGCGGTGTATTAACGACCACACCATTCAAGACCTTATGAGCCTTGATTATATCTTTTGAACTTAACATCATTTTCTCCTAGACTATTTCATACTATCGCAATCCATCCTCTTAAAAAGAGATATGAATTGATTATAAAAGCGAGTTAGTCCCCCAACTCGCCTTCACCTTAATTTCTATCAATTAGTTATAGATTTTAAATGCATCATCGTCGTTTTTACCAACGAATGGCATTGCTTTACGCAATTCTGCACCAACTTTTTCAATTTCAAGGTTAGCTGCTTGTTCACGGTAAGCAGTCAATTTTGGACGTCCAGCTTTATAGTCATTTACAAAGTCATTTGCAAATTTACCATTTTGGATATCAGCCAAGACAGCTTTCATGTTTTCTTTAACTTGCTCAGTAATTACACGTGGACCTGATACATAGTCACCGTACTCAGCAGTGTTTGAAATAGATTGACGCATTTTCTTGAATCCACCTTCATAAATCAAGTCAACGATTAATTTCATTTCGTGAAGAACTTCAAAGTATGCCAATTCTGGAGCGTAACCTGCTTCTGTCAAGACTTCGAAACCTGCTTCGATAAGGGCAGTCAAACCACCACAAAGTACAGCTTGTTCACCAAACAAATCTTCTTCAGTTTCTTCTTTGTATGTTGTTTCAAGAAGACCTACACGAGCTGCTCCAACACCTTTACACCAGTCCATAGCAATGTTTTTAGCATTTCCTGTTGCATCTTGGTATACTGCGTAAAGAGCTGGAACACCAAATCCTTCTTCATAAGTACGACGTACCAAGTGTCCTGGTCCTTTAGGAGCACACATAAAGACATCCACATCCGCAGGAACTTTGATAAATTCGAAGTGAATGTTGAAACCATGAGCAAATCCAACTGCATTTCCAGCTTCCAAGTTTGGAGCGATTTCTGCTTCGTACAATTCTTGTTGGATTTCGTCTGGTGCCAAAATCATGATAACGTCAGCCAATTTAGTTGCTTCTGCTACTGTGTAAGTGTCAAATCCATCTTCTTTTGCTTTGTCAAAAGATTTACCTGGACGTACACCGATAATAACGTCACGACCTGAATCACGCAAGTTTTGAGCATGCGCATGTCCTTGTGAACCATAACCGATAACGGCGATTTTTTTACCGTCAAGTGCTGCTACTTTAACATCTTTTTCATATTCCATTTGAACTGCCATAGTTTTTCTCTCTTTTCTATTATTTATTGCCTTTTAGGCTGGTTTAACAAATTTAAGTTGGATTTTTATACTCAATGAAAATCAAAGAGCAAACTAGGAAGCTAGCCACAGGCTGTACTTGAGTACGGCAAGGCGAAGCTGACGTGGTTTGAATTTGATTTTCGAAGAGTATTAATCGCGGGTAAATCCAGTTGCACCCGTACGAGCGATATTGCGAATACCGTATGGTCGAATGACTCGCAATAGAGCTTCACTCTTTTCAGCATTTCCTGTCATTTGAATAGTAATCGAGCTTGGCGCTACATCTACCACCGTTGCACGGAAAGGTTGAATAATCGCTAGAATCTCAGCACGCTTCTCAGCTGGCGCTGACATCTTAACCAAAATCACCTCGCGCTCCAAATGAGGCTTGTCTGTAATATCACGAATGCGAATCACATCAATCTGACGATTAAGTTGCTTAATAATTTGCTCCACTTCATCATGTGAAGCTACATCAATAATAATGGTGATGCGCGATACATTCGGATCTTCTGTTGCTCCAACAGAGATACTTTCGATATTAACCTGGCGACGAGACAGAACGCCAGTAAAGCGATTGAGGACTCCTGAACGATTTTGTAGTTTTGCTGTTAACATTCTACGCATGGAACTTCACCCCCAACATCTCATGATTACTCTTACCAGCTGGTACCATTGGTAACACCTGTTCCTTACGAGAAATATCTACCTCGATTAGCATAGGAACATCCTCAGTGATCACTTCAAGGTCTTGAGCCAAGGTCTCAGGATTATCAAACTTATAGTTTTTAATACCATAAGCCTGCGCCATCAGTTGGAAATCAGGAAGGGTATCAAAGACCGACTCAGACGTTCTACCTTCATAGAAGGATTCCTGCCATTGGCGAACCATTCCAAGTGAGTGATTGTTTAGCATCACCACCTTGATTGGCACCTTGTAAATGTTCAAAATAGCCAATTCCTGGTTGGTCATTTGGAAACCACCATCCCCAACAAACAAGACTACTTCCTTATCTGGGTTAGCAATTTTGGCACCGATTGCTGCTGGGATTCCAAACCCCATCGTTCCCAAACCACCTGAAGTCACTAACTGACGTTCATTTTGGTAGGGATAATACTGGGCTGTCCACATTTGGTGTTGACCAACGTCTGTGACCACAATGGCATTTCCATTCGTCAATTCACCAATTCGTTCAATAACAGCTTGTGGCTGAACCACACGCTCTTTCTTATCATAAGAACGAACGCGGTTCTTGTCTTTAGTGACTTTTTCAATCCATTTTTCAGTATTGTTATGAACTGTCGGTTCTGCTAGTAACATTTGCAAGGCTTTCTTAGCATCTCCAACTACTGGAATATCAGCACTGATAATCTTGCCAATCTCGGCAGGGTCAATATCAATGTGGGCAACCTTAGCATTCTTAGCGAAGGTCTTAGGATTTCCCGTCAAGCGGTCATCGAAACGGCAACCAATACTAATCATAAAATCAGCTTCCGTCATAGCAATATTTGCTGCGAATGATCCGTGCATCCCCCCCATTCCAAGGAAGAGTGGATGACTTGTTGCAATCGTTCCTTGTCCCAAAAGGCTGGTTACCACTGGAATTTGATAGCGCTCTGCAAATTCATTTAATTCTGCAGCTGCTTCAGCATAACTAATCCCACCACCAGCTAACAAGACTGGTTTTTTAGCCTTGGATAATTGCTTCAAGATTTTCTTAATTTGCATATCATTTGGCTCAAGAGTCGGCTGATAGCTTGGTAGATTCACTTCTGGTGAATAGATAAAGTCGGTTTCTAAAGCAGATACGTCTTTAGGTAGGTCAATTACGACCGGCCCTGGACGGCCTGTAGTTGCGATATGGACAGCTTCCGTAATGATTCGAGGGATATCAGCTGTCTCACGAACTTGATAATTGTACTTAGTGATTGGCATGGTAATTCCCACGATGTCTGCCTCCTGAAAGGCATCCTTCCCAATACCTGCTCGCGCCACCTGACCTGTAAAGACCAAAAGGGGAACGCTATCGCTCATGGCATCCGCAATCCCTGTAATGGCATTTGTTGCTCCCGGTCCGCTAGTGACGACAGCAACACCCAACTTTCCAGTTGATTTGGCATAACCTTCAGCTTCATGCAGACAACCTTGCTCATGGCGTCCTAGAATGTGGCGAATGCCTTTAAAATTATATATCGCATCATAAAAAGGCAAGACTGCACCCCCAGGATAACCAAAGATGGTATCAATTCCTAAATCACGAAGTGTTTCCAAAACTAGGTCCGACCCCGTCTTAGGAGATTCTAAACTGATTTTCTCCATTGTTCCCCTTTCTCTTCTCTTAAAAATAACTTGTTACTATCATACCATTTTTTCAAAATTTTTCAAGAGAAAAGAAGAAATTTTCTGAATTTTCTATTTTAACGTTTATTTATGAATGTTATTTTTGTTTTTATTAAAAAGATACCGATTTCATTTACTAAAAAAGAAAAAAGAACTGATTTCTCAGTCCTTTATTAATCTTATTCTACACTAAATAGGTATGGGTAAACAGGTTGTTGGCCTTGGTGGATTTCGACTTCAACATCTTCGAATTCTTCTGCGATTTCTTGAGCAATTTCATTGGCAAGTTCTTCGCTTCCGTCTTCACCGACATAGAAGGTTACGATTTCACTATCTTCATCCAACATATGTTTCAATGTTTCAGTCAAGGTTTGGTGCATGTCAGGATTTGACACGAGGATTTTCCCATCCACCATACCAAGATTATCATTTTCATGGATTTCTAAGCCATCAATGGTTGTATCACGCACAGCTGTTGTGACGCTTCCGCTAACGACATCGCTAAGAGCAGCTGTCATACGCTCTTGGTTTTCTTCGATGGACTTGCTTGGATCAAAGGCAAGAAGACTTGTCAAACCTTGTGGCAAAGTACGAGTCTCTACCACTACTGCTGGTTGCTCCAAAACTTCTGCTGCAGATTGAGCTGCCATGAAGATGTTTTTGTTGTTTGGCAGGAAGATGATGTTACGAGCATTGACCTGTTCAACAGCCTTGATAAAGTCTTCTGTTGAAGGGTTCATGGTTTGACCGCCTTCAATAACATAATCTACACCTTGAGAACGGAAGATATCTGCTAGACCTTTACCAGCCACTACAGCAATCAGAGCATACTCTTTTTCTTCAGCAGGCTTGCTAACTTGAGCAGCTTCTTTCTCAACCTGCGCTTCGTGTTGGTTCCGCATATTGTCAACTTTTACCTTGACCAAGCTACCATATTTGAGACCTTCTTGCATAACAAGTCCTGGATCTTCTGTATGGACATGGACTTTGACAATTTCATCATCGTTAACAACAAGGAGAGAATCCCCAAGTTCATTCAAGTAGTTACGGAACTCGTCGTAGTCAAAATCTTTAGCATAGGTGGGACCTTGCTTAAGAGCTACCATGATTTCAGTACAGTAACCAAAGGTAATGTCCTCAGTCGCTACGTGACCAGCTACAGACTTATGATGTTCAGCATTGATCATTTCACTCATGTTGGCCGGAGTCGCTACAAAGTCCTCAGATGCAATATATTCACCAGTAAGGGCTGAAAGGAAACCTTCATAGATGAAGACCAGTCCTTGACCACCTGAATCCACAACGCCAACTTCTTTCAATACTGGAAGCATGTCTGGTGTTTTAGCTAGAGCTGTTTTAGCACCTTCCAAGGCTGCACGCATGACTTCAACAGCATCATCTGTTTGCTCAGCTTTTTTCTTAGCACCGATAGCAGCCCCACGAGAAACTGTCAAAATCGTTCCTTCAACTGGCTTCATAACTGCCTTGTAGGCAACTTCTACACCTGATTGGAAAGCAAGGGCCAAGTCTTGACCTGTTAACTCGTCTTTATCCTTGATAGCTTGTGAAAATCCACGGAAAAGCTGAGACGTAATAACACCTGAGTTCCCACGCGCACCCATCAAAAGACCTTTGGCAAGAATGCTCGCTACCTCGCCAACTGTAGAAGCTGGCTTGTCTGCAACTTCTTTAGCTCCATTTTCAATGGTCATTCCCATGTTTGTTCCAGTATCTCCATCTGGAACTGGAAAGACGTTTAATGAATTGACATATTCAGCTTGCTTATTCAAGCGAGTTGATGCAGCCTGCACCATTTCTTGAAATAAGCTAGTAGTAATTTTTGACACGGTTATTCTCCTACAACTTTGATATTTTGAATGTAGACATTTACAGTCTGAGCAGTAATTCCAAGCTGGTTTTCCAAGCTAAAACGAACACGCTCTTGAATGTTTTTTGACACTTCGCTAATCTTTGTTCCGTAGCTCAACACGGTATATACATCAACTGCAATACTGCCATCTTCGGCCGCCTTTACGACGACACCTTTGGAATAATTTTCCTTCCCTAGAAGGGCTTGGAAATTATCTTTGAGGGCATTTTTACTAGCCATACCGACCACACCAAAAATCTCAGTTGTTGCACCGCCTACGACAGTTGCAATCACTTCATCTGTTAGTTCGATTTGACCATCTTTTGTATTAATTTTTACAGTCATCCTTTTTACCTCAACTAGTTGATACTCTATTTTATCATATTTCAGCCCAAGTGTAAAAGCAGAATACTGTATCAGCGGATATTTACTCTATTTTTCAAATGATTTTATATCTACAGTAAAAGAAAAAAGACCCTAAGGTCTCCTTACTTTTATTATTAAACGCGTTCAACTTTACCTGATTTCAAAGCACGAGCTGAAGCCCAAACTTTTTTAGGTTTACCATCGATAAGAACAGTAACTTTTTGAAGGTTTGGTTTTACGGCACGTTTTGTTTGGTTCATCGCGTGTGAACGGTTGTTTCCTGATACAGTCTTACGACCTGTAAAGTAACATACTTTAGCCATTGTGTTTTCCTCCTATTAGATCTAATATAGCGGATGTGCTAGCACCACATACCGTACTATGTTATCACACTTTCTTCATTTTTGCAAGGGAATTGGAAGATTTTTTTATTTAACGTAGACAATTCCCAACTTTCCAAAAGCCACATCCCCACGGATAATCAAGGTTTTGCTGGTTGGGGCTAGAGAAGTATCTGCCTTGGCTACACCACAGAAAGTTTCCACCTTTAAATCAACTCTCCAATGTTGAGGAACATAGATAACTGCATTGCCAAAACCAACTTCCACTTTCAGGGTTGCGGTATCTCCTAAAATCTCTGCATTATCATAATATATCTTGGCATTGCCAAAACCAACTTCTACTTGGTCTTCTACCAATTCTTGGTTTTGCTTGTAGAAAGTCCCAGTCCCAAAAGCGACTTCCTTGTCTATAAAAATGGTTTTTTCACCATCATACCACCATTTTTTCCCATTCCAAGTTCTGTTAGAATGAGTGAGTGCGCTGACACCCATTACAATCAAAATACTAGCCAAAATAAGTGAAACAGGAGATAGCTGAATCCAATTATAAAAAAGATTCACTATATTTAACGCTATTAATGCTAAAAAAGTAGCTGTTGTCCAATGATGCCTAAGAAAAGATTCTACCGCCTTATAAAGGAGAAAAGCAATAAAGATGAAAGGAGAATACTTAGTCTCCAAAGATGGGACACCATAATGTCCCTGTAATAAAATCCATGCTGCCAATACTAGCAACACAATACCAAATACTTTCTTTTTCATGTTCTTACCTCATGTTTCTTAGATTTTCTTTTAGGAGGGATTGGTAATGTCGTGAGACATGAATCTCCTTGTGGGTCTGATAAAAGGAAATGGTGCCCGTTCCTGAAAAGGACTTGTCCACCGAATAGATTTGCCGAATATTAGCGATAGTTGACTTGGATACCCGACTAAAATAACGAGGAAGGATAGTCTCTAACTCATAGAGTTTAAGCCGAACCTCGTAGGCATCTTTCTGGGTATGGGCATAAATCTTGCTACCTTCCGTCTCAAAGAAGAGAATTTCCGACAAGTCCAGATAATATTCGCCCGTCCCCTTGTAAAAAATCAACCGAGGAGACTTGGACTCTTGCAAGAGTCTCTGCAAATCCGCAATCTCATCTGTCAAAGCCGCTGCCTTGATGATAATTTCAGTTTCCTCTAAATTGCTGTCAATTTCGATTCGTAACTTCATTCCATCTCCTTTCTGACTCTACTATATCAAAGGGAAAATAAGAAAACAAGAGCAAAAAAGCAAGTGGTTACTTTAACTCCGTAAGTGGTTGTTGGACCGCCTTAACTTACAGGTCAAAATAGAAAGAAAATCACACCCCACGCAAGACCACAAATATAACCAACTACTACATCCTTGGGAAAATGCACTCCACCCAAGACTCTCACTAGACCGAGGAGGGTTGAAAAAACCAACAAGATAACCCCTACAGATAAACTAGCATGTAAGCAAGCCATGGAGATAATGGTTGCTGAAAAGACATGACGACTGGGCATAGACTGACCAGGACTATCTCTGTCAAGCAAGGGTTTAATATCCCATTCCTCATAAGGCCTAGGGGCATTGATTTTCTTACGAAGAAAGGACAAAATCACAAAACCTGACGCAGGGATAAACAAATAGATTCCGACCTGTTTCCCAAGTCCTTGTTGGAGATAGATAGTTGCTAACAAGGTTAGATAAATTATAGGCATAACTACCGTCATGAAGCGATTGAAAGTTCTTAACAAGCTCAGAAGAAAGGGCCTATTTTCAATGTTAGCAGCAATGTAGTCATACCATTCTTGATAATTTTTCATATATTTTCTCATCACTTACTCAAATTTTGCTTGCAGGGAAGCACTTGTCTTCTAGTATAGTGCAGAAAAAGAAGGCCGTCAAGCCTTCTTTGGGTTTATTCTTCTGCTTCATCTTCTGTAAATTGACTGTTATAGAGGTCAGCGTAGAAACCAGCTTGCGCCATTAGCTCATCATGATTTCCTTGCTCGATGATATTGCCATCCTTCATAACCAGAATCAGATCAGCATTTCGGATAGTAGACAAGCGGTGGGCGATGACAAAGGAAGTTCTCCCCTCCATCAAACGATCCATAGCTTTCTGAATCAATTCCTCCGTCCGAGTATCAACAGAAGAGGTCGCCTCATCTAAAATCAAGAGCGGTGCATCTTTCAGCAAAGCACGAGCAATGGTTAAGAGTTGTTTTTGCCCGACAGACAAGGTCACTGTATCATCCAAGACGGTATCGTAACCATCTGGTAGAGTCATGATAAAGTGGTGAATCCCTACAGACTTGCTGGCTTCAATCACGCGCTCATTACTAATCCCCTTTTGGTTATAGATAAGATTGTCGCGAATGGTTCCTTCAAAGAGCCAAGTATCCTGCAAGACCATTGAAAAGGCATCGTGTACTTCCGAACGCTTCATCTCTTTGGTATCCACACCATCGATACGGATACTTCCCTTATCAATCTCATAGAACTTCATCAAAAGATTGACAATAGTTGTCTTACCAGCCCCAGTCGGTCCGACAATGGCAACCTTTTGACCTGCATGAGCTATCGCAGAAAAGTCATGGATAATAGTTCGCTCTGGTGTGTAACCAAAGGAAACTCGATCAAAGACCACTTGACCTTTCATATCGCTCAATTGTCTTGCTTTATGGGATTCATCTTCCATCTCCTCTTCAGCTAGAAATTCGAAGACGCGTCCCATGGCTGCACTAGCCTGCTGAAGACTAGTAACCCCTTGGGCAATTTGTGAAAGGGGCTGAGAAAAGATACGAACGTAGGCCATAAAGGCAACGATAATCCCGATACTGATGTGTCCATTTAAGGCCAAGGCTGCACCAACGATAATCACCAAGGCATAGCTAAAGTTCCCAATAAACATCATAATCGGCATCATAATCCCTGAAATAAACTGAGACTTCCAGATACTGTCATACAGACGATTGTTTAATTTCGCAAACTCTTCTTTCGTGCTCTCGATAGCATTGTAACTAGTCACTACATTATGGCCAGAGTACATTTCCTCCACATAACCATTGACAGCTGCCAAATCCTGTTGCTGACTCTTAAAGAAACCCTGTGATTTGCCCATAAAGACGGACACGAAAGCAAATCCAACAAGAGTTGAAACAACCGTCACCAAGGCTAAAATCCAGTTCATCCCAAACATGGTTACCAAGACTGCCACGACCAGTAAACTAGATGAAAGAACTGTTCCCAGACTTTGATTGAGGGACTGGGCTGCAGTGTCAACGTCATTGGTTACACGAGACAAGGTATCCCCTTGAGAATGTCCATCAAAATATCCCAATGGAAGGCGATTGATTTTCTCTGCAATAGCTCTTCTCAAACGCTCTGAAAAACGTTGAATAGCTGTTGTAAACAGAAATGCCTGTAAATAATTTGATAAAAGTCCGATCACATAAATCACGGCCAAAAAACCACCAATAGCTGCAACCGCCACGACATCCACACTTGTTTCCAAACCACTGGCAATAATATTAGTCATTTCCTTGATGCGAGTCGGACCATATACAGTAATGATATTGGATAGGATTGTTGCTAGAAAGGCTATCAGAAGGGCAAACTGGAGGCCTGCAAGATAGGGTTTACTCTGTTTCCAGAGAGACATTTTCTTATTTTCCATGTTCCAATTCCTCCTTCGATAGTTGTGAATAGGCAATTTCTTGGTAAACTTCGTTATTAGCTAGAAGTTCCCTGTGGGTGCCTTGTCCCACGACTTTCCCTTGATCCAAGACCAAAATCAAATCTGCGTCCATAATCGTTGAAATACGCTGTGCGACGATAAGCTTGGTCATAGACTTGGTTTTCTCTGCTAACTCTTGGCGTAGGACACGGTCTGTCTTGTAGTCCAAGGCTGAGAAGGAGTCATCAAAGATGAGGATTTCTGGCTTCCGAGCTAAGGCACGCGCAATGGCCAGACGCTGTCTTTGACCACCTGAGAAGTTAGTTCCTCCTTGGGCCACTTCTGACGCTAAGCCCGCTTCCTTGTCTTCGATAAAGTTCTTAGACTGAGCCAACTCCAAAGCCTGCCACATAGCCTGCTCACTAAGTGGTGTTTCTTGACTTTGTCCAAAGTCTAGATTGTCCTTGACATCACCTGAAAAGAGAACCGCTTTCTGAGGAATATAACCAACCTTGTTGCGCAAATCTTCTAAGGCATAGTCTTGAACATTGACACCGTCCACCAGAATTTCTCCTGCTGATACGTCGTAGAAACGTGGAATCAGATTGACCAGAGTTGATTTACCTGAACCCGTTGAACCAATAAAGGCCACTGCTTGACCAGCGTCTGCTCTAAAGCTAACATGCTCAATAACCGCCTCCGAATTTGCCGCATAGCGGAAGGTCACATCCTTAAACTCGACCTGACCTTTGAGGTTTTCATCAGCCAGCTGCACTTGAGCAGGGTTTTGGATAGAAGAATGCAAATCTAGAACCTGATTAATCCGCTTAGCAGAGACCATAGTTCGGGGAAGAACGATGAAGAGTGCTCCCATAAGAAGGAAGCCCATGACAACCTGCATAGCATAAGACATGAAAACAATCATGTCACTAAAGAGAGGCAGACGCGCTATCGGAGCAGCGTCGTTAATCACATAGGCCCCAATCCAGTAAATCGCCACACTCAAACCACTTGAAATCCCCATCATGATAGGATTCAAAATAGCCATAAGACGGTTGACAAACAAATTCAAGCGTGTCAATTCATCATTTGCTGCTGCAAATTTTTCATTTTGGTATTCTTCAGCATTGTAGGCGCGAACGACACGAATACCTGTTAAACTCTCACGAGTAATACTGTTCAGTTTATCTGTCAACCCCTGAATCAAGGACTGTTTTGGAAAGGCTAGCGTCATCAAGACTGTCGTCATCAAAACATTGACAATCACTGCTACAAGAACGGCCCAGAGCCAGTATTCTGAATGGCCTGAAATCTTCCCGATAGCCCAGATAGCCATAATCGGACCACGCGTTACCACTTGCAAGCCCATGGTAATCAACATTTGAACTTGAGTAATGTCATTGGTAGTACGAGTTAAAAGACTGGGAATAGAGAATTTCTTAATCTCTGTCTGAGAGTAATCCAAAACTCGGTTAAAAATATCACTTCTCAGCCTACTAGTATAAGAAGCCGCCACTCGGGATGCAAAAAATCCAACTGCAACTACGGACAAGAAGGCAAGAAAGGACATTCCCACCATCATGCTTGCAGGCTGCCACAACTCATCTAAATTAGTTCCTTGACTACCTAGCAAATCCGTAATTTTCGAGATATAGGTTGGCACTTCCAGCTCTAGATAGACCGAAAAGCAAGTAAAGAGAATGACTAGTAAAATCATCCCCCATTCTTTTCTACTAATTCGTTTGGCTAATTTCTTCATTCTCTCCTCCTATTCCCTTGATATTTTCCTGTAGTTGACTGAGAACTTTCTCAAAAATCAGTAATTCATCTTCATCAATGTCTTCCATCAACTGCTTATCAATTCGTTCAAAAAAGGCCTTAACCTGCTTCATTTGAGAATGTGCTTTGTCCGTCAAACGAACAAATTTTGCCCGCTTATCGCTAGGACTCGCCTCCAATTCCACCAAACCATTTTGCACCATACGCTTGACCAAATTACTAGCAACAGACTTGGTAATATTGAGTTCCTGCTCGATATCTTTAATCAAGACCAAGTCTTGGTTTTTCTCACGATTATCCAAAAAACGTACAACCTGACCTTGAGGTCCACCCATAAATTCAATGCCACTACGTTTGGCTTCCTTTTGCACCATCAAATGAATCTGGTGACCAAAACGCTTAAAGACCAACATCGGTTTATCCATGCTATCTCCTTTCTAACCATCACATTTAGTTCTCCTAGGAACTAATTAAGTTTTCATGAGAACTATTTTACCACTTTGAAAAGAGATGTCAAGAAAAAAAGTTTCCATGAGAACTATCTTGGTTTAAATTGACATTAGGCAAGAGTTTTTATATAATAAGTACTCACTACTGTGGGTAGAAATCCATTCACTTAATGAGGAGAGAAAACTTTCAAATGAAACCAGAAGAACAAAGAGTTTTAGGAATCTTAGCAACCATTTTTGGAGCCATCGCACTTTTAGGATCCTGGATCCCGTTTATTAACTATCTATCGTTGTTCATCGCCATCGTCGCATTTATCTTGGGGATTATCGACCTTATCGTCAACCACAAAAAACGGAAAATAATGGCTATTATCGGAACATCCCTGGCAGTTGCCTCTGTTGTACTTTTCTTTACGACTCAGGTACTATACGCTGATGTCTACAAAGAGTATGCCAGAGAGTTTAACCGTTCCTACATAGATACGAGTGCCTCAATGGAACGCGAAGAAGAAAGCGGCTCGACAGACGATACCTTCACCTGGACCCAAGAACAGTTCGACGCCTTAATCGAAGGTGACCGTGACAACAAAGGAAAAGGTGGTACCGACTACAAGGATATTATCGACAAACACGGACAGCCAGATTCCGAGTTTGACTTCACTCTTGGGGGTTACAATACGAAAAAAATCACCTATATCTCCATTGGAGACAAGATCAAGACTGTTACCTTAACTTTTGCAAAACAGGACGATGGACAGCTCTTGCTCGTCCAAAAACATGCAGTCGGTCTAGGTCTAGAAAAAAGCAAGCAACAAAACGATTCTGAAACCTGAGTCTAAGTTCAAATATCAAAAAAACGAACAGCTAGTAAAACTGTTCGTTTTTCTATTAGAATCCGTCTACGTTTGTGTAGATTTTTTGTACGTCTTCGTCGTCCTCAAGAACGCTGTAAAGTTTTTCAAAGGTTTCAAGGTCATCGCCTGACAATTCCACTTCTGACTGAGGAATCATTTCCAATTCAGTCACTTGGAATTCTTCGATACCTGACTCACGAAGGGCAACGATAGCCTTATGAAGGTCAGTTGGAGCTGTGTAAACTGTGATTGTACCTTCTTCTGCTTCTACATCGTCCACATCCACATCTGCTTCAAGCAATTGCTCAAAGACTGCATCGGCATCTTCACCTGCAAATACGATAACTCCCTTGTTGTCAAAGAGGTATGAAACCGAACCTGAAGCGCCCATGTTTCCGCCGTTTTTACCAAAGGCTGCACGGACGTTGGCCGCTGTACGGTTGACATTTGAAGTCAAAGTATCCACGATCAACATAGAACCATTTGGTCCAAAACCTTCGTAACGTCCTTCTGTAAAGGTTTCGTCTGTGTTTCCTTTAGCCTTGTCCAAAGCCTTATCGATAACGTGTTTTGGCACTTGGGCTTGTTTAGCACGGTCGATAACGAATTTCAAAGCTGAGTTTGATTCTGGATCTGGATCACCTTTTTTAGCTGCTACATAGATTTCTACACCAAATTTTGCATATACTTTAGAGTTAGCTCCATCTTTAGCCGTTTTCTTGGCTACGATATTGGCCCATTTACGTCCCATTAGGAATCTCCTTTTTTCACATTTTAATCTTTCTTATTATAACACAAGTTTTTTCGATTTTCACTAGAGGAAATAGATTTTATTTAGCAAATACAGCTAGGAGAGCACTTTAGTTGCCAAGATTGCCTTGCCTTCTTTTATCAAGGGGTGACGGAATAATGAGAAGTACAGTTGAATGGTCATGGCAACCCAGATTAGGGGTTCGCAAAGAATAACTCCCTTATAGCCTGCCCAAGGGATAATCAAGACCACAAAAGCGATTTTCCCGATTAGTTCGATAAAGCTAGAAACCAGAGGAAGGATTTTTTGCCCCAAGCCCTGCAAGCAATTGCGATAAATCAACAAGAGACTCAAAATAGGATAAAAAGCCGAGCTGATTTGCAAGTACAGACTACCATTTTCTACCAAATAGCTATCCGTCGAACTAGCCAAGAAGGAAACCAAGGCTGGACTGGCAAAAAAGAGGAAGATACAAACAAAAACTGCCCAGGATATACTTAAACGACTGCCGATTCGAAGACCTTGAACAATGCGGTCTGGTCGCTTAGCTCCTAGATTCTGAGAAGCAAAGGTCGTCATCGAGGCAGAAATAGCGGTCATAGGAAGAAGGGCGAAGGCCATAATGCGTCGAGCTGCCGTCTGGGCACTAATAATCACTGCACCAAAGGTATTAACAGAAGACTGTAAAATCACACTGCCGATAGATACAATTGAACTCATCAAGCCCATAGCCAAACCTTGCTCCAAGAGATCAGCGTATAAGGCCTTATCCCATTTGAAATGCTTGAGTTGCGGGAGCAGTTCTGGAACACTCTTGCGGATATAGTAAAAGCAAAGAACCGCTGATAAGCCTTGCGAAATGATGGTAGCAAGTCCCGCGGATTGAACTCCAAGATGCAATTGCGTAATAAAATAGAGATCCAGAACCACATTAACCAGAGCAGAGAAAATCAAAAAACCAAGCGCAGCCAGACTGTCCCCAATGGACCGCAACAAACCTGCAAAAAGATTATAAGCAAAGCTGACACCTACACAGGTCACAATCATAGAAATATATTGATAGGACTGGGGAAGGATTTCTGCAGGAGTATCTAAATATTGCAAGAGTGGATACAAGCCAAGAAAGCCCAGCAGCATAACTACAACACTCAAAAGAGCACCTAAAATCCAGGTAGCTGCTACTGCTTCCTTTATTTTAGTGAAATTCCGAGCCCCGTAATAACGAGCAATGACAATCCCCATCCCATTTCCAACACCAAGAGTAAAACCTACAATCAGGTCAAAAATTGCTGTCGTCGCTCCTACTGCAGCCAAGGATTCTTGACCAAGAAAACGCCCAACAATCAAGACATCAGCAGTATTATAGAGCTGTTGAAAAATATTTGATAGCAAGATTGGGAAGGCGAAGCTTAAGAGCGAGGGAAGAATCGGACCATGTATCAGGTCCACTGTTCGTTTTTTATTCATAAGGCTATTATATCAGCTTTCTAGAGGAGCGACAAGAAACAGCAAACTATGCGCAAGCTGAAAACCAGAACAAGCAACTAAAAAGCAGCGGATTTGCTCCACTACTTTAATAGCTTATACTCAATGAAAATCAAAAAGCAAACTAGGAAACTAGCCGTAAGCTGTACTTGAGTACGGTAAGGCGACGCTGACGTGGTTTGAATTTGATTTTCGAAGAGTATTATTCTTCAATTTCGATTTCAAGCTCATCGCCTAGGTCAAGTGTAACTTCTTCATTCACAGAATCTGCTTGAACTGCTTCATCTTTTTTAACTTCAACACCTTCTACAGAAGCTTCTTCTCCATCAACCAAACCAAATTGAACACGGACTTGATGGTCAATTTCATCAAAGATTTCTGGGTGATCTGCCAAGTATTTCTTCGCATTTTCAGAACCTTGCCCGATTTTCTCATCCTTGTAAGAGTACCAAGCTCCTGCTTTTTTGATGATATCCAAATCGCTTGCGATTTTCAAGAGTTCACCAGTCTTAGAAATCCCTTCTCCGTACATGATTTCAACGAAGGCTTCCTTAAATGGTGGAGCCACCTTGTTTTTCACGACCTTGATCTTAGTTTCTTTACCGACATTAGTATCTTTTTGGTCACCAGTTCCCTTGATTTGCGTACTTCCACGAACATCCAAACGGACTGATGCGTAGAATTTCAGAGCACGTCCACCAGGAGTTGTTTCTGGATTTCCAAACATCACTCCAACTTTTTCACGCAATTGGTTGATAAAGATGGCAATTGTTTTGGTTTTATTGATAGAGGCACCGAGCTTACGCATAGCCTGGCTCATCATACGAGCCTGCAAACCAACGTGGCTATCTCCGATATCGCCATCAATTTCCGCACGAGGTACAAGGGCAGCAACTGAGTCGACTACAACAAGATCCACAGCACCTGAGTCAATCAATTTTCCTGCAATTTCAAGACCTTGCTCTCCTGAGTCTGGTTGAGACAAGAGCAATTCGTCAATGTTGACACCAAGAGCCGCAGCATAAGCTGGATCAAGGGCATGTTCCGCATCGATAAAGGCTGCAATCCCACCTTCTTTTTGTGCTTGCGCAACTGCATGAAGGGCAACCGTTGTCTTACCAGATGACTCTGGTCCGTAGATTTCGATGATACGTCCCTTAGGATAACCACCTGAACCAAGGGCAATGTCAAGAGCTAAAGAACCTGAACTCATCACTTGCACCTTTTGCTCAGCACGTTCACCCAAACGCATGATTGACCCTTTACCAAAGTCTTTCTCAATCAATTTAAGAGCATCATTCAAGGCTTTTTCACGTTCTGCCCCGAATTTTTTTGAAATTTCATCTAATTTTTTGGTTTTTTCGCCATTCTATTCTCCTACATTCTAATGGTCCTCAGACCTATCTACTATTATATCAAAAGTTAGTCACTTAATAAAGCCTTGCGAACTAGGTTAAAGGCATGCATAACCGCAATGTGACGCACATCTGCTCGACTTCTGCCTCCAATATTCACCTTGATGACTTCAGTTCCTTGCTCTTGAGCCAAGCCTATGAAGACTGTCCCAGCTGGGTGACCTTCTAGGCTATCTGGCCCTGCTACTCCAGTCAAACTAAGGCCAAAATCAGACTGGGTCTTGCTTCGTGCCTGCTCAGCCATCTTCTGAGCTGTAAATTCAGACACAACACCATATTCTTCCAAATCCTTGACAGGAATATCCAACATCTTTGATTTTTTCTCCAGGCTATAGGTTACAAAACCACCCTTAAATATACTTGAAGCACCCGAAAAATCCGCCACAGTAGCTTGGAAAAGCCCTGCCGTCAAACTCTCAGCAGCCGTGATGGTTTTCCCTTGCCTTTTCAGTTCTTCTACCACAATGCTAGCTAAACTAGTTTCTTCCCCATAACCATAACAAAGTTCTCGTAAAGAAAGGCCTTCAAAAGTTTGGCAATTCAAGATTTGATTTTCCAAGATATCCAGCGCTTGATTCGCCTCTTCTTGGCTGCTAGCTTTTGTTGACAGACGCAGAGTGACTTCTCCTGTCTTAGCATAAGGGGCCAAGGTCGGATCTGTTTGATTATCAATTAAATCAGCTAAAATCGTAACCAACTGACTTTCGCCAATCCCAAAGAAACGAAGAACTCGGGAATATAGCTTACTCCCTGTCATCAACTTAGGTAGAAGTTGGTTTAAAACCATGGGTTTTAATTCACTTGGTGGACCTGGAAGGACAACGTAGGTCACTCTATCGACTTCCAATATTCCTCCCACAGCCAGTCCTGTTTCATTCGGTAGTGAAGTCGCCCCTTCTACAAGTTGAGCTTGTCTTTCGTTATTCGGTGTTCGGACATAGTCTGGTCTCTGGGCAAAAAAGACATCCAACTTCTCCTGCGCCTGAGGATCGAATACCAATGCTTTCCCTAAGAATTTAGCCAAGGTTTGTTTGGTTAGGTCGTCCTCAGTTGGCCCTAAACCACCTGTCAAAATCACCAGACTGCTACGTTGACTGGCAATCTCAAGCAGGGATAAGAGACGGGCTTCATTGTCTCCTACAGCCGTCTGAAAATATACATCTACCCCAATCTCTGCTAGTTTTTCTGATAAAAACTGAGCATTGGTATTGACAATCTGTCCTGTCAAAATCTCTGTTCCAACAGCAATAATTTCTGCTTTCATACTTCCTCCTACCTATCTATTCGTATTTTTTTGAAAAAATCGCAGGAAATTTCCCACGATTGATTTTTTTATTTGTATAAAGAAAGTTAATTATCTTCGTCACTAACAGGCACCCGTCCAAATAAATCTTCAAATAAGACAACATTTGTTTCAAGCTGAGTGACTTCTTCTTGTCCCAAAGAACGTCTCAAAAGATTCTGCATTTCCAACATATGGTTTCTCGTAACAATTTGATAAGAAACGCCTTGTAGCATCTCCCCTTCACCCTTCAACTGTTGTGTTTCAATGGTTTTAAATGAATCTTTATAGCCCAACAAGCTTGGAATACTTTTCGCAGATAAATCAATATTAGTCTGCATATTAGTACTTAGGGCTTTTAAAATAGATTGGTAGTGACTGACACTATTCAAACTAAGAACTTTTTCAACAACTTTTTGAATGACTTCACGCTGACGCTTTTGACGACCATAGTCTCCTTCTGGGTCTTGATAACGCATGCGTGAATAAACAAGCGCTTCTTCTCCATTTATTGTCTGCTCTCCAACACCGATAGAAATGGTATTAAATTCTTCTTGGTCACTGATAGAGATTGGGAAACCTAGTGTATTATTAACCGTAATCCCACCCACTGCATCTACCAATTGTTGCAATCCTTGCATATTAACCATAATGTAGCGATCGATATGGATATTCATCATCTTTTGAATTGTTTCTATAGCAAGTTCTGCACCGCCACCAGCATAGGCAGCGTTTAACTTCGCTTCTTCAATACTACCATCTTTATGTTGAATTTTAGTCAGGATATCACGCTCCAAACTCAGCATCATGGTCTTCTTAGTATGTGGATTGACAGTCAAGAGAATCATGGAATCACTATTTCCAGCCCACTGATCTGTACGCTCCACATTCCCAGTATCAACCCCCATTAACAGAATGGTCAAAGGCTCTGTTGCTTCAATAACCTTGGTTTCTTCGCCGATTTTTTTATAGGTCTTTGATAAGGTTTGTGTGCCTTGCTGATAAATAGTATAAGCAAAAACACCGACACCCAAAACTGTCACAGCTAGAAAAGCTAGCACCATTCCAATAATTTTTTTAACCATATTTCTACTAATCTATCAGTTTACCCATCAAGTAAACATCGATAAATTTCCCTTCTTCTATATATGCTCCACGCTCTTGGCGACCTTCAATTACAAAGCCATGCTTTTGATACAGATGAACTGCTGCTTGATTACGAGTTTGGACAGTCAGTTGGAGACGACGTAGAATGCCACTTGCTTGTGCCCACTCTATGACTTCTTCTAGCAACAAACTTCCCAATCTATTATTCCAATATCTTTTTCCAATCACAATGAAGAGATCTCCAATATGACGGACTCTCTTGCGCTGGTCAGCTGTAATATTTATAATACCAGCAATTTCATCATTCAGCAAGGCAAGTAAGGTTATCTGATTGTCCGAACTAGCTTGCTTGTTGAGGAATATTTCCATCTCCTCACTGGTCAAGAGAATACCATCTCCGTCTAAGCTGGTAAAATCTGTTTCCAAACTTACACGATTTAAAAAGGCCACTAATTCAGCTGCATCTTTAGACTCTGCTTCCCTAATGAGCAATTCATACTCCATGTTGAAGCTCCTCTAAAAGCTTTTCTGCACGCAAACCCTTTGCTTGGAAATGTAATCTGCGACCGTCTTCTTCTTTTAGAATTTCCAACTCTAAATAAGTATCTGGTAAGGCATCTCCTAAGAGATTTCCCCACTCAATAACAGTCACTCCGCCACCAAAGAGAAACTCATCTAAATCAATAGAATCAGCATCTCCTTCAATTCGATAAACATCTAGGTGGTAAAGCGGAAGACGACCTTCATACTCTCTTACGATAGTATAGGTTGGACTCTTAATCATCTGGGAAATCTGTAATCCCTTAGCAAGTCCTTTAGTAAAGGTCGTTTTACCTGCACCCAGTTCTCCAGTTAAGATTAAAACATCATTCTTTTCTAATAGATGACCCAAACGCTCCCCTAAGGCTTGCAACTCTTCTTCACTTTTTGTGTACATATTCTTATTATACCAAAAACTTTTCTTTTGTGTCTATTTTACTGCTAAACTTACCATCATAACATCCATAAAAACAAGCTTTCTCTAAAAGAAAATGAGCGTAGCAATGACCAATACAAGATCTCGGAAAATATGACCATAAAAGGAAACTTCCTTTTTAACAGAATTTGGGACAAGATAGGCTGCAAAAAACAAACCCAGTCCAATATACATCAGAAGTGAGACAATGGTCATTGGATTTCTTAAGAAGAGAAGTGTTGCTAAAATAGTCACCAAAACTGTCTTTTTTCTGTCTAGCATAGCAAGCAAATCGCGCATGTATTTTTTCAAGGGTAAAAAAATCAGCAAATCTAGCCCAAATAGGAAAAAGAAGGATGGCAATAAAAAATCAACTAATTCTTGCTGCAACGTATTTTTGATGAACAAGTTATCTGACAGGACAAGAACAGCTCCTAACAAATTAATTAAGAGCAGGATACTGTAAAGAAGCTTCACTGACTTCTTACTGGCTAGGACACTATGGACTTCTTGCTTACGGGTATAAAGATAATTTACTCCAGCACAGATTCCTGAAACGAAGACCATACTTCCGATGAAAAAAGCTGTACTTTGTTTAAAGGACAAGATGCATTCCTTCCATAGGAAACAGCTACTCAAACTGATTTGAATTAAAGCTAACAAAAATAAGACTCTCATTGATTTCATCTTTTCTCTCCCTTCCTACCAATCATTATACTAGGAGAAAAGAGAGAACTGTTTCCAATCTTCTCAAATGTCTCTTTTAGACGCTAAACAAACACCAGATACTAATACTCAGTAAAAATCAAAGAGTAAACTAGGAAGCTAGCCGCAGATTGCTCAAAACACTGTTTTGAGGTTGCAGATAGAGCTGACGTGGTTTGAAGAGATTTTGGAAGAATATAAATTGAAATAAGGCTAATAGTATTAATTTCACTATCAGCCTTACAGGTTATTTAACGTTTCAGAAAAACTATAATGTCAAGATTAACTAAACAGTATCTAATTCTTTTAAATAATTTTCTATCTTCATCAACATTAAAGGATTGTTATAAATCTTACATAACTCTCTTGCTTCTATATAATAATTTTTGACTTGTTCTCTGTCTAGAAATTTAGCTCCAGCATTTCCTACAAGAATAAGTAGAGGAGCCAGTTGGTAGCTTGTCTGTCTTTGTTTACAGAGTTCAATCGTCTCAAGAGCTTCTTGGATGGCTTCGTTATATTTTTCCTTTGATACTAGGTAGTGAGCGTAGTTGTAACGAACTCTGATGTAGCCAAATAAAAACTCTTGATGCTCAAAATTTTTTGTCTGATATAACTCCATCAAATGAGAGTAGTTCGCCTCATATTCTTGTTCACGACCCACTAAGGAATAGAAATTAGATAGAGTATTCAACGCCTTTAAATAAATCAGAGTATTTGAAGAGACTTTTAATAATATATTTTCCAATGAAGAAATAGCCTCACACTTACTGTCATATTGATAGAAATCAATAATAGCTTTAATCCATTCAAGGTAAGTTCGGTCTTCTAGTGTTAGAAAAGTACTTCGTTCAATCTCTATTCTATAAATATATTCCAAATCGTCATAATTTCTGTCATCTAATAGTCGAGCAGATAATTGCTTGAAATTAGAGAGGTTAGATTTAATTTCAATTTGTTCATTAAAAAAATAATCTAATGGCACTTCAAGTCGTTGTGAGAGTTTGAACAAAAGGTCTGCGGAGGGAATGAAATGCCCTCTCTCAATTTTACTAATCTGGCTTTGTTCACAAATTCCTTCTGCAAGAGTTTGTTGGGAGAGTCTCAACTCTTTTCTTTTCAATCTGAATTTCTCTGCGAGTGTATTCATTAAAGATAATAAACCTTCCTATTTGCTTAATTTCATTATAAAATTTTTAGTTCAAAATAGCAAGTTAAAGGAATGAATAATTCTTTATGGTAATAAGAAAAAAAAAAGTCAAAGTAGACATAAAAATTTGGCTGATTTTCATATGTGTGTTAGAATTAAGCAGAAAGAAAGGAGGTTCATAATATAAGATGAGGAGAAATCGTGGAATTAAAAAAATAGTTATATTTGTATTACTAAGTGTTCTTGCATTTGGTAATACAATTCCCTATCAACAGTTTGTTCAGAAGAATAGACAAATGGTAAAGTTTATAATTTCGCTTCATCTGGTGAGTGGATTTAATATTGGAGGTATATATAAATGAAACTTTTGAAAAAAACTATGCAAGCTGGACTAACAGTAATTTTCTTTGGTTTGCTAGCTACGAATACAGTATTTGCAGATAACTCTGAAGGATGGCAGTTTGTCCAAGAAAACGGTAGAACCTATTACAAAAAGGGGGACCTCAAAGAAACGGACTGGCGAGTGATTGATGGGAAGACCTATTATTTTGATTATAATGGCGAAATGGTTGTTGGTTGGCAGTACATTCCAATGCCAGTTAAAGGATATACAATTGGTCCTTACCCTAATGGTATCAGATTAGAAGGTTCCCCAATGCCAGAATGGTACTACTTTGACGAAAATGGAGTGCTACAAGAGTTTGTTGGTTGGCAAGAATTAGAGCTAAAATATTCCTTAACCGTTGGGAAAAAACATGGTGAAGGCTGGGAAGGTCCCGAAGTTCTTAAATTAGCATACTACTACTTTGATCAAGATCATTATTTAAAGACAGGTTGGCTTTATGATCAATCTAACTGGTATTACCTAGCAAAAACAGGAAATTCTGGGAATAAGAATCTTGGCGGTGAAAGACGTGTAGGTTGGATAAATGATGGTTCAGCTTGGTACTATCTAGATTCAGAAACTGGTATCATGCAAACTGGTTGGAAGCAAATTGGCAATAAGTGGTACTATCTCCGTTCATCAGGTGCAATGGCAATTGGTTGGTATCAAGATGGTTCAACTTGGTATTATTTAGATAATAAAAATGGTGATATGAAGACAGGTTGGGTATATGTTGGTAACCATTGGTACTACCTTCGTTCATCAGGAGCAATGGCAACTGGTTGGTTCCAGGTCGGTAGTAAATGGTACTATGCTTATAGCTCAGGTGCTTTGGCAGTGAATACGACCGTAGATGGCTATTCTGTCAATTATAATGGCGAATGGGTTCGGTAACGAATGCTAATCGTAACTGTAGTTGATACTTAACTTAGTAAAAAGAGCTTTTTTCTACCATTGGTCAACTCTATCAATTTTTAAGAATTAAATGAGTCAAGACAGTAGCTATTCAGTATGTTTATCTACTGTAGTGGGTTGAAGAAAAGCTAAGAATGAGAAAGGACGAAGTTAGTCCTTTCTTTTTTATGTGACTATACTTTCTATTCAAATGAGCTTTTAACCAATTGATTGAGCCAATCCACTCTTAAAACCAAAGAGCAATTTCTCGCTTAGCTGACTCTTCTGAATCTGAACCATGTACAACATTTTGAATAGCTTGGTTTTCTCCAGCAGCTTTTGCAAAATCACCTCGAATCGTTCCTGGTAAAGCTTCTTCTGGACGAGTCGCACCCATCATAGTCCGCCAAGTTTCGATTACTTTGGGACCCGAAATGATACCTACAAGAACCGGTCCTGAAGTCATAAATTCACGAATCGGTGGGTAAAAACTCTGACCAACCAAGTCCTGATAGTGCTGGTCAATCAACTCTTCTGAAACCTTTGTACGCAACTCCAATTTTTCGATTGTAAAGCCACGCTGTTCGATGCGTTTCAACACTTCACCTACTAGTCCTCTTTTTACACCATCTGGTTTAATGATAAAAAATGTTTGTTCCATACCTGTCTCCTTTGTCAGCTTCTTTCTTTTATTTTACCACATTTTATGGAAAAACGGAGAAAGTTTTCAGAAAATAAAAGAGAACCCGAAGGTTCTCCATTCTCTTTTATTCTACTGTTTCTTCCACAGTTTCAACGGCAGTATCCACAACTACTTCTGTTGTTTCTTCATTTCCTTCTTCCTCTACTGGAGGGTTAAGGTATTCTTCTTCGTTGATAGCATGTGGTTCAAGGTTACGGTAACGGGCCATACCAGTACCTGCTGGGATGATCTTACCGATGATAACATTTTCTTTAAGTCCAAGGAGATGGTCTTTCTTACCACGGATAGCCGCATCCGTAAGGACACGAGTTGTTTCCTGGAAGGAAGCCGCTGACAAGAAACTGTTGGTTTCAAGTGAGGCTTTGGTAATTCCCATAAGGACTGGGCGACCTGTCGCTGGAACTCCACCTGCGATAAGGACATCTTTGTTAGCATCTGTAAAGTCATTGATATCCATAAGGGTACCCATGAGAAGGTCTGTATCACCTGGATCCATGACACGGACTTTACGGATCATTTGACGAACCATTACCTCGATGTGTTTGTCACCGATTTCTACCCCTTGGCTACGGTAAACTTTTTGTACTTCACCGAGAAGGTAAGTTTCAACTGACAAGACATCACGAACTGCAAGGAGACGTTTTGGTTGGATAGAACCTTCTGTCAGAGCGGCACCACGCGCTACTTGGTCTCCAACTTCAACACGCATACGAGCTGTAAATGGAACGACATATTCCCCTTCGCCAGTTTCACCCTTAACAAAGACTTTCTTAGTACGAGTTGATGCATCTTCTTCGATAGCGGTAACTTGTCCTTTAACCTCTGTGATAACCGCTTCCCCTTTAGGATTACGGGCTTCAAAGATTTCTTGGACACGAGGAAGACCCTGAGTGATATCGGTATTTGAGGCAACCCCACCCGTGTGGAAGGTACGCATTGTAAGCTGTGTACCAGGTTCCCCGATAGATTGGGCAGCGATTGTACCAACTGCTTCACCAACTTCAACCGCATCACCAGTCGCCAAGTTAATACCATAACAGTGACGGCAGACACCGTGACGAGTGTTACATGTAAATACGGAACGGATAGTCACTTCTTCCACACCAGCATTAACAATTTCACGCGCCTTGTCTTCTGTAATCAACTCATTTGGACCGATAATCACTGCACCAGTTTCTGGATGTTTAACAGTTTTCTTAGTGTAACGACCATTGAGACGTTCTTCTAGAGACTCGATCATCTCTTTTCCTTCTGCAATAGAACGGATCAAGAGACCACGGTCTGTTCCACAGTCATCCTCACGGATGATAACGTCTTGGGCAACGTCAACCAAACGACGAGTCAAGTAACCTGAGTCGGCTGTCTTAAGGGCCGTATCGGTCATACCTTTACGCGCACCGTGAGTTGAGAAGAACATTTCGAGTACTGACAAACCTTCTCGGAAGTTTGAAAGGATTGGCAATTCCATGATACGTCCGTTCGGAGCAGCCATCAGACCACGCATTCCGGCAAGCTGTGAGAAGTTTGAGATGTTACCACGGGCTCCAGAGTCCATCATCATAACGATTGGGTTCTTAGGATCTTGGTTGGCAATCAAACGTTTCTCTAGTTTTTCACGGGCAGCACGCCATTCAGCTGTAACAGCATTGTAACGCTCGTCGTCTGTGATCATACCACGACGGAATTGTTTTGTGATTTGTTCTACACGTTTGTGTGATTCTTCAATGATTTCAGCCTTGTCATCAACGACTGGGATATCGGCGATACCCACTGTCAATCCTGCAAGAGTTGAGTGGTGGTAACCGAGGTTCTTCATGCGGTCAAGTAGAGCAGAAGTTTCTGTCGTACGGAAACGTTTGAAGATTTCAGCGATGATATTTCCAAGGTTTTTCTTCTTGAATGGAGGATTGAGTTCAAGTTTGCTGATTGCTTCCTTGATATCTCCACCAAGTGGCAAGAAGTATTTAGCTGGAACGCCTTCTGTCAAGTTGGCATTGTTTGGTTCTTGCAAGTATGGTAAACCCTCTGGCATGATGTCGTTGAAGAGGATTTTACCAACTGTTGTAAGCAAGACCTTGTGTTTTTGCTCTTCTGTCCAAGGCTTGTTGAGGCTGTCTGTTGCGATACCAACACGTGAGTGAAGGTGAACATAACCATTACGGTAAGCCATAACCGCTTCGTCACGGTCTTTGAAGACCATTCCTTCACCTTCACGACCAGCTTCTTCCATAGTCAAGTAGTAGTTACCCAAAACCATGTCCTGTGATGGAGTAACAACTGGTTTACCATCTTTCGGGTTCAAGATGTGCTCAGCAGCGAGCATCAAGATACGAGCTTCTGCTTGGGCTTCTTCTGAAAGCGGTACGTGGATGGCCATTTGGTCCCCGTCAAAGTCGGCATTGTAGGCTTCACAGACAAGTGGGTGCAAGCGAAGGGCTTTACCATCAATCAAGACTGGCTCGAAGGCTTGGATACCCAAACGGTGAAGGGTCGGTGCGCGGTTCAAAAGCACTGGGTGTTCTTTAATCACTTCTTCAAGAATATCCCAGATACGCTCGTCTCCGCGTTCCACCAAGCGTTTAGCTGCTTTGACGTTTTGCACGATATCACGAGCAACGATTTCACGCATCACAAATGGTTTAAAGAGCTCGATTGCCATTTCACGCGGCACACCACATTGGTACATCTTAAGTGTTGGACCAACGGCGATAACGGAACGTCCTGAGAAGTCAACACGTTTACCGAGCAAGTTTTGACGGAAGCGTCCTTGTTTACCTTTAAGCATGTGGCTCAATGATTTCAGTGGACGGCTACCTGGTCCTGTGATTGGACGACCACGACGACCATTGTCAATCAAAGCGTCAACCGCTTCTTGAAGCATACGTTTCTCATTTTGAACGATGATACCAGGCGCATTCAACTCAAGCAAACGAGCCAAACGGTTGTTACGGTTGATAACACGGCGGTAAAGGTCATTCAAGTCAGATGAGGCAAAACGGCCACCATCCAACTGCAACATTGGACGAAGATCTGGTGGAATAACTGGAAGGATGTTGAGAATCATCCATTCAGGTTTGTTTCCAGACTTGTAAAAGGCATCCAAAACATCCAAACGACGGATGGCTTTGACACGTTTTTGTCCAGTAGCTGTTTTCAACTCTTCTTTGAGTTCAGCAATTTCTTTTTCAAGATCTACTTGTTTCAAAAGGTCTTGGATGGCTTCGGCACCCATCTTGGCAACGAATGATCCATAACCATACTCACGCAAGCGCTCGCGGTATTCGCGCTCTGTCATGATAGACTTGTGCTCAAGTGGTGTATCCTTAGGATCAATCACCACATAAGCCGCAAAGTAGATAACTTCCTCGAGGGCACGAGGGCTCATATCAAGAGTCAAGCCCATACGGCTTGGAATTCCCTTGAAGTACCAGATGTGAGATACAGGAGCTTTCAACTCGATGTGCCCCATACGCTCACGACGAACTTTTGTACGCGTTACTTCAACCCCACAACGGTCACAAACAATTCCTCTGTAACGAATGCGTTTGTACTTACCACAAGCACATTCCCAGTCTTTTGTAGGTCCAAAGATAACTTCATCAAAGAGACCTTCACGTTCTGGTTTCAAGGTACGGTAATTGATTGTTTCAGGTTTTTTTACTTCTCCATAAGACCATGAACGGACTTTGCTTGGAGAAGCTAGGGTGATTTGCATACTTTTAAAACGATTTACATCAACCACTATTTCTTCCCTTTCTATTCTAAGTGAACTGCTTATTCTTCTTCAGCAGCTTCTTCTGTTGCTTCCGCTTTTGTTGCTTTCTCAGCTTCTTCAGCTTCAAAGGCTGCTTTAGCCTCTTGGGCTGCTTTTTCGCGGGCTTTTTCAAGGTCATCTACGTGGATGACATCTTCGTCCATTCCTTCATCCAAGTCACGAAGTTCCACTTCTTGGTCATCTTCGTCTAGGACACGCATGTCAAGACCAAGAGATTGCAATTCTTTGACAAGAACTCGGAAGGATTCTGGAACACCTGGTTTTGGAATTGGTTTTCCTTTTGTAATAGCTTCATAAGCTTTCAAACGTCCGTTAATATCGTCAGACTTGTAAGTCAAGATTTCTTGAAGGACATTTGACGCACCGTAGGCTTCAAGAGCCCAAACCTCCATCTCACCAAAACGTTGTCCACCAAACTGAGCTTTACCTCCGAGTGGTTGTTGGGTAACGGTTGAGTAAGGTCCGACTGAACGCGCGTGCAATTTATCATCAACCATGTGGTGGAGTTTGATCATGTACATGACACCAACTGACACGCGGTTATCAAACGGCTCACCAGTACGTCCATCGTAAAGGATCGTTTTGGCATCGCTATCCATACCAGCTTCTTTAACAGTTGACCAAAGGTCTTCAGAACTTGCTCCGTCAAAGACTGGTGTCGCGATGTGAATACCAAGAGTACGCGCCGCCATACCAAGGTGGAGCTCCATAACCTGACCGATATTCATACGTGATGGCACCCCAAGTGGGTTCAACATGATATCGACTGGAGTTCCGTCTGGAAGGTAAGGCATGTCTTCTACAGGAACGATACGAGAGACAACCCCTTTATTTCCGTGACGTCCGGCCATCTTATCTCCGACCTTGATCTTACGTTTTTGAGCGATGTAGACGCGAACCAGCATGTTGACACCTGATTGCAACTCATCTCCATTTGCACGTGTAAAGATCTTAACATCACGAACGACACCATCGGCACCGTGTGGTACACGAAGAGAAGTGTCACGTACTTCACGAGATTTGTCTCCGAAGATAGCGTGCAAGAGACGTTCTTCAGCTGAAAGGTCCTTCTCACCCTTAGGTGTTACTTTACCTACAAGGATATCACCTTCTTTAACCTCAGCACCGATACGGATAATACCCATTTCGTCAAGGTCTTTAAGGGCATCTTCACCAACGTTTGGAATTTCACGAGTAATTTCTTCAGGCCCAAGCTTTGTATCGCGTGTTTCTGATTCGTATTCTTCAAGGTGGACAGATGTGTAGACATCGTCTTTCACCAAGCGTTCGCTCATGATAACGGCATCCTCGAAGTTGTAACCTTCCCAAGTCATGTAGGCAACGATTGGGTTTTGCCCAAGCGCCATTTCTCCATTTTCCATAGAAGGCCCGTCAGCGATGAAATCGCCTTTTTCAACGACATCGCCAACTTTTACGAGAGTGCGTTGGTTGTAAGCAGTACCTGAGTTTGAACGACGGAATTTTTGGATGTGGTAAACGTCCAATGAACCATCTTCACGACGAACTTCTACCTTGTCAGCATCTGCGTAAGTAACTTTACCATCATACTGAGCAATCACAGCCGCTCCAGAGTCATGAGCTGCTTGGTATTCCATACCAGTACCAACATAAGGTGCTTGAGGATTGATCAATGGCACAGCCTGACGTTGCATGTTGGCTCCCATGAGGGCACGGTTGGAGTCATCGTTTTCCAAGAAAGGAATACATGCTGTCGCAACGGCAACTACCTGTTTTGGTGATACATCCATGTAGTCAACAACATTAGCTGGATACTCTTGGTTGACCCCTTGGTGACGTCCCATGACAACTTTTTCAGCAAAGGTTCCATCTTCATTCAGACGAGAATTAGCCTGTGCTACAGTAAATTCATCTTCTTCATCGGCTGTCAACCAAACGATTTCGTTTGTGACAACACCTGTTTCACGGTCAACCTTACGGTATGGTGTTTGAACAAAACCATACTTGTTCAAATGTCCGTAAGATGACAAGTTATTAATCAAACCGATGTTAGGTCCTTCAGGTGTCTCGATTGGACACATACGACCATAGTGAGTGTAGTGCACGTCACGTACTTCATATCCAGCACGGTCACGTGTCAAACCACCAGGTCCTAAGGCTGACAAACGGCGTTTGTGAGACAACTCAGAAAGTGGGTTGTGTTGGTCCATGAATTGTGACAACTGTGATGAACCAAAGAATTCTTTCACCGCAGCTGTTACAGGACGGATATTGATGATTTGTTGTGGTGTCAAGACTTCGTTGTCCTGAACAGACATACGTTCACGGACATTACGTTCCATACGAGAAAGTCCAAGGCGTACTTGGTTGGCAAGCAATTCACCAACCGCACGGATACGACGGTTCCCAAGGTGGTCGATATCATCAACACGGCCAAGTCCTTCAGCCAAGTTGAGGAAGTAGCTCATCTCAGCAAGGATATCTGCAGGAGTGACGATACGAACCTTGTCATCTGGATTAGCATTACCGATGATGGTTACAACACGGTCTGGATCAGTTGGTGCAACAACCTTGAATTTTTGAAGAACAACAGGCTCAGTCACAACCGCTGCATCATTTGGAATGTAGACAATCTTGTTCAAGTCGCCATCCAAATGGCTTTCAATGCTTTCAATCACGCTACGAGTCATGATTGTTCCAGCTTCTACCAAGATTTCGCCTGTTTCAGGGTCTACCAATGGCTCAGCAATAGTTTGGTTAAGCAAGCGTGTTTTAACATTGAGTTTTTTATTGATTTTATAACGACCGACAGCTGCCAAGTCATAACGACGTGGGTCAAAGAAACGAGCCACAAGCAAGCTACGTGAGCTTTCAGCAGTCTTAGGCTCACCTGGACGAAGACGTTCGTAAATTTCTTTCAAAGCTTCGTCGGTACGAGAGTCCATTGGGTTCTTGTGGATATCTTTTTCAACAGTGTTGCGAACCAATTCGCTATCACCAAAGATATCAAAGATTTCATCATCACCTGAGAAACCAAGCGCACGAACCAAGGTTGTAAATGGAATCTTACGAGTACGGTCGATACGAGTGTAGGCGATGTCTTTTGAGTCGCTTTCAAGTTCCAACCAAGCTCCACGGTTAGGGATAACAGTTGAACCATAGCCCACTTTACCGTTTTTATCAACTTTATCGTTAAAGTAAACACCTGGTGAGCGGACCAACTGAGATACGATGATACGTTCACCACCATTGATGATGAAGGTACCCATTTCTGTCATGATTGGGAAATCACCAAAGAAAACTTCTTGAGTTTTGATTTCGCCTGTTTCTTTATTGATCAAGCGGAAGGTTACAAAAATTGGTGCTGAGTAGCTAGCATCGTGGATACGAGCTTCTTCTAGCGTATATTTTGGTTCCTTGATTTCATATCCAACAAATTCCAACTCCATTGTGTCTGTGAAGTTTGAAATTGGCAATACATCTTCAAACACTTCCTTCAGACCATGGTCTAGGAAATCTTTGAATGAGTCAGTTTGAATTTCAATCAAATTTGGTAAGTCAAGAACTTCTTTGATTCTTGAAAAACTACGACGGGTACGATGTTTCCCGTATTGAACGTCATGTCCTGCCAAGATGATTCTCCTTTGTAAATAAGTTCCAAGCCTTGTCAATCAGGCTTTCTAATCGTCATATGGTTGTAAAACCCCTATCACCGTGTCCTCTTGACGAATTTTCAGAATCTTTAAGTCTTTGTTACAAATACTCAAAATCCTGAAAAAAAGCACAAAAAGAGCAGCTAAATCTGACTTTTTCAGAAGATTTAACTGCTGTGAGCCTTGTCTGGACAATATTTCAGACAAAACCTACGACAAATGATTACTCATATTATACCCTATTTAGCTAGATTTTTCAAGGGGATTAACGATTTTTTGACAAAATCTTTTCCTATAAAAAATTAAATTCAATGATTACTTTGCAAACTTCATTTTCAGTTTAATTGTTCAAGAAAAATATAGTAAATTACGATTTCCCTATTTTATCTTAGGCTGTTTTTCTTGACTTTACTTGGTTTTTCTTTTAATATATATATGTATAAATATATAAGGAGGTTTGTTATGGATATTTTGCTTTCTGAAACAGAACAGAATTTGCTAACGTTACTGGAAGAACTAACCAAACACCAAGATTGGATAGAAATTCCAGTCTTGGCTGAGAAGCTGAATTTTTCAATCGAAGAATTGCAAGAACACCTTTTAAAGCTCGAGCAATTATTTCCTAACCTCCTTATTCGCTCAACAAAAGAAGGTATTCAGTTGCAGTTTGAAGCCCGAAACTCCTTAGACCCTAGGATTGCTATCTTTGAACAATCTCCAACTTATTCTTTTTTGAACTGTCTATTTTTCAAAGAGGAACAATCACTTGACCAAATATTTCAGGAACTTATGATTAGCTGCGAACGAGTTCAGGAAATCATCCAACATCTAAATACTAAACTTCCGCAACATTATGGCATCAGCATACAACCTTCCCCTTTGAACATGATGGGGGCAGAAGAGGACATTCGCTCCTTTTATCTGGACTACTTTAGCCAAAGTTACAGCTTTCTTGATTGGCCCTTCCCTTCTATTTCCGAAGAGTATTTGACTGATTTGATTCAGTTATTTTTGAAGGCCCAACAAGTTTCACTCAACCTCAGCAATCTACGACAAATCAAATATACCCTAGCTATCAATCTGGAGCGCTTTAAGAGGAAATACTTTATTGAAAATCCTACTCCCCTTTTAACCAGTCACTACAGCTCTCTCATGCAAATTCCGCAGTTTGAACAGGATATCAAAAAACTGGCTAAAAAACTCCATTTTGAACCTACAAAAGAAGCACTGGAACAGCTATTTTCAACACCAGCAAAGTTGCCTCAAATCACAAATAAACCTTGTAATGAAGCGATAGTAGATATTCATCAGATTCAAAAATCCTATCGTTTATTGAGTCAAATCTTAGAAGAATTATCTAAAGAACTTCACCTACAGATTGCAAATCGCGAAGAATTGATTTGGCTCCTCCACTATACTGCCCAATCTGATTTTCTACACCCACTTAGCAGCAAGTCTCTTGAAAAGCAAAAGTCTCTGATTTTAACCAATTACCAAAAAGAATTTCCAAAACTATTTGAAGTAAGTAAAAGTAAATTTCAGACGTATCTAGCTGAGATTGGTCTAGAGAGTCACCCAAGTAAGCTACAAGATCTAGTTTATGCCTTTTCGATCCAAGGACAACGAATTTTAGTTCAATTACTTCAAAAACTTCCCAAAATTCGTGTTTTGGTCATTAGTCATCTAGATAGTGAGCACGCACAAAACCTAATTGACACCCTTTCCCACTACGGTAACAATCTCTATCTGTTTGACTCTTGGGAAAAGTCCAGTATCTCTTCCTCAATCTTCAATCAAATTCCACACGATATTGTTATCACTACCTTCCCTGTTTCCAACTGTCCGAAACCCATTATTTGTAGTCGGAATCTTTCTACTGTAGAACTATTTCACCACCTCCACCTTTTGGGTTCACAAATTCATAAAGAAAGACTAGCTTAGTCGTAACAGAAAACCTGTTGCGATTTTCTTTTGTTTTAATTTCGAGAAAACGCTTGCATATTGTTTTACTACATGCTATACTGATATAGAAATTTATTGATTGGAGAATCATCATGAGAAAAACACCAGCTCAAACTGAGAAAAAAATGGTTTACAGCATCCGTTCCCTCAAAAATGGAACTGGTTCTGTCCTTATCGGCGCAAGCCTTGTCCTACTTGCCATGGCTACACCAACTATCTCAGCCAACGAAACCACAACAGCTCGTGCTGAAGCGACTAACACCATTACTCAACCTCTTACTGATACAGCAGACATCGCTGGAAAGAACGAAAGCGATTTTTCTTCACCTAACAATGCAAACGCTTCCCTAGAGAAAAAAGAAGAACAACCTGCAACAGAGGCAACCACTCCTGCTGCAACTCCCGCTGATTCGGCACCACAAACCGGACAAGGTCGTTCAAGCGAACCAACTACTTCTACTACGACTAAAACTAAGGCAGAAGAGCCAATCGAAGACAATTACTTCCGTATCCACGTCAAAAAACTTCCTGAAGAAAACAAGGATAGTCAAGGACTATGGACTTGGGACGATGTTGAAAAACCTTCTGAAAACTGGCCTAACGGAGCTTTGTCCTTTAAGGATGCCAAAAAAGATGACTACGGCTACTACCTAGATGTCAAATTAAAGGGAGAACAAGCCAAAAAAATTAGCTTCCTCATCAATAATACAGCCGGAAAAAATCTAACCGGCGATAAATCGGTAGAAAAACTGGCACCAAAGATGAATGAGGCTTGGTTAGACCAAGATTACAAGGTTTTCTCTTACGAGCCACAACCTGCAGGAACTATTCGCGTCAACTACTACCGTACAGATGGCAACTATGACAAGAAATCTCTCTGGTACTGGGGAGATGTGAAAAATCCAAGCAGTGGCGAATGGCCTAACGGAACAGACTTTACGGCTACAGGCAAATATGGTCGCTATATCGATATTCCACTCAAAGATGCAGCTAAAGATCTTGGATTTTTATTACTAGACAGAAAGAAACAAGGAGACGATGTGAAAATCCGTAAAGAAGATTATAAGTTCACAGATTTGAAAAATCATAGCCAAATTTTCCTAAAAGACGATGATGAAACCATCTACACCAACCCCTATTATGTGCACGATATCCGCATGACAGGAGCTCAACACGTAGGAACTTCTAGCATTGAAAGTAGTTTTTCAACACTAGTCGGTGCCAAAAAAGAAGATATCCTGAAACACTCCAACATCACTAATCACCTAGGAAACAAAGTAACTATCACTGATGTTGCAATCGATGAGGCTGGTAAGAAAGTGACCTACAGCGGAGATTTCTCAGATACAAAACATCCATATACTGTTAGCTACAATTCCGACCAATTCACTACCAAAACAAGCTGGCGCCTTAAAGATGAGACTTACAGCTATGATGGGAAACTTGGAGCTGACTTAAAAGAAGAAGGAAAACAAGTTGATTTAACCCTTTGGTCACCAAGTGCTGATAAGGTTTCTGTTGTTGTCTACGACAAGAATGACCCTGACAAAGTAGTTGGAACTGTCGCTCTTGAAAAAGGGGAAAGAGGAACTTGGAAACAAACTCTAGATAGCACAAACAAATTAGGAATCACAGATTTCACTGGCTACTATTATCAATACCAAATCGAGCGTCAAGGTAAAACTGTTCTTGCACTCGATCCTTACGCTAAATCCCTCGCTGCTTGGAATAGTGACGATGCTAAGATTGACGATGCCCATAAAGTGGCTAAAGCTGCCTTTGTAAATCCAGCTAAACTAGGACCTCAAGACTTGACTTATGGTAAGATTCGCAACTTCAAATCGCGCGAAGATGCTGTCATCTATGAAGCCCATGTTCGTGACTTCACTTCAGATCCTGCCATCGCAAAAGACTTGACCAAGCCATTTGGTACCTTTGAAGCTTTCATTGAAAAACTAGACTACCTCAAAGACTTGGGTGTAACCCACATCCAACTCCTTCCAGTCTTGTCTTACTACTTTGTCAACGAATTGAAAAACCATGAACGCTTGTCTGACTATGCTTCAAGCAACAGCAACTACAACTGGGGATATGACCCTCAAAACTACTTCTCCTTGACTGGTATGTACTCAAGCGATCCTAAAAATCCAGAAAAACGAATCGCAGAATTTAAAAATCTCATCAACGAGATCCACAAACGTGGCATGGGAGCTATCCTGGACGTAGTGTATAACCATACAGCCAAAGTCGATATCTTTGAAGACCTAGAACCAAACTACTACCACTTTATGGATGCTGACGGAACACCTCGAACTAGCTTTGGTGGTGGACGTTTGGGGACAACCCACCATATGACCAAACGGCTCCTAGTTGACTCTATCAAATACCTAGTTGATACCTACAAAGTAGATGGATTCCGCTTCGATATGATGGGAGACCATGACGCCGCTTCTATCGAAGAAGCTTACAAGGCTGCACGCGCCCTCAATCCAAATCTAATCATGTTAGGCGAAGGTTGGAGAACCTATGCCGGTGATGAAAACATGCCTACTAAAGCTGCTGACCAAGATTGGATGAAACATACCGATACTGTCGCTGTCTTCTCAGATGACATCCGTAACAACCTCAAATCTGGTTATCCAAATGAAGGTCAACCTGCTTTTATCACAGGTGGCAAACGTGATGTCAACACTATCTTCAAAAATCTCATTGCTCAACCAACCAACTTTGAAGCAGACAGCCCTGGAGATGTTATCCAGTACATCGCAGCCCATGATAACTTGACACTCTTTGACATCATTGCCCAGTCTATCAAAAAAGACCCAAGCAAGGCTAAGAACTATGCTGAAATCCACCGTCGTTTGCGACTTGGAAACCTCATGGTCTTGACAGCTCAAGGAACTCCATTTATCCACTCTGGTCAGGAATATGGTCGCACCAAACAATTCCGTGACCCAGCCTACAAGACTCCAGTAGCAGAGGATAAGGTTCCAAACAAATCTCACTTGTTGCGTGATAAGGACGGCAATCCATTTGACTATCCTTACTTCATCCATGACTCTTACGATTCGAGTGATGCTATTAACAAGTTTGACTGGACTAAGGCTACAGATGGAAAAGCATATCCTGAGAATGTCAAGAGCCGTGACTATATGAAAGGTTTGATTGCCCTTCGTCAATCTACAGATGCCTTCCGACTTAAGAGTCTCCAAGATATCAAAGACCGTGTCCAACTCATCACTGTCCCAGGTCAAAATGGTGTGGAGAAAGAGGATGTAGTGATTGGCTACCAAATCACTGCTCCAAACGGTGATATCTACGCAGTCTTTGTCAATGCGGACGAAAAAGCTCGTGAATTTAATTTGGGAACTGCCTTTGCACACCTCAGAAATGCTGAAGTTTTGGCAGATGAAAACCAAGCAGGACCAGTAGGAATTGCCAACCCGAAAGGACTTGAGTGGACTGAAAAAGGCTTGAAATTAAATGCCCTTACAGCTACTGTTCTTCGAGTCTCTCAAAGCCGTCCAGCTATGAAAGATAAACTAGAATTTGACCTTTCAAATTCTAGACAAGAACAAGGTCAAGGTCAAGAGCACAGTACAAGCGATATTCCAAACCGATCAAACAAACCTGAACATCAAAATACAGATCCAGCTCCACAAGCTAAACCTGATTCTACTAAACCAGATACAAAAGTAGCTGATGAAGAAAATAAACCTAGCCAAGCTACAACTGATTCACAAACTACACAAGTTTCACAACCAGCACAAGAAGTACAAGCATCATCTGTAAGTGAAGCTGTTCGAAACGAATCGGTAGATAACTCTAACAAGGAAAATATACCTGCAACTCCAGCTAAACAAGCTGAACTTCCAAATACAGGAACCAAAAACGATAACAAACTCCTGTTTGCAGGAATTAGTCTCCTTACCCTTCTAGGTCTCGGCTTCTTGCTAAAAAACAAAAAAGAGAACTAAACTAGCCCTCCTATAGAACAATCCCCCAAGCCTTAACGCTCGGGGGATTAATTTTTGCCCTGATAAGCCTATCTATCAAATCATATATTCTACACTATAGGTCGCATCCGAAAGTATTCGTGCCAAAAATTGCTTGGTTCTTTCTTCTTTTGGACGATTAAAGAATTGATGGGCATCATTTTCTTCAACAATTTTCCCACCGTCCATAAAAATAACATGATTGGCCACGTCTCTAGCAAAACCCATCTCATGCGTCACTACTACCATAGTAACACCTTCTTTAGCCAACTGTTTTAAAACATCTAAAACATCCCCTACCAACTCTGGATCCAAGGCCGATGTTGGCTCATCTAATAAAATGACCTCTGGTTTCACAGCGATGGCACGCGCAATGCCGATTCGTTGTTGCTGGCCTCCAGAAAGCTGAGAGGGATAGTAATCTTTATAAGCTAGTAAACCAACTTTTTCTAAGGCAGCTTCCGCACGTTTGATGGCTTCTTCCTTAGGAATTTTCCGAGCAATCACCAGGCCCTCTAAAATATTTTCCAAGGCCGTTTTATTAGCAAATAAATTATAATGTTGAAAAACAAAGGCGGTCTTCTGGCGAATTTCTAAAATATCTTTTTTGGTCAATTTGCCAAGATCGTATTCTTTATCAGCAAGCTTCAAAGAGCCACTATCAGCCTTTTCTAAATGATTGAGACATCTGAGAAAAGTCGTTTTACCTGATCCAGATGGGCCCAATATTACAACCACATCCCCTTGGTTGACATTGAGATTAACATCTTCTAGGACTTGTCTGTCTCCAAATTTTTTTGCAACATGTTCTACTTGTAACATTGTCTCCTCCTATGCTAAACCTGTACTGGGCACTACTTGTCCCTTTTCTCTTTGAATATAGCGTTTCTCTAAGATTGAAAAGCCCCATTGAATCAATCCGCAAATAAGAATGTATTGTAGAAAGATCACAAAATAGGATTCAAAATACTGATAACCATAAGACGCTTCAACACGGGCAATGGCTGTAATATCCTTAATGGTCATCACAAAGACCAAAGAGGTTCCTTTTACAATATTTATGACTAGATTAGCCAGATTAGGCAAGGCTGACCGCAAGGCCTGTGGAAAAACAATCCTCACATAAGCTTGACTAGTGGTTAAGCCAATCGCTTGTGCAGCTTCTAATTGTCCCTTATCCACAGTCAAAATAGCCGAACGTAAGATTTCTGATAAACTACCTGTTGTCATCAGGCTATAGATAATAAAAGCATAATAGATGGGATTGAGTTTAAAGATGTCAACATCACTTCCTATGCTTTTGAGAAATTGATTGAGCAAACTTGGAAACAAACTATAAAAGAAAAGAATCAGCAAAATCGGAGGTGTTGCTCTTATAAAAGCTAGATACACGAGAGAGAAAGTTCGAACACCTTTGACTTTATATATTTGTCCCAGAGCTAAAAACAAGGCTGGTAGAAAACTTAAGACCATGGCTACAATCATGATAATCAAGGTGGTCGGTACCCCTTTTAAGGTCTCTAAAAAGGTTTTTGCAATATAGTCTAAATCCATATCCTATCTCCCTTTCGTTTCCAAAGATTTTTCTAACAAGCGACTCAAGAAGGAAACAGCCAAGGCTACACCCCAATAAAGAATGGCAACCGCTGTATAGGTTTCAAGAGAGTAATTCCCCAAATTGCGACTGATTAAGAGATTCCCAGCTCCCATGACATCCACAAAACCAATCGTATATGCTAGGGCAGCGTCCCGCATCAAATTTAGAATAGCGGTCGTCATATTTGGAAGAGCCACTTGAAATGCCTGAGGAAAAATGATTCTCCAGAATGTTTGACTAGGTGTCAGACCAATACTGACTCCAGCTTCCATCTGACCTTTGGGAATTGCCTGATAGGACGCCTTAAATACTTCTGCAATGGTAGCCGCAAATAGCAAGACCATGGTGAATAAGACGAAGACCGTCTTAGACCAGTTGTTGATATCTAAATTCAACCACCATTTTAAAAATTCAGGTAAACCATAAAAGACAAGGAATAGTAAAACAATAGGAGGAGTACAGCGAAGAGTGAAAATATAACCCTTGGAAAGACCTGCAAAAGTCTTATCTTCTCCCACTTGAGTCCAAGCCAATAAGCCACCGAAAAGGGAACCAAGGATTGTAGTAAAAAAGAGAATGGACAAGGTCATCGGAAGAGCCTGCCATAAGGTGGGTAAAAATTGGAACACTCTTGAAAAATCATATGAAACCATGTAAACCTCTTTCTAATACTCAATGAAAATCAAAAAGCAAACTAGGAAACTATCCGCAGATTACTCAAAACAGTGTTTTGAGGTTGTGGATAGAACTGACGAAGTCAGTAACCATACCTACGGCAAGGCGACGTTGACGCGGTTTGAAGAGATTTTCGAAGAGTATAACATGCCTGATTATTTATCTAATCTTTATCAACGTAACTAAAGACATCTTCTTTAAAGTATTTTTGAGAAAGTTTAGCTAGAGTACCGTCTTCTTTTAATTCTTTAATCGCTTTTTCATACTCTTTAGCAAACTTCTCACCCTTTTCATCACGGTGAATTAATGGATAGGTCGGGATTCCTTTATAAGGGAACCAGCTAAGTTTGTCCGCATATTGGTGGTAAGAACCATCCTCTGCTGTCACTGCTTTTTCAAAAGACAACTTGATATCAAAGAAGGCATCGTAACGTCCTTCTAAAACCCAAGCATAAGCATCTGCCACTTTGAAGGATTCAGCAGCCGTCAACTCAATTGGTGTATCCTTATGTTTCTCATTATAGCTATTAATAACATTCCACTGGGCATTTTGAGGAGAGATTGGTACTAATTTTCCTTTGTTTTTGGCGAAATCATCAATATTCTTATATTTGGCTTCATCTTCTTTTCTAACAGTAAAACCAATAATGCTGGCTCCTACTGGCTCAGATGGAATAATGAATTTCTTAGCCCGTTCATCTGTATACCAAGCACCTTTAGTTCCAATATCGTACTTGCCAGACTCAAGTCCAATCAAGAGATCGTCATCACTAGTTCCAGTATACTCAAATTTATAATCAGCTAATTTCTCATCAACCGCCTTTAAAACAGCGACTTCATAACCATCTGATTCCCCTTTTTCGTCAACAAAATCATAAGGGACATAGTTTTGGGTATGGGCAACTTTTAAAGTTGTTACTTGTCCAGACGAAGCTGCATCTGCACCTTTAGCAGATGCTCCCGCCAAAGTTCTACCAATAATTGTTGCTCCAAGCACTGCCGCAACCGCAACTCCACCAATAATCCATGTTTTCTTACTCATATTCTTCTCCTTTATTTATCTAATGCTTCTCTCACCCACTGGATACGTTCCACTGCAATATCGCTCGGAATGGTACAATCTGCTCCAAGTATGAGGCCATCTTTACCTGTTTCTTCTATCAAGCGTTTGGTTTCAGCTTGAATTTCTTCCTTACTGCCTCGATAGAGAAGGCCATCTTTGCCGTTTTCAAATCCTCCCAGAACAGCACGACCCTTGAAAATCTCACGACCTTCTTTTAGACTAATCCCTTCTGGACCAACTGCCCAGTTAAAAACATGAGCTGGATAGTCGGCAAAGATATGAATATCATTTCTAGCTCCCTCATAGCCACAGATGTGAAGGATATTTACCCCGCCAACCAACTTAGCTGCATTTAAAACAGTCAGTTCACTCGGCGCAATAATCTCCTGATAGGCTTCAGCAGAAACACGCGCATCCTGAATACTTTGCACACTGAGATAAATACCGTCTGCTCCTGCATCTTTAATAATAGCTTGACTCAAGCTAGCGATATCTTGCGCAATCACATCAAGTACTTTTTTCAATTTCTGAGAATCTTGAACTAAGAAATCTGCAATGAGATCATCTCCACCAGACACTTCTCCAAGTAACCATTTGAGGTAGGTCACAGGCGCAAAAATATTGTAAATAGCAACAATGTCCTCCGTAAACTCCTGCTTAATCTTCTTCACTAATTCTACCTGCTCTCTAATCCACGGATGATCTTCACCCAGAGGTTGAATCTCCGACAGCTCTTGGAGTGACTTCCCTTTGGCAATAACTGGATTTGGATAAGCAAAATAGCCATCACTCATCAACTTGATAAAGTCTGGATGTAGGTCACGTATAAATTTTTTATGACCTTGTATGTTCTTTTCAATAATCACAGGATTTGAAAATCCCTTTACCCATTCCTCTTCTGATGTAAAGTGGTGCCAAAAACCAACTGGCACACGATCGACTATTTCTCCTCTAAATGCTTTTAAAACCCATTCTCTTTTTTCTGACATCTTTATTCTCCATTTCTTTCTTTTTCAACTAATAAAACACTGGCAATATCATTTATTTGAATAAAGGGAAGACTTCCTTTCTGAAAATCCTGAATACCGTGACATCTTGGACCTTCCTTACAATTCAGTCCCTTTGTAAGACTGATCGCAAGTAAGATGACAAAGCCGAGGGCCATCCCTACCAATAGCCACTTTTTTCTTTTCATAAGGTCCTCCTATTCTAAAATAGCAGCCTGACGAATCCAGTCCAATCTTTCTAATTCAAAGTCATCTGGAACTGTGCAATCCGCTCCAAGAAGGACCCCTCTAGTCCCAGCTTCAGCCAACAATCGTTTGGTTTCCTCTTGTAGTTTAGCCTTACTACCTCCATAAAGCATGCTCTGCTTCCCATTTTCAAAACCACCCAAGACCGCTTTGCCATAAAATAGCTCCTGACCTTGAGGTAAACTGACTGCTTCATGGTGGGTTGCCCAATTGAAAACCTGGGCTGGATAATCTTTGAAAATAGTCACATTGTTACTGGCACCTTGTAAACCGCAGATATGCAGGATATTTACCCCACCTACCTGATTGGCAGCTTCTAAAACCTTTATGTTGCTTGGCTCAATATAGGTCTGATACAATTCTGCTGTGATGCGCTCATCCTGAATTTCTTGTGTACTGAGATAGATTCCATCTGCTCCACTATCCTGAATGATTTTTTTAGTTAGGATAGCGATATCCTCTGCTATCACATCTAAAATTTCACTGAATAACTCTGGATTTTCGAGTAATAGATTAGCAACCTCCTTATCACCTCTAGAAGTTTCTGTACGAAACCACCTTTTCAGGTAGGAAATCGGAGAAAAAATATTGTAAAATGATGCAATGTCCTCAGTGAAGGTCGCTCGAATAGCTTCTACCACTTCTACTTGTTGCTGAATCCAAGGATGGTTTTCACCAATCGACTCAATAGAAGCCAGCTCCTGAATACTTGAAACCAAAGGACTGTAGACATTACTTGGATAAATGAAAAATCCGTCACTCATCATTTTGACAAAATCAGGATGAATTCTTTCAACGTACTTCCGATGTCCCTCTACACTTTTTTGAAAGATACGTGGGTTATTTAAACCTTGCCCTTTTTCCTCCAGTGTTACAAAATGAAACCAAAAGCCTACAGGAACTCGTTCCACCTCTTCTCCTCGGATGGCTTTAAAAACTAGCTCTCTTTTACTTGTCATACTTTTCTCCTTCCATTTGGATTGAAACCATCTTACCACTCCTTTTGACCTTTTCCCAATATATATTGACTATCGACTTGATTGATATTGTTTATATCAATAACGAAAAAATCTCTGGAAAGCTTGATTCTACTAGCTTTTCAGAGATTCTTTTTTGTTTATTACTTTTTTAAAATAGTTGTTATATAGATTTTTTATCAGCCTGATTAGGATTTTTTATTAGGCCTCTTTCATGGCAAAATAATCCCATACTTTGGGTGCAACTTGTGTGCCGAAGAGTTCAATAGCTCTCAGAACCTGGTCATGAGGCATAGAACCAAGAGGTAAGTGCAACATAAAGCGGTCCAAACCTAAGTCTTCAATCATGCGAATCAATTTTTCGGCCACCTGATCTGGATTGCCCACAAACATAGCACCATTTGGCCCAACTTGCTCCAAATATTGCTCATAACGCAATTCCTGCCAGTGCGGACGATCTTTAGAAATAGCATCCACCACTTGCTTGGTCGGATGGAAATAATCTTTCACCGCCTGCTCGCCATCTTCCGCAATCCAACCCCAAGAATGGGCTCCAACCTTTAGTGCATGACTGGCATGACCTGCTTCGCTCCCAATCTCACGATAAGCCTGAATCAACTTTTTAAAATAACGCGGATTGCCACCAATAATAGCATAGACAATCGGTAGGCCTGCCTGAGCAATCTTCACTGTTGATTCGACATGACCACCTGTCGCTATCCACAAGGGCAATTTTTCCTGAACTGGACGAGGATAAACTTCTTTACCAGAGATTGTTTGGGTCAATCGCCCTTTCCAGTCTAGCCTTGTCTTTTCATTGACTAACTGGAGCAAGTCTAATTTCTCATCAAAGAGGGCTTCGTAGTCTTTCAAATCATATCCAAACAAGGGAAAAGATTCCGTGAAAGAACCCCTTCCGGCCATAATCTCCGCACGTCCATTAGACAAGGCATCGATAGTGGCATACTGTTGGAACAAGCGAATCGGATCCATACTTGAGAGGATGCTGACTGCACTGGTCAAACGGATTTTCTTGGTATTGACTGCCCCAGCTGCCAGGACAATCTCTGGGGCAGATACTGCAAAATCTTCCCGATGATGTTCCCCAATCCCATACACATCCAAACCAACCTTGTCAGCCAGTTCAATTTCTGCCACCAACTGACGAATGCGTTCGGCATGACTGTAAGTCTGTCCAATCCCTTCAAGCTCCGTTGTTTCCCCAAATGTTGAAATTCCTAATTCTACCATTGCAATTCTCCTTGTCTACCTCTGTCCTTCATTTTGAAAAATTATTCTAACACGAATCTTGAGTACAAGCAACCAATTTGCTCACAAGAAAAAGCCTAGATAACTAGACTTTTTTAGCTTATTCTACCGTTACTGACTTAGCAAGATTACGTGGTTTATCCACATCAAGGCCACGGTGAAGGGTTGCAAAGTAAGCGACCAATTGTGTTGGTACGACCATTGAAATTGGTGAGAGGTAAGGGTGGACGGTCGTAAGAACGATGTCATCTGTCTCTTTAGCAACATTTTCTTCTGCGATAGTGAGAACTTTGGCACCACGAGCTGCGACCTCTTGGATATTTCCACGAGTGTGGTTGGCAAGGACTGGATCTGACAAGAGCGCCAAGACAGGTGTTCCTTCTTCAATCAAGGCAATGGTTCCATGCTTGAGTTCTCCTGCAGCAAAGCCTTCACACTGGATGTAAGAAATCTCTTTGAGTTTGAGACTTGCTTCCATAGCTACGTAGTAATCTTGACCACGCCCAATATAAAAGGCGTTGCGAGTTGTTTCAAGAAGCTCACGAACCTTGGCTTCAATGGTTTCTTTCTCTGAAAGAGTAGATTCGATAGACTGAGCTACGATTGACAACTCATGAACCAGGTCAAAGGCTTGCGCTTTAGCATTACCATTTGCTTCTCCTACTGCTTTTGCAAGAAAGGCAAGGGCTGCGATTTGCGCTGTATAAGCCTTGGTTGAGGCTACGGCAATTTCAGGTCCTGCATGAAGGAGCATGGTATGGTTGGCTTCACGAGAAAGAGTTGAACCTGGGACGTTTGTCACTGTCAAGCTTGGGATTCCCATTTCATTAGCCTTGACCAAAACCTGACGGCTATCCGCTGTTTCACCAGACTGGCTGATAAAGATGAAAAGTGGTTTCTTGCTGAGAAGTGGCATACCGTAGCCCCACTCAGATGAGATTCCAAGTTCAACTGGCGTATCTGTCAATTCTTCCAGCATCTTCTTAGAAGCAAATCCTGCGTGGTAAGATGTCCCAGCTGCAAGGATGTAGATACGGTCTGCATCTTGAACAGCCTTGATGATAGCTGGGTCTACGACAACTTGACCAGCCTCATCTGTGTAGGCTTGGATGAGTTTACGCATAACAGTTGGTTGCTCATCAATTTCCTTGAGCATGTAGTAAGGATAAGTTCCCTTACCGATATCTGACAAATCAAGCTCAGCAGTGTAGCTAGCACGCTCACGACTATTACCATCATAGTCTTGAACTTCTACACTGTCAGCCTTGACGATGACCAACTCTTGGTCATGAATTTCCATGTATTGGTTGGTCTCACGAATCATAGCCATAGCATCTGAGCAGACCATGTTATAGCCTTCTCCAAGACCAATCAAAAGTGGTGATTTATTTTTAGCCACGTAGATGACTTCCGGAGTTTGTGAGTCAACCAAGGCAAAAGCATAAGAACCACGGATGATGTGAAGGGCTTTTTTGAAGGCTTCAAGAACTGACAAACCGTCTTCTTCCGCAAATTTTCCAATCAAGTGAACGGCGATTTCCGTATCTGTTTGCCCTTTGAAGTGGTGACCTGCAAGGTATTCTTCCTTGATTTCAAGGTAGTTCTCAATGACCCCATTGTGAACCAAGACAAAACGTTCTGTCTCAGAGCGGTGTGGGTGAGCATTGTCCTCAGTTGGTTTCCCGTGAGTAGCCCAACGAGTATGTCCGATCCCAGTTGTTCCCTCAACACCAGCTGTCTTGGCAGACAATTCTGCAATACGACCAACAGCCTTGACTAGATGGTTTTCAGCACCACCTAGGACAAAAATTCCCGCAGAATCATAGCCACGGTATTCGAGCTTTTCAAGCCCTTGAATCAAAATATCAGTTGCATTTGTGTTTCCAACAACACCAACAATTCCACACATAGTATATACGACACAGACCAGCTGTGCTTTCTCCTTAAAATTGGTATAGTCTAATTCCTCTTTTATAGAACCAGCAAAAACAGTATATACTTGTTTCTTTCACTTGTCAAGAGTAAAAATTGGTATAGTTCAAATTACGCTCCTGTAAGCAAAAGACTCTGACCAATTAGGATAATCAGTCAGAGTCCTTTTTTAAAATCCATTATTATCGCTTAATTCCTTGAACCAGTACCCTGATTTCTTCAGACGACGTTCTTGCGTTTCCAAGTCTAATTCGACCAAGCCATAGCGATTTTTATAGCTATTGAGCCATGACCAGCAATCGATAAAGGTCCAGATTAAGTAGCCCTTACAGTTGGCTCCATCTTCAATAGCACGGTGAAGTTCACGAAGATGACCTTTTACAAAGTCAATACGGTAATCATCTTGAATCATTCCATTCTCACGGAATTTTTCTTCCCCTTCAACACCCATACCATTCTCTGTCAACATCCACTCGATATTACCATAATTTTCCTTGATATTTTGGGCAATGTCATAAATCCCTTGCTCATAAATCTCCCAGCCACGATGAGGATTGATTTTACGTCCAGGCATCACATAAGGCTCGTAAAAATGTTCTGGTAAGAGTGGACTCTCTGGATGCTTAGCAAATCGAGGTGCCATAACACGCAAAGGTTGATAGTAGTTGACACCAAGGAAGTCCACCGTATTGTCACGAATGAGTTCCAACTCCTCCTCCGTAGTATCAGGTAAGAGACCGTGTTCATGCAAGATTTCTACCAACTCCTGTGGATAAGTCCCCAAAACAGATGGGTCTAAAAAAGATTGAGCTTGAAAAAGCTCCGCAATACGAGCAGCCTTAACATCAGCAGGATGCTGGCTACGTGGATAAGCCGGTGTCAAGTTGAGGACAATCCCAATCTTAGAATCAGGCAAGAGTTCATGACAGGCCTTGACCGCTCGACTGCTGGCTAATTGTGTGTGATAGGCTACTTTAACCGCTGCCTCTGCATCCACCTTATGTGGATAATGGGCATCGTAAAAATAGCCAAATTCTACCGGAACGATGGGCTCGTTAAAGGTAATCCATTGATCCACTAAATCTCCATAAGTCTCAAAACAAAAACGAGCATAGTCTTCATAGGCTGAGACAGTCGCCTTATTTTCCCAACCATCACCATCCTCTTGAAGGGCAAAAGGCAAATCAAAATGATAAAGATTGACTAAAAGACGAATCCCTTTGGCCTTAATAGCCTCAAAAACCTTACGATAGAAATCCACACCTTGAGCATTGACTTTTCCACGCCCTTGTGGAAAAATCCGTGACCACTGGATAGAAGTCCGAAAGGCCGTATGACCAGTCTCTAACAAAAGCTCGATATCCTGCTCCCAATTTTCATAAAAGGTCGATGTCTTATCTGGACCAATCCCATTATAGTAACGATTTGGCTCTACTTGGTACCAATAATCCCAGAGATTATCTCCCTTACCGTCACCCGCTACACGCCCTTCTGTCTGCGGCCCAGAAGTGGAGGACCCCCAGACAAAATCCTTTGGAAATCTTAGCATACATTTACCTCTTTATATACTTATTTTTCCTATTATACAGAAAAAACAAGGCAAAAACTAGTTACATTTTTTCCTTGTTTTTCTTCTGATTATAGTTTTTATTTCTTGCTGAGAATTTCAAGCGTTTCAAGCACGTTATCTGCATGAACCTCGATGGTGTCACCAGTCGCTTTGATCTTGACTTCTACGATGCCGTCGGCCGCCTTCTTCCCAACAGTAATGCGGATTGGCAATCCAATCAAGTCACTATCGCTGAATTTGACTCCGACACGTTCGTTACGGTCATCTGTCAAGACTTCGTAACCAGCTCCCATCAAGCTTGCTTCAAGTTTTTCTGTCAAGGCTTGCGCTTCTTCGTCCTTGACATTGACAGTAATCAAGTGCACATCAAATGGCGCCAATTCTTTAGGGAAATTGATTCCCCAAGCGTAACGGTATTCGCCTTTTGGTGTTTTGTTAACAAAGAGGCGAGCGTGTTGCTCCATCACTGCTGAAAGGAGACGGCTGACACCGATACCGTAACATCCCATGATAATTGGCACAGCACGGCCATTTTCATCCAAGACATCTGCTCCCATGCTTGCTGAGTAACGAGTTCCGAGTTTGAAGATGTGCCCAATTTCGATACCACGCGCAAAGTTAAGGACACCTTGTCCGTCTGGAGAAATTTCACCCTCACGAACTTCACGGATATCCACATATTCTGCAGTAAAGTCACGACCTGGGTTCACACCAGTCAAGTGATAGCCATCTTCGTTAGCACCCACAACTGCATTGCGAACATCTTGCACCTTACGGTCTGCAATGATTTTAACATTCTCTGGCAAACCAACTGGGCCAAGTGAACCAAATCCTGCTTGAACAACGTTTGACACTTCTTCTTCGCTAGCAACGTCAAAGAAATCTGCTCCCAAATGGTTTTTCAACTTGACTTCGTTGAGCTGGTCATTTCCAACTAGAAGGGCTGCAACAAGCTCACCATCTGCCATGTAGAATAGGGTTTTGATCGTTTGTTCTTCTGGAACGTTGAGGAAGGCTGCCACTTCATCAATTGATTTAACATCTGGCGTTGCAACACGAGTCACTTCTTCTTCAGCGACAACACGGTTGCTTGGTTTGTACTCGTTTGTTGCCATTTCCAAGTTAGCAGCATAGCTAGACTCACTTGAGTAAGCAATAGTATCTTCACCAGAAACCATCCATTTGAGCAATTCTGCCTTGATTTCTTCTTGCACTTCTGTAGGAATTTCATCAAATGAGGCAACTGACTTGTCCAAGACAACCCAGCGGTCAAGATCTGTACGAGCAGGTGTAATCGCCATAAATTCTTGGCTGTCCTTACCACCCATGGCTCCACCGTCACCGATGATAGCCTTGAAGTCTAAGCCACTACGAGTGAAAATACGCTCATAGGCAGCCTTGTACTCATCGTAAACACTGTCCAAGCTATCATAGTTAGCGTGGAAACTGTAAGCATCTTTCATGATAAACTCACGTGTACGAAGAAGTCCATTACGTGGACGTTTTTCATCACGATACTTAGGTTGGATTTGATAAAGGTTAAGCGGCAATTGCTTGTAAGACTTAACAGAATCACGAACAATAGCTGTAAAAGTTTCTTCGTGAGTTGGACCTAGGATAAAGTCTGATTTTTCACGGTTTTTTAGCTTGTAAAGGTCTTCACCATAAGTTTCGTAACGACCTGATTCGCGCCACAATTCTGCACTGAGAAGGGCAGGAGCCAACATCTCAACTGCACCAATCTTATCAAATTCTTGGCGCATGATGTTTTTGGCTTTTTCAATCACACGGTTGGCAAGTGGTAGGTAAGAATAAACACCTGCAGATACTTGACGAACATAACCAGCTCGCAACATAAGAGCATGGCTGATAACTTGAGCATCGCTTGGCATTTCGCGAAGCGTTGGGATAGGCATTTTACTTTGTTTCATAATATTCCTCGATTATCTAAAAAAGAGTCGCATAATGTCATTCCAGGTCACAGCAATCATCAAGACAACCATGATGACCACTCCGGCCAAGGTGACATAGGTTTCAATTTCTTGTTTCAATGGTTTGCGGCGAATGGCTTCCAGGATATTGAGCACAATCTTACCACCATCCAGAGCTGGAATCGGAATAAGATTAAAAATCCCGATATTGATGGAAATCATTGCCAAGAGGTACAAGACATTCTCAATTCCATTTTTAGCAGCATCACTACTTGCCTTAAAGATGGCAACAGGTCCACCTAGCTTGTTCAAATCCGGTTGGAAAATCAGATTTTTCAGAGCCGATAGAATTCGGAGAGCTGAGTCGGCTGCGGTTGTGAATCCACCCACAAACATGGATAGAAAGTCCGACTTAATTCCCGGTTGAACACCTAGAAGGTAACCGCCTTGACTTTCTTCAGGAGTAACAGTGATTTGTTTTTCACTCCCCTTTTCAGAAATAGTCACATCCAAAGTCGGGGCCGTCTTATCTTTGGTTTCTGCTTCCACAGCCTGGATCAAGCTTTCCCAGTTACTAATCTCATGTGAGCCAATCTTGGTAATCTGTGCCGTTTCTGGCATTCCCACCTTGGCCAAAGCCCCTTGGGGCATGACATGAAACTGGTTGGTAGCTACATCTCTGACTCCACCCTGCATAAAGATTAAAATCCAAAAAACAACGACACCTAAGATAAAGTTATTCATAGGACCTGCAAAGTTGGTAATGAGTTTGCCCCAGATAGTTGCATTTTGATATTGCACATCCAAGGGAGCAATCCGAACCTCAGTACCATCTGCTTCCACAACCGTTGCATCGTGATACACTGCAAATGTTTTTTCTTCTTCCAGAACCAAGCCCTTAATAAAGAGCTTATCTTCAAAATCAAACTGGGTCACCTGCATAGGGAGGGCTGTTTGATCCAATTTTTTACCGGATAGGTTTATGCGTTTAACCTTACCGTCGTCAGTAAGGGTCAAACTAACAGGAGTACCTGTCTTGATTTCAGTCGTATCATCACCCCAACCGGCCATACGGACATAGCCACCCAGAGGCAAAATTCGGATAGTGTAGGCCGTTCCATCCTTGCCAATATGAGCAAAGATTTTGGGTCCCATACCGATGGCAAATTCACGCACTAGAATCCCTGATTTCTTGGCAAAGTAGAAGTGTCCGAACTCGTGCACCACCACAATAATCCCGAAAACCAGAATAAAGGTTAAAATTCCGAGCATAGTACTTCCTCCGTCTTTTGATTAAAAGAGTCCAAACAAGTGCATGATTGGAAATACAAGCAACATACTATCGAAACGATCCAAAACACCACCATGTCCAGGGATAAATTTCCCAGAATCCTTAACACCAAAGTGACGCTTAATCGAACTTTCTAGTAAGTCACCAAATTGTCCAGCAATGCTAAAGAAAATAGCAAAGACCGACATCTTGTAAATTCCATACGGAAGAGCAACTGTACTGTCAAACATCATAAAGATGATGGTTACTAAAATAGCACCTAAAATACCACCCAAGGCACCCTCAAAGGTTTTATTTGGAGAAACTGTCGGAGCTAATTTTCGTTTACCATAGTTCATCCCAACAAGATAGGCACCACTGTCTGTTGCCCAAACAATACATAAGGCTAATAGTGCCTTATCTAAACCTGCAATTCTAGCATCTAATAGAGCATTAAAACCAAAGCCCACATAGAAACTCATAGCAAGAGGGAAAACCGCATCCTCAATCGTATACGACTTGCTAAACACAGTCGTTCCTAACATGATTGAAATCAAAACACTATAGGCAACCACATTCCCATCAACTGGCAAAAAAGTCAGATAATTCTCCAAGGGAATGGTCAAGGCAAAGGTGGCAAAGAGGGTTAAGAGGCCCTCCATCGTCATGGTCTCTAGACCTCTCATCTTTAAAAGTTCATGCATGGCTAGCATGGCTATGATTCCAATTGCTATCTGAAGCAAGAGGCCCCCAATCATTAAAATTGGTAGGAAAATAGCCAGGGCAATCCCTGCAAACAAGGTTCTTTTCTGTAAATCCTGTGTCATATTTCCTCCTAAACTCCTCCAAATCGGCGATGACGACGATTGTAGGCAAGAATGGCTTCCTGCAAGGCCGCCTCGTCAAAATCAGGCCACAAGGTATCTGTAAAATAGAGCTCACTGTAGGCTCCCTGCCATGGAAGGAAATTGCTTAAACGCAATTCTCCACTAGTACGGATAATCAAGTCTGGGTCTCGTAACTCCTTAGGCAAATGCTGGGTGAAGAGATAGTTGCCAATCAATTCCTCTGTGATGTCACCTGGGTTGATTTTGGCATCTAACACATCCTGAGAAATCAACTTAAGAGCCTGTGTAATCTCAGCACGTCCACCATAGTTGAGGGCAAAATTAAGAATCAAACCTGTGTTGTTCTTAGTCAATTCCTCAGCCTTGGTCAGAGCTTCAAAGGTTTGCTTAGGCAGGCGATCTGTCTCCCCAATCATTTGAATCTTAACATTATTCGCATGCAATTCCGGGACATAATTATCATAAAACTCTACTGGCAAGTTCATGATAAACTTAACTTCCTGATCTGGACGGGTCCAGTTTTCTGTAGAAAAAGCATAGACCGTAATAACCTTAACGCCTAGTTTGTTGGCTGCCTTGGTCACAGTTTGCAATGCTTCCATGCCCGCCTTGTGTCCGAAGACTCGCGGTTGCATACGTTTTTTAGCCCAACGGCCATTTCCATCCATGATGATGCCGATATGAGCAGGAACCTGTGTCGGAACCTCTACTTCCACAGCCTTATCTTTCTTAAAAAATCCAAACATGATCTTATTCCTATTCAAAAATCTATCGTTTCATTATACCATATTTCCCCATTTTCTTCTATCACTAAGCTATTTATACTCTTCGAAAATCTCTTCAAACCACGTCAGCTCTATCTGCAACCTCAAAACAGTGTTTTGAGCAACCTGCGGCTAGCTTCCTAGTTTGGTCTTTGATTTTCATTGAGTATTATTCTCAGGCACAAAGACCATTTTTCAAAAAAATAAGTCGCCTGATTGGGCGACTCTATTTTTTATAGGGAGATTATTATGAAAAAGTTTTAGGAGTTTAAGTTAAGGTCTTCTTAACTTATGTACTTAGTATACACTTCCTAGCTTAAAGTTTCCTTAAGTATTTTTAAAAATCAAATTTTTCCATTTCTCCTGCCAATTTTTCTTGGATAGACGTGTTCTATAAAGTTCCATTCGGTCTTCATTCTCTAAAAAATGAGGAGTTGGATGAACTTGAAAATTCAAAATATCCTCCAAACCATAAGGTGCATAGAGTTCAAAATCTGATTCTTCATTCAAGCGTAGTCCAACAGCCGTACATCGTTCTGGATACTTACTCATAGCATCACAAGAGCTGCTATAGGGAGCAGTATGAGGGCTGTGCTGGTGCATATAGACTTGATTTTTCAATTCCCACTGGTACTGAGGAAAATCCTCTCGCAGTTTTTTCTCCAGTAATAAGGTTTTCTCATAAGAAAAATCTGGATCAAAGAAAATTACATCTACATCTGTTTCACAGTCAAAAGGGGATTTGTCTGACAAGAGATTCCAGATGAAATTTCTGACAGAACCTGCTGCCAACCACGAGTCTTTCAGACCAAGGTTTCGGATAGTTTCTAGAATAGCCATCATATCCGGATTTTCTCTAAAAGCCTCTAGAATTTCTTGCTCATTTTTCACTGTATTCATAACCTAAATGCTCATATGCCTTAGCAGTCGCCACCCGTCCAGACCGCGTCCGCATGATAAAACCTTTTTGAATTAAGTAAGGCTCATACATGTCTTCCACTGTCTCACGTTCTTCTGCTATGTTAACAGAAAGAGTTCCTAGACCAACAGGGCCACCACCGTACATCTCAATCATGGTGCGAAGGATTTTCTGGTCCACATAGTCTAGACCTTCATGGTCAACATCCAGCATGGTCAAAGCCTTATCGGTAATAAGATCATCGATAACCCCATTCCCCATAATCTGGGCAAAATCGCGCACGCGCTTGAGGAGACGATTGGCAATACGAGGGGTCCCACGACTACGTAGGGCCAACTCAGATGCTGCCTCATGAGTGATTTCCATCTCAAAAATATCTGCCGTCCGCTCAACAATTTCTGTCAAATCAGCATGGGTATAATACTCCATATGACCTGTAATCCCAAAACGTGCCCGTAGTGGATTTGAGAGCATACCAGCCCGAGTCGTCGCACCAATCAAGGTAAAAGGTGGCAACTCCAAATGAACACTGCGACTGCCTTCACCAGCACCAATCATGATATCAATGTAGAAGTCCTCCATGGCACTATAAAGCACCTCTTCCACAGACATGGGCAAGCGATGAATCTCATCAATAAAAAGGACATCCCCAGGCTCTAAGTCATTCAAAATCGCTACCAGATCACCAGCTTTTTCGATAACAGGACCCGACGTCTGCTTGAGATTAACACCCAGTTCGTTGGCAATAACAAAGGCCATGGTCGTCTTCCCCAAACCTGGAGGCCCGAAAAGGAGGACATGATCCAGCGCTTCATCCCGCATTTTAGCGGCTTCGATAAAGATTTGAAGCTGGTCCTTGACCTTATCCTGCCCGATATATTCACGTAAATACTGAGGACGGAGCGTGCGTTCTACTAACTCCTCATCCCCCATTATCTCATTGTCTAAAATTCTACTCATGTTTCTATTATAGCAAAAATCCAAGCCACAAACAAAAAAGCCACCCGATTGGCTGACTCCCGAGTTTGGCACTTATGTGGTATGATATTCTACGGCACTGCTACACCGCCTACGAAAGGAGGTGAGATAGCCCATGATGGAATTAGTACTCAAAACTATCATCGGACCAATTGTGGTCGGTGTCATTCTTCGCTTACACTCAATGAAAATCAAAGAACAAACTAGGAAGCTAACCCCAGGCTGTACTGGAGTACGGCAAGGTGAAGCTGACGTGGTTTGAAGAGATTTTCGAAGGGTATTAGTCGATAAATGGCTAAACAAGGATAAATAGTGTCAAAAAAGACCCCAAGCTTATTTGGACGTGAGCTTGGGGTCTTTTCTAGCCTATGATATAGACACAATACTTAATTACTTTTTATTATCCCATAGTTCACACATTTTGTCAAAGGTTTATATCTTCATCAATTCAGCTTCTCCAACTTTAGAATCTGTCCAATAAAGTTTATAAGATTAAGTAAAAGTTATCGGAAAATGATGTTTAAAATAGTCCCCAAAAGCTTGAAATAAAGCCAAAAAACTCCACCTGATTGGGTGGAGTTAAGGGAGATTATTATGAAAAAGAAAAGTTTAGGATTTTATTAAATAAAGTTAGGAGGTCTTTATTTAATAACTATATGATACAAGACGAAGCTTAAAACTAGCTTAACTTTTCTCAAATTTTACTATTCTGCAAAAAAATTCTATCACCATCACCTACCCACGAAAAAAGCCACCTGATTGGGTGGCTTCATTAGGAGATTATGATGAAAAAAGTTTTAGGATTTCATTAAATAAAGTTAGGAGGTCTTTATTTAATAACTATATAATACTAGACCATCCTTAAACTTTACTTAAGAACAAACAAGTTTTATTATTTTTCTCTGTTTATCCAAGTCATTCCTATACAATCATAGGTAGATAAGTCTTCAAAACCCAAAGAACGATAAAATCCCACGTTTTTTTCTGTCTGTTCTGTCACCAGCTGGACTTGATAAGCATCTTTGTAATCCTCTAAAGCCTCTTTCATCAAGGAGCTACTAATCCCTTGGCGCTGATAGATTGGTAAAACGATTAAATCCTGAACCAGTACTGATGAGAATCCATCTCCAACCAAACGAATCAAGCCCACCACAGCATCGCAATCAAGTGCCACATAAATCGCTAATGAATGAGATAAGGCCTTCTCCAGCATCTGAGGTTGATGGGTATAATTTGTCCAACCGACTGCCTGATAGAGATGCAAAATATCCTCTAGCTTGACAATTTCTTGCTTTCTAATAGTTATCATGTCATCACCTCTTAGAATTCTCTCAAGCTCTTGTACTGCCGTCCATTTTTATCAAAATTTTCAGGCGCCAACCATGTTTCCAAACGAGATTTGACTTTAGGCCAGTCCTTATCAATCATAGACAACCAATCCGTATCCCTCGTACGCCCCTTATAAACCACTGCCTGACGGAAGGTTCCTTCATAAATAAATCCCAAACGTTCTGCTGCTCGTCTGGATGGCAGGTTAAGAGCATCGCATTTCCACTCGTAGCGACGATAGTTCAGCTCCTCAAAAACATAGCGAGCTAGGAGATACTGGGCTTCTGTTCCTATCCGTGTCCCCCTGAGCTCTGGAGAAAAAGTGACAGCTCCCACTTCTATTACTCGGTTATTCTGATCAATACGCATGAGAGAAAAAGTTCCCAAAGCCTTACCAGTTGACCTGTCTATAATTGCATAGTAAAAACGGTCCTTACGAGCCAACATCTGATTTAAAAGGCTAACCAACTCCTCCAGATTTGCCACTGACTCCTGAAAGAGGTAGGTCCACATCTCCCGAGGAGTATCCGGACCATAAACAGCTAATAAATCCTCCGCATGCTTTTCCACTGAAAGAGCTTCTATTCGAGCATATCGCCCTTCTAAGAAATCAATAGAAGGCAATTCACCTGGAGTATAACCTCCCATTGACTCCCCAATCATTTGACCATATTCATTTACTGGCATAGTATTCTCCTTGTTTCACTTTTCAAACTTTATAGTTGCCCATAGTATATCATACTTTCATAAGAATATTCAAAAAATCCCCCAGATTCTACTCTGAAGGATTCCTATCTTATTTCACAACAATATTAACCAATTTATTCGGTACACTAATCACTTTCACGATGTCCTTACCGTCAATTTCTGCTTTGACTTTTTCATCAGCGAGAGCAATTTCTTGCAATTCTTCGCGTGACAAGTCTTTAGCGACCATGAGTTTAGCACGGACTTTTCCTTTGATTTGGACAACGATTTCGATTTCGTCTTCAACCAATTTGCTTTCGTCCCACGTTGGCCAAGCCACGTAAGAGATTGATTCACCTGTTGCTGCAACAGTTTGCCAGAGTTCTTCTGCCAAGTGAGGTGCAAATGGAGCAATCAATTGGATGAAGCCTTTGGCGTAGTCTACATAGAGCTTTTCTTCCTTGTTAGCAGCGTTGACAAAGACCATAAGTTGGGCAATGGCTGTGTTGAATTTCATAGACTCGATTTGCTCAGTGACAGATTTGACTGTTTCATTGTAGACCTTGTCGAGAGAGCCATTGTTTTCTGCAACAATTTCCTTGCTTGTAATCAAACGGTAAACACGGTCAAGGAACTTACGGCTTCCTTCCAGACCTTCTTCTGACCAAGCAATCGAAGCATCAAGTGGTCCCATAAACATTTCATAGACACGAAGGGTATCGGCACCGTATTGTTCCACCACATCATCTGGGTTAACAACGTTCTTGAGCGATTTAGACATCTTGGCTGGCGCTTGCTCCAACTCTTCCCCTGTTTCCACATGGAAGAAAGAACCGTCACGTTTTTCAACCTTATCGGTTGCCACAAGAGCCCCACGGTGGTCACGGTAGCTTGTTCCCAAAATCATTCCTTGGTTAAAGAGTTTTTGGAATGGTTCCTTAGTTGGAACAACACCGAGATCGTAGAGGAATTTGTGCCAGAAACGAGCATAAAGCAAGTGAAGTACAGCATGTTCCGCACCACCCACGTAGATATCTACTGGCAACCATTGTTTGAGAAGATCCTCATCAGCCAATTTCTCAGTATTGTGTGGGTCAATATAGCGAAGGTAGTACCAGCTTGAACCTGCCCATTGTGGCATAGTGTTTGTTTCACGACGACCTTTGACACCATCTTCACGAGTCACTTCAAGCCAATCTGTCAAGTTAGCTAGTGGACTTTCACCAGTACCTGAAGGGCGGATATCCTTGGTTACAGGCAAGACAAGTGGCAATTCACTTTCAGGAACAGCTGTTGAAGTTCCATCTTCCCAATGAATGATAGGAATTGGCTCACCCCAGTAACGTTGACGGCTAAAGAGCCAATCGCGGAGACGGTAGGTAACCTTCTCTTGACCACAGCTGTTTTCTTCCAACCAAGCCACGATCTTAGCAATAGCGTCTTCTTTGTTGAGTCCATCTAGGAAGTCTGAATTGACATGAAGTCCATCTTCTGTGTAGGCAGCTTCTTCAACATTTCCACCTTCAAGTACTTCAACGATTGGAAGGTCAAATTGTTTGGCAAATTCCCAGTCACGTTGATCGTGGGCAGGCACAGCCATGACAGCACCTGTTCCATAGCTAGACAATACGTAGTCGGCAATCCAGATTGGAATTTCCTTACCATTGACAGGGTTGACGGCATAAGCACCAGTCCAAACCCCTGTTTTTTCCTTGGCAAGGTCTGTACGAGCCAAGTCAGACTTGAGGCTAGCTTGGTGTTTGTAGTCTGCTACTGCTTCCGCTTGCTCTGAACTTGTGATAGCATCAACCAAGTCATGCTCAGGAGCCAAAACGGTGAAAGTCGCTCCGAAAAGAGTATCAGGACGAGTGGTAAAGACTGTGAATTCCTTGTCTGTTCCCTTAACTTTAAAAGTTACATTAGCACCAGTTGATTTACCAATCCAGTTGCGTTGCATGTCCTTGATAGACTCTGGCCAGTCAAGCTCGTCTAAGTCATTGAGCAAGCGCTCCGCATAGGCCGTAATTTTAAGCATCCATTGACGCATCGGTTTACGGACAACAGGATAGCCACCACGCTCAGAAGTTCCATCAGGAAGGACTTCTTCGTTTGCAATGGCTGTTCCTAGTTCCTCAACCCAGTTTACGGGCACTTCCGCTTCATAGGCCAAACCTTTTTCGTAAAGCTTGGTGAAAATCCATTGCGTCCACTTGTAGTAGTTTGGATCTGTTGTATTGACTTCACGATCCCAGTCATAAGAAAATCCAAGCGCATTGATTTGTCGTTTGAAGTTGGCAATGTTTTCAGCCGTAAATTCCGCTGGGTCATTACCAGTATCCATAGCGTATTGCTCTGCAGGCAAACCAAAAGCATCCCACCCCATTGGGTGAAGGACATTGTAGCCTTGCGCACGTTTGTAACGGCTGAGGATATCCGTTGCTGTGTAACCTTCTGGGTGCCCTACGTGCAGACCCGCTCCAGATGGATAAGGGAACATATCAAGCGCATAAAACTTAGGTTTTGATGCATCTGTTCCTGTCTTAAAGGTATGATGTTCTGCCCAGTAGCCCTGCCACTTAGGCTCAATTTCTTTATGATTGTAAAAACTCATGGTCTCTCTCCAATTTTGTGATGTTACTATTATACCATTTTTGAGGGAATTTGGTCTCGTTCTATTCTATACTTTTCTATTTTACCTTGCTCTAGAATTTTTAAACTGCTATACTTATAACAGAAAACCCTTCCAAGGAGGTAGCGGATGTCTCATTCCTTTAAAAAATCTCTCCAAAAAGAAATTCTCCATAGAAGCTCTATCGCAGCCTTTGTGACCTCACTTTTACTACTCATTTTACTTTTTGGTTTTTCCTATTTTTTACAAAAGCAGCAACTCTCCAAAGACACGAGACAGATTGTCAAACAGGTTCAAGAAATGAAAGAAGCAAATAATGAGCTCCTAACCACTATGAACCATAAAATGATTCTTGGATTTTTGGACGGCAAACACACAGAGAGAGAAGTCTTTAGCTTATTTTACGAGACAAAAGCTAAATTAAAACTTAGTTCTGACCTCATTATCCTAAGCGATACAGGTGAATTACTATTCAGTACCAATCGCAATCATCAAGAAAGTATTTTATCTCCCTACTATCTAAAACTGCTCATTCAAAATCCTTCTCAAGATAAAGTTACAGAAAAAATTGCACTCTCTTCAGATAAGCAACATTACACACTCTTTATCAAACCACTACTTCAAAACCAACGAGTTAAGGCCTATACTATTGCTTTCGTAAATGAGAATGATTTCATCTCAAGTTTCCCAATGATAAATTCTAAATACATCATTACCGATAACTTTGGAAATATGTTTTCCAACAATACAAATCAGTTTACTCGTTCCACTCTTGAAAAATTTGATGAAAAACTCCTACACTCTCGCACCCACTGGTATGCGAATGAACCGCTTATTGTTCAAAAAGAAAAAGTCGGTGCTATTTTTTCAATCTATACTTTTCAATCCTTTTTTCCCATTCCTAGCTTACTCGGCCTAGCCTCCATTCTCACCTTATGTATATTCTTCCTCTACTTCTGGCAAGCAAGGCGAATTGCTCATAAGATTGCTACACACAACGCTGTTCCTATTGAAAGCTTAGTTTACCAACTTCAAGAAATTCCTAAACAAGTAGAAAAAAGGCTTTCTCTACAAACAGGTGATGAGTTTGAGTTTATGGCAGAAAAAATCAACAATATGTTGTACGAATTAGATCAACTTCATCAAAAAATGTTGACCATAGAAAAAGAAAAGTGGATTTTTGAAAGAAAAATGCTGGAAGCTCAGTTCAATCCTCATTTTCTCTACAATACACTTGAGACGATTAAAATCACTTCTTTAATGGATGCTGCTCTCACACAAGACCTGATTCAAAACCTCACGCGCATTCTTCGCTACAGTATCACCGATTTAGAAAAAGAAACAACCATTTGTCAGGATTTAAAGATTATAGAGGATTACCTTATGATTCATAAGATTCGTTTCGAGCACTTTTCCTATGATATTGTCTGCCCAGAAACTGTTGATAATCAGCCTATTCCTAAACTTTTCTTGCTTCCTCTCGTAGAAAATGCTATAAAATATGGGATGCAATACCGTATTGATCTTCATATTGATATCCAAATTACCTTGGAAGCAGATTCTCTAACTTTTTTAGTCAAGGATAATGCTGGAGGACTCACAAAACAAGAGCGACTCGCTATTTTAGACTCTTTAGAAAGCCCTCATACCCAGCATGGCATCGTTAACAGCTACAAACGATTGAGCAATTTCTTTTCTGATGTCCAGCTAGATTTAGGAGTCAATCGCCATGGAGAAACTTGGGTCAAATTTATAACGAAAGGACTAACTCATGTTTAAGCTCATTATCGTAGAAGATGAACACCTCATTCGAAAATGGCTAGAGATTGCCGTAGACTACTCTGCCCTAGGTATCCAAGTCGTAGGAACTGCCAGTCACGGTCAAGAGGGAATGAAACTCATCCAAGAGAAAGAACCTCATATTGTCTTAACAGACATCACAATGCCAATTATGGATGCTTTTATGATGTTCGAAGCCACTCGTACTCTCTCCTATGAAAAAGTTATCTTATCAGGTTATAACGATTTTCAAAATGCAAAAAAAGCCATGCAATATGGAGCAGTTGATTTCTTATCCAAACCAATTGATACCAAGGAGTTGACAGAATGTCTTCAAAAAATTGTTTTGCGATTACGAGTTAGCACTTATCAAGAAACTCCTTTTTTAGAAGAATATCAAACTTTACTTACCTCTATCCAACAAATTGATACACAAAACCAAATCATTCAGCAAATTCTTGAATTTGTGCACCAACACTACTGCATGCACTTTACCATTTCTAGCATTGCAGAGAATCTAGGATATAGTGAAAGTTATCTATATAAGGTTATCAAAGAAGACTTCCCAATGACGCTAAATGAATATATCTTACGCTACCGCCTCAAGCAAGCTATAGATAAAATAGCTGAGTCCCCCAATTCCCCCCTAAGCGATATCTCTGAACAAGTTGGATTTTCAGACTATAAATATTTTGCAAAAGTTTTTAAAAAGTATCTCCATATTTCTCCAAAAGAATTAAAACTTATGGATAAAAATCATTGATGTAAAAGGATTGCTCAACTCTATTGTAGCAATCTTTTTATTTTATACTTCCCATCGAAATCCCAGCTACAGTTTACCCATCCTTGCTCTAGGAACTCATTTCCTATTTTTCGTTTTAGATTTCTTTAAGGTTTTTATTATATCCTGTAGAACTCTACAATTTAAAAACATTAATAATCTAGGTAGAGAAAATGTTCGTAAAAAAGGAGATACTTATGAAAAAAATACTATTCTTTCTCTCTTGTGGCTGGATATTCCTTTCTTTATCAGGATGTTCTTCACCTATAGAAGCGGAAACTAGCACTGAAAAAGATTCAGATAGCACTTTGGTTGTCTACTCGCCTAACCCTGAAGACCTTATCGAAGAAACAATCCCAGCCTTCGAAGAAAAATATGGTATTAAGGTTGACTTAGTACAAGCCAGCACTGGTGAATTGTTCAAAAAAGCTGAGGCCGAAAAAGAATCCCCTGTAGCTGATGTCATTTTCGGAGGCTCCTACGCCCTCTTCTCTTCTAACGAAAATCTTTTTGAACCTTATATTTCTCAAGAGAACGATCAGATAATCCCTGAATATCAAAATAAAACAGGATTCTACACACCTTACACACTGGATGTCAGTGTTATCATTGCCAATTCAGCTCTTACAAAAGATATTAAAATTGAAGGCTACAATGATCTACTCAATCCTAAATTAAAAGGAAAAATTGCTACTGCTGATCCAAGTAATGCTTCTAGCGCTTTTGCTCAGTTAACCAACATGCTTGTAGACCAAGGTGGATACGAAAATGAACAAGCTTGGACCTATGTGAAAAATCTCTTTACCCTAGTAGATGGAAAGATTGCATCTAGCTCTTCAAATGTTTACAAAGCTGTCGCCGATGGAGAAATGGCTGTAGGACTCACCTATGAAGATCCTGCCTTAAAACTCTTAAATGATGGGGTTGATGTAAAAGTTATTTATCCAAAAGAAGGAACCGTTTTTTTACCTGGTAACGCAGCTATCATCAAAAACGCCAAACATATGGAAAATGCTAAGAAGTTTATCGATTTCCTCCTTTCTCAAGAAATCCAAGATAAGCTAGGAACTGAAACTACAATCAGACCCATTCGTAAAAATGCTAAAACCAATAAAAATATGAAGGCTATGACAGAAATCAATGTTGCCACTGAAGATTCAGATTATGTCATCAAGAACAAATCTGCTATTCTTAAAAAGTACAATGATATTTTCACAGATATCCAATCTAAAAAATAAAATTTGACTTTCCAAAGATTAACTGTCGTACCCTAGTATAAAATCAAAAAGATTACTTCCGTTTTTGTAGAGAATTTTACTCTAATAGAATAGAATTATCGGTTTTAAAAACGCTTACATTATTTTAAAATAAACTTAAATAACATAACGGAGGTATCCATCATGAAAAAGAAATGGATGTATTATGCTGCTTGCGGACTAGCCCTTTTTGGTCTTGCTGCTTGTTCTTCTAATGAATCTGCCGATGGCGGTTCATCTGATAAAGGAGACGGCGGTTCGCTAGTCGTTTATTCACCAAACTCAGAGGGCTTAATCGGAGCAACTATTCCTGCCTTTGAAGAAAAATATGGTATCAAAGTAGAACTGATTCAAGCTGGTACTGGAGAACTTTTCAAAAAACTAGAGTCAGAAAAAGAAGCTCCTGTAGCCGATGTCATCTTTGGTGGTTCTTATACACAATATGCTACCCACGGAGAACTCTTTGAAAACTATACTTCAAAAGAAAATGATAATGTTATCAAAGAATATCAAAACACAACTGGCTACTCTACGCCTTATACACTGGATGGTAGTGTTTTAATCGTCAATCCTGATTTAACGAAAGGCATGAACATCGAAGGATATAGCGACCTTCTCAAACCTGAACTAAAAGGAAAAATCGCAACTGCTGACCCAGCAAACTCTTCTAGCGCCTTTGCTCAATTAACAAATATGCTACAAGCTCAAGGTGGTTACAAAGACGATAAAGCTTGGTCTTATGTAAAAGATCTCTTCACACTTATTGATGGCAAAATCGGTTCAAGCTCATCTGGTGTCTATAAAGCAGTTGCTGACGGAGAAATGGCTGTTGGTCTCTCTTATGAAGATCCAGCAGTTAAACTCTTAAATGACGGAGCTAACATTAAGGTAGTCTATCCGAAAGAAGGAACAGTCTTCCTACCTGCTAGTGCTGCTATCGTTAAAAAAGCTAAAAATATGGAAAATGCCAAGAAATTTATCGATTTTATAATCTCTCAAGAAGTACAAGATACACTTGGTACAACCACTACTAACCGTCCTGTTCGTAAAAATGCTAAAACGAGCGAAAATATGAAACCAATTGACAAAATCAAAACACTCACTGAAGATTATGATTATGTCATCAAGAATAAATCAGATATCGTTAAAAAATACAACGAAGTCTTTACAGATATCCAATCTAAACAGTAAAAGAGGTTCACTATGAGTGAGATCAAAATTATTAACGCAAAAAAAATCTATCACGATGTCCCTGTTATTGAGAATTTGAACATTACAATTCCAAAAGGAAGTCTCTTTACCCTTCTTGGGCCTTCAGGGTGTGGGAAAACGACCCTTCTTCGTATGATTGCAGGTTTCAACAGTATCGAAGGTGGAGAATTTTACTTCGATGATACAAAAATCAATAATATGGAACCCAGCAAACGCAATATCGGGATGGTTTTCCAAAACTACGCTATTTTCCCACATTTGACTGTCCGAGATAATGTTGCTTTTGGTCTCAAGCAAAAGAAGGTTCCAAAAGAAGAATTGGTCCAACAGACCAACAAGTATCTTGAACTCATGCAAATTGCTCAATATGCGGATCGGAAGCCCGATAAACTTAGTGGTGGACAACAACAACGTGTCGCCCTGGCACGCGCCTTAGCTGTTAATCCAAGTGTTCTCCTCATGGACGAGCCACTTAGTAACCTAGATGCCAAACTTCGCTTGGATATGCGTCAAGCCATTCGAGAAATCCAACACGAAGTGGGAATTACAACCGTTTATGTAACCCACGACCAAGAAGAAGCCATGGCTATTTCAGATCAAATTGCTGTTATGAAAGATGGGGTTATCCAACAAATCGGCCGACCAAAAGAACTCTATCATAAACCAGCTAATGAGTTTGTAGCAACCTTTATCGGACGCACAAATATCATCCCTGCCAATCTCGAAAAACGGAGCGACGGCGCTTATATCGTCTTTTCAGATGGCTATGCCCTTCGAATGCCAGCCCTTGATCAGGCTGAAGCACAAGCTATTCATGTAAGCATTCGTCCTGAAGAGTTTATCAAAGATGAATCTGGAGATATTGAAGGAACTATTAGCGATAGCGTCTATCTTGGACTGAATACTGAATATTTCATCGAGACAGGCTTTGCCTCAAAAATTCAAGTTAGCGAAGAATCAACTTTTGAAGAAGATCTACAAAAAGGCGATCGTATTCGTCTACGAATCAATACTCAAAAATTAAACGTCTTTTCTGCAGATGGTTCTCAAAACCTGATAAAAGGAGTCAACCATGGAACGTAAAAAACTAAATATTTGGACAGCCTCCTCTTTCTTCATCTTTCTTACCTATCTTGTCTTTCTCGTTTATCCTATCGTTACTGTGCTCAAGCAAGCACTTATACATGAAGGACAATTCTCACTAGCTAATTTTGTCACTTTCTTTAGTAAAGCATACTACTCTGAGACACTTGTCAACAGTTTCAAGGTTTCCATTACCGCTACTGTCACTTCCTTAGTTGTAGGAACCCTATTAGCTTATCTCTTCTCTATGTATGACTTCAAGGGAAAGAAATTTCTACAAATATTGATTATCATTGCTTCTATGTCAGCTCCTTTCGTGGGAGCCTACTCCTGGATTCTCTTGCTGGGACGAAATGGGGTCATTACTAAATTCCTGACAAATGCCTTTCATCTTCCAGCTATTGATATTTATGGATTCAAAGGAATTGTACTTGTCTTTACACTACAATTATTCCCACTAGTATTTCTATACGTTGCTGGGACAATGAAAAGTATTGACAATTCTCTACTTGAAGCCGCTGAAAGCATGGGTTCCTTCGGATTTAAGCGTATCGTAACAGTTGTTTTACCTCTCCTAGTTCCAACCTTACTAGCAGCTGCCCTACTTGTATTTATGAGAGCATTCTCAGACTTTGGAACGCCTATGTTGATTGGTGAAGGATATCGGACTTTCCCTGTCCTGATTTATACCCAATTCATTAGCGAGGTTGGAGGAAATTCTGCTTTTGCATCTGCTTTAGCAATTATGGCGATTATCATTGCCTTGGCAATTTTCCTTATCCAAAAATACATCTCAAACCGCTACAGTTTCAGTATGAATTCGCTCCATCCAATTGAGCCTAAAAAAACTACAAAAGGAAAAATGGCTGCCATTTATGCAACAGTCTACGGAATTATCTTGTTCTCTGTTCTACCTCAAGTCTACTTGATTTATACTTCTTTCCTAAAAACATCAGGTATGGTATTTGTCACAGGTTATTCTCTAAACAGTTACAAGGTAGCTTTCAATCGTATGGGATCTGCTATTTTCAATACCATTCGTATCCCTTTGATTGCCTTAGTTCTAGTTGTCCTATTCGCAACATTTATCTCCTACCTAGCCGTTAGAAAACGGAATTTGTTTACAAACTTAATTGACAGCCTCAGTATGGTCCCTTATATTGTACCAGGAACCGTTCTAGGGATTGCCTTCATTTCTTCCTTCAATACCGGTCTATTTGGAAGTGGATTTCTTATGATTACAGGGACAGCTTTCATCTTGATTATGTCCCTATCTGTCAGAAGATTACCGTATACTATTCGCTCATCTGTTGCTAGCTTGCAACAAATAGCACCAAGTATTGAAGAAGCCGCGGAAAGCTTAGGAAGTAGCCGTCTCAATACCTTTGCCAAGATTACAACTCCAATGATGCTATCTGGTATTATTTCTGGAGCCATCCTATCTTGGGTCACAATGATTTCAGAACTCTCTACTTCTATCCTCCTCTACAATGTCAAAACAAGAACAATGACTGTAGCCATTTATACAGAGGTTCTCAGAGGGAATTACGGCGTAGCCGCAGCCTTGTCAACTATCCTGACTGTTCTAACAGTAGCTTCCTTGCTCTTGTTTATGAAAATCTCTAAAAGCAACAGCATTACACTTTAGTTTCCCCCATCAAAAACAGCCGAAAAGATTATCCTCGGCTGTTTTTTCTTATCTTGATATTCTTATTAAATCCCTAGTTCAGAGCAAGCAAGTCTAGACTAATTAAATAGAGGCTTCCTCCATCTTCTCCCGTCCTAGTTCTCGGTAACTACGGTCACCGACAACTTCAACGCTAAACTGCCCGTCCTCATATTCAAGGATTGTCACGCTACCATTATCGAGACCATGCGGATGCATACCATTAATCAGATAAACAATGGTTCCAATGGTCATTCCATGGCTGACAACGAGAGCATTGCCCCCACCTTGTTCTTCCATTTCTTTGGCAATCGCTTCAAAACCTTCCTTGATTCGACCACTGAGTTTTTCCCAGCCTTCAGCCCAACCAGCTGTATCGACCTCTACCAAGCCCTCAGCCAGTTCAGCATAAGACAATTGATGAACATGGTCCACATTAAAGATACGAGGAATAATGCCCATGAAAAGATCGCCATCGTAGGCTCCGTCAAAACTACCAAAACACCATTCTCTGATACGCTTGTCCATGCGATAAGGGATTTTTCCCTGCAAGCCAAGTTCATCAAGGATAATTCCCATTGTCTGAATAGTGCGACCAGAATCACTCGAATAAGCACGCTCAAACTGTAGACCAGATTCTCGCAAACCGATTCCTAATTCTTGAATCCCTCGCTCACCTTCAGCTGTTAAGGGAGTATCGCTCCAACCTTGCGCGCGACCAATCGTGTTAAACATAGTCTTGCCATGACGTACCAAATACAATCGTACTTTTACCATTTTCCGTCCTCCGTTTGCTTCTATTATATCATGGATGATAAAACAAAAGCCACCCATACAGGCGACTTTTGCAGGAGATTATTATGAAAAAGTTTAGGAGTTCTATTAAATAAAGATATTAGATGAAAATCAAATTCAAACTAAATCAGTGTTATCTGTTTCAAATAATATTAGGAGGTCTTTATTTAATGATTATAGTATACACATCCAACCTTAAATAGAACTTAAAAAATTATACCCATTCACCTTTTTCATTTACTTTATAGCCGTTAATGGTCATATTTTTTGCCAATTTCCCATCAGCTAACAAGTAATACCACTTATCCCCATCCTTAATCCATTGATTGCGAGCGTACTTACCATCTTGGTTCAGATAATACCAACTATCATACTGAGAATCAAATACCCACTCACTCTTAGCCATGTAACCGCCACGTTTTAGGTAGTATTCACCCTGCCAAGCTTTCTCCACATAACTACCAGTTGAATCTACATAAAACCAGCTCTTATAATCTTCATCATAAATCCATTCACTTACAGCCATTGAAGCATCTGCTTTTAGATAATAACGCCCTACCCAACGGTTTCTTACAAGATTGCCAGACAGGTCATTGTAGTACCATTTGCCAGACTCTTTAAACCACTTACTTGCTTGATGATCTTTCTTAGTATCTTCTTTAACAGTGACGGTAGATTGAGTGGAAGTCAAAGCTGAAACTGAGGATGAAGTTCCAGTAGAAACTGCTTGAATAGCCTCTTCTTTTGTCACCTTAGGATTAGCTTTTCCTTGGTAAACATCTTCGATACGCTTAGTAAATACAGATAACTCTTCAGGAGATAGCATATTAACAATATCAGTTCCATTATCAGGAATGTAACCACCAGAGTGTGTGCCAATTTTTGCTAGTCCCTCTTCTAATATATCCTCAACATTATTCAATAAAGCGATCTTCTCAGATTTAGAAAGAAAATCATCACTACTAATAGCTGTTTTCTCCATAAAAGCAACTGCTTTAATTTCTTTACGATATCTCTCTATCGGAAGTGAAATATAGATATGGAACTCATCTGACATAATCGGAATAAGTTTCTTTAAATATTCATTTACACTTGTCTTATCATAATAACTATCAGGTTCAAAATTTTTAAAATCAATTGTCGACTCAAGATTTTCTAACACATTTGATTTTTCTCTAGCCGTATAATCTTGATTTGCCTTTATTTTAGGAATTAATTTTTCCTTTTTCTTTAATATTACTAAATTTAAAGCTTCTTTTTTGATTCTATAACTAGAGTCAAAATTTGTGTTAATACGGTAACTCATAGAATCATGTAATCTATTTACAGCACCTTGAAAATCCTTTGAAGTCTCTAATGCTTCTTTTTCCACTCCTTCTATCTCTTCTAAAAAAGATTGGTATTCTTTATTAAGTCTTTCTATAGCATTATTCTTAATTATTTTTATATCATCCTGAGAAAAGGAAAGGATACTCCAATCTACTTGATCCGCTTCATTTAATAATTTTTCTTTATTCTTACTTAAAAACTCTTTATAAGATTTCTTAGCTTGCTCTACTTCATTTTTAAAGAATTCTAAAGTTACCTGAGTTACAGTTTCATGGCTTTCTTCTTGTGCATAAACTACTTGATTGGTAAAACTTGGGACTAGTAATGTCGACAGTCCTAAAGCTACTAAAGCACGTTTCATTTCTTTTTTCATCAATTTCTCCTATTTTCTTAATTTTTAAAACTATGAATTGGTGCTGGAATTTGTCCACCGCGAGAGATGAAATCAACAGACGAAGCCCCATTGACCTTCATAACAGGCGCAGTTCCTAATAGGCCACCAAACTCAATCATATCGCCTTCTTTTCCTTTTGGAATGATACGAACAGCCGTTGTTTTCATGTTAATGACTCCAATTGCGGCTTCATCCGCAATCATGGCAGCAATGGTTTCAGCAGGCGTATCTTCTGGGATGGCAATCATATCCAAACCAACAGAACAGATAGCCGTCATAGCTTCTAGTTTTTCCAAATTAAGAGAGCCATTTTGCACTGCAGCAATCATTCCTTCATCCTCTGAAACAGGGATAAAGGCACCAGACAAACCACCAACTTGGTTGCAGGCCATCACTCCACCCTTCTTAACTTGGTCATTCAAGAGAGCCAAGGCAGCCGTCGTTCCATGCGTTCCAACTGTTTCTAGCCCCATTTCCTCAAGGACACGTGCAACAGAATCTCCAACCGCAGGAGTTGGCGCCAAACTCAAGTCCACAATACCAAACTCCACACCCAGTCTCTCACTAGCCATCTGACCAACCAATTGACCGATACGAGTAATCTTGAAGGCAGTCTTCTTGACCGTTTCGGCTACTACATCAAAACTCTCTCCACGAACTTTTTCCAAGGCACGCTTGACCACACCAGGACCAGAAACTCCGACATTGATGATAACATCTGCTTCCCCAACACCATGAAAGGCACCCGCCATAAACGGATTGTCCTCAACAGCATTAGCAAATACAACCAACTTGGCTGCTCCCATATCTGATAGATTAGCCGTTTCCTTGATAACACGTCCCATATCTGCCACAGCCGTCATATTGATACCAGACTTGGTTGAGCCGATATTAACTGACGAGCAGACCTTATCCGTCTCAGCCAAAGCACGAGGAATAGAATTGATGAGAATCTCATCTCCCTTTTGATAACCTTTTTGTACTAAGGCAGAAAAACCACCAATAAAATCCACACCAATCTCTTTCGCAGCCTTATCAAGCGCTTTTGCCAGAATCACGTAGTCCGTCGCATCTGTCGCGGCCCCAATCAGAGAAATAGGAGTCACCGATACACGCTTATTAACGATAGGAATTCCCAACTCAGCAGCAATTTCATCACCAACAGCCACTAAATTAGCTGCCTTGGTCGTAATCTTTTGATAAATTTTCTCCGCAGCACGATTGATATCTGGATCAATACAGTCTAATAGGGAAATCCCCATGGTAATAGTTCTGATATCGAAGTTTTGCTCCTCAATCATAGCGATGGTTTCAGTAACTTGTCTAATATCCATGATAACCTCCTAGATATTATACATAGCTTCGAAAATCGCTGCACTCTGAATATTGATTTTCACATTCAAAGTTTGCCCAAAAGTTTCAAACTCATTTCGCAGATAAGTAAAATCCTGCTTTTCATCACTAGAGACAACAGCCATCATCGTGAAATATTCATCCAAAACAGTTTGAGAGATATCATCAATATTCAAACCCAATTCTGCAATTTTACCAGAAACACCTGCAACAATTCCAGATTTATCTTTACCAACAACAGTTATAATCGCTTTCATAAGCAAACTCCAATTCTTCTTAAAATAAGAAACCTGAACATTAAACAGGATTCTTTTCAAATAGTATAGCATAATTCTAACTAAAATACTCAAAAACGCCTGCTTACGAAGTTGTTCTTAAGCAAAAAACAATTTCGTAAACAAGCGTCTACTATCCCAACTTATGATGAGTGTTCCCGCTAGGACCGAAATCCTAGCGGTAGACCAGAGCTAGACTAAGAGCACAAGACTCCATCATCATAACACTCAACAAAATTGATGATTTTATACTAATTCGATGATCGCCATTGGCGCTGCATCACCACGACGTGGTTCAGTTTTAAGGATACGAGTGTATCCACCGTTACGTTCAGCATAACGAGGTGCGATTTCTGAGAACAATTTTTGAAGTGCTGTAGTAGAAGTGTACTTATCAGTTGCTTCATCATAGTTTTCAGATGCGATTTCATTACGTACGAAAGCAGCTGCTTGACGACGTGCATGCAAATCACCACGTTTACCTAGAGTAATCATTTTTTCAACAGTTTTACGGATTTCTTTAGCACGAGCTTCAGTTGTCACGATTGATTCGTTGATCAAAAGGTCAGTTGTCAAATCGCGAAGCATTGCTTTACGTTGTGAGCTAGTGCGTCCTAGTTTACGGTAAGCCATTTATTCCTCCTTTATTTATCTTTTAATCCAAGACCCAAATCAATGAGTTTGAGTTTCACTTCTTCCAAACTCTTGCGTCCAAGATTTCGTACTTTCATCATCTCTGCTTCAGATTTTTCTGTCAAATCATGCACAGTATTGATACCGGCACGTTTCAAACAGTTGTATGAACGCACAGACAAGTCCAGTTCCTCAATCGTACGATCCAAAATACGGTCGTCAGATTCAGTATCAGCTTCTTTCATCACTTCAGTTGACTTAGCAATCTCAGTCAGATTTGTAAACAAATCAAGATGTTCTGTCAAAATACGTGCTGAAAGCCCTAAAGCATCTTCTGGAATAATTGTTCCATTTGTCAAGATTTCAAGGGTTAGTTTGTCAAATCCATCATTGCTACCTACACGAGCAGGTTCAACTTGATAGTTGACTTTGGTAACTGGTGTATAAATAGAATCTACAGCAAGTGTCCCAACTGGTGCATTATCCTTTTTATTTTCATCAGCAGGTACATATCCACGACCACTGTTAACAGTCATAGTCGCTTTTAGGGAAGAACCTTCACCGATTGTAAAGAGATAATGATCTGGATTTACAATTTCAATATCGCTATCTGTCAAAATGTCACCAGCTGTTACTTCAGCAGGACCTTCAACATCTAGTTCGATGATTTTTTCGTCTTCAACGTACGATTTCACTGCAATTCCTTTAATGTTCAGAATGATTTGCATCACGTCTTCACGAACACCTGGAACTGTGTCAAACTCATGTAACACACCATCAATGTTGATAGATGTCACAGCTGCTCCTGGTAGAGAAGCTAGAAGTACACGACGAAGAGAGTTACCAAGAGTTGTACCGTAGCCACGTTCAAGTGGTTCGATTACAAACTTGCCATAATCTTTATTTTCATCAATTTTTGTTATATTTGGTTTTTCAAACTCGATCATTTAGTTACTCCCTCTTAAACGAAAAGCAGTGTAATGCGATGATTATACACGGCGACGTTTTGGAGGACGAGCACCATTGTGTGGCACTGGAGTCACATCACGAATTGCTGTTACTTCAAGACCAGCGGCAGCAAGCGCACGAATAGCTGACTCACGACCAGAACCTGGACCTTTTACAGTAACTTCAACTGATTTAAGACCGTGTTCTTGTGCAGATTTAGCAGCAGCTTCAGAAGCCATTTGAGCAGCGAATGGTGTAGATTTACGAGAACCTTTGAAACCAAGAGCACCAGCTGATGACCAAGCAATTGCATTACCATGCACATCAGTAATCATAACAATAGTGTTATTAAATGTAGCGTGAATATGAGCAATACCAGATTCGATATTCTTTTTCACACGACGTTTACGTGTTGGTTTAGCCAAGACTTTTACCTCCTATATTATTTTTTCTTACCAGCAATCGCAACAGCTTTACCTTTACGAGTGCGAGCGTTGTTTTTAGTGTTTTGTCCACGGACAGGAAGTCCACGACGGTGACGGATACCACGGTATGAACCGATTTCCATCAAACGTTTGATGTTCAAGTTTACTTCACGACGAAGGTCACCTTCAACTTTGATTGCATCCACTTCACGACGGATAGCATCTTCTTGATCTGATGTAAGATCACGTACACGAACATCTTCTGAGATTCCAGCAGCAGCCAAAATTTTCTTAGATGTTGCAAGTCCGATACCATAAACATAAGTCAATGAGATTACTACGCGTTTGTCATTTGGAATGTCAACTCCAGCAATACGAGCCATGTTTTCTCCTTTCTATCTTATCCTTGACGTTGTTTGTGTTTTGGATTTGCTGGGCAAATTACCATAACACGACCATTACGACGAATAACTTTACAGTATTCGCAAATTGGTTTGACCGATGGTCTTACTTTCATTTCTTATCCCTCCAAGTTTTTCGATTATTTAAAGCGGTAAGTGATACGTCCACGTGTCAAGTCATATGGACTCATTTCGACAGTAACACGATCTCCCGCTAAAATACGAATATAGTTTTTACGAATTTTACCAGAAACTGTTGCTAAAATCTGATGTCCATTTTCAAGTTCAACCGTAAACATTGCATTCGGCATTGTATCAACTACTTTGCCTTCAACTTCAATCACATCGTCTTTTGCCACGCAAAAGCACCTCCATAAATTTCGATTCGATGCCTCTAGACACAGAGACAACAATTATAAGTCAGACTATCTTAGTATAACATTTGTAGCGGATTTTTGCAAGTGTGAAAAACGCTTTATTTCAAATTTGTCAATACTTTTTCGATATCTGAGAAGACATCATTGATATCTTGATTACCTTCGATGTCATGAACCAAACCTTTGGCACGGTAGTGAGCAATGATTGGTTCCCCTTGAGCAATATTCACATCCAAACGACGTTTTACTGTCTCAGGCTTATCATCTTCACGTTGGTAGTAATCTTCTTCTTTATAGTCAACTGGTGGGTTAAAGACCTTGTGGAAAGTTTCTCCAGTTACGCGGTGGATGATACGGCCACTCAAGCGTTCCAAGAGGCTATCTGGATTCACTTCAATGTTGATGACACCTTCTAGTTCAATGCCAAGTTCAGCCAATGTTTTGTCCAAGGCATGAGCTTGCTCGATTGTACGTGGGTAACCATCCAACAAGAATCCCGTTTCTTTAATATCATCTTGTGAAAGACGTTCTTTTACGATTCCATTTGTAACTTCGTCAGGAACCAATTCACCCTTGTCAATGTATGACTTAGCAAGAACACCCATTTCAGTTTGATTTGCCATAGCAGCACGGAACATATCACCTGTTGAGATATGTGCAACATGGAATTGTTCTACGATTTTTGCTGCTTGAGTTCCCTTACCTGCACCAGGTAAGCCCATAATCAAAAGATTCATGATTTGATCTCCTTATTTTATTTTTAAATAGAAGCAAAACATCTTTTCACCCCTATTTAAAAACAAAATAGAAGAGGGGAGACCAAACTCTCACAAATGTCTGAGTTTAAACCTCCACTCCCTCAGTATTTACTGATTCATACTCAATGAAAATCAAAGAGCAAACTAGGAAGCTAGCCGCAGGTTGCTCAAAGCACTGCTTTGAGGTTGCAGATAAAGCTGACGTGGTTTGAAGAGATTTTCGAAGAGTATCAGTAAATACTTTTATTCTGTTCTATCCATGAAACCAACATACTTACGTTTCAATAGGTAGCCTTCCAATTGTTTGATTCCTTCAATACCTGTAGAGATAATGATCAAAAGACTGGTTCCTCCAAAAGCAACTGCTTCTGAAAGTCCGAAAACATCTTTTGCTACGATCGGTAAAATAGAAATTACACCAAGGAAGAGAGATCCAACCGTTGCAAGACGACGAAGAAGTTTAGACATATATTCTTCTGTACCTTTACCAGGACGAACTCCGTGGATATAGGCACCGCTCTTTTGTAGGTTCTCTGCCGCTTTTTCAGGATTAATCTGTACAAACGTATAGAAGAATGTAAAGAGAATAATCAATAAAGCATACATGGCAATACCAGTTGGTGAAGTTGTTGCCAGCATTTCTTGTGCTGTTCTTACCCAAGCCCAATCATGACCTGTAGCGCTCAAAAACTGAAGAATAGCCGCAGGCGCTGCAGTAATCGAACTTGCGAAGATAACAGGGATAACTCCAGCAGGGTTTACCTTCAAAGGAAGGTAAGAGCTAGATGGAGCACCTTGTGCAACCTTAGTATATTGGATTGGAATTTTGTATTCTGCTTGTTGAACATAAGTTGTAAAATAAATGATCAACAATACAGTAATAATCAAAATGATTACGAAAATGATAGATGAGTTGATACGGCTACTTGGGACGTTCACAAAGTAGTCCACATAGATGCCCTGAATCATCTCTGGAATTGAGGCAACAATCCCGGCAAAGATAATCATAGAAACACCATTTCCGTATCCCTTATCTGTAATTTGCTCTCCCAACCAAGTCACAATCATACTACCAGCTGTTAAGATGATACCAATCATGATAAAGACTTGTGGAGTAAGAGCTGTTTTCAACAATTGAGCTCCAGCCAAAGTATTAAAACCAGCTGTAATCCCGATAGATTGCACAAAGGCTAGAACAAGAGCAATATAACGAGTAGCTTGATTTAATTTTCTTCGACCTACTTCCCCTTGTTTACCCCACTCTACAAATTTGGGTAAAATATCCATTTGCAAGAGTTGGACAACGATAGAGGCCGTAATGTAGGGACTAACACCAAGAGCAAAAACTGAGAAGTTTTTCATGGCATTCCCTGAGACCAAGCTCAACATGTTTAAGAAGGATAATCCACTTAAAGCATTCAAGCTATTGGCATTCACACCAGGAACTGTAATGCTAGTTCCGATACGAAAGACCAAAACGATAAAAATTGTAAATAAAATTTTTGATCGAACTTGCTTGACTTTAAGAGCTTCTCTTAATAATTTAAAAAACATAGGTCACCTCTCTTAGATGACTTCTACTGAACCACCTTTAGCAGTGATAGCTTCTTCAGCTGATTTAGAGAATTTAGCTGCTTTCACAGTCAATTTCTTAGTCAACTCACCGTTACCAAGAACTTTAATACCTGATTTTTCAGCTTTAACAATTCCTGCTTCGATAAGAACAACTGGAGTAACTTCAGCACCATCTTCAAAGACGTTCAATTGGTCAAGGTTCACAATTGCGTATTCTTTAGCGTTGATGTTAGTGAATCCACGTTTTGGAAGACGACGGAACAATGGAGTTTGTCCACCTTCAAAACCAAGGCGAACTCCGCCACCGCTACGAGCTTTTTGACCTTTTTGACCACGACCAGATGTTTTACCGTTACCTGATGAAGTACCACGACCAACGCGGTTACGTACTTTACGAGAACCTTCTGCAGGTTTCAATTCATGAAGTTTCATTTTTATTTTCTCCTCTTTTGTAAAATGCTAGCGCCGATAAGGGAGAAAAGGTTGTCTCCCCCATCAACTCGCCTATACGACGTCATCATAGATGACTATATCTAGTTTTAGGGGATGGTATAGTGCACATCCCCTAAAAATTCATTAGTTTACTTCTTCAACTGTTACCAAGTGAGATACTGCAGTGATCATACCACGGATAGCAGCGTTATCTTCTTTAATAACAGAGCTGTTCAATTTGCCAAGTCCAAGTGCTACAACAGTTTTACGTTGTGATGGAATGCGTCCGATTGGAGACTTAGTCAAAGTAATTTTAATTTGAGCCATTTTATCCCCTTTCTTATGCCAAATCAGAAACTGAAATACCACGAAGGGCAGCAACTTCTTCAGCGCGTTTCAATTGTTTCAAACCTTCAACAGTTGCACGAACAATGTTGATTGGAGTGTTAGAACCAAGTGATTTAGATGTAATATCTGCCACACCTGCCAATTCCACAACGGCACGAACTGCACCACCAGCGGCAACTCCAGAACCTTCTACAGCAGGTTTCAACAATACTTTAGCTCCACCGAATTCTGAAAGAACTTCGTGTGGGATTGTTGTTCCAACCATAGGAACTTCGATCAAGTTTTTCTTAGCATCATCTACTGCTTTACGGATTGCTTCTGGAACTTCTTGAGCTTTACCAGTACCAAATCCTACGCGACCGTTGTGGTCACCAACAACAACAAGAGCTGCGAAACGAAGACGACGTCCACCTTTAACAACTTTTGTAACACGGTTGACAGCAACTACGCGTTCTTCTAATTCAACTGCATTGTCTTTAAATGCCATTTTCTAGTGTCCTCCTATTAGAATTTCAATCCGTTTTCACGAGCTGCATCAGCCAAAGCTTTCACACGTCCGTGATATAGATATCCACCGCGGTCGAACACCACTTCTGAAATACCTTTAGCGTTTGCACGTTCTGCAACGAGTTTACCGACAGCAACGGCTTGTTCAGTTTTAGTTCCTTTTGAAACTTCTTTGTCAAGAGTTGAAGCACTTGCGAGCGTTACACCCGCTACGTCATCAATCACTTGAGCGTAGATGCCTGTATTAGAACGGAATACGTTCAAACGTGGGCGATCAGCAGTTCCAGAGAGTTTTCCGCGAACGCGACGGTGGCGTTTTTGGCGGAGTTTGTTTTTATCTGGTTTTGAAATCACAGTTTTCACCTCTTTAGTTTTAAATCGTGTGCTATGCACAAAGTTGGAAAATAGGTTGATGGTTGAGAATCAACCACTCAACATTATTTACCTGTTTTACCTTCTTTACGGCGAACGAATTCACCAACGTAACGGATACCTTTACCTTTATATGGTTCTGGTGAACGAAGGCTACGTACGTAAGCAGCTGTTTGACCAACTACTTCTTTTGAAATTCCGCTAACAACGATTGTTGTTGGGTTTGGAAGTTCAAAAGTAATTCCTTCTGGAGCTTCAACTTCGTCTGGATGAGATTTACCAACAGCCAAAACAAGTTTAGATCCTTGAAGTTGTGCACGGTAACCAACCCCGCGCATTTCAAGTTCTTTCTTGAATCCTTCTGATACACCAACAACCATGTTGTTCAAAAGGGCACGAGTAGTTCCGTGGATAGTTTTCATTTCTTTTGAATCGTTTGGACGGTGAAGAGTTACTTCAGTACCTTCCACACGGATTTCAATATCTTTTGAGAACTCACGAGTAAGTTCTCCTTTAGGTCCTTTTACAGTTACAACGTTGTCATTGTTAGTGATTTCAACACCAGCAGGCAACACGATAACTTTATTACCAATACGTGACATGTTTATTTTCTCCTGTTAAATTGTCAGGCCAGAACGGCCAGTTTTCACGGGGGTAAATCGATTTCTCGATTTAAAGGAACATTTAGGTTTCAATTTCAAAGTGAATCTAGGCATCGTCTCGCAGGCATAACTTTGGGTTAGGCAAGAGACGATAACGAAGAGTCACAAAGAAATTGGGAGCTAAATATTACCAAACGTAAGCGATAACTTCCCCACCAACATTCTTTTGGCGTGCTTCTTTATCAGTAAGCAAACCTTCAGAAGTTGAAAGGATAGCAATTCCAAGTCCGTTAAGAACTTTTGGAAGGTCTTCACGTTTTTTGTAGACACGAAGTCCTGGTTTAGAAACACGTTTCAAGTTAGTGATAACTTTTTCACCGTTTGGTCCGTATTTAAGGAATACACGGATGATGCCTTGTTTGTCATCTTCGATGATTTCAACGTTTTTTACAAAACCTTCGCGTTTAAGGATTTCAGCAATCCCTTTTTTGATGTTTGATGCAGGTACTTCAAGTACTTCGTGTTTCGCTTGGTTAGCGTTACGAATACGAGTTAGGAAGTCTGCGATTGGGTCAGTCATAACCATTTTGTTTTTCTCCTCTTACTAGTAGTTTGCAAGTTGCACTTGCTAGTTAATACATGATACAAAGAGCGTAACAGCAAGAGCAAAAATAGGCAATTTGATGCAGGAGCGATGCTCCAAAGAAAATTGGTCTTTTTTGCCAAAGCTGTAGCTCGTGTTCAAATTGGCAAGCCCAACTGAACCCGGGCTAAACTCTGTGTGAAAAAGATAAACTTTCCTAGAAACTTTAGTTTCTTCGTCAAGTTTCCTATTTTCACTTGGAGTTTTGACGCCCTTGATATCTTAAATTACCAAGATGCTTTTGTTACACCAGGGATTTGTCCTTTGTAAGCTAATTCACGGAAGCAAACACGGCAAAGTTTAAATTTGCGGTAAACTGAATGTGGACGACCACATTTTTCACAACGAGTATAAGCTTGAGTAGAGAACTTCGCTGGACGTTTGTTCTTAGCAATCATTGATTTTTTAGCCATTAGATTTACCTCCTATATTATTTTGCAAAAGGCATTCCAAGGCCTGTAAGCAATGCACGTGACTCTTCGTCAGTGTTAGCAGTTGTTACGATAACGATGTCAAGACCACGAGTTTTGTCAACGTCATCGAAGTTGATTTCTGGGAAGATCAATTGTTCTTTCACACCAAGTGTGTAGTTTCCGCGTCCATCAAATGATTTTGTTGGAACACCGTGGAAGTCACGTACACGTGGAAGTGAAACTGAAACCAATTTATCCAAGAATTCGTACATACGTTCACCACGAAGGGTAACTTTTGCACCGATCGCAACACCTTCACGAAGACGGAAGCCGGCGATTGATTTTTTAGCTTTAGTGATAAGTGGTTTTTGACCTGAGATAAGTGCCAATTCTTCAGCAGCTTTTTCAAGGCTTTTAGCGTTTGATACAGCTTCACCAACACCCATGTTCAAAACGATCTTATCTACTTTAGGCACAGCCATCACTGATGAGTAGTTGAATTGTTCTGTCAAAGCAGGAACTACTTCATTAAGATATTTTTCTTTTAAACGATTTGCCATTATACTTCTCCTTTCCTTCGTGATTAATCAAGCACTTCGCCTGATTTTTTGTTGTAGCGAACTTTTTTACCGTCTACAAATTTGTAACCAACACGACCAGCTACACCATTTTTGTCCAAAACTTGAACGTTTGATACGTGGATAGCTGCTTCTTTCTCGATGATACCACCTTGAGGAAGCTCGTTAGTTGGACGTTGGTGTTTCTTAACGATGTTAACACCTTCAACGATAACTTTGTTTACTTTTGGAAGGGCAGTAAGGACAACAGCTTCTGTTCCCTTATCTTTACCAGCGATTACGCGAACTTTGTCGCCTTTTTTTACAAACATTAGGTTTCTCCTTGATTTTTCTTACGCCCATAAGGGCACCCTGGAGGTAAATCCAGGGGACTAGTTTGTTTCTAAAAATTAAAGTACTTCTGGAGCAAGTGACACGATCTTCATGAAGCCACCTTCACGCAATTCACGTGCAACTGGGCCAAAGATACGTGTTCCGCGAGGAGTTTTGTCTTCACGGATGATAACTGCTGCGTTTTCGTCAAATTTGATGTATGAACCATCAGCACGACGAGCACCTGATTTAGTACGAACGATAACTGCTTTAACAACGTCACCTTTTTTAACCGCACCACCAGGAGTAGCTTGTTTTACAGATGCCACGATAACATCACCGATGTTTGCAAATTTACGTCCTGAACCACCAAGAACTTTGATAGTCAAGATTTCGCGAGCACCGCTGTTGTCTGCGACTTTCAAACGAGTTTCTGTTTGAATCATTTCAGTTTTCTCCTTTCAGGTTTGATTAGATGATGACCGCTTCTTCAACAACTTCTACAAGACGGAAACGTTTTGTAGCTGAAAGCGGGCGAGTTTCCATGATACGTACGATATCGCCTTCTTTGGCAACATTGTTTTCATCATGAGCTTTGTATTTTTTAGAGTAGTTAATACGTTTACCATAGACTGGGTGGTTACGTTTTGTTTCAACTACAACTGTGATTGTCTTGTCCATTTTGTCAGATACAACACGTCCAACAAGAACTTTACGATTATTGCGTTCCATTGAAATTTCTCCTTCCCTAGTCTATTATTTCGCTTCAGATTGAACTGTTTTGATACGAGCGATTTGTTTTTTAACTTCTTTCAAGCGAGCTGTTTGTTCCAATTGACCAGTAGCAGCTTGGAAACGAAGTTCAAACAATTCTTTTTTCAATTCGTTTTCGCGCTTCGCGAGTTCTTCTTGAGAAAGACCACGAAGTTCTTTAACAAATTCTTTTACTTCATTAAGTTTCATGCCTTCTCCTTATTCTGCTTCACGTTTTACGAATTTACATTTAACTGGCAATTTGTGGCTAGCAAGACGAAGCGCTTCGCGAGCGATCTCTTCAGATACACCAGCGATTTCGAACATCACTTTACCACGTTTAACTGGTGCTACCCAACCTTCAGGTGCCCCTTTACCAGATCCCATACGCACACCGATAGCTTTAGCAGTGTATGATTTGTGTGGGAAGATTTTAATCCAAACTTTACCACCACGTTTCATGTAACGAGTCATGGCGATACGAGCAGCTTCGATTTGGCGGTTAGTGATCCAGTGGCTAGTTGTAGCTTGAAGACCGTATTCACCGAATGCTACTTCTTTTCCACCTTTTGCTTCACCGCGCATTTTTCCACGGAATTCACGACGGTGTTTAACACGTTTAGGTACTAACATTGGTTATTTACCTCCTTTAGTGTTTTTGCGAGCTGGAAGAACTTCACCACGGTAGATCCATACTTTAACACCAAGTTTACCGTATGTAGTATCTGCTTCTTCCCAAGCGTAATCGATATCTGCACGAAGTGTGTGAAGTGGAACAGTTCCTTCAGAGTATCCTTCAGCACGGGCGATATCTGCACCGTTCAAACGACCTGATACTTGAGTTTTGATTCCTTTAGCTCCAGCACGCATTGCACGCTGGATTGCTTGTTTTTGTGCACGACGGAAAGCAACACGTTGCTCCAATTGACGAGCAATTCCTTCACCTACAAGATGAGCATCCAAATCAGGTTGTTTGATTTCGATGATGTTGATGTGTACTTGTTTTCCAGTCAATTTGTTAAGTTTTGCACGGAGTGCATCAACGTTAGCACCACCTTTACCGATTACCATACCTGGTTTAGCAGTGTGAAGTGAAACGTTAACTTTGTTTACTGCGCGTTCGATTTCGATAGTTGAAACTGCTGCGTCAGCAAGTTCTTTTTGAACGAATTTACGGATTGCAAGATCTTCATGAAGGTAATCCGCGTATTCTTTTTCAGCATACCATTTGGCATCCCAATCACGGATGATGCCGACACGCATACCAATTGGATGTACTTTTTGACCCACGATTTTACCTCCTTATTTTTCTGCAACAGCTACAGTGATGTGAGCTGTACGTTTGTTGATTGGTGAAGCTGAACCTTTCGCACGTGGACGGAAACGTTTCATAGTTGGTCCTTCGTTTGCGAATGCTTCAGATACTACCAAGTTAGCTTTATCCAAACCAAAGTTGTTTTCAGCGTTAGCTACAGCTGAGTTCAAAACTTTCAAGATGATTTCAGCAGCTTTGTTTGGAGTGAATGTCAAAATTGCGATTGCATCGGCTACGCTTTTACCACGGATGTTATCAAGAACAAGACGTGATTTACGAGGTGAAACACGTACTGTACGAGCCATTGCTTTAGCTGAAGTAATTTCTGCCATTTATGTTCTCCTTATTTTCTACGTGTTTTCTTGTCGTCTGCAGCGTGACCTTTGTAAGTACGAGTTGGTGCAAATTCACCAAGTTTGTGACCTACCATGTCTTCTTGGATGTAAACAGGTACGTGTTTACGTCCGTCATAAACTGCAATAGTGTAACCAATGAAACTTGGGAAGATCGTTGAACGACGTGACCAAGTTTTAATAACTTTTTTCTTTTCGTCGTTAGCTTGAGCTTCAACTTTTTTCATCAAATGCTCATCGACGAAAGGTCCTTTTTTAAGACTGCGTCCCATTTTTATATTTTCTCCTTTAAATGTTGTACCACAGCGGCTTGCGCTCACATGGAGCGCTACCGAGCTGGCGGATTTACTAGTTGCTTAAGCGACTAGTTTAATATTATTTCTCGTTGCGACGACGAACGATAAGTTTGTCAGATTTCGCTTTCTTGTTACGAGTTTTAAGACCAAGAGCAGGTTTGCCCCATGGAGTAGATGGTGCTTTACGACCAACTGGTGCTTTACCTTCACCACCACCGTGTGGGTGATCATTAGGGTTCATTACAGAACCACGAACTGTTGGGCGGATACCTTTCCAACGGCTACGTCCTGCTTTACCAAGGTTTACAAGTCCATGTTGTTCGTTTCCGACAACACCAACTGTAGCACGGCAAGTTCCAAGAATCATACGAACTTCACCTGATTGAAGACGAACAAGAACGTATTTACCTTCAGAACCCAATACTTGAGCAGATGCTCCAGCAGCACGTACCAATTCACCACCACGACCTGGTTTCAACTCGATGTTGTGGATCAAAGTACCAACTGGGATGTTAGCAAGTGGAAGAGCGTTTCCGACTTTGATATCTGCTTCTGGACCTGAAACGATACGTTGACCTACTTCAAGACCTTTTGGAGCGATGATGTATGCTTTCACACCGTCAGTGTAGTGTACAAGAGCGATGTTTGCAGAACGGTTTGGATCGTACTCGATAGTTTTAACAACTGCTTCAACGTTGTCTTTGTTACGTTTGAAGTCAACCAAACGGTAGAAACGTTTGTGTCCACCACCTTGGTGACGAACAGTGATACGACCGTTGTTGTTACGACCAGCCTTGCTCTTCAATGCAACAAGCAATGATTTTTCAGGAGTGCTTGTTGTGATTTCAGCGAAATCCAAAGAAGTCATATTACGGCGACCGTTTGTTGTTGGTTTATAAACACGAATTCCCACGATATTTCCTCCTTAGATTATTCAGCTTCAGCAACAAACAACTCGATTGCTTTTGAATCAGCTGTAAGTGTGATGATAGCTTTTTTAGTTTTGTTAGTAAAACCAGTGTAACGTCCAACACGTTTAGCTTTTGGTTTTACGTTGATTGTGTTAACGTTGGCAACTTTAACACCTTCGAAAGCAGCTTCAACAGCTTGCTTGATCAAAAGTTTGTGTGCACGAGTGTCAACTTCAAATACATATTTTCCTGCTTCAAGTTGAGCCATTGAGCTTTCAGTGATGACAGGTTTTTTGATAACATCATACAAATTCATTATGCAAGAACCTCCTCGATTTTAGAGATAGCTGCTTGTGTGACAAGAAGTTTGTCGCTATTTGCGATGTCAAGAACACTTGCAGTTGTAGCAGTTGCAACTTTCACGTTTGGAAGGTTACGAGCTGAAAGAGCTGCGAATTCATTTCCTTCTTCAAGGATAACAAGAACTTTAGAATCGATGCTCAATGCTGCAAGAACTTTTGCAAATTCAGCAGTTTTTGGAGCTGTAAATTCAAGAGAATCAACGGCTACAAATTTGTTTTCAGCAACTTTTTCAGAGTAAACTGATTTAAGAGCTAGGCGACGAACTTTTTGTGGAAGTTTGTAGCCGTATGAACGTGGAGTTGGTCCGAAGACAACACCACCACCACGCCATTGTGGTGAGCGGATAGAACCTTGACGAGCACGTCCAGTTCCTTTTTGACGCCATGGTTTGCGTCCACCACCTGATACTGCAGAGCGGTTTTTAACAGCGTGTGTTCCTTGGCGAAGGCTTGCGCGTTGGCTGATGATCACATCAAACACAACTGATTCATTTGGTTCGATACCAAATACTGCATCGTTAAGAACAACTTGGCCAGCTTCTTTACCAGTTTGGTCAAATAATGTTACGTTTGCCATTGTGACTGATTTCCCCTTTCTTTATTATTTACCAGCTTTAACTGCTGATTTGATAGTGATAAGAGATTTCTTAGCACCTGGTACGTTACCTTTGATAAGGATAACGTTCTTTTCTGGAACAACTTGTACAACTTCAAGGTTTTGAATTGTTACGCGGTCGCCACCCATACGTCCTGCAAGGTTTTTACCTTTAAATACGCGGTTAGGTGCAACAGGTCCCATAGAACCTGGACGACGGTGGTAACGAGAACCGTGAGCCATTGGTCCACGTGATTGTCCGTGGCGTTTGATAACACCTTGGAAACCTTTACCTTTAGAAGTACCAGTTACATCAACAACGTCTCCAGCCGCGAATGTTTCAACTGTGATTTCAGCGCCAACTTCCAAGCCTTCAACGTTTTTGAATTCACGAATGAAGCGCTTAGGAGCCGTGTTAGCTTTCGCTACATGTCCTTTAGCAGGTTTGTTGCTCAATACTTCGCGTTTGTCATCGAAACCAACTTGGATAGCGTTGTATCCGTCTGTTTCAACAGTTTTAACTTGAAGAACAACGTTTGGAGTTGCTTCAATAACTGTGACAGGGATCAATTCGCCAGCTTCAGTGAAGATTTGAGTCATTCCCACTTTTTTCCCTAAGATTCCTTTTGTCATGAGAAAATAGTTCCTTTTCTATATTTTTTATTCAAAAAGTTTTTAACGAGCGTTTTTTATGCTCAAGTCTAAGATACAAAGGGCGTCAAACTCAAAGTGAAAACAGGAAACTGACGCAGTGTCTAGCAGACACTAGGAAGTTTATCTTTTTCACACCGAGTTTAGCCCGTGTTCAATTAGATTGAAACACCAGCCTCTGCTCTTTTATATTTTAGATTAAAGTTTGATTTCTACGTTTACACCACTTGGAAGATCCAATTTCATCAAAGCATCAACTGTTTTTTGAGTTGGGTTAACGATATCGATCAAACGTTTGTGTGTACGCATTTCAAATTGTTCGCGAGAGTCTTTGTATTTGTGAGTCGCACGAATGATTGTGTAGAGGCTACGTTCAGTTGGAAGTGGGATTGGACCCGCAACTTGTGCACCTGTACGAGTAGCTGATTCTACGATTTTTGCAGCCGCTGTGTCAAGCGTACGGTGTTCGTAAGCTTTCAAACGGATACGGATTTTTTTGTTTGCCATCTTTTTCTCCTTTTCGTCTATTTAAGATAATAGGCTAGCTCCACAAGAAAACCGACGCGGTGTTGCGTGGCAATGCAACCGAGCGTGTCGCAACCTCTTGCATCAAAGCTAAGGCTGTAATTTACAGCACCATAATAGAATAACACAAAGCCCCTGCGATTGCAAGGGATTTGTTGCTGTTTTTTAAAATTTTTAACATGAAAATGTTTTCTTTTTTGACAGGTCATTTATTTAAGTATTTTATAGAAGAAAGTTACTCTCTCTTCACCTGTTCATAGCTTTCTTTTCCGTCATTGAGCTTGTCCCAAATCACTACTTGCCCACTTTGGAGCGATTTTTGCACATCGATAATTCGTTGATTGGACGAACCTCGAAACTGGAGCATGAGATTCCTCTTAGTTCGGTCATACCGTCCATCGACAAGGATGTCTATTAGCGACAATAATTCCAGTTTATCTGGAGTTTCCAACATCATTTCTTCCCAAGTATAGCCCGTCCAGGACCAGATGTCTTTATCTGGCAATTCCTTCCGAATGCGCTTAACGAGCGGCAAGAGAATACCCGTATTGAGAAAGGGCTCCCCTCCCAGTAAGGTCAAGCCTTGAACATAGGGCTGAGCAAGATCTGCCATGATCTGCTCTTCTAATTCTGCTGTATAGGGAATGCCAGCATTAAAAGACCAAGTCGCAACATTATAACATCCCTCGCAGTGAAACATACAGCCTGATACATAGAGAGAGTTACGCACGCCTTCTCCATCTACAAAGTTAAAGGCCTTGTAGTCAATGATACGACCTTGACTAAGTTCCTCGCTTTTCCATTCTTGTGGTTTTGGATTATTCATTCGCTACCTCTATCCAATAACGCTCGACTCCATTACGAGCATCCTCAAATATTCCACCATTTGCTAGAATGACTGCTCTACTAGCAGGATTATTCACACTACAGGTCACCAGAGCTTTCTTGATGTTCTTTTCCTTAGCGACTTGCAAGCCCTGACGGAGAGTTTCCTTAGCATAACTTTTCCCTCTTTCAGATGGACGAATAGAGTAGCCAATGTGGCCAGCATAATTCAGTAAATCCTCATTCAGTCTTAATCGCAGATTCAAAAATCCTAGAGCACGACCTATATCATCAAATGATACAAATTGAATAGAAGGAACACGATTTTCAGGCAAGTTTATTCCCATCTCTTTTTGCATATTTGTTTCCAACCACTCTTCATACACAAAGTTCTCTGTATCCCAAAATCCACCATCATGGGCTGATTGGCTCTTTTCAAACTCTGCCATCATGTCTAAAACTGTTTCTTTATCTGATAATCTTGGTCTGCGTAATTCCATCCTTACCTCCCACTATGAGAAAAGCGAGAGCTGACTCTCACTTTTATTTTTTCTTATTCTTATTTAAAAATTGTTCTCTGAGGTTGAGCAAGCGTTCTTTTTTACCAGCTCCACCTTTAGAGTGTTTCTCGTGATAACGGGTCACTTGTGCGCGACCCTTATCGTCTAATTGATATTTTCCCATCTCATTTCTTTCTAATTTGTTACTTGATGGCCAGCCATTTTAATCGTTGAGCCATTCATATGTTTGACACGCGCAGCGATTTCCTTGTGACGTCCATTAACCATCGGACGCGCTTGAGGATTACCTAGGTAGCCACAAGTTCGTTTGACCACATCTACTGTTTTAGGGTCGCTATTGCCACAGTTTGGACAAGCAAATCCTCTTTCAGTTGGTTCAAAATCCCCTTCAAAATCACACTTGTAGCAACGGTCAATCGGAGTATTGGTGCCTAGATAGCCTACACGGTCATAGGCATAGTCCCAGACAGCTTCCAAGGCCTTTGGATTTTGCTGAAGAACTGGATACTCACAGTAGTGGATAAAACCACCTGACGCACCTGCTTCTGGATAGACTTTCTCAAAGTCCAATTTTTCAAACGGTGTTGGATTTTTACGAACATCGTAGTGGAAAGAGTTAGTGTAGTATTCCTTATCTGTGATATCAGGAATAGAGCCGAACTTGTCTGTATCTAGTCGGCAGAAACGGTCTGTCAAGCTTTCGGACGGTGTTGAGTAGATAGAGAAATGGTAGCCATATTGGTCAGACCACTCTTCTACACGGCGTTTCATATCACGAATGATATCCAGCGTGAATTCCTTAGCATCTGGATTGCTTTCCCAGCTGTTACCAAAGAAAACAGTCGCTACTTCATACAAACCGATGTAACCCAGAGAAACGGTTGCGCGACGATTCTTAAAGAGCTGGTCAACACTTTCTTCTTTACCTAAACGATGGCCAAAAGCACCGTACTGATAAAGGATAGGAGCATTCGCTGGCGTCGCCTCTTTAGTGCGTTCGACACGATAAACAAGAGCATCTTCAGCGATATTCATCCGCTCGTTGAAGATTTCCCAGAACTTATTCATGTCGCCCTCAGACTCAAGAGCAATACGAGGCAGGTTAACCGTCACAACACCCAGATTCATACGACCCGAATTGACTTCTACACCATTTTCATCCTTCCACCCTTGAAGAAACGAACGGCAACCCATAGGCACCTTAAAAGAACCTGTCAAGTCAACAATCTTATCGTAAGACAAGACGTCTGGGTACATCCGCTTGGTTGCACACTCAAGAGCCAACTGCTTAATGTCGTAGTTGGGAGTCCCTTCTTCCAAGTTAAGACCTCTTTTCAGAGTAAAAATCAGTTTAGGGAAGATAGCCGTACGATGTTCTGAACCGAGGCCCTTAATTCGAATGTTTAAGATAGCTTTTTGAATTTCACGTTCAAAACGACTAGTTCCTAGACCAAAGCCTAGAGAAGTAAAAGGTGTTTGTCCATTTGAAGTAAAGAGAGTGTTGATTTCATACTCGAGAGATTGCATGGCATCGTAGATGTCTTTTTGGGTTTTCTTCCAAGCATAATCTTCCCGTTTTTCAGGCAAGACCCATTCTTCTGCATCTTTGAGATGTTTTTGGTAATTCTTCTCTGCGTACGGCGCCAAAACTTCATCGATACGGTCGGCTGAACAGCCTCCATACTGGCTAGAAGCAACGTTGGCAATGATTTGGGAAATCTGAGCTGTCGCAGTCTGAATAGACTTGGGACTCTCTACCTCCGCATTCCCAATCTTAAAACCATTTTCCAACATACCTTTAAAATCAATCAAACAGCAGTTGGTCATAGGTGTGTAGGGGCTATAATCCAAATCATGATAGTGGATATCCCCCTTTTGGTGGGCATTGGCTACGTGCTTAGGAAGCATTTGCAGTCCGATTGATTTTCCAACGATGCCCGCTGTCAAATCACGCTGGGTATTAAAGACATCGCTGTCTTTATTAGCATTTTCATTGACAACTGCCTGGTCTTTGTTGAGAAGCTTATGGATACTAAAGTTAATATCTGTCGCTTTTGAGCGCTCAAAATCCCTCTGTGTTCGATAAGTGATATACTCTTCAGCCAGCGCATATTCTTTAGCTTCAAGCAGTTCATGTTCTACGATATTTTGGATTTCGTAAATCTTAACTCCCTTTGGAAAGCGACTATGAATTTCTGTGACAATTCGCTCGGTCAGAGCATTTAGGCGCTTTTCAACCAAGGGTGTCACATCCATAACCTTGTCAGCCGCCTTGTGGAGAGCCTTGTCAATCTTGTCCACATCAAATACAACACGTCTCCCATCTCGTTTCTCGACGAAGAGAGTTGGCAAAATTGTAATTTTTTCTTCTAGTGCAATCATATGCATGCTCTTTTCTAAAATGTTCTTTCTAAAAAGTATTATACCACTCTAAAAAGAAAAATCAATATCTTGTGTTAAAAATCCTAAAATTTTTAAAAATACACAAGATATTGATTTAGTTATTTAATTTTATAGACTTTAAACTCTGAGTAATCAGTCTTTACTGGTTGGTAATTTTCTTTCAAGATTGTTTCCACTTCAGACCAGACTGCTACCTTATCGTTCACCACAATCACCTTGGGTTGTTTTTCTTTCAAGTCATTGAGTAGCTTATTCCGATTTTCCTCAGTTGCTGTATAGTGCATCGGGGACAAAATAGCCGATGGCGACAAGCGCTCACTCTTACGATAAAGAGTTGCAGTATCATCCCATGCATAGATAGCATCTTCCGTACTTGTCTCCTCTTTCACCAAATCAGCAAGACGCTCACGTTCTTGATAAGGTACTGGATAAAGGACAAACCTCATCAAAAAAGGAACAGCCAAAAGATATAACAGAGTTAAAATCGGTAGGTAAAGATTCCCCTTAGTATAGCGATGCCAGAGACCAACAGGCTCTTCTCTGCGTCTTCTTCTAACGCTACGACCACTCTGTTGCCCCTTGATATTGGATACTAAAAGCAGAAGAAAGACAGGGAAAATGAGCATCAAACGCGAGGCATGTAGGGGATCCTGTGTAAAGAAAATCACTACCAAACCTAAAATCAGGAATAGACTCGCAGGCACTGAGATGACATATAGTTTAGAGGATTTAGATTGAAAGAGACCTAAAAAGACAAAAACCAAAACTCCTATGCCAAGAGCCAACAACCCGTAAAACAAAACATTTTCTAACAATGCCGAAACAGAAGTCAAACGAATGGAATGAATTGGATACAAAATTCCACTAATCGCATCCTCAAAACTTCCTGTTGCAACACTATAGTAGGCAGTTGGATAAAAGACCAGTGAGAAACCTAAAGCCACTGCAAGAAACTGATAAAATCCATGCGCAAAGCGTCTATGCCCAAGGTTAAAGACCAACAAGCCTAAACTCACTACAGCAATAAACAGGAGAGATGACAAGGGAGCAAAGAAAAATCCGCCTGCCAAAGCCAGCCCAATCCGTACAAATCCCTTATCATGGCTTGGATTGCTTAGGTAAGCAGCAACTAAACTAAAGGCCGCGAATAAGAAGGGAAGCGCTAAAAGAGTCGCATAACCTCCACCAAACGCAAGACCTGTAACTAGCATATAAAAAATAGTCACCAGTTGTCCAGCTTGGTCTCCTTGCTCTGTCAAGGTGTCTGCCGATCGAAAGAGGAAAAATCCTCCTGCTACCAAGGCTAACCACTCAAAAATGGCAAAGAAAAATCCGCCCTGAGTCACGTAAGTCAGCAAATAATAAAGCAAACCTTGACTTCCATAATAGTCGCTGTAAATCTTCCCTGTCTGATGAAGGGCCCAACCTGCATAAAAATCCTGCACTTCCTGTGCACTCATTAAATCGAGTAATAGCGGTACTCCTAGAGTTATCCCTGTTACAAGCGTACTCCATAGTAAAATTTTTACCAAAGGAAGACGACTTGATTCACGATGATGCGATTCTTGTTCGATTTGGTATTCTAGAGGTTCACGATTCTCCTGATGAACTTCTTCTACTCTACCATACACACTCATATCGTTTCTCCTATTCAATTTATCTGTCTTAGTATATCAAAAAGTCCTAGGATTGTCAGCTTGCGATGGGTGTTTGAGTGATTTTTTGTATAGTTTCACAAAGGTTTCAATTTCTCGAAATCGGTGTAAATGTGTCTGTTTAAATGTCATGATATAGTTCAATTCTTTCTGGGTCAGCATCTTTCCTCCTACATCTTCTTATTCGTAAAAGACAAGAAAAAGAGGACTGGTTTGTGTCCTCAGTCCTAGATTTCTTATAAGATAGGGGCGAATAACTGGGCGATTTCTTTTACAAGCTTTTGATACCAGCTATTTTTTATCGTATGAGGGAAAATTTCTTGCGATGCTGAAAAAATCTCTTGAAAATCTTTTTGAATCTCAGCGATTGATTCTGTTTTATATAGCAAGACTGCATTTTCATAGTGGTGAAGCAAACTTCTATAATCTAAGTTAATGGTCCCAACTGCAGCAAAGTCCTTATCCACTAAGATTTGTTTACTGTGGATAAAGCCTGGACTATACTCAAAAATCCTTACTCCTGCTGACAACAAATCCGGATAGGCCCCTCTTGTGATGAGTTGGATTAATTTCTTATCTGGAATGAAAGGGGTCACAATACGGACATCAACACCCCTCATGGCCGCATTTTTAATACTCTCTGTTAAGTCATAGTCAATAATCAAATAGGGCGTTGTGATATAGACTGAATCAGTGGCCTGATTAATCAAACTTTGATAGACTTTTTTCCCTACCTGGGCACGGAAGATGGGCTTGGGTCCACTACCGTAAGGAATGCAGAGCCCTTGGCCAGAACAAGGCTGATTTTCCAAGTGATACTGGTCAAAATCGCTGATTTCCCCACGATTGATATACCAAGTCATCAAAAAGAGACGGGTGAGAGCCTTGACACCAAGACCATCTATGCGAATCCCACTGTCCTTCCAGTAGCCAAAGCGTTCTACATGATTGATGTACTCATCGGCTAAGTTAATGCCTCCTGTATAGGCTACCTGACCATCTATGACAAGGATTTTACGATGGTCCCGATTGTTGTAAGCCACCGTCAAGCGAGGAACCACCTTGTTAAATTTATGGGCTTCAATTCCTCGACTACGAAGTTGAATAGTATAGTCTCCAGGCAAAGTTGCCATACAGCCGATATCATCATAGAGCATCTTGATCTCTACACCTTGAGCTGCCTTTTGCTCTAGTATGTCTAGTATGCTATTCCACATCAGACCTTCTTCGACAATATAATACTCTAGAAAGATAAACTTTTCAGCTTTCTTGAGGTCTTCCAACATATATTGCCACATGCTTTCACCCGAAGAAAAGAATTGTGAGTCTGTTCGATCATAGACATCGGCGTTACTATCCATACTTAACAAAGATTTGATAACTCCGTAAGCCGCCTTATCCTCTTCCTTCAATTTCTGGCGGAGAGCTTTGCTATTATCCTCCCGAAAATGCATAGAACCAAGTTTGTCCAACTGCTTGATTTCTTTTTTGGATAATCGTCTTTCACCAAACATCAGATAGAGCAAGGGGCCAATGACCGGAACAAAAGTCACCACTAACCACATTACCTTGCTTTCAGGCGCCATGGAACGATTGACAATCGCTACGATAGTCGCCATACTCATGAAGATTAAGAGAACAACCCAAAGAATAGGGGCCATACGCCCTAAATAAAGAAAGAGACCAAAAACAAGACACAGTTCAAGCAGCATAATCGAAAGACTAAAACCATACTTGGACATCAATAATTGAAATTTTCTATATTTCATATCCCCTCCTTGATAGTTTGAATGATAAAAACAGGTAATTAAAACTAGTATAACTCAGGTATTCGGTAGAAGGCAAGTATTTATAATCATTTTTCTGAGCAAAAGCAAAAGAGACTAAAAAATCCAGTCTCCTTCTAGTCTATTTTGATAAAACAATGCGATCAGACGCTTCTCTATCCATATCGTCGATAATCATCTGACTGCCATTGATTGCATAAATCTTGACATCATCCCCAATCCCAATAATCATTCGTTGATTAGCGGCATCAAAGCTAACCTGCTTGATTTCTTGTTCCCCATCAGTTTCTACCTGTATCCAGGTGCCAGTTGTTCCAGTTACCACTAAAGTGATACGGTCTCCTTCGTCCTGACCAGTATAAGTTCCATCAATATTAGTTGGTTGAGCCTCAGGCGCATTCTGTGAAGAACTTGTCGTTGCCCGGTTTGTATTTTCTGTGGAAGATGAAGCAGCAGATTGTGATTGCTGAGTTTGTTGTGTTTGCGGTTGAGCTGCTGGTTGTTGAACCTGTTGAACTCTTTGTGAACAAGCTACTAAGAGACTAAGACTTACTAAAGTGGTCAACTTATCTGCTCATGCCCCAGTATGTGGCTCCGTACTTCTGAGATAAAATAGAGAGACCCTGTAATGAATAACAAGTCCTTGGTATCGGCTCTTTCTTCAAAACTGCTGATAAATTCTCGGTAAGAGGGAATTACATGGTAACCTGTTACATCTGTCTCGTCCAGAGAACCTTGATAGTCAAAACCAGTCACCTTGAGTTCCACCTGAGTCAAATTTTCAGTCAGATAACCTAACATCCCTTGATAATCCTTACGTTTCAAGGCTCCAAATAGGATTTGAGGATGATATCCTTCCCGCTCTTTTTCTTTGATAAACTCAACCAAGCGAGTCAAGGCAGGAAGGTTATGAGCACCATCCAAGTAAATCTGAGGACGAATACGCTCCAAACGGCCAGCCCAATGGGTCTTCTCCAAAGCCTGTCTTACAACCTGCTCATCAACAACTTCCTTTCTTTCTCCCATAAAAAGAAGAAAAGTTTGCAACGCCAAGGCCGCATTTTCCTGCTGATAAGTTCCTTCCAATCCTATTTTCAACTGCGAAAAAGTTCCCAAAGAACTTGAAAAATCACCATTCAGCATTGAAAAATCCTGACCTGCCTGATAAAGGTCAACAGCTAAAGATTCGGCTTTTTTCTGACATACAAGCCTAGCTTCTGAAGGCAACTTAGCAATCACTGCCTTTTTACCAGCCTTAAAAATACCAGCTTTCTGCTCTGCGATTGCTGCTATACTATCACCCAGAGTCTCCTGATGGTCAAGTCCGATGGAGGTAATGACAGCAATCTCTCCAGTTACCACATTGGTTGTGTCAAGTAAGCCACCAATTCCCACTTCTAGTAGAACCAAATCCACCTCTTGCTCTCTAAAATAAAGAAAAGCAATCAAGGTCAGCAATTCAAAAAAGGACAACTGGTCATGAGTTTGCAGAAGCATTTTTTCCATCTCCTTGACCTGCTCAGCCAAACGGATGAAGTCTGTGTCTGCTATAGGTTGCCCATTAATGCAGATTCGATCATTAATAGAGACGATATGAGGGGAGGTAAAGGTCGCAACTTTTTTGCCATGTCCCATAAATAACTCCCTCATAAAAGCAATGGTAGATCCTTTTCCATTAGTTCCTGTTACGTGGATAATAGGATAAGACTTCTCGGGATTCCCCAACAAATCCACTGCTTGCTGCATTCGGCCTAAACCTGACCTAAAATTCAAACCAATCCGACTATGAAGCCATTCTTCCACTTCAAACATACACATCTCCTTGACAAAAGTCTAATCAATTATCTAGTAAAATTCCGTAGATAACAAAAAATGAGGTCAGGATTTTCGTCCCGACCTCTTACCTGGTTAGCTAATCACTAGCTACTATGAAGTTAACGTGGGGTAAAAACATCCACTGGATATGCCTGCGTTTCTATTTTCTAGCGCAGGGCTAAACACGTCCCCCGGACTTACCAGTTCTCTCTTATTTTAAGGAACTGGGGTAAAAATGTTCACTGAACATTTTTACTCCTCCATAAAACTATTGAAGACTTCTTCAATCATGTTCCATTCGTCTTCTGAGTCTTCTGGGATTGGTTGCAATTCGCCTTCTGTTCCATCTTCGTTTTCGATGAATGAGTAAGCTTGAATTTCAACTTGTCCGTCTTCGTCTTCTTCTGCGTTAACTGGTACTAGAAGAACATAGTTTTTACCAAATTCTTCTTTTCCGTCAATCGTCAAAAGGATTTCAAACAAGGTTTCATTTCCTTGCTCATCTACTAATGTAATTAATTCACGTTCTTCGTGATCGTGGTTATGATCGTGTGACATAGCCTCTCCTTTATATTAAAATTTTCTATCTAAATAATTTTGTAAAATCAGCTGAGCTGCTAACTTATCAATGACTTTCTTGCGCTTATTGCGACTGATATCTGCTTGTTCAATCAACATGCGCTCAGCGGCAACTGTTGTCAAGCGTTCATCCTGATAGTCTACTGGTAAACCAAAAAGCTCTTCTAGCTTTGCTCCGTATGCTTGACTAGCTTCCACGCGCGGTCCGCTTGTATTGTTCATGTTTTTAGGCAAGCCTACTACAAATCGTTCCACCTTGTAAGTATCAACCAACTCCTTAACGCGGTCAAAACCAAATTGGCCTTGCTCCTCATTGATTTGGATGATTTCAAGCCCTTGAGCTGTAAAACCGAGCGGATCGCTAATCGCCACCCCTACCGTTTTTGAACCGACGTCCAATCCCATAATTCTCATAGGTTATAGATCGACTCCTTGTCCTTTAAGGTAGTAGCGGACCAATTCCTCAACGATTTCATCACGCTCATACTTACGGATTTGATTTCGTGCATTATTATAACGAGGAACGTAGGCAGGGTCTCCACTCAATACGTAGCCTACAATTTGGTTAATTGGGTTGTAGCCCTTATCGTTCAACGAAGCATAGACATCAGTCAAAGTTTCGCTAATTTCTTTTTTATTGGAATCGTCCAATTTAAAACGTACTGTTTCTTCAGTAAATCCCATTCTAACACCCTCTTTCCTTAGAATAGTACCATTATAGCATAATTCCTTACGTTCTACAATTCAGGCAGTCTATTTATTTGGATTTTCTACTGTTCTGTCGCGCCATTTGCCAATCTGTCTGAAATATATTTGCTTGGTTCATTCTTCAAGAGATTTTCCAAGCCAATATTCTTCAGATATTCCAATTGAGAAGCCTTCTTGACATCCAAAACTTGAAAATCAAAACTAGTCGTTGTTTGAAGTTCTGTTGCACTTAATAGTTTAGTTTCAAGCTTAAATCCTGCCAATTTACGAGCTTCTATGATGGACTCATCCTTCTCCTCCGCCTCGAGAAGAGCTTTTTGGGTTTCTTCCACTCCATGTTGGTCAATATAGGTCTTCAACTCATCAGAGACTGGACGTTTTTGTTGAATGGTTAGGTTCAAAAAAGTCTTGTCTTTATAAGTAATGGTTTGGGTTTGCTGGCTGCCATCATCTGACTTGGGCAAGACCAAAGTCTTGGTGACAACTGTGTTCTTCTCAGCATTCTCAATAACTGGCAATGCCGATTGAAGCGTATCCTTTTCTGTTTTTGTAGCTGGTCCAGTTTCTTTTTTCTGTCCGCAACCAACCAGGACAAAAAGGAAAGCTAGACTAACAAGAACTATTTTTTTCATTTCTTTCTTCTTTCTTTTTGAAATTAAAATAGAATAAGACTGGGAATTGCTCCCAGCCTTGATGTTTATAGAGCTGCACGCAAACGTGCTTCTGCATTTTCTACATTACGGACAGAGCGTGGTAGGAAGGCACGAATATCGTCTTCCTTATAGCCAACTTGCAGGCGTTTTTCATCTACAAGGATTGGGCTCTTTAAAATTCTCGGTGTTTCCATAATCAGATTGAGGACTTCGTTGACACTCAAATCTTCAATATCCACTCCAAGGGCTTTGGCATAGCGATTTTTAGACGAGACGATACTGGCTATTCCGTTATCTGTTTTTGTCAGAATATCCAGTAATTCTTCTCGCGTAATTCCTTCTTTACCAAGATTTTGTTCTTTATAACTTAACTGGTGGGCATTGAGCCAGGTTTTTGCTTTTTTACAGCTAGTACAACTTGAGACTGTATAAATTTTAATCATGTACCTACCCCTTTCGCTACATGTTACTATCAGTTTAGTCTATTATACCATAAAAAACATCCGACTTGCGACCTATTTTTAAATTTTTTTGACTTTTTTCGTCATTTTCGTACTTTTTTCTTGACAAAATGAAATTTACAGCCATTCTTGATATTTCTTGATATAGATTTTTTTCACAATTGTCACACTAATCATATACAAAATAATGATGAAAAGTAAAAAGATGAAATAAATCGGTTTTAAAGGAGTTAGATGGAGAAGGCTAGCTAGTGGACTGTAGGGAAGGAAGGTCACAAAGGCTGCAGCCAATAAGGTTGTCACAAGGACTAGCCAAGCTGGACGACTTTGTAAAAAGGGAATTTTGGCTGAACGCAGCATATGGATAACCATGGTCTGTGACCACATGGACTCGATAAACCAACCTGTCTGAAACAAGACAATAAATCCTACGGCAGATTCTGCCCCATGAACATAGGCTTGACCTGTCGTCATGGGTACAATGATAAAATAGAGCAAAATAAAGGTCAAAATATCAAAGGCAGAAGATATAGGCCCCATCCAAACCATGAAACGTGTGATGGACTTAGCTTCCCAGGTATGCGGATTTCTCAAAAAATCTTTATCCACCTTGTCAAAAGGCAAGGCAATACAAGACAAATCATAGACTAGATTTAGGATAATCAAATGGACTGGTGCCATTGGTAAAAATGGCAAAAAGATTCCAGAGACCAATAGGGATAAGATATTCCCAAAATTAGAACTCACTGTCATTTTGATATATTTAGTCATATTGGCATAGACCTTACGCCCTTCAACAAGTCCTTTTTCAAGCACCATGAGATCCTTATCAAGTAGGATAACATCAGCTGTTTCTTTGGCAATATCTACTGCTGTATCAACAGAAATCCCCACATCTGCAACTTTCATAGAAGGAGCGTCATTGATTCCATCCCCCATATAGCCTACAGCATGACCATTAGCCTTAAATTGCAAAATAATCCTTGCTTTTTGGTCAGGAGAAAGTTTGGCGAAGACGGTTACCTCCTCTACGGCTTGGGCCAATTCTTGATCACTCATCTGATCAATTTCAGATCCTAACAGCATCTGATTGATATCCAAACCAACCTTTTCACAGACTGCTTGGGTAACTTTTTCGTTGTCTCCCGTCAAAATCTTTGTTTGAACCCCATGCTCTAACAGAGCCTTAATTGCTGGTGCAGCAGATGGTTTAGGAGGATCTAGGAAGGCTAAATAACCAGTTAGAATCATATCCCCTTCATCATCAACTGTATAGGCATGACCTTCCTTCAAACCTGACTTATAGGCCACTCCTAAGACACGCAAACCTTGTTGATTTAGTTGTCTGACTTCTGTTAAAATTTCTTCTCTAATAACATCTGTCAAGGGAGTAGTCACTCCTTGGTATTCCGCATAACTGGAAATCGTCAACATTTCCTCTAGGGCACCCTTGGTTACCAAACTAACAACTTCGTGTTCATCCTTAACGATAACACTCATCCGTCTACGTTCAAAATCAAAGGGAAGCTCATCTATTTTTTGAAAAGTTTGAGCCAGATTTTGTAAGAGGGTGTGTTCTTTGGCTTCCTTTTCAGTCCGTTTGATGATGGCTCTGTCCATCAAATTTTTCAAGCCCGTTTGAAAATAAGAATTGAGATAAGCTCGTCTCAAGACGGTCAAATCCAAGCGTCCGTGGATGTCCAAGGGATATTCAAGGACAATTTCGTCTTGGGTTAGAGTTCCTGTCTTATCTGTACACAAAATATCAATCGCCCCTAAGTCCTGTATGGCATTGAGTTTCTTGATAACTACTTTTTCCTTGGCCATAATGATGGAGCCCTTTGCTAGACTGGCCGTGATAATCATAGGAAGCATCTCAGGTGTCAATCCAACACCAACACTCAAAGCAAATACGCCAGCTTCTAACCAATCTCCATCTGTTAAACCATTGGACAAGAAAACGATGGGCACCATGACCAGCATCAAACGAATCAAGAGCCACGAAATACTATTCATCTCCCGCTCAAACGAAGTAGGCTCGTCATAGGTGTTCAAAGTCTGCTCAATGGCCCCCATCATGGTATCATCACCAACTGCTAAAACCACGGCCTTGGCACTACCAGACAAGACATTGGTTCCCATAAAGGCGAGCGCTTCTGCTTCTAGCAGACTATCAGATTGTTGAACTGTTGCCTTGGTCAAGGCCAATTTTTCAACCGATTCACTTTCACCTGTCAAGCCCGACTGTTGTACAAAGAAATCGCGCGACTCAAATAAAAGAAGATCTGCTGGAATCATGTCTCCAGCGCTTAATTTAACCACGTCACCCACTACCAAATCATCGATAGGTACTTCTTGAATTTCTCCTTGACGAATGACAGTCGCTGTGTTGACAATCATTTTTGATAGATTGGTCGCAGCCTTATCACTACGTAGTTCTTGGACAAAGCGTATGCCACCAGAAATGAGGACTAGGACAACGATGATTATAGAAGTCGTCGGATCCTCTTGACCTGGTTTTGCCAACCAGACATTGGTCACCAAGGAAATCACGGCGATGACCAGTAAGATGATCGTAAAAGGATTGATAATGGATTCGTAAATTTTTTTGAGGATACTGTCTTCTTGACCCTTTGTGATGGTATTTTCACCATATAGGTCACGATTTTTCTCCACCTGCTCCTCAGTCAAGCCTGTTAGACTTGTCTTATAAAAAGATAGAGTTTCGTTTAAAGATGTATGAATAGCTGTTGCTAATCTTTCTTTTGTTGTTTTCATTGGTTTCTCCTATCTGTATGAATGATGTGTTTCATACACAGAGACCAATCACTTTATAAGGGCAGAACGACACAAATCAGCGATTGGCTGTGTATGTGCGGTTCCGGATGGTCGTCAATTTGCATCGTCTGTCTCCTTTCTTTGTTTTAAACAGTAGAAAATCCCACCATAAAATGGCAGGATTAAAAAACTAATTATCTGTTTTTCGTTCAAGCTTTAACTCCATAGGGCAATGAAATGAGCTTAGTCTTGGCCTTCGCGACCAGGACTGTTGACCAACGAGTAGTGTCTCCACTGCTTTGCGGTAGTCATCCGTATCCCTATGGTAGCCTCACCTACCGTTTTCTTCTTTCAGTATAAACCTTTAAAATTTAAAAGTCAATTATTTGAGTTGTTTAACTCTTAAATAACTATCAACTCTTTTGGAGCTAGGGTCAATAATTCACAACCTGTCTCTGTAATCAGAATATCATCCTCGATACGAACGCCGTATTTGCCTTCGATATAGATACCTGGCTCATCTGTCAATGCCATACCTGCCTTAATAGTTTCTGTAGAAGTCTGGCTAAAGTATGGTTCCTCATGGATATCCAGACCAATGCCGTGGCCAATACCGTGGGTAAAGTAGTCGCCATAGCCTGCCTCGATGATAATATCACGAGGGATTTTGTCAAAGTCACGGAAACCTAATCCTGCCTTAGCCTGGTCAATCAAGGCTTGGTTGGCTTTCAAAACCGTATTGTAAATTTCTGCCTGCTCGTCGCTAACATGCCCTAGATAGATAGTCCGTGTCATATCACTGACATAGTGGTCATAAAGGCAACCGAAGTCCATTGTAATGGCTTCTCCTAGCTCCACTGGTTTGTGCATAGGATGGGCATGAGGTTTGGAAGAGTTGATGCCACTTGCTAAAATAGTATCAAATGATAGGCCTGAAGCTCCCAACTCACGCATACGGAAGTCAAGGAAGTTGGCAATCTCAATTTCAGTCTTTCCTGGCTTAATAAAGTCAAGCGCGTCGCGGAAAGCTTGGTCTGAGATTGAACAAGCCTTGCGAATAGCTGCAATCTCCACTTCATCCTTAATCATTCGAAGACCTTCGACAAACTGAGTTTGTGGAAGCAAATCAATTCCCTCAAAGGTTGCCTGCATACGGTGATAATAAGACACTGAAATCTCATCTTCAAAACCGATTCGAGACAAGCCCATGTCCTTGACAATTCCTGCAATGACAGCCAATTCATCACGGTCAGCCACAATCTCAAAACCACTGGTTTCTTGCTTGGCTGCAATGATATAGCGAGAGTCTGTCACCAAGACCTGACGGTCACGGCTGATAAAGACTGTTCCGTTTGAGCCCCAAAAACCAGTCAAATAATAGACGTTTTTAAGGTTATTGATGATGATGCCATCTAGTTCTTTTTCTTGCATTTTATCTAGAAATGCTTGTACGCGTTTATTCATGATGTAATTTTCCTTTCAAATAATGTCCTGTGTAGCTGGCTTGGTTAGCAGCTACTTCTTCTGGAGTTCCTGTTGCGATGATGGTTCCACCACCGACACCGCCCTCAGGTCCCAAGTCAATAATATGGTCTGCCGTCTTGATAACATCCAGATTGTGCTCAATGACAAGAACTGTATTGCCATCATCGACAAAGCGAGCTAAAACCTTAAGCAAGCGAGCGATATCCTCGGTATGAAGCCCTGTCGTCGGCTCGTCCAGAATGTAGAAAGATTTTCCTGTCGATCGTTTGTGGAGTTCACTAGCCAGCTTCATACGCTGGGCTTCTCCCCCAGAAAGGGTGGTAGCAGGTTGCCCTAGCGTTACATAGCCTAGCCCCACATCCTTGATGGTCTGAAGTTTACGATGAATTTTCGGAATGTGTTGGAAGAACTCCACCGCATCGTTGACAGTCATATCCAAGACCTGCGAGATATTTTTTTCCTTGTAATGGACTTCTAGGGTTTCACTGTTGTAACGGGTCCCGTGGCAAACTTCACAAGCTACATAAACATCTGGCAAGAAGTGCATCTCAATCTTGATAATCCCATCACCTGAGCAGGCTTCACAACGACCACCCTTGACGTTGAAACTGAAACGACCCTTCTTGTAGCCTCGAATCTTGGCTTCATTTGTCTGGGCAAAAAGGTCACGTATATCGTCAAAAACTCCTGTATAGGTAGCAGGGTTAGACCTCGGCGTTCGTCCAATTGGACTCTGGTCAATATCAATCAAGCGGTCTACATGCTCAATACCGGTAATGGTCTTGAATTTGCCAGGCTTGTCTGAATTGCGGTTAAGCTTCTGGGCAATGGCTTTTTTGAGGATACTGTTGATTAAGGTCGATTTCCCTGAACCTGATACCCCTGTCACCGCGATGAATTTTCCTAATGGGAAACGAGCTGTGACATTTTGCAGGTTGTTCTCACGCGCTCCCGTCACCTCGATAAAGCGACCATTTCCCACACGACGCTCTTCTGGTACTGGAATAGCACGTTTACCTGATAAATACTGGCCTGTGATAGACTTGCTGTTACGAGCCACCTGTTTGGGCGTACCTGCAGCAACAATCTCCCCACCAAAAACACCTGCACCAGGACCAACGTCAATCAGATAGTCCGCTTCGCGCATGGTATCTTCATCATGTTCCACTACGATGAGAGTATTGCCCAAATCTCGCATTTTTTTCAAACTGGCAATCAGGCGGTCATTGTCCCTCTGGTGGAGACCGATTGACGGCTCATCCAGGATATAAAGGACACCTGATAGGTTGGAACCAATCTGGGTCGCCAAGCGAATACGCTGGCTTTCCCCACCTGAAAGGGTTCCTGCCGATCGAGATAGGGTCAGATAGTTGAGGCCTACATTATTGAGGAAGGTCAAGCGGTCCTTGATTTCCTTGAGAATGGGACGAGCGATGATGGCTTCATTTTCAGACAAGATCAGCTGGCTCACCAAGTCCAAGTGGTCTGCGATAGACAGGTCTGAAATTTCTCCGATATGTGGCCCTTGCTCGCCACCCACACGGACAGACAAGGCCTGGTCATTGAGGCGATAGCCGTGACAAGTTCCGCAGGTCAGCTCATTCATGTAAAGACGCATCTGGGTGCGGGTGTAGTCACTATTAGTTTCATGGTAGCGACGCTTGATATTATTGACAACTCCCTCAAAAGGAATATCGATATCGCGCACGCCACCAAATTCATTCTCATAGTGGAAATGGAATTCCTTACCATCTGAGCCGTAGAGAATCAAGTTCTTATCCTCTTCTGATAAGTCCTCAAAAGGCTTATCCATATCCACTCCAAAGGCTGTCATAGCCTGCTCTAGCATGTTTGGATAGTAGTTAGATGAGATAGGATTCCAAGGTGCTAGCGCCCCCTCACGTAAGGTTTTGCTGGCATCTGGTACTACCAAATCAGTATCCACCTCCAGCTTGATGCCCAAGCCGTCACACTCACTACAAGAACCAAAAGGAGCATTGAAGGAGAAGAGACGCGGCTCTAACTCTGGAACAGTAAAACCACAAACTGGGCAGGCATAATGCTCAGAGAAGAGCAACTCAGAGTCGTCCATGGTGTCGATAATGACATAACCTTCTGCAATACAAAGGGCAGCCTCAATGGAATCAAAGAGACGACTACGAATGCCCTCCTTGATAACAATACGGTCAACCACGACATCAATATTGTGTTGCTTGCTCTTGGACAACTCTGGCACTTCGGTCACATCATAGACTTCCCCATCCACACGGACACGGACATACCCATCTTTCTGAACCTTCTCGATAACACTCTTATGTTGGCCTTTTTTCTTGCGGATGACAGGGGCCAAAATCTGCAAGCGCTGGCGTTCAGGTAACTCCAAAACCTTATCCACGATTTGTTCCACAGAAGAAGCCTTGATAGCTCCATGCCCGTTGATACAGTAAGGCGTTCCCACACGCGCGTAGAGGAGACGCAGATAGTCATTGATTTCAGTCGTGGTTCCCACGGTCGAGCGAGGATTTTTACTAGTCGTTTTCTGGTCGATGGAAATAGCTGGGCTGAGGCCATCAATGGCATCTACATCAGGCTTCTCCATATTTCCCAAAAACTGGCGAGCGTAGGCTGACAAACTCTCCACATAGCGACGTTGTCCCTCCGCATAGAGGGTATCAAAGGCCAGACTGGATTTCCCTGAACCTGACAAACCGGTCACGACAACCAACTTGTCTCGTGGAATTTCCACGTCAATATTTTTTAAATTATGGGCACGCGCCCCATGAATGACAATTTTATCTTGCATCTTTGTTCTTTCTAGTCCATTATTGCTTACCATTATACCAAAAAAAGTGAGATTCTATTACCCAAAAGGCTGAATTTGTAGTATAATAGTACGGTGTGAAAAAATCTGAAAAATGAGAAAGGATAAGGGATATGAAACAAGTTTTTCTCTCTACAACAACTGAATTTAAAGAGATCGATACGCTTGAACCGGGTACTTGGATCAATCTCGTCAATCCGACTCAAAATGAATCACTCGAAATCGCTAACGCCTTCGATATCGATATTGCGGACCTTCGAGCACCGCTCGATGCGGAAGAAATGTCTCGTATTACCATTGAAGACGAGTATACCCTGATTATCGTTGACGTGCCGGTCACAGAAGAAAGAAATAACCGCACCTACTACGTAACCATCCCGCTTGGTATCATCATCACTGAGGAAACCATTATCACTACGTGTTTGGAACCACTACCTGTCCTTGATGTCTTTATCAACCGTCGATTGCGTAATTTCTATACTTTTATGCGTTCGCGTTTTATCTTCCAGATTCTTTATCGCAATGCAGAGCTTTACCTAACAGCCCTTCGTTCGATTGACCGCAAGAGTGAACAAATCGAAAGTCAACTGCATCAATCAACTCGTAATGAAGAATTGATTGAACTCATGGAATTAGAAAAAACCATCGTCTATTTCAAGGCTTCCCTCAAAACAAATGAGCGTGTGATTAAGAAATTGACCAGCTCAACAAGTAATATCAAGAAATACCTTGAGGATGAAGACCTGCTTGAAGATACCCTGATTGAAACCCAACAGGCCATCGAGATGGCAGACATTTATGGAAACGTCTTGCATTCTATGACAGAGACCTTCGCCTCTATCATTTCTAACAACCAGAACAACATCATGAAAACCTTGGCCCTTGTGACCATCGTCATGTCCATCCCAACCATGGTCTTTTCTGCCTACGGGATGAACTTTAAGGATAATGAAATCCCCCTAAACGGCGAGCCAAATGCCTTTTGGTTAATCGTCTTTATCGCCTTTGCTATGAGTGTCTCGCTCACTCTCTATCTCATCCATAAAAAATGGTTCTAAGAGGAGTTCCTATGTCTCAGATTGATCTACAAAAATTAACAAAGAAAAACCAAGAGTTTGTCCACATCGCTACCCAACAATTCATCAAAGATGGGAAAACAGACGCTGAAATCAAGACTATTTTTGAGGAAGTCATTCCTCAAATCCTTGAAGAGCAAGCCAAGGGTACGACTGCTCGTTCCCTCTATGGCGCACCAACCCATTGGGCTCATAGTTTCACTGTCAAGGAACAATATGAAAAAGAGCATCCAAGAGAAAATGATGATCCAAAACTCATGATTATGGACTCAGCTTTTTTCATCACTAGCCTCTTTGCCCTCGTCAGTGCCCTCACAACCTTCTTCTCAGCAGATCAAGCTATCGGTTACGGTTTAATTACTCTCCTATTAGTTGGACTGGTTGGTGGATTTGCCTTCTACTTGATGTACTACTTTGTTTACCAGTATTATGGACCAGACATGGATCGCAGTCAACGCCCACCTTTCTGGAAATCTGTACTGGTTATCCTAGCTTCTATGTTCCTTTGGTTGCTTGTCTTCTTTGCAACAAGCTTCCTACCAGCTAGCCTTAATCCAGTACTTGCTCCATTGCCACTGGCTATTATCGGAGCAGCCCTCCTAGCCCTTCGCTTCTATCTCAAAAAACGCTTGAACATCCGCAGCGCAAGTGCAGGGCCAACACGTTACTAAGAAAAGGAAAGAGCTATGGCATATAGTCAATCTTTAGCTCAGCAGATTCGAAAAATTCTAGCGCTCAAACTTCCTCCCCAAATTTTCGAAGAAGAGCTAGAAGAAAAGAAGCTGTTTGGTGGCCTGGCCTTTATGATTCGTGGTAAAATGGTCCTTACTGTCAGTTCCAGAAAGGATGAACTGGTTATGGTCAGAATTGGCAAGGAAATGGAGAAGCAAGTTCTACCCCGAACAGGAGCTCATACTACATTGATGAGGGGGCGCCTTTATCATGGGTATATAGACTTAGATATAGAAGGCCAAAAAGAATTGCCTTACTGGATTGATTTGGCTCTCTCCTATAATCAAGAGTTGACCAAGTAACTCATATCTAGCGAGATTACTGATTAGAAAACGAAAAGCAACTGCACCAGCGGTTGCTTTTTCACTTGCTTGCCTACAAGCTTCCCTCTACCCTTTTCCCTATAGTTTTCTCCCATCTTTTATGATAAAATAGGCTCAATCAATTTCTAGGAGGAAGAAATATGGTTTCTACTATTGGTGTTGTTAGTTTATCTAGTGGCATTATCGGAGAGGACTTTGTCAAACACGAAGTGGACTTGGGTGTCCAACGTCTCAAGAACCTGGGACTCAATCCTACCTTTTTGCCTCATTCGCTAAAAGGATTAGACTTTATCAAGGACCATCCTGAAGCTCGTGCAGAGGATTTGATTCATGCCTTTTCTGATGATAGCATCGACATGATCCTATGCGCCATCGGTGGAGACGATACCTATCGCTTACTACCTTATCTTTTTGAAAATGAGCAACTACAAAAGGTTATCAAACAAAAGATTTTTCTTGGCTTCTCGGATACAACTATGAACCATCTCATGTTGCATAAACTAGGAATCAAGACTTTTTATGGTCAATCCTTCTTAGCAGACATTTGTGAATTAGACAAGGAGATGTTGCCCTATAGCCTTCACTACTTTAAAGAATTGATTGAGACGGGAAGAATCTCAGAAATCCGCCCTAGTGACGTTTGGTATGAGGAACGAACTGATTTTAGTCCCAAGGCTCTAGGAACACCTCGTATCAGTCATACAAATACTGGTTTTGACTTGTTACAAGGAAATGCCCAGTTCGAGGGGGAAATCCTCGGCGGTTGCCTCGAATCCCTCTACGATATCTTTGACAACTCTCGATACGCAGATAGCACTGAGCTCTGCCAAAAATACAAACTTTTCCCTGACTTGTCAGACTGGGAAGGAAAGATCCTCTTGCTAGAAACAAGCGAAGAAAAGCCTGAGCCAGAAGACTTCAAAAAGATGTTGCGGGCTTTAAAGGACACTGGCATATTCGCGGTCATCAGTGGACTCTTAGTCGGAAAACCTATGGATGAAACTTTCTATGACGACTATAAAGAGGCGCTATTGGATATCATTGACAGCAATATCCCGATTGTCTATAATCTGAATGTCGGCCACGCGACTCCAAGAGCAATTATCCCCTTTGGAGTCTATGCCCATGTAGATGCACAGAAACAAGTCATTCGCTTTGACTATAACAAAAAATAAATAGTGTCTCTATTTTTGTGCTTTTGTATTCGTTTTCGTTACAATTTGTATCTGAATTTATTGCATTTCGCTAATTTCTATGATATCCTTTTGAAGGAGGTGTATATGACAAAACAAAAAATTAATCGAATCGTAGGTTCTATTGGTGCCTTTATTGGAATCATAGTATTTATTGCCTACATACCTCAAATTATCGCTAATTTACAGGGAAATAAAGCTCAACCATTTCAACCTTTATCAGCTGCTATATCTTGCTTAATCTGGGTTATTTATGGATGGACAAAGGAACCTAAGAAGGATTGGATACTAATCATTCCAAATTCAGCTGGTGTTATTTTAGGTGGAATCACTTTTTTGACTTCACTCTAACAAATCTAATAGTATATATAAAAAGCTGGGAAAAATTTCTCAGCTTTTTTCTATATTCTCAGATATGCTAGTTACCTGTACATACTAACGACCGCTTTTCCACTCACAATCATTCTCGTGGTCATCAACTATCCCTGCAGCCTGTAGGAAAGACAAAACAGCGACTGGGCCTGTAAACTTGAAGTCTCGTTTTTTGAGATCTTTGGCTAATTTCTCAGACAAAGCGGTTTTAGCTGGGGCTTGGCGGTAATCGGGAACATCATTGACGATCGTTTTCCCCTCAACAAAGGACCAAAGATAGGCATCAAAAGAGCCATATTCTGCCTGTAGTCGTAGAAAGGCTTGGGCGTTAGCGCGTGTAGCAAAAATCTTGGCTCTATTTCGGATGATAGCTGGATTCTCCAGCAAGGCTTCCAATTCGGTATCGGTCATCTCTGCGACCGCTTGAATTTGATAGCCATGAAAGGCTTGACGGAAAGCTTGGCGTTTGTTGAGCACCGTTTCCCAAGACAGGCCTGCCTGATAGGTCTCCATACACAATAACTCAAACAATGCTTGGTCATCATGGAGGGGCTGGCCCCACTCTTCATCATGATAGGCGATATAGAGCGGATTGGTCATCTTGACCCACGAACAACGTTTTGTCATGCTCTGCTCCTATTTGACCAACATTTTGAGGGCAGACTTAATATAGTTTTCTGCTGTATCTGTCGTTCCTTCAAAGAATTTCTTGATTTTCTTGAGCTCTGTTGCCTTGTAGCCCAGCGCCAACATTGCTTCCATGGCTTCTTCCAATTCTTGGTTTTCAGCGCTAGCTTGTACTGCCACCTTGGCAGGAAGGTCATCTCCTGCAACTACTACTTTGCCTTCCAAGTCCAGCACCATCTGCTGGGCTGTTTTCTTACCAATTTTAGGAAACTTGGTCAAATAAGTGATATTCTTGGTTTCGATGGCTTGAACCAAGCCAGCATTGTCATCGGCAGCGATAATAGCAAGAGCTGATACAGGGCCAATCCCAGAAACCGAAATCAGACTGAGAAAGAGCTTTTTCTCGTCTTCTGAGCGAAATCCATAAAGCAGATGAGCATCCTCACGCACAACCTGATGCACATAAATCTGAGCCTCCTGATTGACCTGTCCTGAGTAGGCATAGGGATTGGCCACATGCAAGATATAACCGATACCGTTGACTTCAAGAACAATGTATTTAGCAGTGATTTTGGTAATGATTCCTTTTAGATATTCGTACATAGTTTTCCTTTTAGTTTAATATTTCCCCAACTCACGGAGACTGGTGTGATTTTCCTGAATGCGTCTGAACATCTTTTCCATATCCGACTTTGTAAAATGCACCAAAACAGGACGTCCGTGGGGACAGTTGTAGGGATTATCACATTGAGAAAGTTGATAGAGGAGCTGTCTAGCCGAATGGTCGTCAATACGATGATTGGCCTTGATAGATCGCTTGCAGGACATCATAATAGCCAGCTCTGCTCGATATTTCTTGATAGAAACTTCCTTGGTCAAAAGGAGCATGTCGCACATCTCATAGATGCCTGACTCAATCTCTTCTTCTGCCATCCAAATAGGATGTTCACGTAGGATGAATTGATTTTCCCCGTACTCTGCTAGAAAGACTCCAACTTCCTCCAAAAGTGCCATTCTTTCCTTAAGACGAAGGGCATCATCCGCTGGAAATTCAAAGATATAGGGCACTAGTAGTTGCTGCTGGCTCTGGTCAACATCGCCAATGCTTTCACGGTACTCCTCGTACTTAACCCGTTCCTGAGCCGCATGCTGGTCTATGATGTAAAGTCCATCTCGCCCTTGGGCAAAGAGATAGGTTCCATGCATTTGCCCGAAAAATTCCAACTCTGGGAAGCTGGATGATTCTTCTCGCTCCAGTTTGTCATAAGCCTTATCAAGACTAGCTAGGTCTAACTCCGGATGGTCTAGTTGGTCATAGTTAGCTGGCTTTCTCTCTGCAAAATGCAGTTTTGCTGGCTTGGTCAATCGGTCCAGGGTTTCCTTGGCAAATAAAGTCAAATCCTGTCCTTCATCAGTCAATTCTACCTGATAATCAGCTACTTCAGCTTGACTAGGTCTTGTCGGCTCAGTATTCTCATAGTAGAGCGTATTTTCTTTGAGTGGGAGAATAGTTTGCTCCACCTTCTCACGATTGCGCACGGTCGATTTAGCAAGATTTTCCAAGGCATCTGGAATCAAGGTTTGTTCCTTGAGACTATTTGCAATAGCTTCTGAAACCAAGGTCATCAGTTCTTTTTCCTTGGAAATCCGCACCTCTTGCTTGGTTGGATGCACATTGACATCCGCTAGATAAGGGTCGATATGAATATGAATGACAGCCAGTGGAAAACGACCTACCATAAGCTTACTACCATAGCCGTCAAGAATAGCACGATTGAGTAAAAAGTTCTTGATATAACGGCCATTGATGAAGAGGCTAATATAATTGCGATTAGCTCGAGTCAACTCAGGCAAGGACACAAAACCTGTAATTTCGAAATCAAGGTCAGAATTCTCAATTTCAATCATCTTCTTGGCACTCGCCAAACCGTAAATCCCTGCAATAGCTTGACGCAGTTGACCAGTCCCAGCTGTCCGCGTCATTTCCTTACCATCACTAATCAAACTGAAAGAAATCTCAGGATGGGCCAAACCCAGACGATTGACAATATCAATGATATGAGACAACTCCGCTTGCTGACTCTTCATATACTTGAGGCGGGCAGGCGTGTTAAAAAAGAGGTCCTCCACACAAACCTTGGTCCCCACAGGACTGGTCGCTGGGATGACTTCTTCTACTTCACCCCCACGCGCGACTAGCTGAGTTCCGTGACTTGCACCATCCATAGCCGTCAACAGAGTCAGTACACTGACAGACGCGATAGAAGGAAGGGCTTCACCACGAAAACCAAGCGTCCGAATCCGAAAGAGATCTGCCTGATTTTTTATTTTACTGGTCGCATGACGACGCAGAGCCAGCTCTACCTCATCGTGGGCAATTCCATGACCATTATCCGTGATTTGAATCTTCTTGAGACCTGCTTCCTCAATCTCAATGATAATCTGACTAGATCCCGCATCAATAGCATTTTCTACCAACTCTTTGACCACACTGGCAGGACGTTCAATAACCTCTCCAGCCGCGATTTGGTTTGCCAACACCTCTGGCAATTCAATAATATGAGACATTTTTCAGCCCCTTTCTGTATCTGTTTTCCTAGAAATTGATTAGTGCTATTATACCATATTTCAGATAGGACAGAAAAGCAAGCACCACATAGGATCCAAATCCCTCCACATAGACAAAGTCCCTTGCCAGGTGTCGTAAAATAGTGTTTAATAAAGGTGTACAAGAAGTGATCACAATTTTGTATGAAAAACAAGGAGAGAAATTTATGAAAGTAGAACTACAGATTAGTGAAACTTACGAAGAGGAAAAGCTGATTGTTCAAGCACCTCAGCCGACAGATAAAGTCCAGAAAGTCATCGAGTTCGCAGAAAATCTTGACCGAAAAGAAAAAATCAAAGGTAAAATAGATAATCAGGTCTATCTCGTTGAGATTGGCAAGATTCAGCGCTTCTATATCGAGAATCGGAAGGTTCTAGCAGAAACGGCGAGTCAGACCTACAGCATTGATTTGCGACTCTATCAGGTCCTTGAAATTCTGCCAACCAATTTTATCCAAATTTCCCAATCAGAAATCATCAATATCGATTCCATCTCTCATCTCAAGCTCACCCCCAACGGCCTAGTAGAAATTTTCTTGAAAAATGAAAGCTTCACCTACTCTTCACGCCGTTACCTAAAAACCATCAAGGAGAAATTAGAACTATGAAAAAACAAATCTTCCACGACGCAGCTACTGGTGTCCTCATCGGTCTCATCCTCTCTATCATCTTTTCACTCATTTATGCACCAAGTACCTACGCCCCGTTAAGTCCCGACTCTCTCATCGGACAAATGATGACTCAACATCAAGTTCACGGTGCCTTGGTCTTGCTCTACTGCACTCTTATCTGGGCAGCCATTGGTATTCTCTTCAACTTTGGCAAACGATTATTCAGCCGTGACTGGAGCATGCTTCGTGCGACGCTTTCCCATTTCTTCCTCATGCTGGTTGGCTTTGTCCCACTAGCAACCCTAGCAGGTTGGTTCCCTTTCCACTGGTTCTTCTATCTCCAGCTCATTATCGAGTTTGCGATTGTCTACCTCATCATTTGGACTATTTCCTATAAAAAAGCATCAAAAAAAGTAGACCATATCAATCAACTCTTGGAGCATAGAAAGTAAGAACCTCATAATAAGCAAATCCGAGAAAGAAACTTCTCGGTTTTTCTTTATCCTGCTGCACCTTTCTATCATAGCGGTTATTTTCAGATCTTCTTTGTAAATTTTCTGTAATTTTCTATCTTTTTTCAAAATATTCTTGCATTTTCCCAAAGTTTTTTGTAGAATATAGATTACATATCCAGATTATTCTGAAAATTCTAAAAGGAGCATCTATCATGTCACAAGCTATTTCGTTAAATCAATCAACCTGGACAAGTAAACTAAAAGCAATGGGGCCTGGAATCCTAATGGCTTCTGCCGCTGTTGGTGGTTCTCACATTGTATCTTCCACTCAAGCTGGTGGTTCTTATGGGTGGTCGCTACTCCTCTTGGTCATCTTAGCCAATGTCTTTAAATATCCATTTTTCCGTTTTGGTGCTGAATACACCGCTGATACTGGAAAGACTTTGGTTGAAGGTTATGCCGAAAAAGGAAAACTCTATCTCTGGATTTTCTTTATCCTCAATGTCTTTTCGGCTATGGTCAACACAGCTGGTGTCGCCATTCTGTGCTCAGCTATCATCGCCAGTGCCTTCCCAATGATTGGACTTAGCATCACTCAGTGGTCCCTCATTCTCGTTGCAATCATTTGGGCTATGTTACTCTTTGGAGGCTACAAACTCTTAGACGGCATGGCAAAATGGATCATGTCAGCTTTGACCATTGCAACTGTTCTTGCAGTTATCATCGCGGCGATCAAGCATCCCGAATACAGCTCTGATTTTGTCGAGAAAACACCTTGGCAAATGGCAGCTCTACCCTTCATCGTCTCCCTCTTAGGATGGATGCCAGCTCCTATTGAAATTTCAGCTATCAATTCACTTTGGTCTGCTGAAAAGAAAAAGACCGTCAACTTTAACACCGAGGACGCTCTATTTGACTTTAACGTTGGTTACATTGGAACAGCTATCCTAGCTGTGTTCTTTGTAGCACTGGGAGCATTGATTCAATATCCTACAGGGCAAGCAGTTGAAGCTGCTTCAGCCAAATACATCTCTCAATTCGTGGGCATGTATGCCTCTGTTCTTGGCGAGTGGTCCCGTTACTTGATTACCTTTATTGCCTTCCTGTGTATCTTTGGAACAGTTATTACTGTTATCGATGGTTACTCTCGTGTCAATCAGGAATCTCTCCGACTGCTAATCAGTCAAAAAGAAGACAGTAGTAAATCTTTGAACATCTGGATGACCATCACTGCTATCATCGGTATCGTCATTATCAAGTTCTTCGCTGGTCAGGTTTCAACTATGCTTCGCTTTGCTATGATTGGTTCTTTCCTGACAACACCTTTCTTCGCTCTTTTGAATTATGTCTTGGTAACGCGTGAAAACAAAAATCTTCCTTCTTGGCTCAAGCATCTTGCCATTGCAGGATTGATTTTCCTCTTTGGTTTCGCCATCTTCTTTATCTATGCACTTGCAATCGGAAAAGCAGGATAACTAACAAAGCGCGAGATGAAGATAATACTCTTCGTAAATCAAATTCAAACCACGTCAACGTCGCCTTGCCGTACTCAAGTACAGCCTGCGGCTAGTTTCCTAGTTTGCTCTTTGATTTTCATTGAGTATAAGGTTTCATTTCAAGAGAAAATTCAGTAAATATTTCTATGATAAAAAGCATAAGAACAAGGTTTTGAAGACCTGAACTTATGCTTTTTTACGTTCTCAAAGACTGTTTATACTCAAAAAACAGTTGAACAACTTCAACCACCTCTTATAAGAACTTTATACTATTCGAAAATCTCTTCAAACCACATCAGCTCTATCTGCAACCTCAAAGCTGTGCTTTGAGCAACCTGCGACTAGCTTCCTAGTTTGCTCTTTGATTTTCATTAAGTATTAATTCTCTCTTTCCAACTCATACAAATCTGCGATAATTGCTGCGACATGTTTGATATCTCCCAGCATGCCTCGCATTTCAAAGTCAGCCAAGACAGGGAAACCAAAACGTTGACTGTATTGCTTGGCTGTCAGGCAGTATTGATTATTAAAGTTACGATTTCCTGAGCCAACCACGCCAAAACACTTACTAGCATTGTCACCATAGGCGATAAAATCCCCCACTGGTGTTGTCAAAATCTCGACATCTCCGTTATCAACGCCATTCCCACCTTCTAGGTAGGTTGGCAAAAAAGCGACATAGGGATGGTCCATTTCATAGAAATCTTGGCCTTCCTTGACCAAATCTTTGATATGAATCTTTTGAACCTCAATTCCCTCGTACTGGGACAAGAGATAGTCTTTCAAGCGTGTCACAAAACTCTCAGTATTGCCACTCAGACTGATATAAACTAAAGAAATTGTCTTCATATGTACCTCCATGATTTTATCTATAATCGAAAAAGAACTACCAAGATTGTAACTTGATAGCTCTTTTTTGTCAATACTTAAGCAACTTCTTCTGTTTCCTCTTCTGCCAAGGCTTTCTGTTGTCGCCACATCTTATAGAAGACAAGGGCTAGGAAGAGAATATTGATGACGATATAGAAAATGCTGACAGCTTTTGAACCAATACTCATTGTCAAACGCATAGTCTCATCTTGAACCAACTGCACAGCGTCCTGTAAACCAACATAGCCATAAATCGAACCGATAATAGCTAACAAAACATAGCCAACATAAGTATAGTTTGCATATTGCAAATTCTTACGAATAAGGAAGACAATCGCTACTACAACTAAAATAGCAGATAGCACAATCAAAGCAACATTAAAAATAGAATGAGATATTTCTGCCACTCTATAGCTATAATTAATGCTATCTTCTACCTGCTGAGCACTGACCCCTGCAACCTGTTTCTGAGCGGCAGCGGAACGAAGGACTTCTTTGCTAGGTATGGGACCCAACATTCCAAACAGAGATGAAACTGAAATAAGAGCAGACAAGATTAGCAAGACCCATAGATAAATCGGTTTCTTTTTCATGATAGAACCTCCTGATGTTATTATTGATATTATAGCACCTTTTGTAAGGGAATACAAGTCTTATAGTATCGTTTCTACCTGTTTTCGGTAGGCTTTTGGTGATTTTCCGCACAATTTTCGGAACACTTTATAGAAATATCCCACGTTACTGTAACCAACAGCATAACAAATATCTTCGATACTGTCACTGGTTGAAAGTAAGAGCTGCTGGGCAGCCTTAATGCGTTGTTTATTTAGTAACTCTGCGAAGGTAGAATTGGTTTCTCGCTTAATCAACTGACCCAGATAGACAGGATTGATAAAAAGATCCTTACTGATATCCTTGAGGGAAAGTTCTTTCTGATAATCACGCCCAATGACTTCCAGCACACTGACCACATTTTCATTCATACGATATTGCCCAAAGAATCGAGTCAGAGTTTCCTTGATATAAGGAACCAATTCATCGAAGGATTGAATAGCATGAATCGTTTTGACGATATTCGTCATATCATCAGCTTTGAGATGTTCAAACAAGTGGAAAACATCCATGACAAACTGGATAAAAAGCTGTTTGGTAATCGGAACACGCGGCGTATTTTCAAGAACCACCTTCTCCAAGAGGTTTAACTCTTCCACGATTTGATTGAGATTCCCCTGAATGATAACCCTATAAATCGGTTCGTAGTAGGCAAATAGACTCTGAGACTGTTGTAGATTTACAGAGCCGTAAAAGAGGGCTTTCTCAGCATTCAACTTCCAGCGTTCAAAGTGTTCTTGATAGGGAGCTTCAAAGGGAGTAACGACTAAACCATCTAGGGGTTGATCAGAAATAAAAATCTGCCAGTCTTGACCCAAGACATAGTAGGGAATGGTGAAGGAACCTTGCTTTTCCTTGGATAGACCTATCCACCAATTCTCCTTACCTCCTAAATAACTGACAAATCCAGCATCGTCTAAATCTTGACTGAGAGTCTGACTTTTCTTTCTTCTCTCTCCAAGCTGACCTGCAATCTTCTCCAGCAGATTTCCTAACTCTACCTTATCAACAGGCTTAACCAGATAGTCCACCACACTAAGGTTCATAGCTCTTTTTACATAATCAAACTCCTGATAACCTGAGAGCAGGATATAGGCAGCATCTGGTAAGATTTCTTTCATTTCCCGAATCATATCAAGCCCTGTTTTGTCGGGCATATTGACATCTGAAATGATGACATCGACGGGATTTTCCTGAACATATTCTAGGGCTTCATCGGCATGACTGGCTGTTGCGACGACCTCCATATCCCACTTATCAAAGGGAATCAAACGTTTCAGACCTTCTGTCACCATGTACTCATCATCTACTAATAATACTTTATACATTTTCTCCCTTTCTACTCATCTTGAATTGTAATACGATACTGAACACCGGCTTGCTCTGTAGACTCTATAGTAATGGCATAGCGGTCCCCAAAATAGAGCACAAAACGCTCATGGACATTGGCAATCCCGATAGACTGCCTTTTTGCACTATAGCTTGCCTGGTGTTCAAAATGTCTCTGACTTAATTTTTCTCGGATATTTGCCAGCTTTTCAGCCGACATTCCACGGCCATTATCGACCACTAAAATTTCCACAAAACCATCTCGTTTAAGAGCCTTGATGCTAATCACATTATCTGTCCGTCTATGGTCAACACCATGCGCGAAATAGTTTTCTACCAGCGGTTGCAAGGTAAACTTGGGAATCTTCATATTCTCTAACTCTGGATCTATCTTGAAACCATAGGCAATGGACTTGGGATAGCGAACCATGCAGAGATAGCTGTATTTACGGCAAAATTCTAATTCCTGTTTGAGAAGAGTTTCTCTTTCGTCGGAAATATTGTTACGCAAGAGACTACTGAACTCATAAATGATATCCGCCAACTCGTCTTGACTCTGCATAACTGCATACATGCGCAAGAATTCCAGCGTATTATACATGAAATGAGGATTGATTTGCGCCTGCAGGGCTCGCATATTGGCATCTTTTTGACTAAGCTCTAACTGGTAAATATCATGGATGTTCTTTTCCAATCGATCCAACATATCATTGGTGGTCTCCGCGATTAAGAGCAATTCCTGATCCTTTTCAAGTGTGTCAATACGAAGACCTTCCTCTCCTTGGGCAATAGCTTGGATGGAATCCACCAAATCCACTACCTGCTTTTGATAATTAGCAAATGTCTGCCTCAAAGTCAGATAGAGAATGACAATAAAGAGAAGGCTCAAGCCCACAATCAAAGCAGAGCTGGTCACCGTTCCTTGTAAAACAAAATTTTTGGGAACTGCCACCTGAACCTGATAGCCATGAGAGGTCACACCGACAAACCAGTTCTCATGTTCCCTATCGACCCTCTCACCAATATGAAAAATCTCCGTATCAAATGGTGATGTCACAGTAACAGCCATCGGGATATGACCTCGGGTATTGTCTACAGCATGGTATAAGATTTCTGGATCCAAGGAAATATAAACAACCCCTATAGATTGATCCGTCGCTGGATCTAAAATAGGAACTCCAAAACTATTGGCCTCCGGTTTAAAGCCTTCCGCAAGTACCGAATGACCCCCTCTCTCATTTCTGCTCGAAACATAAACTTCTTTAAAGTCCTGCAAGACGATTGCAACACCCGTTATATAGTCATTCTGAACATATAGGTCATCGATATTTTCATACAGAGAAATAGAAGTTGACGAAGCTGCTTGATGCTCCAACAGCCAATAAAAATACTCAGAAGTTGACAGGCTAAAGTACTTATAAACCCCTTGTATACGGTCTTGATTGGCTACTAAATCTTGCGCTAGCTGGGCTGATTCGCGATAATAATACTCCACCTCTTCGACTGTTCGAGTGGTTACACGCTGGGCTACTCTCTGAGCTTCCTTTTCCCGTGAATCCCAGTCAGCATAGGAGAGTAAGATTGCAAAACTCGCAATAATAATCATCATAACTGAACTGTAGGTTCTCAGAAGCGTATGTAGCCAAAACTGCTTCATTCTATTTTGTCGCCAATTTTTCATGGATACTTTCATAGACCGGTTCCAACATATCACTGATAAAGAAATGCCACATCCCAATTCCTACAAAGAAAAGTAGAGCAGGCATATAGTAACCAATTGCCACAAGTAGCACTGTCCCAAGGAGAACCTTGGCCACAGCTGCTAGACTCATAAAGATGCCAATCAAGGATAGTTTGAGACTATTTCGATAGGACAAATCAAAATAAACTTGTAATTTCAAAGACACTGTATAGGCCAAAAAGATCAGGGCAACTACTAGGACATTCAAAAAGGTCGCAATCAAATGAATAATAGTCTGATGAGGCAATTGCACCAAGAGATACAAGCCATAAACCAAAACTAGATCCACTCCTAAAAAACTATAGAAAATCAGGTTGCTTGAGACAAAATTTTGCTTGTAAAGAGACCAAGCCTCCTTCAAACTGTATTCCCGAAAGCTATAACCATGTTCTGCATATAGGCTCATCAAGGTGGCACTAGCCGGCGCTAGACCAAGGATAATCCCTCCTGCTAAAGTTAATAGCCAAAAGAAGGCTGTCGCAATCATCCCTAAAAAGAAACGATTAAAGACAAAGTCTAAAAATCTCCCCATGATATCCCCCTAAAAATAACTATGAAACTATTATATCATATTTCAAGCGTTTTCAAAAACTTCTAGTATCCATTTACAATCCCACCAAACCATGGTAAAATGAGAATTGTGAAAAAATTATCAGGAGACAATTCATGAAGAAATCTATCTTAACTACACTGCTTTTTGCAGTTCTTTACTTCCTCTGCATGGGGATTGGTGTCCTTTTGGGCAATCTCTTTGACCAAGCTGGAAACATGTTTTATGCGCCTGCCTTTACTGCCCTTGTCGGCGGTAGCGTCTATATGATCCTAGTCGCAAAAGTTCCGCGCTTTGGAGCCATTACCACTATCGGCCTTGTCATTGCCCTCTTTTTCTTGGGAACTAAACACGGTGCCGGTGCCTTCCTTCCTGGAATTATCTGTGGCCTCCTAGCAGATGGAGTAGCTAAACTCGGAAAATACAAGGACCAAACAAAAAACCTCCTTTCTTTCCTTATTTTTGCCTTTAGTACAACAGGACCAATCTTGCTTATGTGGATTACTCCCAAAGCCTATATGGCTACCCTTCTGGCAAGAGGAAAATCGCAAGAATATATCGACCGTATCATGGTCGCACCAAACCCTGGAACCGTCCTTCTATTTATCGCAAGTATTGTCATCGGAGCCCTAGTGGGTGCTTTGATTGGACAAGCCTTGAGTAAAAAATTGGCACAAAAAATCTGATTACTAAAAAAGAGCCACACGGCTCTTTTTTATTTATGACTCAATTTCTTGGTCAGGAAATCTCCCAAGAATTGGATTGCAAAGATAATCAAAATGATAATGATAGTTGCCAAAATGGTCACATCGTGATTGTAACGGTTAAATCCATAGGCGATAGCTACGTTACCAATACCACCTGCTCCGACCGCTCCCGCCATGGCTGTTTCACCGACTAGTGAAATCAAGGTTACAGTCGTCACACGGATCAAATCTGGAAGGCCTTCTGATAGGTAAACACCTACGATATCCCAGAATGTCGCTCCGCTAGCTTGAGCCGCCTCAATGACACCACCATCTAGCTCAGCCAATACCACCTGTACTTGACGGGCAAAGAAGGCAAAGACTGCAAAAGATAACGGTACGATAGCCGCATTTGGACCAATGCTTGTTCCTACGATTAGATGAGAGAAGGGTGACAAGACTGCCAAGAGAATGATAAATGGTACCGCACGGAAAATAGAGGTAATCTTATCCAAAATCCAAAAAACAACTTTATTTTCCAAAACACCACCCGGCGCTGTCAAGACAAGGAAAAGACCTGCCACCAGCCCCAAGAAACCTCCAATAATAAAGGAAAGAACTGTCATATAAAGGGTTAGGTAGATGGCTGTTCCCCAGCCTGCTTGACCAGCCCAGCCCATTTTATAAACATTTGGTAAATAGGTTTGAATCAATGATTCCATCTTACTGTCCTCCCTTCAATACTTTTAGCTGCACACCTGCTTGACGAATGGCTTCTTGGGCACCTGCCAACGCTGCTTTTTCACCTGACAAGACCACCACCAATTCTCCAACAGGAGTACCATCCAAAATTTCGATATTTCCATAGAGGATATTAGCCGTTACTTGGTAACGCTTGTACAATTCATTCAAAAGTGGCTCATCCGTTGAAGCCCCTGCATACTTGAGCTGCACCAAAAGGCTGTTTTCAGACAAGTGTTCCACGATTTCTTGCTTCTCGATTTTGACCATAGCTTCATCAATGCCTGTGGCTGTTGAGATAAAGTCTTGAGTCAAAGGTTGTTTAGGATCTGAGAAGATTTCAAGGACACTACCCTCCTCAATCAAATGCCCATCCTGCATAACTGCTACACGATTGGCAATATCTTTGACAATCTGCATTTCATGCGTAATCAAGACAACAGTCAAGCCTAATTTTTGGTTCAAATCTTGCAACAAGGCCAAAATCTGCTTGGTTGTCTTAGGGTCAAGGGCAGAAGTTGACTCGTCTGAAATCAAGATTTTTGGATCATTTGCCAAGGCACGCGCAATGGCCACACGCTGTTTTTGCCCTCCAGATAGTTGTGAAGGGTAGTTTTCAGCACGGTCTGCCAAGCCAACCAAGTCCAGCAACTTGGCTACTTTAGCCTTCTTTTCTTCCTTACTGAGTCCAGAGTGTTTGAGGGCAAAGGCTACATTCTCCTCTGCTGTCTTTTGGCTCATCAGGTTAAAATGCTGGAAGATCATTCCGATATCTTGACGTTTACGACGCAACTGCTCTGCCGTCAAGGTGACCTTACCATCAAAAATCACATCATCGTCAATGGTAATTTTCCCTGCAGATGGCTTTTGCAAAAGGTTAATCACCCGTACAAGGGTTGATTTCCCTGCTCCAGAATATCCAACGATTCCGTAGATATCCCCTTCTTGGATGTGAATAGTCACATCCTTGACCGCTGTGATGGTTCTCTTCTTTTGATGAAAAGTCACATCGATCTGATCTAACTTGATAATATCTCTACTCATAGCTTCTAATCAGCTCCTCTACTAATTCAATATGGGTGTAATAATCGGCGATTCGCACATTTTCATCCCCACCGTGGTCTCGACTATTGGCATTTCCTAGACCGAAGGCCACCATTGGCACCTCTAGGGCATCAAAGACCGTATGCATAGGCCCTGTCCCAGCTGTAGTCGGCAAGACTGAAACGCCCTGTGGATAGAATTTCTTGGCCAACTCGATCACATTGAGAATGGCTGGTGCGCTCATATCGCTTCGATAGCTCATCTCTCCCAAGGTATAGTATAATTCTACCTTATCAAAGCCATTTTTGTCTAGCTGTTTCCGAATTTTTTCCAGAACATCATGCGGTTCTAGGCCAGGAACCAAACGAACCTCTAGCTTAGCGCTGGCTTCTGCTGGTAAAATCGTTTTGACTCCTTGTCCTTGATAACCTGACTGAATCCCTTCGATATTAAGAGCTGGCTCAAAAAAGAAACGTTTTAGAAAGGCTACACGGTCCTCTTGTAAGAGAGGCAATTCCAAGCCATAAATCTGGCTGATTTCCCCAGGATTGCGTTGAGCATAGGCATCCACCAAGGCCAATTCTCGTTCATTTGGCTCCTGCACTTCTTCGTACAAGCCTTCAACCAAGATACGGCCATCTGCCGCACGAAGAGACTGTAGGGCTTGAAGGAGATACCATGGAGCTGACTCCACAACCCCACCATAACTAGAGTGGATATCGACATCAGCACTTTTTACCTTGGCATCAAAGGTTACAATCCCCTTATTTCCACCGGAAATTTCTAGCTGTTCCAAAGCATTTTTGGTCCCTTGTTCCCAGACCAACAAATCTGCACCACGGAGTTTATCCGCATGTTTTTCCAGATACTTATCTAGGTCTGTCGAGGCCGATTCCTCCGCTCCCTCCATGATAAAACTAATATTGACAGGCAGGTCATCGTGGTGCTGCATGTATTTTCTCAAAGCACTCAAACGAGCCGTGATATGACCCTTGTCGTCATCAACCCCACGCCCATACATGAAGCCATTGCGGACCGAAAGCGTAAAGGGATCCTCTGTCCAGACCTGATCCCCATCCGCTGGCACAGTGTCATAGTGGTTATAGAAAATCAAGGTCTTGGCATCTGGACGCGAACTCTTGAAATGCGCCATGACAAAGGGCGCTGTATAAGTCTCATCAATCTCCACTTCAGCTCCAACACGCTTGAAAATCTCACCCAGATAGTTGGCAACTTCCTTAAGTCCAACCTGTTGGGCAAAGACCGACTTCTTAGAAATCAAGGTACGCAAAACCTCAAAATAATGCTGGGCCACATGATCCTTTTCAAATTTTTCAATCTGTTCTTGTTCGCTAGGAAAAACCATATTCTCTCTACCTTTCTATGAACCTATAGTCTTCTTTACAATCCATGCTCTATACAAAAGCAAGAGGTGGAATCTTCTCTCCCACCTCCCTGTTTCTTATTACCAAACTGGTTGATCCAAACCGTCTGATGTTTCTTCGATAACTTTTTTCACTTCATCTGTATGGTAAGCTGCAACAACTTTCTTGATAGCATCAGCCTTAGGTGATGTTTCCCAATCTTTTTTCGCAACGATGATGTTGTACCATTGTTTTGAATTTTCATCAGCTTGTTCTTTGAAAAGTGCTTTCTTGTAGTCCAATTTTGCTTCTGTAACGAAGGTATTGTTTACAACGGCAGCGTCAACTGATGACAATGAACGAGCTGTTTGGCTAGCGTCCAATTCAGTGATTTTCAAGTTCTTTGGATTTTCTTTGATGTTAGCAACTGTTGCAAGGGCTGTCCCAGAAACATCCAATTTAATCAAGCCAGCTGATTGAAGCAAGTAAAGCGCACGGCTTTCGTTTGTAGCATCGTTCGGTACAGCAATTTCTCCGTTTGCTGGGATGTCTTCTACTTTAGTGTACTTATTGTCACTTCCATTCAAACCTGAGTAAAGGCGGATTGGAGAGATGTAAGTATCAGCAATCGCTACAAGGTCTTTCCCATTTTCTTTGTTCCAGTTGTTCAAGAAGTTGTAGTGTTGGAAAGCGTTCAAGTCTACTTCGCCGTCAGCAGTTGCCTTGTTTGGTTGTGAGTAGTCTGTGAACTCTGTAAATTCCAAAGTGATACCGTCTTTTTTAACCAATTCTTGGATTTTGTCCCAACGTTTTTCTTCAGAACCGCTACGGTTAACAGTTGCGATTTTGATAGTTGTTGCATTGTCTGCTTTCTTTTCTGAGTTTCCGCAAGCGACAAGAGCCAAACCTGCGACTGTAGCAAGGGCTGCTACACCAAGCCATTTTTTGATTTTCATGATTCTTTCTCCTTAAAAATAATACCGTACTAGTATCTCACAATTTGTTTGATTTCACAAATTGTTATTATGTAGTCAGATATATAGTTTAAAACTATATCCCTAAAAACTGAGAAATCACCCATCTTATTCAGAATGGATGATTTCAAGAAATTATTTAATATCAGCTTCTGCTGGTAGATAAGTGTCTCCGAAGAATTGTTTTGACAATTTTTCAAGAGTTCCGTCTTTGTAGAGCTCTTGGATACGTTTGTCTACAAATGTTTTCAACTCATCTTGACCTTTGGCAAGAAGTGGGTAAACGTAAGGTTGTTGGTCGCTTGGAAGTTCGATAACTTTCAAGTTATCCAAACCTTGGTTTTTGATAACTGTTTCAACACCGATTTTATCAAAAATCTTGTAGTCAAACTGGCCATCGCTCAAGCGTCCCATGATTTGTTGGAAGTCAGCTCTAGTATAGTTAAGGACAGTTGGATTATCTGAGTGTTGTTTGTTGTAGTCTTCTAACTGTTTAGCAGATGTTGTCCCTTGAACAACTTCTGTTGATTTTCCACCGATATCATCAAGCGATTTGATGCTAGAGTCGTCTTTTTTCACTACAAGAACGTTAGGGTTTTTAGCAGTTGGAGCTGCATAAAGGTATTTTTCAGCACGTTCTTTAGTGTAGCTGATGTTGTTAACGGCCATTTGGTAACGGTCAGCATCAAGTCCTGCAAAGACTCCTGACCATTCTGTCTTCTCAAACTTGACATCATACTTGTTAGAGTCCTTAAAGATGGCGCGAACTAGTTCAATCTCATAACCAGTCAATTCGCCATTTTCTTCATAGTTGAATGGTTTTGGTGAAGCATTGGTTGCAACGATAATTTCTTTCTTGCTAGCTGCTTCTCCTTCCTTCTTAGCACCACCTGAACAAGCCGCAAGCACACCTGCAGCAACAAGAGCAAGGGCCGCAAGAGATGAGTATTTAACGATTTTTTTCATGTCATTTCCTCCAAAATAGAATACCTTATAATCTTAACAGAAAAAGACCATTTACGCCATTATATGATATTTATCTCTGTGATAAGTTTTTTTTATGGCTAATTTAAAAGACCAAGCGCAAGACGGCAATCAAGACTACTCCAAAGAGAACTGTTCCGACTAGATTGCGGTAGCGAAAGGCTACCCAAGCGGTTGGAAAGACTGCTAAGAAGTCCAGCCATTTGATTTGAGGAAGACTACCAACCTTGCCTGTCACTACGCTTGAAAGAATCAAGGCAAAGATAATAGAAACGGGCAAGAACTTCAAAAAACGCTCAACTATCGCAGGCAGACCCTTATACTTGACCAAGATGAAGGGAATCATACGGGGAATCCAAGTCACCAAGCCAGAGAAAATAACTGCTAATAAAAGATACTTACTGACCATCTAAAACCACCCCCATTGTACAACCAAGTAGCGTCGCAAACAGAACAGCTAGTGACTGAGACACCACTGTCAAGAGCAAAAAGAAGGACACCGCAACAACCGCTAGGATAATGAGCAGATTGCGGACAGGAATCCGTCTTTGCATAATCTGGAATTGCGAAGCAAAAATTCCGATAAACATCCCAACAAGGGCAAAATCCAATCCAAAGATTTCTGGATTTGGTAGCAGGCCACCCAAAGCCGTTCCGACAACTGTTCCCACAAACCAAGCCACATAGCTGTTGAGATTGTTCCCGTGCATCCACATAGGATTGACCTTATCTGTATAGGCTAATTCGCCCATTAAAACGCCATAGGTCTCATCTGTCAAGATACTAGACATACCGATATTGTGCCAAAGACTGGTATGACGGAAATAGGTCGACGCATGCAAACTCAACAAAAAGAGACGCAAATTGATTAGAAAAACCGTCATGGCAATGGCTGCCACAGGTGCCTGCACTGCAATCAAGGCCAACATGGCAAACTGGGCGCTCCCAGCATAAACAAAGAGGCTCATCAAGCCCATCTCAACAGGCGTCACATAGGGCGCACCAATAATCCCGCAGGCAAGGCCAATACTGACATAACCAAGGGCCGTTGGCATGGCTGCCTGCGCCCCCTCCCAAAATCCTTTTTCTTTCATCTTTCTCCTCATATTGTCTTAATAAATGGGCTGAAAAGGTTCCAGCCACAGCATGGACTATTATAACACATTCAGGAAAGAGAAAAAAGTCTGCTGATTGTAGCTATCATAAAAAGACTGGCAATCCAGTCTCAAACATATATTATACAAATTCTCCGCTAAATATTTTCACTGATATTTAGTAGCATGGCAAAGGCAACTAGAAGAAATATCAGTAAAACAAAGCTAACTGCCAGAGTTCCAAAGCTAGTAGCAATGGTTACCAAAGCTATTGTAAATAAGCTCGGTAAAACAACCGTAATAGCACCGATAGAGGATTGAACTGCTCCCATTGACTCCTCAGGTATTTGTTTAAAAACGAGTTCCTGTAATCGAGGAGAGAGAATACCTGCGAAAAAAGCATCCAAGGCACTAAAGATAAGAATCCAGTCAAAACGAACTGCCACAAAGCCAACTAAAAGGAGTAATTGGATAATAAGCGAGGCATATAGGGCTAGTTTTATAGAGATTGTATTCTTCAGATAGCCACTCACAAGGCTTCCGACAATAAGAGCTGACAGCTCAAGGGTGGATAACAAGGCAAGAGATTGACCTGTTTGTAAATTCAAAAAGGGCTGATTCCTCAAAAACAGAGTAGAAACAGGAACTGTAACATTTATCACTGCTTGACTAATAGAAATAATAAACAAAACCAAGAGCACCTTATTCATATTCCATATCAATTTCGATGATTGGAGCAAATGCTGGCAAAAGGATTTTACAGAGAGTCCTTCTTGATAGCTAATCGTTTTTTCTACTTTCAAGAGGTCAGTTTTTATGAAAAGGATACCTAAAAATGCGATTAAAAAGGTAAGAGCGTTCAGCAAGGAAATAAACTGGATAGATAGAATACCTAGTAAGACTCCTCCTAGAATATTACTGATTGTTTTCGCTAAACTAACAGTTGATTGTTTAAACCCAATAGCTTCTGCCAGATGGTCTTGCCCAATAATTCTAATGAAAATCGGAGTCAGCATGGCGCCTGAAAAATAACTCAATGTGTCAGACAGGAGGTTGATCAGACAAATAAATGCTACTAATAGCAAGGAAAAGGACTGCCCTGAAAGCGATAAGGATACTATAGAGTAAAGCAAAAATTTTGCAAAACTAATGACTGTGTATTTCAAGACACGATGATGTTGAAAATCCGCCAAAACTCCCAGAAAGATTTGTAGAACTTGAGGAAGGGTTTCTGAAATCGTGATGAGTAAAATCGCCAAAGGAGCAAAAGAGGCATCTGCCACATAATTCAGGAAGGCCAGATAAAAAATCGTATCCCCAAGCGTTGAAATCCACTGGTTGATAGTTAATTGCCTAAAATCTCTATTTTGAAGAAATACTTTCATTACAACTCCTTTTTAAATTCAAATGGGAATCTTTCCCCAAGAATAGACCGCGATACTACTAACAACCAAAATTACAGTAACATCAAAAGCTGACCAATACCATTGTAGACTATATGCAGTCCAATAGGCCAATAAATGGACTTGGTTACCCTAAACAAGACTGCAAATATGAGACCGCCACCCATATATACGAAAAAGTCTGTCAAAACCCAACCGTGATTACTAATGTGCAAAATTCCAAATAATGTAGCTGAGCCAAGCACATCTAGTCCCCACTTCTTTCCTTTTTCCAGAGCAGTCATCACCAATCCACGATAAATCATGTCTTCAAAAATGGGACCTGCAATCACAGGATAGAGAAAATACATCAAAAATGCTGTAGCTCCTGTAAAAGTAGGAACATCCAGTTGATAAGAAATTTCATTTTTGGTAGGCGGGAAAAGAAAAAAGGTGACAAAATTCCAAACAACAAAAGCAAGCAAAGCTAGGAAGGAATAGAAAAGATAGGATCCTTTAAACTTTCTACTGTTGATTTGTTGCCATTTCCCCGACCAAATCATAGCAAAAAAAGCAATAAAAACGACAAGAAAATGCAACATCATATCCGACAAATAATAGGCAAAGTCGGATAAACCAGCAGCAAGATCGCTATGTAAAAGCAAACGAATGAAGAACTGGTCAGCAATGATAAGCATAACAACTACAATAAAATAGTATTTAGAAATTATCTTTTTCATATTTCATCTTTCTAATATCCAAACACCAATAAAGTAACAATGAGTAAGAAACTATTCCATGAAGCATGCAGAGCTATAGCCCAATAGATGGAGCGAGTGTAACGAAACATCATACAAAATATCAAGCCCATTCCAAAATACTTTATGAAATCTGTCGTTATCCAACCATACTGCAAAACATGCATAGCCCCAAATATGGCAGCGGAAACAAGAACATCAAGATAGTATCTTTTAACTTTAGATAAACTTGTCATCAAAAAGCCACGACAAACAACCTCTTCTGATACAGGTGCGATAATACTAGTATAAAGTATTCGCGTAACAAAATAGCTAGTTCCTGTTAAACTGGTGGCTACCTCCACGACTACACTTCCATTCTGGGTACGAGGAAAGATATAGGTTGTTAGATTTGCCCACACGAACAATAAGAAAAAAGAAAGAAGGAAAACACCCAGGTAAGACCAACGAAACTGGAAACGACCACACTCTTTCCAATGTTCACTTTTGACAAAAGCAATTGTAGCTATAGTTCCCAGAATAAGTACCAATAAAACTTGGAACACATAGTACATATTATCAGACAAAGCAACCATAAAATCTAAGCCTGATGTGACATTAAAAATGAGGTAATAAGTCAAAATCAACAATCCAGTTGCTAGGTGAAATTTCATTTCTTTCATTTTCTTCATCCTATTATCTCCTATAAGAGCCTATCTTCTACGACGACCAAACAATCCATCTGCTAAATCTATAGTCCAATCAAAAGCTCCACGATTAGGACTCATCCCTTGATTGCCCCAACCAGGGTAAATTCCTGGGACACCCCAACCAGATATACCGCCTCTTCCGCCACCTCCCATAGAATTTACGATATTTCCTCCTCTAACATCTTGCAACTCAGCTTCTGTCAATTCCATTGTTTCTGCAAATTGTAAATTTAACATCTTTTACACTCCTTCAATTATCTTCATTTGTAAACCACTTCTGCGACCTAGGATTTGCTTCAAGTGCTTTACAAGGACAGTATAACACGAAAATTAGCTTATTTTAGAAAATCGCATATTTGACATTTTTTCTTGTAGCAATTTCTTATTTGCGATTTTGGTAGATTTGATTATTTCCCTGGTATAATAAAGTTATTACTAATGAGGAGGGAAGTAATATGAAGAAACAAGTTTTAACATTATTGACGATCGTTGCTGATATTATTATCTTTTTCCCATTTCTAACTAATCGATAAGCTCTTTGTATTGCTGCAAACGCAATTCAAAAAGGGCTGTCAATTGTGGATTTTCTAATACTTGCAGAGATTGGATAAAGTGTTCAATCTCTTTTTGATTGCTTCCTTTGGTTTGAAGAAAAATCTGCATTTTCTTTAAAAACTGCCACAATACTTTTTCAAAAACATCGTATGGACGGAGCATGCGCTCCAGCTCAGCTTCAAAGATTGGAATATAAGAAAATAGCTTGCGCTCCATGAGTTCTGATATAATATTCAGAAATCCACTTTTCATATACAGTCTATTATGTACTAACTCTTTAAATTCCTTGGATTTTTCAAGTAACGAGGTTGATAAAAATATCAAATCTTGGTTGCTCAAGAAGGGCATGGTATTGCAAAAGAGATAGAGTTCAAACCAGGTCCAAGACTCAATAGCATAGAGGTAGGTGGTCAAAAATTCGCTATCCTCCTCTGCTAGCGGATAGCTTTTATCTAAGGAATGGATGGCATCTTTGATTACAATAGCATTCAAACGACGATAGGTCTCTGCCATCTGTTCTTGTTTGACCTCCTCTAATAGTTGCACTAAACCAGCTATATCTTGGTGGGCAAAGCGATCCACAACCTTTCTACCAATTTGCATATGTAGGGATTCTTGATAATTGTTGAGCTTATGACCAAACTCATCAAAATTCATATTGATCCCTTGGATGGCTAGAATCAACTTATCCGCAGATAGCATAGACTGCCCTAGCTCAAACTTTGACAACTGAGAGGCTGTTAGTCCAGCACAAGCCACATCTGACTGCTTGAGCTTTCTAGCCAAGCGCAATTCCTTGTAAAATTCCCCCAATTCCATTCTCTCAATCATCTTGTCACCTCCTAGATTTTGCATATTATATCATTATTTTTATAGTTTTGTCAAAATATTCTGACATTTAAGAGAGCAAAAAAGCCAGCCTTAAGCTGACTCCTTATTCCATCGTATCAAAAGCGAGACTTGGTTTGGCATTGAGGTCCAAGTTTGCAAAGTTTTCTTTGTTCCACTCGCTGACGCTGGCATAGGCAATCATTCCTGCATTGTCTCCGCAGAGGCGCAGAGGTGGAATGATGACCTTGACATCTGTGATTTCAGTTGCTAGGCGTTCTCTGAGACCTTTATTGGCTGCCACACCACCTGCCACGACAAGGGTTTTAACAGGGTATTTCTCCAAAGCCTTCTTGGTTTTAGCCATAAGAATATCCAAGACAGCTGCTTGGAAGGAAGCACACAAGTCCTCTGTGGACAAGCTTTCTCCCTTTTGCTCTGCATTGTGGTGAAGATTGATAAAGGCAGATTTCAAACCTGAGAATGAAAACTCCAGATTATCTTCCTTAATCATGGCACGAGGAAAATCATAAATATCCTGCCCCTGATGAGCTAGCTCGTCAATCTCACGACCGGCAGGATAGGTCAAGCCCATGACACGGCCGACCTTATCATAGGCCTCACCAACCGCGTCATCTCGCGTTTCCCCAACAATCTTGTAGTCACCAGCCTCCGAAACATAAACCAACTCTGTGTGTCCACCGCTGACCAAGAGGGCTAGCAAGGGAAACTCCAAAGGCTCCACGCTCTGAGCTGCCATGAGGTGACCAGCCATGTGGTTAACAGGGATAAGTGGAAGTCCATGTGCCCAAGCAAAAGCCTTAGCAGCTGACAAACCAACTAGTAAGGCTCCGACCAAGCCCGGTCCATAGGTAACCGCAACAGCTGTCACGTCGTTTTCAGTAATTCCTGCTTCTGCTAGCGCCTCCTCGATACAGGCTGTAATGACCTCGACATGGTGACGACTGGCTACTTCCGGCACGACGCCCCCAAAACGTTTGTGACTCTCAATTTGACTAGCAATGACATTGGACAAGAGCTCATCGTCGTTTTTCAAAACGGCGACACTGGTCTCATCACAGGATGTCTCAAATGCTAAAATATATCTATCCTTCATCTATTTCTCTCTTCATGATGATGGCGTCCTCGACTGGATCATGGTAGTAGGCCTTGCGCTCAGCGATGACCGCCATCTTTTCTTTCTTGTAAAATGCTTGCGCTCGTTGATTTGACTTTCTGACTTCGAGGAAAATCTCCTTATCTGTCGGCAATTGAGAAAACAAGGCTGACGCAATTCCCTGACCCTGATAGGCTCCTTTAACAGCGATTTGCAAGACTTCTGCCTCAAAAAGATTCTCCTGAACAGCTAGAAAGCCAATCACTTCTGCCCCATCATAAGCTAGAGCATACCAAGTCTGGTCTTGGGACAAATCTGCTTGAATTTGTTCTAGCGTCCAAAGACTGACTGGGTAAACAGCTGCCATAACAGCGTAGATGGCTTGAGCCAGATCAGGTTGCTGTTGAGTTCGTTTGATTTCTATCATAGGCGTTTAATGTAAGACTCGCCAGATTCGGTGTGGTTCTTGAGCCAGTTTTCCTCAGCCTCGACACGCTTGAGGTAGTTAGGCACAAAATCATGCAAGGAGTCTGCTTCCTTGTCCCAAGCCAAAAGAGCAAGATTGGCTGCATTTGGTAAGGTTTCTTTGTAATTAGTCCTTGGCAAGTGTTCTTGAATCTGCTCAACAAAGGGGCCAACTTCTCCAACAAAGGTTACTTGACTAGCACCCTTGATTAGCTCAAGCACTCGCTCAAAAGGCAGGTGTGCTTCTGGCATGACAGGTTTGGCATTTTCATAAAATCCTGCGTAAACATTGTTGCGACGCGCATCCATCAAAGGAACGAACAAACCTTCTTGTTGGTAGGGCACCAGAGCCAAGAGGCTAGACATACCAACTAACTCAATGTTCAGAGTATGAGCCAAAGTCTTGGCAGTTGCGACCGCAATTCGCAAGCCTGTGTAGCTACCTGGCCCCTCTGCCACCACGATTCGGTCCAAATCCTTGGGCGTCCAGTCCAAACTCTCCATCAAAAAATCAATGGCTGGCATGAGGGTAATACTGTGATTTTTCTTGATATTAATCGTCGTCTCGGCAAGAACCTGCTTGTCCTCTAAAATAGCGAGAGAAAGAGCCTTGCTGGACGTATCAAAAGCTAATACTTTCATAACACATTCCTATCTTTTTGTCTGCTTACTATTATACTACAAAAGCTGGCACATGGGAATTTTCTTTATCCCCAAACAAAAATGCCCCAGCATAAGCAGGGCATCTAAGCATTTAATCCAAAGTAAAATACAAACCAAACGACATAGGTCACGAGGAGGAGAAAAAGCGAGTAGAGAGTCACAAAGGTCATTTTCCACAAGAACTTGGTTTGTCGTCGTTCCATTTTGGCAAATAGAAGATTCCCTCCATAAACGCAAGCAACAAAAACAATAAAAGCTACCAAGCGAGCTCCGATAGCAAAAGCAAATAAGTTATACATAGGGCAACCTCCTTGACTTAAAATCTATATGGAATTATGACAAGCAATAAATTTCACTTCCGTTATCAATATAACACATTTTCTTTGTTTTTGCAAGCGCTTACCAAGGAAATCGTCCTGTGACTTTCTCGTTTCTGTCTTTTACTAATCTTTCATTTTGTGGTATAATTGAAATAATTGTAACGAATCAAGGTCAATCTAGACACAAAATGGAATGAAATCAAGCAAATCTATGCTAAAAGTTTGGAATAAGCTGACCTGTAAATAGAAAGGAACTATATGATTTACAAAGTTTTTTATCAAGAAACAAAAGAACGTAGCCCACGCCGTGAAACAACACGCGCACTTTACCTAGACATCGATGCCAGCTCAGAACTTGAGGGCCGTATCGCTGCTCGCCAACTTGTCGAAGAAAATCGCCCAGAGTACAACATCGAGTATATCGAACGCTTGTCTGACAAATTGCTAGATTACGAAAAAGAAACTGGCGCCTTCGAAATTACGGAGTTCTAATATGGCCTATACTCTTAAACCTGAAGAAGTCGGCGTTTTTGCCATCGGTGGTCTGGGAGAAATCGGGAAAAACACATACGGAATTGAATACCAAGACGAGATTATCATCGTCGATGCTGGGATTAAATTCCCAGAAGATGACTTGCTGGGTATCGACTATGTCATTCCTGACTACTCTTACATCGTAGACAACATCGACCGCGTCAAGGCTGTTTTGATTACCCACGGACACGAGGACCACATCGGTGGGATTCCATTCCTGCTCAAGCAAGCAAATGTCCCTATCTATGCTGGACCGCTTGCCTTGGCTTTGATTCGTGGGAAACTCGAAGAACACGGCCTCTTGCGCAACGCCAAACTTTACGAAATCAACCACAATACTGAGTTGACCTTTAAAAATCTCAAGGCAACTTTCTTTAGAACCACTCACTCTATTCCAGAGCCTTTGGGAATTGTCATTCATACTCCTCAAGGGAAAATCGTCTGTACGGGGGACTTTAAGTTTGACTTTACTCCAGTTGGTGAACCAGCAGACTTGCACCGTATGGCGGCTCTTGGTGAAGAAGGCGTGCTCTGTCTTCTCTCGGACTCGACAAATGCAGAAGTGCCAACCTTTACCAACTCTGAAAAAGTCGTTGGCCAGTCCATTATGAAGATTATACAAGGCATCGAAGGACGTATCATCTTTGCATCCTTTGCCTCAAATATCTTCCGTCTCCAGCAAGCAACAGAAGCTGCTGTTAAGACTGGACGTAAGATTGCGGTCTTTGGCCGTTCTATGGAAAAGGCTATTGTCAACGGAATTGAGCTTGGTTACATCAAAGCTCCTAAGGGAACCTTTATCGAGCCAAATGAAATCAAAGACTACCCTGCAGGCGAGATTCTCATCCTCTGTACAGGTAGTCAGGGCGAGCCAATGGCAGCCCTCTCTCGTATCGCCAACGGAACCCACCGTCAGGTGCAACTTCAACCAGGTGATACCGTTATCTTCTCTTCTAGCCCAATCCCTGGAAACACGACTAGCGTCAACAAGCTGATTAACATCATTTCTGAAGCTGGTGTCGAAGTTATCCACGGTAAGGTTAACAATATCCATACATCTGGACACGGTGGTCAGCAAGAGCAAAAACTCATGCTCCGCTTGATTAAGCCAAAATACTTCATGCCTGTCCACGGTGAATACCGCATGCAAAAAGTCCACGCTGGACTAGCGGTAGATACTGGTGTTGAGAAGGACAATATCTTTATCATGAGCAATGGTGATGTGCTTGCCCTCACTGCTGACTCAGCTCGTATAGCAGGTCATTTCAACGCCCAAGATATCTATGTCGATGGAAATCGTATCGGTGAAATCGGCGCAGCTGTCCTCAAAGATCGTCGTGATCTATCTGAAGACGGTGTCGTTCTGGCAGTCGCAACTGTTGACTTCAAATCGCAGATGATTCTGTCTGGACCAGACATCCTCAGTCGAGGCTTTGTCTACATGAGAGAGTCTGGCGACTTGATTCGCCAAAGCCAACGCATCCTCTTCAATGCCATTCGTATCGCACTGAAAAATAAGGATGCTAGCGTGCAATCTGTCAATGGTGCCATTGTCAACGCTATTCGCCCCTTCCTTTATGAAAATACAGAACGTGAACCGATTATCATCCCTATGATCCTCACACCAGATGAAGAATAAAGCAAGAAAACAGCCCCGAAAACGGAGCTGTTTTTCTCTATGCTTTCTTTTGAGATTGAAACTCAATAAAAATCGAAATCAGACTAGAAGGCTAGGCGAAAGCATAACTTGAGTTAGCTCCCATAGTTCGGGGAACTATGGGAGGCTGGAGATGAATCAAAGCCAAGCTTTGAACTCATTCGTAAGAAGCCGACGACGTATCATTTTGATTTTTGAAGAGTTTTAGAAATACTACGATTTTTACCTTCCAAATACACCATCAAAATAGAAATATCTGCTGGGTTTACTCCCGAAATACGGCTGGCTTGGCCGATGGTTTCTGGATTGATGAGTTTAAACTTCTGGCGGGCTTCGGTTGCGATAGAGTCAATGTCATCCCAGTCGATATTAGCTGGAATGCGTTTTTCTTCCATGCGTTTCATCTTGGCAACCTGATCCATAGCTTTTGAGATGTAACCCTCGTATTTGATTTCTGTTTCAATCAATTCGATAATCTTGTCATCCAAGTCCTCTGCAGCTGGTCCGATGAAGGCTACCACATCTTGGTAAGAAACTTCTGGACGGCGAAGGAATTCCTTGGCTGTCACCGCATCTGTCAACGGCTTGAAGCCCATCTCCTCAACCTTGGCATTGGTTTCCTTGACTGGCTTGAGTTTGATGCTGTCTAGGCGCTTCATCTCATTTTCAAATTGATTTTTCTTGATTTCAAAACGATCCCAGCGTTCATCGTCCACAAGTCCAATCTCGCGTCCCATCTCAGTCAAACGCATATCAGCATTGTCATGGCGGAGAATGAGACGGTACTCAGCACGACTTGTCAAGAGACGATAGGGTTCAATGGTTCCCTTGGTCACCAAGTCATCAATCATCACCCCGATATAACCGTCACTGCGCTTCAAAATCAATTCAGGCTTGCCTTGGACTTTCAAAGCCGCATTGATACCCGCGATAATCCCTTGGCCAGCAGCTTCTTCATAACCTGATGTTCCATTTGTCTGACCAGCAGTGAAAAGTCCGGAGATTTTCTTGGTTTCCAGAGTCGCACGCAACTGATGAGGCAAGACCATATCATACTCAATGGCATAACCTGTCCGCATCATCTCTGCATTTTCCAAACCTTTGATGGAATGAACCAAGTCACGCTGGACATCCTCAGGCAGACTGGTTGAAAGTCCTTGAACATAGACTTCCTCAGTATTGCGCCCTTCTGGCTCAAGGAAGAGTTGGTGGCGTTCCTTGTCCGCAAAGCGTACAATCTTGTCTTCAATCGACGGACAGTAACGAGGTCCCACTCCCTTGACCACACCTGTGAACATAGGCGCACGGTGGAGGTTGTTTTGGATAATCTCATGACTGGTACCATTGGTATAGGTCAACCAGCATGGCACTTGGTCCTTGACATAATCCTCATCACGCGAGGTATAAGAGAAGTGGTTTGGTGCTTCATCTCCTGGCTGAATCTCTGTCACATCGTAGTTGATAGAGGAAGCCTTGACACGTGGAGGGGTTCCCGTCTTGAAACGACCGATTTCGAGGCCCAGTTCCTTGAGATTGTCAGCTAGGTTAATCGAAGCTAGGCTGTGGTTAGGACCTGATGAATACTTAAGGTCTCCAATGATAATTTCCCCACGGAGGGCTGTTCCTGTCGTCACGATAACAGCCTTGGCAGCATACTCTTGATGGGTAGCTGTACGCACACCGACAACCTTGCCATCTTCCACCAAAATCTCATCAATCATGGTTTGACGAAGGGTCAGATTTTCTTGATTTTCAACTGTCTTGCGCATCTCCTTAGAGTAAAGCTCCTTGTCAGCCTGCGCACGAAGGGCACGAACAGCTGGCCCCTTACCTGTGTTGAGCATCTTCATCTGGATGTAAGTCTTGTCAATGGTCTTAGCCATCTCGCCACCGAGGGCATCAACTTCACGCACGACAATTCCCTTGGCAGAACCACCGATAGAGGGATTACAAGGCATGAAAGCCAGCATTTCAATGTTGATAGTCGCAAGCAAGACCTTACAGCCCATACGGCTAGCAGCTAAGGAAGCCTCGACCCCAGCGTGTCCCGCACCGATTACAATAATATCGTATTCTTCAGTAAAATTATAAGTCATGTTTCTCTCCTATTCCTCAAGATGGATGTGTCTTAGTTGGCCGTCCCAATCTGGTAGGGCCGTTTTTAAAAAGGCTGGAACTAGATTGATACCCTTAAGCTGGTCTAAGTCAATCCACTCACAGGGCTGCCTTTTATCATCTTCCTGCATGGTCAATGGGGCATCTTCAAGCAAATCCACCAGATAATGAAACTCGATATTGTGATAGGAAACACCGTCTTGTTCAAAACGATTTTCAACTACGAAAGCTAGCTGTCCAGCTTGAGCTTTGACACCTAGTTCTTCCTTCACTTCACGGACTACCGCGTCTTCCGTGCTTTCATTGACTTGAATCGCACCTCCAATTGTGTAATACTTGCCCTTATCTTTGGTAACTAGGAGCTTGCGATTTTGGACAATCAAAGCTGTCGCCCGAACACCAAAAACCGTATTGTCTACTTTTGTCCGAAAGTCTTGTTGAGTCATTCTTGTCCTTTCCCTTAAACGATACAAAAACAGTCAAAACTCCAAAGAAGTGCAGGACAAAAAAGCCTGCAACATCCATGAGCTTTGACCATCATTTCTATTGCTTTTATTATTGTAGCAAATTGAGAAAATTTGTCAATCTAAATGTACTGACAAACTTGTCCATCACGGTAAGCATTGTCAATCAAACCGCCACCTAGACACTCTTCGCCATCGTAAAAGACAACTGCCTGTCCTGGTGTGATGGCGCGTTGCGGTTCTGCAAAGATGACCTCTGCCTTATCTCCTTTGACATGGACGGTCACCTTCGAATCAGGTTGACGGTAGCGGAATTTAGCCGTACATTCTAGCGTAAACTCCTCTGGCATATCACGAGTAAAGTGGACTTGGCTAGCCTCTAGGCTGGTTGACATGAGCGAATCATGGTAGAAACCTTGGCCTACATAGAGAATATTCTTGCTTAGGTCTTTTCCGACAACGAACCAAGGGGCATTGTCACCACCGTGTTGTCCACCGATACCGAGACCGCCACGCTGACCGATTGTATAATACATAAGTCCTGCATGCTCGCCCATATCGCGTCCATCCACTGTCATCATACGACCAGGTTGAGCTGGCAGGTAGTTGCTGAGGAAGTTTTTAAAGTTCTTTTCTCCGATAAAGCAAATCCCTGTCGAATCTTTCTTCTTAGCAGTCGCAAGTCCTGCTTCTTCTGCTAGTCTGCGAACTTCAGGCTTTTCCAAATGCCCCAGAGGGAACATGGTTTTTTGAAGTTGTTCTTGCGAAAGTTGGCTGAGGAAATAGGTCTGATCCTTGCCATTGTCCACGCCACGCAGCATGTGAACAGTACCATCTTCATCACGCGCCACTCGAGCATAATGCCCAGTCGCTACATAGTCTGCCCCCAAGGTCATGGCATAGTCCAAAAAGGCTTTGAACTTGATTTCCTTGTTGCACATAACGTCTGGATTTGGCGTGCGCCCTGCACGGTATTCCGCTAGGAAATACTTAAAAACGCGGTCCCAATACTCTTTTTCAAAATTGACAGAGTAGTAGGGAATGCCGATCTGGTCTGCTACCGCAGCCACATCCTTGTAATCTTCGGTCGCCGTACAGACGCCGTTTTCATCTGTGTCATCCCAGTTCTTCATGAAGATACCGATCACATCGTAGCCCTGCTCCTTGAGCAAAAGAGCCGTCACCGACGAATCAACACCACCACTCATCCCCACGACAACACGTGTTTTAGAGTTATCACTCATGGTAAGTCTCCCATCTATTCGTTTATTCACGATTGAAGGTCGTGTGTGCTTCACGATTGAAGGTCGCTTGAGCAGTATTCATTATAACATGCTTGATTAGAGAAGACAAGAAAGAGGGTGATAATCTACGAACCACTGGTTTTTATTGATAAAAACTTTAGTCATCATCGTCTCTATAAAAATATTTTCTATACACTCTTGATAATACCAAAATTAATGCCAATATCATACCAAGAGCTATAATAATAGAATTTATTAGATTTATTTTAGTATATCCAATCACTAGTCCAATAATTGGACTAGTAGACATGCTTAGATATAATAAAAATAACAAAAAATGAATTTCACCAATTCCTGCAAAAAAATGTTTCATAGCTATAGTTTTACGCCCATAAATATCCATCAAATTTACCGTCTACGATATCTAAACCATATGCAATGGCTCCTCCTAATGAGAATACTTCAGCAACAGTAGCCGCAATATTAAGAGCATTAGTAATAGTTGCCATACTAACTCCACCAATATATCTTGTTATAGCACTTCTAACGACTCGGCTCATCATACCACGATTAGCAATTAACTTTTTAATGGCATATGTCTGGTATACTGACATCCCTCCAGAAACTGCAGCTGCAGCAATATTAATTGCGTAAGCAATATTATCACGTTTGTTCCACCAGTTACAACCAACACCACCCCCATCAAGATACATCATCTCTTCTTGTTCAAGAGCAACATAATTATTTGGTAATACGAGTTCCATTTATTTTCTCCTTTTTTATTAAGCATGGTTAGGATAGCTTCCTAACAAGTGATCGTCAACTTTGTTTATAGCACTTAGTTACCTAGATAGCTTTCCTTTATCATGTCTGATTTTAAGCCGTTCTAAGATTTAATCCATATTTCTATTACTTGCTATTTTTAAATAATTCGTATTCCTTTTCTTTGATAAATGGAACTGAAAAATTAGAAAAAATTAGTAGAATCGAAAACAGATATCCGTCTTTTTGTATCACTAAAACATAACTTAAAAATATATAGACCATCAAATCTAGTGCAAAAAGAGAAAATATCCTCCTTTTCATCATCTCACTTGAATTAAAGATTCTGTTTAATAGAAGCTTTATCGTAGTATCTACACAAATTTTTATCAAAAAGATAAGAGCCAATACACGATTATCAACTGTACCATGAAGAATAAATGGAAATATAGTTAATATAAAACTAGAAATCTCTAAATATTTTATCCAAGGAGATTGAGACATCTTACTTTTAAACTGACTGATTTTCCTATATTCACTAGCTAATCTAGTATCAAAATCTCTACCAATTTTATTAAAGATTAAGAACTCCAGAATAAAAATACTTATTAATACGATATAAGTAGAAACGTTTCCTGGGAAAAATTTATTGATTAAAATTGGAAAACTCATTAACAGAATCGAATTTATGGCTAGACAGATAGATACTATTTTATTTTTCACAGAATATAGAGGTAGTGATACTATTGAGTAGATAAATGCTAAAAAAATAAGCAAGAAATACTCAGTACTGCTAATTAACGGCGCCCTTAATGATAAAAATAGATAGGCACCCCACACGATAATATGTATTTTTCGAATGTTATCTACATTACTCATCTTACTGTCGCAGATATGAATCCATCCCAAGGATAGGGGTTTCCGTTAATATCACAACCTCTATTAAGAGCACCATATCCAATACAGTAAGCTATTCTTCCTGCAGCCCCAGCCAATACACCTGCTGCTGCACCAATAAGCCAACCTCCAAGGCCTCCAACTTTAATATAGTTTATTAGTTTTTTGGTTAAAACTGCAGCTCCAGCTAATGCTATAAAAGTCCCTGGGCTCATAGCTAAAGCTGCACAAATTCCTTGACAATCACTCTTACTTAAATAAGCCCCCCCATCAAGATACATCATCTCTTCTTGCTCAAGAGCAACATAATTATTTGGTAATACGAGTTCCATTTATTTTCTCCTTTTTTATTAAGCATGGTTAGGATAGCTTCCTAACAAGTGATCGTTGACTTTGTTTATAGCACTTAGTTACCTAGATAAGATATCTTTCCTTTATCTTACTTTATTTTATAGGTGACTTAATGTTTAAAACCAATTATTGCTTGAAACTTAACATTTCCAAAATCCAATCAAGATAGGTTTCTTTATCATAGACAATCCGCACTTCAACTGGCATATCCTTTTGGAGGACGACTGTCTCACTTCCATGTTTTAGAGTTAAGGTTTCTAATTCTATCATGACTTTATAAAGGCTAATATTCCCCTCTTTCGTTTCTTGGGAAATTGTTCCTGAATCAATCTGTCTGACTTGTCCCTTCAGTGTTCCATATTTTTGACTATTTACACCAGTAATAGCAACATCAACTTTTGCTCCTTTTGAAACACGAGAAATATCACTCGCAAGTACAAAAGCCTCTACATAGTAACCTTTTTCTTTCCCTGAAACTTCTGCTATCGTTTGCCCCTGCTGAATAGACATTCCTTGTTTCAAAGGTACCAGATAATGCAGAGTACCTTCATTTGGCGCTAATATACTATGTGCTTTATCTTGACCTGTTGCCACTCCAAGATTAGCCTCAAGCTCTGTAATACTTTTATTGTTGTTTGAACGAGCAGTACCTAACTCACTAATTAATTGAGCATAAATATTATAAGCCTGAGAAGTTGGATTATTATAGGTACGGTTCATATCCTTAATATTGCTTTGTTGACTATCAATCTCGCTATTCTTAGAAGTAATATTTGTTTTTAATGCTTCGATTTTTGTTGTTATTTCTGATATCTTAGTTTCTAACTTAGCTTTGTTATCAGCTGATGTCGTATCTGATAGAGAAGGTGAGTCTCCTTGCTGTTGAAGTTGAAGCAATTCATTTTGTAGAGCTTGCAAGTCGGCATCTAACTGATTTCTTTCAGCTGTTATTTTATTCAACTTCGTATATTCATCCTGAATCTTTGAATACTGGGTACCATTATTATAATTTTCCGAGTTTAACTGAGACAGATAGTATTCAACTTTCCCATAATATTCCTGTTCTTCACCAGAATTAGATAAATGATTGTATTTCTCATTTAATGATTGTTCAAATTTTTGAAAAATAGCTTCTTTTGCGCGTAACTTCTCCAATTGTTTATTCAAAGAGCTCGCTTGTAAACCTTCTTGTCCACTTGATAACGAAATAATGACATCTCCAGCATTTACCATATCTCCTTCTGACTTATGTAAAGTAACTACTTTCCCTGAACTAATTGCTGATAGGAACTCTGTACCTGTTATAACTGAATTCCCATTCGCTTTTACAATATAGTTTTTGGGTATATAAGCTGCACCAATCAATGCACCGCTTAAGACAATAGCAGTTGAAATAATGAGAATAAACGCAAAAGCTGGTGGTCTCTTATCAAAGAAAATACGAGAATAACGTAATTCTGATTTATTATATAATTTCATAGGCTTACAATTGGTCTAAAAATATCTACTACCATTTTTTCAGGAGAAGAATTAACATAAACTGTATAGACAATCCCATCCGTTTGAATATCATTTTCATAGACATATAGGTCCAATTTAGAATACGCATACTGCATATACTCAGGGCTATCTTCAAAACGAACATATAAACAATATGGAACAGAGATGGAATCCTGTACATCATAAATATTACTGTACTGTTGAGCATTATGAGCTTGAATATAAAAATCAAAATCAGTCGTTATTAATCCATCATCATGAATAGTTGTACCACAACTTTTTACAATTAATGGACCAAAAATTTGTGCTTTTAACAACTGCAAATGTTGATAAAACTTTTCAATCTCTTGATTTATATTTTCTACTTTTATATCATACAACTTTTTACAGATAACTGACTTTAATACTAGTTTTTTATTATCTTGAATCTCCAGTTTAGCCATAAGTAACCTCCTCTGCATCTAACATAACCGACGGTTCTACTTGTTGCTTCATATAAAAGCTCTGTAACTCGACCATTCTAGCATATTTTCCATTTTTAGCCATTAATTCCTCATGAGTCCCATATTCTACAATGGAACCATTCTCCAAAAAACATATCTTATCACATCGAAGAATTGTAGACAGCCTGTGGGCTACTACAATTGTTGTCTTATCTATTATTTTATTAAAGATTAAATCCTGAATAATCTGTTCACTAAATGAATCTAAGTTAGAGGTTGCCTCATCAAATATATACAAGTCAGCTTTACTCAGCAGTGCTCTTGCAATAGCCAATCGTTGTTTCTCACCACCCGAGAAATTTTGACCGCCTTCTTCTACGAAGGAGCCATAACGATTTTGAAGACGTTGAATCGTATCATGAATACCAACAATACGACAAACTCTCACCATATCCTCATATGTGACAGAAGGATTACCAATTTTTAGATTATCAATAATTGTCCCTGTAAAGAGTTCTATGGTTTGAGGAATGTAGGAAATTTTCTTACGTAATTTACCATAGTCAAGGTCTGATAAGTCATTTGCTCCTATACAAATTTTCCCATCACTAGGGTTTATAAATCGTAATAATAAACGAACTATCGTACTTTTTCCTGCTCCACTTTCTCCAACAAAAGCTATTTTTTCTCCTTGTTTAATTCGCAAATTAAAGTTCTTGATAACAGGTGGGCGCGAACCATAGGCAAATGTTACATCTTTAAACTCAATATCATCACACAAGGTGAAGTCTCTAATACTATAATCCAAGGCAATGTCTTCACGATCTACTTCCATCAATTCTTGAAGTCGACTAACCGCAACCTGTACCTCTTGAAAGGTTAACTGCAAACCAACTAGATTCTGAATAGGTTCTGTAAAATATTGACTTAATGTCTGAAAAACCAAGAGGTCCCCAATAGTCATTTTTCCATCAATGATAAATAAGGCGCCCACTCCCATAAATAATAACCCACCCATGGTTGAGGTCATTGAGGATATTGTAGACTGAATATTCTTCAAAACACCCTCTTTATAACCAATTTCTAAAGTATGAACAAATTTTTCTTCAATTTTGTTTAAACGTTGTTCCTCGTCATGCTGAGACTTAATGGTATCAATGTTACGAATGGATTCAATTAACTGTGAATTAAGAAGTCCATTTGCTTCCATTTGTTCATGATTAATTTTTTTATAAGGCTTTTTAAAACAGTATATAAGAATGATGTTAACAATAACCATAAAAACTAATATCAGAAATAAAGATTGATTAATAGTCCAAAGGACAACCGCACTAATAACTGACAAGGTGATATCCATGACTAATGAAATAGAGACTGACGTAAACACATTCTTTATCGTCATCGCATCTTGAAATCTTGTTAAAACATCACCAACTCTACGACTTCCAAAAAAACTATAAGGAAGATGAATAATATGGTCATAATATCCCATTAAAACCGGTATATCAATTTTTCGAGATAGAAACAAAAGAACGTGCTGACGAAATGCAGATAGAAGAGTCTGTAAGAACGACACTATTCCAAATACTATCAAGAACATATACAGACTATTTTTTAAAGCATATGGAATCACCTCGTCCATGATAACTTTTGAAAAGAGACTCGATAAAATACCAATGATGCTTAAAACAAGAGAAGCTAATACGACTGTACTAATCAAGCCTTTTTGATTAAAAATTAACCTTCCAAATAAATCCAGAAGTCCTTTTCCCTTTAGTTTTCCTCTTTCAAAATCAGAATTTGGGACCATAAAAAGAGTAATACCTTGATAAATTTCTCCCAATTCGTCACTTGACATCTTGCGTATGCCACTAGCAGGGTCTGCTACGTAAAATTTACTATTCCTTTTGATACTATGTAGTACCACAAAATGATTTTGACCTAAATCATTCTTAACTTGAAGAATCGCAGGAAATGTTAATTTTGGAGTCAAATCTTCCAGTGCTACTCGAACAGCTTTTACTGTAAAATTCAACTTATTCAGACCTGAAACAATACCACTGACAGTCGTTCCATACATGTCTGTACCAATAATTTCCCGAATCTTCATGATTGATAGTTCCTTTTTGTAAGATAAAAGAACTGTTGAAACAACTGCCGCAGCACAATCTGACTGATCATGTTGCATCGTACAAGGATATTTTTTTAACATAGAAATACTCAATTCTTTAGAATTAATCTAACTTTTATACCATATATGCTAAATAGCTACAATATTAAGCATTTTTGAATCATGCATATTATGATATCTGTTACGGTGATATGATTTATAAAAGGTTAATTTTTATAATTAATTCAAATTTATCGAATAACTACTTTAAAAACGATATTAGCATTCACAGAAAATCTTATGTAATCACTAGATAGCTCATTGGACTCCCCTTCCTTCTATCTCATTTCATTTTAAACAACGAACTTACTCTTAACTGGGAGAATAGTACGCTCCTGTATCAATACCTCGAGTAACTAGAGTAGTACTAATAAAACTTCGACTATTACTCAGTAGAATTAGCACAATAAGCAATATAGATAGCGCTTTCAAATGTCCAGATTTTAATTTTCCCATCTTGTCACCTTCTTTCACCTATATTATAAATTAGCACATATAAACTGTCAAGTAATTAAAGTAAAAAAATCATATATTTTTAAAAAAGAATTATAGTTATATTTTGTGTATGAAGAGGATAATCTAAAACTCAATTTCAGGATAAAATGAAGTAAATATCCCCATAATGAAACGCATAGTATCAGTTTTTTCAAAACCTGATATTATGCGTTTTTTTATTTTAAAGACTTTTTTCCCAGCCTCATACATTCTCTGACTACTTATCGATCAGATATTGTTCTACCTTGAGTGCCATAACTTCATTATTTTCAATTAGATAGAGCACCTTAGCTTTCATATAATAGTCCTTAGCAACAGAGATATCAAGATCCTCTGTTACATTTCCCAACAAACAATATAAATCTGCTAACCTAAAGCTACTATGATATTTGTTACAAAATTCAATTATCTCCAATAATAGCGCTCTGGACTTATCCATCTCCTCCTGTTTCCAAAGGTGGTAACAATAATTGTATTTTATTTTGATATACAACTCAATTTGTTCACGCACACTGGTATCGATTTTTGAAAGAGCTACGGAAACCTGATCATATAGTTGTTCAAATTTCTCCTTATCCTCATCATAGCCTAAGAAAATCAGCAGGGTATTCAAAATATACAAATAGTCCACTTTATCAATACTAATCCTACTGAGGATGTCCTCTATTTTTGAAATAGCTAGTTTTAATTGATGTTCACATTGATAGGTTAGAATGGCATCTATCCAGTCCAGATAAATCTTTTCATCAAAAGATAAGGAAGTCTGTTGCTTTCTTTCTCCCTCAAAAGCATATTTCAAAGAGGCATAATCTTGATTTTCCAACAATGTTTCAGACAACCTCTTGAAAGCAGATAAGCCTAGAAACTCTTTCGAAATTTCTCCTGAAAAGAAATAGTCCATATTTAAGCCCATTTTTTCAGATAATTTATATAACAAATCTGCTCCTGGCATATATTTGCCTTGTTCCATGCGACTTATCTGAGTTTGTTGGCAAATTCCTTCTGCCAATTCTTTTTGCGACCAGCCCAGCTCTTTTCGCTTATTTTTTAATCTTGTTGCTAATAATGCATGCATGCTAACCACCACTATTTATATTCTATAAAAACATTATACTACTTTTTTGAGAAGATTATGTCATATTGTCTACAAAGAGTGAACAGACTTCTAGAAATGTAAGAAAAAAGAGCCATTCAAAGCTCTTTCCCTATTTCTTAATACCAACCGTTGTTAAGCCAGAAATTTTTAGCTCTGCCAAGCCACATGGTGTGCTTACTACTATGTGTCCATGTCACCATGAATCGCCGAACGATTTAACGAGAAAGTATGACTTTTACGTTTATCCCAACTCAATTATGACATCTTTTTTCAAAAGTCAATATCTCTCACTTTTTTAACGATAAGAAAGAGGCTGATAAATCATCTCAGCCTCTCTTTCTTACTTTGCAAACAAATCAATTTTTCCCTTTAAGTTCTTTCTTAGCTTGTTCTATCTGGTATTTCACTTGGTCAAACCCTGTACCTCCCAAAGAATTTCGTCTTTGAACAGCAGTTTTAGGTTGCAAGTAGACATAAATATCCTCAGCAATGAGGGAATGATAGGTTTGCAATTCCTCCAAAGTCCAATCTTGAATATTTTTAGCAGACTTGATAGAGTCTAACACTAATCTTCCCACAACCTCATGAGCCTCTCTAAATGGCAAGCCTTTCCCTGCCAAATAATCTGCCAACTCAGTTGCATTTGAAAAGTCCTTCTCTGTCGACTCTTGCATTTTTTCCTTGTTTACCTGCAAGCTAGATAACATACCTGCCAACACATCAAGGGAATTTAAAATCGTTTCGACCGTATCAAACATTCCTTCCTTATCCTCTTGCAAATCCTTATTATAAGCTAAAGGCAAGGACTTCATGACTGTCAATAGTCCAAACAGATTCCCATAAACTCTACCAGTCTTTCCTCGAATCAACTCAGCCATATCTGGATTTTTCTTTTGGGGCATAATAGAGGAACCTGTTGTAAACGTATCTGACAAGGTAATGAATTGGTACTCAAAGCTACACCAATTGATCATTTCTTCGCAAAAACGGCTCATGTGCATCATGAGTATGCTGGCATTGGATAGAAATTCTAAGATAAAATCGCGGTCACTAACAGCATCCAAAGAATTTGTATAAGGTTGCTTAAACTCCAGCAAATCGCTAGACAATTGGCGATCAATGGGGAAAGTCGTTCCTGCCAAAGCTGCCGCACCTAGAGGGCATAAGTCTGTATGCTTCTGATTAAATTCAAAGCGTTCACTGTCTCTTTGAAACATATTGTAGTAAGCCATCAGGTGGTGGGCAAAACTAATAGGTTGGGCATGTTGCAGATGGGTATAGCCCGACATGATCGTCTCCACATGATTTTCCGCCAAGTCTAATAAAATACCCTTGAGATGAGCCAGTTTATCTAGGACATGGCCTAGTTGCTCCTTGAGATACAAGTGCATATCTGTCGCAACTTGGTCATTTCGAGAACGAGCTGTATGTAACTTCCCTGCAAGGGGACCGATTTTTTCTGTCAGCAACACTTCCATATTCATATGAATATCTTCGTTTGCGATATCAAAGTCAAGTTGGCCTGCCTCTAACTCTTCTAAAAGCTCTTTCAAACCTTCTTGAATCTTTTCTGACTCATTCAAACTCAAAATACCCGTCTGACCCAACATCTGAACGTGGGCTAAGGAACCAATCACATCAAATTTAGCTAATTTCTGGTCAAAAGATATACTCGCACCAAAGCGCTCTACCCAGTCTTCGACAGTACCTTCAAAGCGACCACCCCATAATTTTGTATTCTTAGCCATATCACATCCACCTCTCTATCCAATCGCCCTATTTGGCGCTTTTTTGAACCTCAGAATGAACCTTGGTTGGAAGTCCCCACAACTTAATAAAGCCAACAGCTGCATCTTGGTCAAAGGTATCTGCACTAGTATACGTCGCCAAATTTTCATCGTAAAGTGAATTTGGTGATTCCCGAGCCACGACCTGAGCGCTTCCCTTATACAGTTTGACTTTTGCAGTCCCATTGACAACTTTTTGAGTCTCTTTAATATAAGCAATCAAGGCTTGCGTAGCCGGACTAAACCACAAAGCATTATAAATGAGATTTGATAATTCATTTTCTATAATTGGTTTAAAATGAGCCACTTCTCTCACAAGCGTCAAATCCTCAATTTCCTTATGAGCTGTCAGCAGAGTCACTGCCCCTGGGCACTCATAGATTTCTCTTGATTTAATCCCCACCAAGCGATTTTCCACGTGGTCAATCCGTCCGACTCCATGCTTTCCAGCTATTTCATTGAGTTTTTGAATCAAATCTGCCAATTTTAACCCTTCTCCATTAAGGGAAACAGGGACACCTTCACTAAACTCAATATCAATGTATTCTGGGATATCTGGAGCTTGCTCTGGAGAAGTTGTGATGCCAAAGGCTTCTTCTGGAGCCTGATTCCATGGATTTTCCAAAATACCACACTCATTGGCACGTCCCCAAAGATTTTGGTCGACAGAGTAGGGATTGTCAAGGTCAGCAGGAACAGGTACTCCATTTTCCTTGGCATAATGAATTTCTTCCTCCCGAGACCATTTCCATTCACGAACTGGCGCAATCACTTTTAAATTGGGAGCCAAGGCTGCAATGGATACTTCAAAACGTACTTGGTCATTCCCCTTACCTGTACAACCATGAGCAATTGTAGTCGCTCCTGTCTGATGCGCGATTTCAACCAATTTTTTAGAAATAAGAGGGCGGCTCAAGGCAGATACCAAGGGGTACTTTTGTTCATAGTAGGCATGTGACTGGAGAGCCACTAGCACATAATCTGTAGCAAATTCGTCCTTAACATCAATGACATAAGATTCGACTGCCCCAACCTTGAGAGCCTTATCATGGATGAAATCTAAGTCTTTCCCTTCACCCACATCCATACAAACTGCAACAACATCATAGTCTTTCTTTAACCAGGTAATAGCAACTGATGTGTCTAAACCGCCAGAATAGGCCAAAATTACTTTTTCTTTACTCATGTTCTTTTCCTTCTTTCTATTTTTCAATGGACGCTTTAAATGCATCCTCAATGAGTTTGTCTAATTCTCCAGACTCCTTCAACTTTTGAATGGTTTTATCAACTGCCTCTTTTAATTCCTTGCTATCTTTTTTCATGGCTACCGCGTAGGAATCATCTTGCTCTTTTTCAAAATTGAGGTCTGCGATTGCTAAATCAGGATTATTTTCCACAAATCCCTTGGCAACTGGTTCTTCAAAGATAACGGCATCCACTTGTCCTGATTTTAAATCTGTGATTAAATTCCCATTTTTAGGCAGAGATACGAGGGAAGAATTTTGAAGCAAATCTTTAGCCATCGTCTCTTGAATCGAACCTTTCTGCGCTCCGACCTTTTTCTGCGCTAAGTCGTTGACAGACTGATAAGTGGCTAAATCAGATTTTTTGACAATGAGCTTATTTTTTGAAGTATAGTAGGGAGTTGAAAAATCGAATACCTTACTCCGTTCATCTGTCTTAGAAACACCAGATATGGCAAGATCGGCTTTTCCTGATTGAACACTAGCCAGTACATTGTCAAAACTCATGGGAGATAGTTCCAATTCGACACCTAGTTCTGTTGCGATAGCCTTGGCTAATTCGATATCTGAACCCACAATCTGATTTTTCCCATCAACCACTTTTTGATATTCAAATGGAGCAAAATCTGGATTGAGGGCTACAACCAATTTTCCTTTGGACTTGATGGCTTCCATTCCAGCCGATTGATTGTTACTACAAGCAAATAGTAGGGGGAGCATCACTAAACCAAACATCGTCATCAACACCTTCTTCATCTTATTCATAACAAAACCTCCTTTATGTTTATTCTTTTTTATTGTATAAATAATACTCCTATCCTCATCGTTTGTCAAGCCTAAATTGAAAAATTTTTCAATTTGAAACAAAAAAACCTAGAAATACTACATAAAAATGTCATTACTAGGCGTATTTATGCTATTTCTCTCTGAAAAACATGAGTATTCAGTCAGTCAAAATAAGCAGAGCTAACTCATTTCCCCTTGCCCAATTCAATGATACGATGACATTGTTGGGCTACATAAGCATCGTGGGTCACGATAATGACTGTTTTCCCTTCTCGATTCATCTCTAAGAGAAACTTCAAGACCAAATCTCTATTTTCAGGATCCAGCGAACCTGTCGGCTCATCGGCTAAAATCAGCTGGCTGGGTTTTAAGATGGCTCTAGCAACTGCAATTCGTTGTTGCTCCCCACCAGACAACTCGGAAACCTTTTGATGCAAAGTAGATGACAAACCTACTCTCTCTAAAATCTCTTCCACCTTTTTGAGCTGGTCTTTCTTAGACAATTTCACATATTTCAGTGCCAGCATGAGATTGTACTCGACCGTTTCATCATCAATCAGGGCAAAATTTTGAAACAGATAAGAGATATGTTCACGGATTATTGTTTGCGACTTAGCAGAATTGACCGCTAGATTTGTCTGGCCAAAAATCTCATACCGTCCACTATAATCACCATCTATCAAACCTAATAAATTTAACAAGGTCGACTTACCACTACCACTCTTGCCAACAATGGCTACCAAATCCCCCTGATCAATCCTGAGAGATAAGTTATCCAAAATCACTTTTCCCCCAATGGTTTTGGTAATATTTTTCAACTCAATCATAAGATGCCCCCTTTCAATAACTCTACTAGACTTCTTTTCTCCATCCTAGAAGCCAAGCCTAGTACAAATAGTATATCCAAACATGTAAAACCTGCAAAAAGTAGGAGTGGCAAGAGCGCATGGGCAAAGAAAATCAAGACTAGAAGAGGCAGACTATAGCCCAGCAAGAGCAGAACGAGGAGAGGACGGTAGCGATCGACCAGTTTCCACCCCATAAACTTCTTGGTAATGATATCCCTGCGCTTCAACAAGAAAGTGGTAACGAGTAAAAAGTAGGAGACAATCATACTGAGAAGAGCAAATAAGGCAAAAAGAACGTTAAAATTACGAACAGAATCCCGATAGGTATCAACCATCCCCTCTTGAATTGCTTGAATCGATGAAAATTTTAAATAGCTACCATCAGATAAGTTATCGACTAACTCTGTAATCACTTTTTGATTTTGCTCTGTATTTTCAATTTTCATCGGGTTGTTTAAACCTGTCGTTGACAAGTGAGTCTTTTCTTCCCACATCATGTCTTGATCATTTACCAGACTAATGATTGGATTGTGGAGATTATCCTTTCGCTCATTATTATAAGGGAAGAAAGACCAATCTCCTTCATAGTAGGCAATTTCTACATCCATATCTTCTATTGTTTGCTTTTGCTGATCTTCATACCTCATAGAAAGATAGGCGATGGATTTTCCCAAGAACTGATTCTTGCCTTCTTGTCCTTTGACACTGGCTGGCATCAAAATAACTTTTTTAGTGCTGGTATCTGGTAACTTGAATCCCTTGCTCTTTAGAAAATTGCGATTGGCATAGTAAACATCCACCGTATCTGTTAACTGATATTGCTGAATCTGTTCTGATTGGACAAAATTTTTTACAGGAAGACTGCTACTCTGCACATAGCCCGCCTGCGTTTTTTCTACCAAATCCTGATAAAATCGATAGAAATAATCTGTAGATTTCCCTGAACCTGCTAGCTCTTCTTGCCACAGATTATCATTGAGTTTGAAGGTTTCTAAGGTCAGGTAATTACCTTGACTTACCCACTGTTGCTGATAAGCAAGTTCTTTGTTTTCTTGTTCTAAACTTCTGCCCACCCCAATCAGTAAGGCCGTCAGTAAAATAGTTGTCCCTATTTTCATCACATAATTGAAGATAAGACCAAATTTGAAAGATGAAAAACCTTTCAGCAGAGAGCTGATTGTCATTTTTTGGATTAAGAGGTAAGTCAACCAACTGATGAACAAATACAACTGTAAAAGTAGAAATTGGGATAAGAGTAAACTTGGGAACAGAAGTTTTGGTCTGTAGTCCAGCACTAAAAATAGTCCCAAGTCAATAATAAGACTTCCACCCAAGAGAAGATAAAAATTAGTCTTTACAAAAGCAGCTAAAATCGCCCTGCTTTGAAAACCAAGTAACTTTTGAACCCCCACTCGTTTCATCTCCATCATCGGCTGATACACTGTCATTAAAATCACAAGCAAGACTGCCAAGATAAAGATAATGATAGATAGTAACAAAGCTTGATTTAGCACTCCAACCTGACTTCGGTAAGTGGGTTCTAATAAAATCGTCTTATCTATCTGGAAAAAATCACTCCACTTTTGTAGAATGGTATCGCGATCTATCTCTTTGCTGGAGGTAATCATGTAGCGCCCATTTACAGTATGGGATTTATCCTCAATATAGGATCGGAAGGTCTGGAGTCGAATGAGTTTCACCTTTAAAAAGGTGGGAATGGTTCCTAGATTATTGGGAAGGTCCTGGTTGCTGTAGACTCCCTTCTCATTCTTTGAAAAGTCAAGAGAAGAAATCCCAAACTCTTGGTAGGGGAAGGTATCTTTATCAAAAACACCAGCCTTGACGGCCTCATCGCCATTATCTACTTTGATAATAGAGACCTTGTCTTGACTTGCAACCTCTTCAAAAAACTGGAGAATCGTTTCTGTCGGTTTAGTGACATCTTTTAAGTACAAGTCAAATGAATAAGTTGTCTTGCCCATCTCCTGAATCCGCACTATTTCACGTGTAACATTTACATTCAGGACAAAAAACGTAGTACACAGCAAGAGCAGGAGCATACAAAGATGACTGATTTTTTTCATAGAGATACCTCCCGTGAAGAGACGAAAGCGAGATAGGTGCAGGTACTTTTTATTTTTTGCTAGACCTTAAGTAGGTGTAAATAAATCCTGCACTTATAGCCAGAGTTGTCCACCATTTAAAATCAATATGCAAAAGTGAAAAGATTATAAAACTGATGATTAGCGAGGCTAAAATATAAACAATGATTAAAATTTTATTTTTCATAGGAATTGCCTTTCTGAATGAATTCTAGTGTTTACAGCTCATTTGTAAAGTTTACAATAAGCCACTAGGGCAATTGTCAATCAGAATGTCCGTTTATCTGTCAATAATCCGAGAAAATCTTGTCGTTTCAAGTAAGAGAAATGTTTGGTAGAAAGACTTCCTTTTTGAAGTCCATCATCTCTAACCTGCAAATAATAGCTATGTTGGCTTGTTTTAATTGTCAAAAAATCGCCAAATATAAAAACTCTTTTCCAGTTGCGAATCTCAAATTCTTTCATCTCTGATTTTGGAATGCGGATAAGTCCTTGCCGCAAATCGCGATGATGCTCACTTGTGAAAGTCATCCCATTCCCAAGATTTCTTATCAGTAGTTCATCTGGAGTTACCATCACCAGCGCTATTTTAGTTAAGAAAATTTCAACTGTTGGTGGTAAAATCGCCAAGTTGAACCAAGGATGTAGGTAGCGATACGCTAAGAAATAATGAGGCTCCTCACCCAATCCTAGTTGTTTATATAAGGCCTTGACCTCACTATCTAACCTCGCTTCAAAAGACACATCCGAATGCTCTTCTTCCTTCTTCTGATTAAAATAACGCATCCAGACTAGGAAACCTATAAAGCCTATGCTAAATAGTCCTGATAAGATATATTTTAAATTGTAGTTCATCACTTAACCTCCTGATTCACTACTCCGCCCAAAGCAGAGGCCTATTTATTTTGAAAATAGTTCCATAACAACTTTAAATAAGACGGGTGTCATTAAAATTAGGATAGTTCCTATCACAAATATCATGACTACTCGAAAAAGTTCCTTATTTTTAAACATTTTTCCACCCCTTTTCTAGCTACATCATTATAGTCATTAAGCTCATTCTAAAATTACATCAAGCTTATTTTACTTTTATTTTCTACTTTTTATATTACTATGATACAATATTTTTAATTGAATTTTATTATTTGTTAACTTTTTTCACGAAAAGGAGGAAATCATGCGCTACGATTTTGGAAATGTTTATAAAGAAATACGTGAGTCAAAAGGTTTGACCCAAGAAGAGATCTGCGGAGATGTCCTTTCAAGAACCAGCCTATCAAAGATTGAAAGTGGCAAGGTAACTCCCAAATATGAAAACATGGAATTTCTTCTCCGACAGATTAATATGAGTTTTGAAGAGTTTGACTATATCTGCCATCTCTATCAACCTAACCAACGAACAGAAATCATGCAAACTTATCTCAATATGAGTTCTATCATTGGCAGCAGTAGTCTAGTTGATTTTTTTGAAACATGCCAAAACTATCTCAAGACCCATCACGACCTTCCTATAGAAGAAATAAGGGATATGCTGGAAATTGTCATTCATATCCGTCAACATGGTACAGAGCAACTGTCAAACCAAGTGAAACAGACTGTCAAAAAACTTTGGGAAAAAATTGAAAAACAAGATACATGGTATGAAAATGACCTAAAAATCCTCAATACCATCCTTTTCAGCTTTCCTATTGAACACCTCCATCTCATCACTGGAAAAATCTTGCAACGCTTGGAAGTCTATAAAAACTACCAACATTTATATGACTTGCGAATGGCAATCCTACTCAATCTGTCCACCATTTACTTATACCATCAAGACAAAAACATGTGTCAACAAATCTGCTATACTTTACTAGAGGACGCTAAGAACAAGAAAAGCTACGATAGGCTTGCTATCTGCTATGTCCGCATCGGGATTTGTAGGGATGAGGCTAGACTTATCCAAAAAGGTTTCTCACTTCTAGAGCTGACCGAGGAAACTTCTATGCTGTCTCATCTCAAAAAAGAAGTAGAGATCTATTACCAAGCGAAGGAAAAATAAAAAGTCGAGGAGATTCCTCGACTTTTACATATTATTTGTTCGTTAGTTCTTAATACCAGCCATTATTAAGCCAGAAGTTTTTAGCGGCTGTCCATGAACCGTAACGTCCTGCAACATAGGCATCTGCTACACGTTCTTGGTTTTCAGCTGAGTAGTCACCGTTCAAGTATGAATCTGTCAATTGGTAACGTCCGATGTAACGTCCGTTTGTAGCTGTGTAGCTACCGCCTGATTCTTTTTGAGCGATCCATTCTTTGGCTTCTGCTTCAGATCCGCTTACAGTTGAAGCAACCGTTTCTTCTGCTGCAGGTGCGCTTGCCACTGGAGCTTCTTCTGCTACTTCTGTAGTTTCTGCCACTGTAGCTGAAACAGCTTCATCTTGGGCAGCTGGAGCTTCATAAGTCGTTGAAGCTGGTGCTACTGGCGCTGCTGGACCGTCGATAACCAACTCTTGACCAACATAAATCATATGGATGTTGTCAATGTGGTTGTTTTCTGCCAATTTCTCAACAGTTGTGTTGTGAGTTTCAGCGATTTCTGAAAGTGTATCACCTTCTTTAACAGTGTAAGTTGATGATTCTTGAGCAGACACAAATGATGGAGCAAATACTGCAAACAAGGCAGCTACTCCTGCAAGAGTTGTTTTAATCTTTTTAGTTGTTGATTTCATATTTGAAAATTCTCCTTCTTTCTATACTTCTATCATACCCTTTAAATATTACTGTTTCTTGACACTTTTATGTAGAAATATTACAAAATTATTTTTTATTTCCCTAAATAATGTGTTTTTTGTCATAAAAGATACTATTTTTATGCTATTTGAGGTATTAGAAAGGTTTTCATCTACAATTAAAGCCAAGACCTTTATTCTTTGATATAATAGAGATAAGAATTTTTATAAGGGGAAACTGATGAAATCACTTCGTTTTCAATCTGTCTTTGATATCATCGGACCAGTTATGATTGGCCCATCTAGTAGCCATACAGCTGGTGCTGTTCGTATTGGGAAGATTGTCTCTTCCATTTTTGATGATACTCCGACAGAAGTCGAATTCCAACTATTTAACTCATTTGCCAAGACCTATCGTGGTCACGGGACAGACCTAGCCCTTGTTGCAGGTATTTTAGGCATGGATACAGATGATCCTGAAATCCCAAATAGTCTGGAGATTGCCCACAAGCGTGGCATCAAGATTGTCTGGACCATTCAGAAAGACAGCAATGCCCCCCACCCAAACACCACTAAAATTACCGTCAAAAATGCCCACAAGACCATCAGCGTAACTGGTATTTCTATCGGTGGAGGGAATATTCAGGTCACCGAACTCAATGGCTTTGCCGTCTCTCTCAATATGAATACACCGACTATCATCATTGTTCATCAAGATATTCCAGGTATGATTGCCCTCGTAACAGAAGCCCTTTCACGCTATGGTATCAATATCGCCCAGATGAATGTTACTCGTGAAAAAGCTGGTGAAAAAGCCATTATGATTATCGAAGTCGACAGTCGCAACTGTGATGAGGCCATCGAAGAAATTCGTAAAATCCCTCATCTCCACAATGTCAATTTCTTTAAATAGGAGGAAGCATGTTTTATTCTATCAAAGAATTGGTCGAGCAGGCAGAACTGGACTTTCAAGGAAATGTCGCAGAACTCATGATTACAACAGAGTTTGAATTGACCGGTCGCGAACGTGAAGAAGTCTTCCTTCTCATGGAACGCAATCTGGAAGTCATGAAAGCCTCTGTCCAACTTGGCCTCAATGAAAATAAATCTCGTAGTGGCCTGACAGGTGGAGATGCTGCCAAATTGGATCACTACATCAAAAACGGAAAAACTCTGTCAGATTATACGATTCTCTCGGCTGCCCGAAATGCCATCGCAGTCAATGAACACAATGCTAAAATGGGCTTGGTTTGTGCCACTCCGACCGCAGGAAGTGCTGGCTGTCTGCCCTCAGTTCTAACAGCTGCTATTGAAAAATTAGACCTCAGCCACGAACAACAGCTGGATTTCCTCTTTGCTGCCGGTGCCTTTGGACTAGTCATCGCAAACAACGCCTCTATCTCAGGTGCTGAAGGCGGTTGCCAAGCTGAGGTTGGTTCAGCATCTGCTATGAGTGCTGCAGCCTTGACTCTAGCTGCAGGCGGAACACCTTATCAGGCCAGCCAGGCCATTGCCTTTGTCATTAAAAATATGCTAGGCCTCATCTGTGACCCTGTTGCCGGCTTGGTCGAAGTTCCCTGTGTCAAACGCAATGCCATGGGAGCTAGCTTTGCCTTCATCGCAGCAGACATGGCCCTGGCAGGTATCGAATCTAAAATTCCTGTGGATGAAGTTATCGATGCCATGTACCAAGTAGGAGCAAGCATGCCAACTGCCTTTCGTGAAACAGCTGAAGGTGGACTCGCTGCCACACCTACTGGTCGTCGCCTCCAAAAAGAAATTTTCGGAGAATAAGCTTATCAAATAGGAGAAACCATGATCTCTATCACAGCTATCTTTTTCGATCTGGATGGAACCCTCGTTGACAGTTCTATCGGGATTCACAATGCCTTTACCCATACCTTTAAGGTGCTGGGGGTGCCTAGCCCTGATGCCAAAACTATTCGTGGTTTTATGGGGCCGCCTCTTGAAAGTAGTTTTGCGACCTGCCTGCCTAAAGAACAAATTTCTGAGGCTGTCCAGATATACCGTTCCTACTACAAGGAAAAAGGAATCTATGAAGCTCAACTCTTTCCTCAGATTGTAGACTTACTTCAAGAACTATCCAAGAATTACCCTCTCTACATCACCACTACAAAGAATACTCCAACTGCTCAAGATATGACTAAAAACTTGGGAATCCATCATTTCTTTGATGGCATTTATGGTTCCAGCCCTGAAGCACCCCATAAGGCAGATGCCATTCGCCAAGCCTTGCAGACACATCAACTAGCACCGGAACAAGCCATCATCATCGGAGATACCAAGTTTGATATGCTTGGAGCTCAAGAAACAGGCATTCAGAAATTGGCCGTCACTTGGGGATTTGGAGAGCAAGCAGATTTGCTCAACTATCAGCCTGATTATATCGCTCACAAACCCATAGAAGTTTTGGCGTATTTTCAATAACATAGACTGGGCGACAACTCTATTTCAGAAGAAAATGAAGCAAGTCTCTACATAACAAAACGCATATTACCAAGGTGCTTCTGTACTGACCTGATAATATGCGTTTTTCTTTTTTATTCAACATGGGTTGTTTGATTAGCAAAGGCGATAATGGCTTGCTTCAATTCATCTCCACTGAGAGTACGGAACTCTTCAATCTTTTGATCGATGGCTTCTAGAGGCATAACATTAACCTTACCAACGAAAATCTTATCCATAACTTGGTTATCAACAAGTTCGGTTGATACCAAGAGTTCTTCGTAAAGTTTTTCGCCTGGACGGATTCCAACTTCAACAATTGGAATTTCGCTTTCGGTATGGCCACTTAGAAGGACCATTTTCTTGGCCAAGTCATAAATCTTGACTGGTTTACCCATATCAAGGATAAAGACTTCCCCATCCTTGGCATAAGCACCAGCATGGATAACCAGACGGCTAGCTTCTGGAATAGTCATAAAGTAACGGGTCATGCGGAAGTCTGTCACCGTTACAGGCCCACCTTCAGCAATCTGACGTTCAAAGACTGGAATCACACTACCACGGCTACCAAGAACATTCCCAAAACGAACTGCACAGTAGGTCGATTGGCTACGTTGATTAAAGCCAGTGACAATCAACTCAGCCACGCGCTTGGTTGCTCCCATAACATTTGGTGGATTAACCGCCTTATCTGTCGAAATCATAACCATCTTAGGTACTTTAGCTTCATCAACAGCTCTAGCAACATTGTAGGTTCCACGAATATTGTTTTTGAAGGCTTCTTTTGGATTGCGTTCCATCATAGGAACGTGCTTGTGGGCAGCCGCATGATAAACAATAGCTGGCTTGTACTGCTTAAAGACTTGCAAGAGACGGTCGTAGTCTTGAATATCTGCGATAACTGGCACATAATCAATCCCTTGGAACTTACGAATCAATTCATGATAAACAAGGTAGATTGAATTTTCCCCGTGACCGAGCAAGACGACGCGTTCAGGATTGAAGCGACTAACTTGGCGACAGATTTCAGAACCGATTGAGCCACCAGCACCTGTAACCAAGATTGTCTTACCTGTCAGTTCTGCTCCCAGACGCGATTCGTCAAGACGAATTTCCTGACGACCCAAAAGGTCCGTAATATCAATTTTTTGGAAGCCAGTACCTGCTTGGTGAAGTCCCTGAACAACGGTTTCAACCTTAGGCATCTTGTAACATTTGACACCCAGCTTATTACACATCTGTAAGATACGTTCATATTCTGACGGGTCAAGCGACGGAATCGCAACGATAACACGCTCGATTTGGTGGCGTTTGGCTAATTCAGGCAATTCATCATATGAACCCAAAACAGGAATCCCACCAAGTTTTTGTCCTTTTTTCTTCGCATCCTTATCCAAAATACCAACAAGTTCCAAATCACTGGTTGGATGTTGGTAACTATCCATAAAGAGGGCCCCACCATCACCGGCACCAATCAAGAAGGTCCGACGGTGTTCTCCATCACCACTGCCTTTTTTGCGTCTAGAGTAGATTAACTGCCAAGTAATCCGTGGCAATAAAATCAAGAAGGTACTCAACAAGATAAAGAGAATGATGAAACGGATTGAAAAAAGTGGCAAGAAGGCATAGCAGATTCCATAAGACAAAACACTGCTAGCAGTCACACCAAAAAAGATTTTCATAAAGTCCGTAATCTTGCTGTAACGACTAATACTAGCATTCAACCCCCAAAATCCAATCATCAATTGATAGAACAGGAAGGCCAAACTCGTATAGATGATGTAGTCAACAGGTGCTGGATTAATCAGCCCATAAAATAAAATATAAGATACAATGATGGAAACCACCATACTGAAAATATCAAATATTCCCCAGAAAACCTGCTTTTGTTGTTTATTTAAAATTTCCACCAGATCAATCACATAATCTGTTAGTTTTTTATTCATGTCAATCTACTCCTCCTTAAAAGAGTTTTACTATATTGTTATTGTAGCACATTTTAATTTATTTGGCTTATTTTTCCAAATAAATTACTGTTCCCTTGTACTCTTTCTTCCATTTAAATCCTCTAATTAAACCTACAACCGTTCCAAGGCCATAAGCAAAGTGAATGGAAAATAAAAGAAAGGGCATCACAATTAGAAATCCATTTTTATGTTTTAATAAAGTCAGCAAAGTGAGTAATGACAAAAGTAGAAAATAAGCACCTAATAGTAAAGTTATGAATACAAATGTGATCGGTAACAATGCTAGACTAAACACAAGACTCAAAACAAATAAACAAGGAACATAGTGAAATAATGATAAACACTTAGGCTGAACATGACTTGTCAAGCCAATCCACAAACCATTTGAATACTTTTGATGCAGCATTTTCTTGAATGTTGGTCGAATATACTGATAAGATAGAATACTTGGGCTATAGCGGATTTTATAACCATGTTCTCGAACTCTATAATGAATATCATTATCTTCAGTTCGGCCAAGTTGCTCATTTACTAAACCAACCTTCTGGAAAACCTCTCGTTTATACATCCCATGAAAAATAGAAGAAACATATCTATCCTCGGAACTATTTCGATAATTGGCAATGCTACTGCCAAACATATTTTCCTCAACAAGATGCAAGGTCTCTGCCCATTTTCCCTTTCCTTCAACAATCGTCGGTCTAGGTCCCCCACAGACAGATTCACCTTGTTGAATAACAGCCACATTATTCATTACAAAACTCTCAGTAACTTTTGAATGAGCATCAATTTTTAAAATAAGGTCCCCTACAGAATGTTTAACTCCCAGGTTAAAACCACTAGCTTGATTTTTCTTAGGATTGTTATACAATCTAATTGAGTTAAACTCTGTGTCTTCTTTTATAAATTGCTGAATGATGGCTGTTGTCCCATCTGTAGACATAGCATTTATAAATAGAATTTCAATATTTTCTTTAGGATAGGTTTGATTTTTTAAGTCGTCAATTAGACCAGGCAGGTATTTTTCTTCATTGTATGCACTGATTACAATGGATACGAGAAGACTTTCAACATTTTGAGTCACTACTACTCTCCTGAATTTTTCCTTCCACTATTTTATCATAATTTTCAAGACTTTCCCATTTTTATCTTGAAAGCCAGAAACCTTACTTGACATTATAGTGAGAAAGCCTTAAAATAAGCTGTTATTAAAATCAACTAGAAGAGGTATTATATGAAAAAGCAATCACTCTTTTTTGTTCCAGGTATTATCCTGATTGGTGTTTCCTTGCGGACTCCTTTTACTGTTTTACCCATTATTTTGGGAGATATTTCGCAAGGGCTAGGAGTAGAAGTTAGTTCGCTTGGTATCTTAACCAGCCTTCCTCTCCTTATGTTTACCCTCTTCTCGCTCTTTTCTACCCGACTGGCTCAGAAAATTGGCTTAGAACATCTCTTTACCTACAGCCTCTTCTTCTTGACTATCGGTTCTATCATTAGACTAATCAATCTACCCCTGCTCTATCTAGGAACCTTGATGGTTGGGGCAAGTATCGCAGTCATCAATGTTCTGCTTCCTAGTCTCATCCAAGCCAATCAACCAAAGAAGATTGGTTTTCTAACCACCTTATATGTAACCTCTATGGGGATTGCAACGGCTCTGGCCTCCTATCTGGCTGTGCCTATTACACAAGCCAGTTCTTGGAAAGGACTTATCATCCTCCTCACCCTGCTCTGCCTAGCAACTTTTTTGGTCTGGCTGCCTAATCACCGCTATAATCACAGACTGGCTCCACAAACCAAACAAAAAAGCAAAACAAAGGTCATGCATAATAAACAGGTCTGGGCAGTGATTGTCTTTGCAGGTTTTCAATCCTTGCTCTTTTATACCGCTATGACCTGGCTACCTACCATGGCCATCCATGCAGGCCTATCCAGTCACGAAGCTGGCTTGCTGACTTCTATCTTCTCTCTGATTAGCATTCCTTTTTCAATGACCATCCCAAGCCTGACAACCAGCTTGTCTACTCGCAACCGTCAGCTCATGCTCACTCTGGTTTCACTAGCTGGTGTTGTCGGCATTTCCATGCTCTTTTTCCCAATCGGTAATTTCTTTTACTGGCTTGCCATCCATCTCCTCATCGGAACCGCAACCAGCGCCCTCTTCCCTTATCTCATGGTCAACTTTTCACTCAAGACAAGCGCCCCTGAAAAGACTGCCCAATTGTCTGGTTTGTCTCAAACAGGAGGCTATATCCTAGCAGCCTTTGGGCCAACTCTATTTGGTTACAGTTTTGACCTTTTCCACTCTTGGGTACCAGCTGTAGCTGCTCTCTTGCTCGTAGATATCCTGATGACTGTGGCCCTCTTTACAGTGGACAGAGCTGATAAAATCCTCTAAACTTCTAGTTTTGGCTAGAAGTTTTTTATATATAAAAATTTTACACATTTCTCTTGACAGGGCTTTCTTTTAGATGTACAATGTATGTGTAGAAAAATTATATATAAAAATCTTACACATTAGAAAAGGAGGTTCCCCATGTACTTTCCAACATCCTCTGCCTTGATTGAATTTCTCATCTTGGCCGTACTGGAGCAGGATGATTCTTATGGTTATGAGATTAGCCAAACCATTAAGCTGATCGCTAATATCAAAGAATCTACACTCTATCCTATCCTAAAAAAATTGGAAGGCAATAGCTTTCTGACAACCTATTCTAGAGAGTTCCAAGGTCGCATGCGCAAATACTACTCCTTGACAAATGGTGGTATAGAACAGCTCGTGACCCTAAAAGATGAATGGGCACTCTATACAGACACCATCAATGGCATCATAGAAGGGAGTATCCGCCATGACAAGAACTGAATACCTGACTCAGCTAGAACTCTATCTCAAAAAACTGCCTCAGGCTGACCAAATTGAAGCCATGGACTATTTCAGAGAACTCTTTGACGATGCTGGAGTCGAGGGAGAAGAAGAACTCATCGCTAGTTTAGGAACTCCCAAAGAAGCAGCTCATGAAGTCCTCTCCAATCTCCTCGATAAAAAAATCAATGAGGCACCCGCTCAAAAGAATAACCGACAAATTTTGCATATCGCCTTGTTAGCTCTCCTTGCAGCACCCATCGGTATTCCTCTGGGAATCGCCATCCTCGTGTCCCTGTTCGCAATCCTTGTGGCAGCCTTGACTGTCATTCTAGCTTTCTTTGCGGTTTCCATACTTGGTATCATCGGCGGATTCCTATTTTTAGTTGAAAGTTTCACTGTCCTAGCCCAAGCTAAATCAGCCTTTATCTTGATTTTCGGCTCTGGTTTACTAGCCATCGGTGCTTCTTCACTAGTCTTACTAGGTATTTCCTATGTAGCCCGCTTCTTCGGCCTACTCATTGTTCGCCTAGTGCAATTTGTTCTCAAAAAAGGAAAGAGAGGTGACCAGCATGCGTAAATTGACAAAAGGATTTCTCATTTTTGGTGTTGTGACTACCGTTATCGGCTTTTTCCTGCTCTTTGTAGGCATCCAATCTGACGGAATTAAGAGCCTACTTGCCATGTCCAAAGAACCTGTCTATGATAGCCGTACGGAAGAGCTAACCTTTGGCAAGGAAGTCGAAAACCTAGAAATTACTCTCCACCAACACGCACTCACCATCACAGACTCTTTGGATGATCAAATCCACATTTCTTACCATCCATCACTCTCTGCTCACCATGATCTTGTTACGAATCAAAACGACAAAACTCTAAGCCTCACTGATAAGAAACTGTCTGAAACCCCATTTCTCTCTTCTGGAATTGGCGGGATTCTCCATATCGCAAGTAGCTACTCTCGTCGTTTTGAAGAAGTTATTCTCCAAGTTCCAAAAGGAAGAAGTCTAAAAGGGATCAACGTGTCAGCCAATCGTGGACAAACCACCATCATAAATGCTAGCCTTGAAAATGCGACCCTCAATACAAACAGCTATCTCCTCCGAATTGAAGGAAGTCGTATCAAAAACAGTAAACTCACAACACCAAATATCATCAATATCTTTAGCACAGAACTGACAGATAGTCAGCTAGAGTCAACAGAAAATCACTTCCACGCTGAAAAAATCCAAGTACACGGTAAGGTGGAATTGATGGCGAAAACAGACCTACAACTGCTACTTTCCGAAGAAGAAAAACAAAGAATCAACTTAGATCTTTCAACAAAACATGGCTCTATTCATCATTTTTTAAGAGAAGGAAGGCGTTCGTTTAAAAACGAAGAAAACAAAGATGAACGATTAAGCAATCCTTATAAAACAGAAAAAGCAGATGCAAAAGATCAACTCATCGCAAGGGCAGATCAGGATATCTATCTACTCAAATCAGAGGAACACGAATCTTCTTCTAGAAATCGTTGACAAAAGCGCTTACATCTGCTACTATGGAAGCATATTTATCTAACTAAAAAGGAGGTTCTACCATGAAACAAGAATGGTTTGAAAGTAATGATTTTGTAAAAACAACAAGCAAGAACAAACCTAAAGAGCAAGCTCAAGAGGTTGCAGACAAGGCTGAAGAAACGATAGCCGATCTCGATAAACCAATTGAAAAAAATACTCAAGTAGAGGAGGAAGTCTCTCAAGCTGAAGTCGAACTTGAAAGCCAGCAAGAAGAGAAAATTGAAACGCCTGAAAACGGTGAAGCGAGAACAGAAATAGAAGAAAAGAAAGCATTAGATTCTACTGAGGAAGAGCAAGACCTTTCTAAAGGAACAGAAAAAGTCACTATAGCTGAAGAGAGTCAAGAAGCACTTCCTCAGCAAAAAACAATCTTGAAAGAGCCACTTCTTATCAGTCAATCCTTAGAAAGTCCCTATATCCCCGACCAAACTCCAAAATCTACGGATAGATGGAAAGAGCAAGCGCTTGATTTTTGGTCTTGGCTAGTGGAGGCTCTCAAATCTCCTACGAGCAATCTTGAAACAAGTAGCACACACAGTTACACAGCCTTTCTCTTGCTCATTCTGTTTTCTGCGTCTTCCTTTTTCTTTAGTATCTACCACATCAAACATGCTTACTATGGACATATAGCAACTATGCATAATCACTTCCCTGAACAATTTGCTTCATTAAATCTCTTTTCGATTATCTCTATCCTAGTAGCAACAACACTCTTCTTCTTTTCATTCCTCTTGGGTAGTTTCGTTGTGAGACGATTTATCTACCAAGAAAAGGACTGGACGCTAGAAAAGGTTCTCCAACAATATAGTCAACTCTTGGCAATTCCAATCTTCCTCACTGCTATTGCTAGTTTCTTTGCCTTCTTTGACAGCCTACGATTTACAGCCCTCTTGTGTGTGATTAGCATTGGAATCATTCTGCTTGCCAGCCTCCATATCATTACGAGACCTAGTCAATCAAGTGAAACCGACTCCTTCTATCAGTTATTCTTGTCTGTCCTTGTGAACGGAGTCATTATCCTCCTCTTCTTTGTAGCTGAAGTCGCACTGATTGGAGATTACCTTCGTATCTTGGCCTTTCTTTAAACTTCATACTCTTCGAAAATCTCTTCAAACCACGTCAGCTTCGCCTTACCGTAGATATATGTTCCTGACTTTGTCAGTCTTATCTACAACCTCAAAACAGTGTTTTGAGCAGCCTGCGACTAGCTTCCTAGTTTGCTCTTTGATTTTCATTGAGTAGCAATCCTGTCTTCCATGGCAGGATTTTTTATATATCAAAAAGCAAGTCGATTGACCTGCTTCTGATTTACTCTTCTTGTGCTAATGCTTTAAAATCTTGTCCTAGGATGGGTTGTACTTCTAATTGATTGGCATCTAATTGCTGGTAAAATGCTTTTGGTAGTGACTCTAGGAATCTTGCATAGTTCAAGCGGGCAATGGCTTCATAGTCTTCTGGTTTAGAGCCGTCTCCTGTGATTTGAACCAAGTCAATCTCCCACTGCACTTCCTTATCCACCAATTGCTCAATATAGGCTACAGGAACAAACGGTTCTCTCGGTAATACTGTCTTGACTCCTTGAGCCAGATGGTAAACACCGTGAACTTGTTCTTCTCCATCCTGATAGAAGGAAACTCTTGCAAAGTAAGCATCTGTCTCTTGAACCGCACGCACACGCGCTTCAAACTGAGCCAAGCCATCTTCCTCTAAAAAGCTTTTCAAATCCTCATGACTAAAGAAAACAGGATTAAAAATTCCTTGGCAAATCGTAAAACGGGCTGCATTATCTGCCAAATGGGCTTGAATACTTGCTTGGAAATAAGCTTCAAAGTCAAAACCATCTAGCCCTTCAATCTCAGTTCCTGTGTAAGCAAGCAGAGCATCTAAAAATGATTTGATAATCTGCCAGTCTGTCTTCGTAAGTAGGTCAGGAAGATCGACACGGTAACCCTTTTGACCATCAGCATAACTGACCTTAAAGAGAAATTGTGATTGCCTCACTATCGCACACTCGATATACTCAAGACGGTTAAGAGGCTGACGGAGATAGACAGCATCATAGCTATGTGACTCCAAACCATCTACCAAGGCCAAGATCGACTTGGCAGTCAAAATCTCTTGTTCTCCTAAAATGCTCTGTTTATTTGGAATTAAAAATGTTTTCGTCATAACTGGACTCCTTTGAAATCGTTTACATATAGTATACCTTATTTTCCTGAAAGATACAGAAACAAACTTTAGATTTTTGAGTAAAAAGCATAGAAAAACAGCCCCTAAGGACTGTTTAATCTTATACAGTAGCTGCTTGATCCAAGCTTTCACCGATAGCGGCTAGGCGCTCGACAACTTCAGCTTGTGTCAATTCATTTTCTGAAACATAGCGGTTACGTGGGTGAACACGGCACTCGTGTGAACATCCACGAAGGTATTTGTCTTCATTTTCTTCTGATGTTAAGATACGACGGTTACAGAATGGATTTCCACAGTTGACATAACGTTCACATGGTGTTCCATCAAACCAGTCTTTTCCTACGATAGTTGGGTTGACATGGTTAACATCTACGGCAATACGCTCGTCAAAGACGTACATTTTCCCATCCCAAAGCTCACCTTGGACTTCTGGGTCTTTACCGTAAGTTGCAATTCCTCCGTGCAATTGACCAACATCTTTGTAGCCTTCACGGACCATCCAGCCTGAGAATTTCTCACAGCGAACTCCACCTGTACAGTAAACTACGACACGCTTATCCATGAATTTTTCTTTGTTATCACGAACCCACTGTGGCAACTCACGGAAGTTGCGGATATCTGGACGGATAGCCCCACGGAAATGTCCTAGGTCATACTCATAATCGTTACGTGTGTCAAGGACAACTGTATCTTCGTCAAGAAGAGCTTCTTTGAACTCTTTTGGAGACAAGTAAGCACCTGTTGTTTCAAGTGGGTTGATGTCATTGTCAAAGTCGTTGTCTTCCAAACCAAGGTGGACAATCTCTTTCTTGTAGCGAACAAACATCTTCTTGAAGGCTTGTTCACTTTCTTCGTCAATCTTGAACCAAAGATCTTCCATACCTGGGAGGCTGTGAACGTAGTCCATGTATTTTTGAGTTGTTTCGTAGTCACCTGAAACTGTTCCGTTAATTCCCTCGTCAGCGACTAGGATACGGCCTTTAAGGCCGATTGATTTACAGAAAGCCAAGTGGTCTGCAGCAAATTGCTCTGCATTTTCAATTGGAGTGTAAAGGTAGTAAAGTAAGACACGAATATCTTTTGCCATAAGATTTGTTCTCTTTTCTATTCTTAAATTTTCAGAATTTTTCATCTAACTATAAGTATACCTGCTTGAGAAAACGAATGCAATTTATTTGACTGGAAATTGTAGAAGGTTCTCGAAATTTCCTGAATGGTTAAATAGTGATAAGAAAACATGGATATATATGCTATCGTTTCAAAAAATCACTGCCTCCCCAGATAAACCTGAGGAAAACAGTGATTCAGTTTTTAGGAATTAGGAATGAATACACGAAATCAATTTAGCTGATTATTTTTGTTTTCAAGAATTCATCGTATTGTTTTTGCATTTCGTTCAATACTTTTTCGTAGGCACCTTCAGATTTCAATTTTTCCATCAATTCTGGAATAGCTTTGTCTGGGTCTACAGTACCAGTGTTGATAGCTGTATCGAATTGTTGCATTGTGTTAGAGATAGCTGAGATTTCAGATTTCACATTGTCAGTGTTAAAGATGAATCCAAGTGCTGGAGATTCTTTAGCTTCAGCCAATTGTTTCTTAGAATCTTCGATTTGTTGGTCTGTAACGTTTTCATTGATGTAAAGAATCCAGTTGTTACCAGTGTTCCATCCACCCATGTGAGTGTTTCCTTTGTAGCCATCAAGGACTTTAACACGGTTTTCTTTACCTGCAAGTTTTTCCCAGTTCTTGCCTTCTGGACCGTAAACAAGGCCGTTCAAGAGTTCTGGGTTAGTGTTCAAGAGATTCAACACTTCCATTGATTTTTCTTTGTTCTTAGAGTTGTTTGAGATAACAAAGTTAGCAACTTGTGTTGTTTGGTTTTTCTTGATGAAGTTAGTGATTGGTTTGATTTGGATATCTTTGTTGGCAACACGTGAAAGCAAGCTGTTACCATAGTCAGCTGGTCCTACTGTTTCTTCACGAACGAACCAAGTATCTTGTTGAAGGTCAAATGAAGTATCGCTTGTTGCTACGTCTTTTGGAATGTATCCAGCTTCATAGAATTTGTGAAGAGTCTTCAAGTGTTCTTTAAAGCGAGGCACTTCGTAACGGTTTACGATCTTAGTAGTGTCCCCTTCAAGGTCGATAACGAATGGAAGTCCATTTGGAACTGGGTAGTCAAAGTTATCAGATGGGATGAAGTTCTTAGTAACCGCAAATGGTACTACATCTGGAGCTTTTTCTTTGATTTGTTTCAAGACTGGTTCAAGTGTTTCGTATGAAGTGACACCTGAAATATCGATACCGTATTTAGCAAGAAGAGTTCCGTTGAAGGCGAAGTTTTGAGATGATGCAACGTTGGCTGCAACTGGAACTGCGTAAATTTTACCGTTAATGCTGTTACCCTTGATGTAAGCTGGGTCAAGTGCTTTGTAAAGGTCTTTACCTTCTTTTTTGTACAATTCTGTCAAGTCAGCATAAGCACCTTTTTGAGCATTTACAACATAGTTAGATGCAAATGCGATATCGTAGTTTTCACCAGATGATGTGATAACTGACATTTTCTTATCATAGTCACCCCATCCAAGGTATTGGATATCCAATTTAGCACCAACTTTTTCACCGATGATTTTGTTAGCATTTTCTAGCAATTCATCCAAGTTATCTGGTTTGTCACCGATTTGGTACATTTTGATAACAGTCTTATCACCTGAAGCTGAGTCAGCAGCCTTTTTGTTACCTGAAAGGTTTCCACAAGCAGCGAGACCAGCAGCCAAAGCGACTACACTAGCAGATGCAAAAGCATATTTTTTCCAGTTTTTCATGACAAAAACTCCTTTTTTATTTTAAACTTATAAACAATGTAATGATCTTATACTCAATGAAAATCAAAGAGCAAACTAGAAAACTAGCCGCAGGCTGTACTTGAGTACGGCAAGGCGACGTTGACGCGGTTTGAATTTAATTTTCGAAGAGTATTAACTTCACACAAGGGAAGTTGGGAACTGAGAAATATTTTTTCTCAACAAGCACTATTCTTTCACACCACCGATAGTCAAACCTTTTACAAAGTAGCGTTGGAAGAATGGATACAAGATTGCGATTGGAAGGGTTGCGACCACAACCATGGCCATACGTCCTGTTTCTTTCGGTAGTGCAACGCCCAGTTGACCAGAGAGGCCGACCGCTTTGGCGATGTAGTCCATATTTTGCTGGATTTGCATGAGCAAATATTGCAATGGATACAAGTTGTCACTCTTGATGTAAAGAAGGGCGTTGAACCAGTCATTCCAGAAACCAAGAGCTGTTAAGAGCGTAATGGTTGCGATACCTGGTAGTGACAATGGCAAACAGATTTGGAAGAAGATCCGAGCCTCACTAGCACCATCGATACGAGCGGACTCAAGAATGGCTTCTGGGATAGTCTTCTTGAAGAAGGAACGCATCAAGATGATGTTAAATGGTGAGAGAAGCATTGGAACAATCAAGGCCCAAACTGTATCACCGAGTTGAAGTAAACGAGTCACCACAATATAGCCTGGTACCAAACCAGCGTTGAACAACATACTAAGAAGGGCAAAAATCGTAAAGAATCTGCGATACTTAAAGGTTGTCCGCGAGATGGCGTAGGCATAGGTTGTTGTGATAAAAACGTTTGTGATAGTCCCCACCACTGTTACAAAGACTGAGATGAAGAGGGCTTGGAGGATTTTATCCTTAAACTGTGCCAAGAACTCAAAACCGTCTAAGCCAAATTGAGATGGGAAGAAGCTATATCCATTTTGCAGGATACTCTTTTCATCTGTCACCGAAATCACGATAACGAATACAAAGGGTAGGATACAAGATAGGGCGATCAAACCAGAAATGATACTGAAGAAGATATCTGCTTTCTTACTGAAGGAGTGAATGCCGACATTATCAATTTTTTCTTTTTAATTTTCTTTTCTGCCATATTCTCCTCCTTTCTAGAACAAGGCTGAGTTTGGATCAACTCGTCTTGCAAGTAAGTTTGATAGGATAACCAGAATCAAGCCGACTACTGATTGATAGAGACCTGCCGCTGAAGCCATCCCTATATCCGCTGTCTGAGTCAAGCCATTATATACATATACGTCCAAGACATTGGTTACGTTATAAAGCTGACCAGCATTGTGGGGGATTTGGTAGAAGAGACCAAAGTCTGCACGGAAGATATTTCCGACTGCAAGGATAGTCAATACGGTTACCAGCGGTGTCAACTGCGGAATAGTTACATTGCGAATTCGTTGCCATTTGCTGGCCCCATCCACTGTCGCTGCTTCGTAGTAGGTTGGATCAATTCCCATGATTGTCGCATAGTACATGACACTGCTATATCCAAAACCTTTCCAAATACCTAGGAAAAGTAGAAGATATGGCCAGATGCCCAAGTTAGCGTAGAAATTGATTTCCTTCATTCCGATAGATTCTAGGAAATGGTTGAACACCCCTTTATCGATGTTTAGGAAAGCATCTGTAAAGAAACTGATGATAACCCAAGACAAGAAGTAAGGGAACAACATGGAAGTTTGGAAGATCTTAACCATTCTCTTAGAACGGAGTTCACTGAGGATGATGGCAATCCCTACAGATACAATCAAGCCAATAAAAATAAAGCCAAGATTGTAGAGGACAGTATTTCGTGTGATAATAAAGGCGTCTCTTGAACTAAATAAGAATCTGAAATTATCGAGTCCGACCCATTTACTATTCATGATACTATCTATGAAACCATTACTGGTCATGTGGTAGTCTTTGAAGGCAACCACGTTCCCAAATACTGGAATGTAGAAGAATAGAATCAACCAGAGTGCCCCTGGTAAAACCATCAAGAGAAAGATCCAGTTGTCTCTCAAGGTTTTTGAAAACTTATTCATAATTTCCTCCCTTTTTATTTTGATATCCATCTAAAAATTCTTTTTTAGACTTTTGATAACGATTACATTATTAGTATACTCCTATTTGCAGGTTAGGTTAAACTACTAATTATAGAAAAAACTCCACAAATTATTTTATGTGGAGTACTTTTGAAGAAAGGGATGTTTCACGAGAAACACTCTGAGTAATAGCACGGTGTTCTTGTTTCTTATGTCGTGTAGATGGTTGAAGCTGTCGCAATGGTATGCCACTGGTTGGCTGTTGTGGCTGCGAAGTCCTTGTCTGCGTAGAAGTCTGTAAATGGTAAGATTTCCACTTCTAGCTCGTCGATGCGGTCAATCTGACCAGCCAGATAAGCCTCGATACGGCTTTCTGCTCGCTTGATGCGTTGCAAGAGTCCGCCCATACGGATATCGACCGTATCCAAGCCAAAGACCTTGTTTTCTTTCAACCATTGATGGCTAAAGAGGGCATGGAAGTCTTCAATTTGGCTTCTAAGTTTTGGTAATTCTTGTCTGGCAATTTCTTGCAGACTTTCTTTATCGTTTACTTCATAGGCCTGACGAATGCGTCGTCCCACATCGACTTTGCTACTTAAAATTCGGTTCAACTGGGCCTGAGTTCCAAAGAGATAGGCATAGTTCCCAGCTTTTTCTTTAATATCAGCAAGCGTCTCAGCAGCCTGAGCGAAGTGCGGTTTGTCCTGTTCAGGTGTCATGTGTCGGTCAAGGATCGGACAGAGAACATCCTGATAAAAGACATAGCGGTTAGGATTGATCCCACTGAGATTGCCTGGTAGATCTGGTAAGAGATTGGCAAGGTCAATCTGCATGAAATCCTCAACCGATAGACCAGTATTGGTCTGGAAATGAGCAGACAGTCGGTCTAGGTCATTGCGATAGCTGAGTTCTGCCCAGATTTGCAAACTTGGTAGGATAGAAAACTGAGCGGTCTCACCACCATTGTCCCCCCAACCCGTCACGATGACTTCTTTGATATCATTGGCATGACAGGCTTTATTGGCTTCAATAGCGATGAGACGACTGAAATGGTTATTGGGTGTGAAACCAATCCACTTCCAAGCACCACCTGCAAAGGCAAGGTCATGGCTAATCTTGTGATGGTTGCGGAAATTGCGATTGTATTTTTCCTCGCTATCCTGATAATAGTCCCAATAAACCAAAGTCACTCTGTCTTTGAGACGGTCGAGGTAAACACGAGTTTCTTCTGGAATTTCCACATCACGGTCGTACTGACCATCCGCTGACATAAGTTTAAAGAACATATCGCTCCACATCTGGCAGTGGAAACCATATTTATCAGCAATATCCAGCACGCGCTCCAAGTGTTGGCACATGAGGAGACTACGATCCACAACACCATTCAGAATCAAGTAGCGTCCCAAACCAACCAAGTGGGCTTCGTCCATCCCGATATTGACCTTGCGAGTTTGTAGTTTAGATAGAGTAGCAAACATGCCATCAATCAGGTCATAAACCTTTTCTTCGCCAATGAGAAGAATATCCTCCACATCACGGAGTTCTTGCACTTCCTTGACACCCCATTTAACGAAGGCTGACAAGTGAGCCAAGGTCTGGATACATGGCACAAAGGTCATATCAAACTGCTGGGCATAGGCTTCGATTTCCTGCAATTCCTCAGCCGAATAAGCTCCACGGAAATAGCCAAAGTAAGGCTGCCCTTCAATCTGGTAGGTGTCTTCCATGTAAAGCTCAAAGGTTGAGTAGCCCATGAGAGCCAAGACCTCAATCATCTGCTTGGCAGCAGCCACATTTAGCACCGCGTTTCTCGAACAGTCAGCCATGTAGGCTAAATCTTCATAAGCCGCCTTCTCCTTAATCTCTACCTTGTCACCTTCTGCTATAACTGTTGCCAACAAGGACAAGGCACGATAGAGTTGGTGAGGTTTGCGATAAGTTAGTTGATAGTGACCACCCTCACCCTTGATAGAGATAGAGGCTTGATCAGACTGAGCGACTGCTACCTCTACATCTGGCAGAGAAATGTGATTTTTTAATACTTCAATAGCTTGCGCTTGTTTGTCACTAATTCCTGTAAATCTTACCATTGGTTTTCCTCCTGTAGCCAGTTGACAAGGGCACCGTAGAGATTGGAATCTGCATGATAGGTGCAGGCTTGGATGACAGGTGCCACCGTGTATTCTTCGTAGTTCTCGACAAAGTTATCAACAGCCTTCTTGACACCTTGAATAAAATCTGGATTTTGACTGATAGAGCCTCCCAGACTGATGACATCTGGATCGATGAGATACTGAATATTGAGCAAGCCTTGCGCCAGATTACGGTTCATGCGCTCAATGGCTTCTTGGCAAAGGGCATTCCCAGCTGCAGCCCCTTGGTAAATCTTGCGACCGTCCCAATCAGTCTGACCAGATTTTTCAATCACGTATCGTACCATATTTCCAGTTGACGCTAGTTGCGACCAGTTGTTGAGCTTTTCAGCAGGGGCGAGAGTTGTCATGTAGCCAAATTCTCCACCCAAGCCGTGGCGACCTCGGTGAAGTCTACCATTGATAATCATGGCTCCGCCAATCCCTGTCCCAATCACGACACAGGCTGCATTTTCAAGTTCTGGATGAGCCAGTAATTCACTGAGTCCAACGCAGTTGGCATCATTTTCTAGATGGACAGGAATCTGATAAGAGCTAAGCGCCTCATACCAAGAAAAGCCGTGAATGTAGGGCACCGCACTGAAGCCATCAATCACACCTGTCTCTTGATTGACCGCGCCTGGAACGCTCATAGCAATCCCTCTATAATCCTGTTCTGACAAGCGCTGGTCTATCCACGCTAGTAAATCCTCCAAATTTTCAGGCGTTGGAATGCTTGTCTTATTCAGTATTTTCCCATCAGGAGTCAGACTGGCAAACTTAATCCCAGTCCCTCCGATATCAATCGTTGCAATAGTCATTGTTTTTACCATAAAAAGGGGCGAATCAGCAGTTAGTTCTTACCTTTTCGCCCCTCCTTTCTCTTTATGTTTACTTTTTGAAATTAAATTTCTTCTTTTTTGATAAATTCTGTACGAATCTCTTGTGGTGAAATGAGGCCTCTATGAACTGGATATGGTCGTTCAAGTAGATCAAGGAAGAGATGTTGACTTTCCGGTACACGCACATTTTCACTACACATATTGTAGTAACGAAGGACATAGCCTTCTTCATTTTCAGCTACCTTAAAGGCAGTTGGGCAGATTTGCGGTATACTGAGAACAGAATGGCTCAAGAGGCTACCAGTCGCAGCCACGCTTCCTTCTTGTCTAGCAAGCTGAAGGCTGGTAAATGGTGTCTGCAAGGCTTTAGCACGACGATAGGCTGAGAAGCGTTCTTGGGCTTGGTGGCATTCAAGCGCAAACTCGACTTCAAACTCACGCAAGCATTGTGCTTCTGGTGTTGGGAAGTAACCCCAGTCACCTAGCTCACCTGACGCACGCAGAATGGTCACTGCAATGGTGTCGTCTCCAAGGATTTCGTATTCATTCAATCCCTTGTTAGATACAGTCACACCTTTTTCATCGTCATACAGACTGACAAAGGCTTGTTGGTGTTGAGGATTTTCAGGATTTTCCCATGAAGATGCTGGTTTGTTTGGTCGTGTCACCACCTCATAGATGCTTTCAGAATCATTGCTTGGACGCGTGTTATGAGTCTTGACCAAGAGACGGATACGGTGGTCTTTGGCAGTGTTAGTAAAGCGAGTCTTGCAACGGATTTGTGGATTATCAACGAAGACAGTCATCTCTGTTTCAAGAGGAATACTTATCAATTCTTCTGAACGTCCAGCTTCACGCTTCATAAACTCGATGATGCCTTTTTGCTCTTCTTCTAGCTTTTCATCTGCACTGACAGGCACGGTCAATTCATGTTTGAGCAAAATCTTAGCGTAGCGAGCTGTGTTTTCCAAGACCTCGTAGCCCTTAAGCTCTGCATAGATTGGCTCTGTTCCTTTTGGTTGGAAATAGATATACTCGTTTCCGATGTCACCACGGTCTTCGAAGCGGATAAAATCTTCATAGGCTTCGTGAGTTGTCTTGTCATAAACTGTGATGTTGTCATCCACACTCACCGTTATAAATGGCGTATCAATCACTCCGTTTTGGTAAATACCGTCGCGGTGTTCTTGTTCTCCTTCCAGCAATTGGAAAGTTGTCCAAGAAAGCGGCGCTAGGTGAACTGGAATGGTCACGCGCACTTGTCGAGCGATACGAGCTTGGCGGAACTTGTCTTTTGGTAAATCGTACTCAAAATTAGCCCCAAGGTCTTCGATTTTAGCCTCTACAGGACGCCCATCCAAGTCCTCCACACGGTAACTTGGCAAGGTAAGAGCAGCCATCTTCTTGTAACCTTCTGTTGGGTGCAATTCCTTGAAATCACAAGTCGCAACATCAATCACTGTGCTGACAGTATCAACCTTATCATGCAAGCCTGTGTTAATGACAGTAAAGAGATAATCACTTTGAGCCTTAGACGTAGCAATTTTACCCTTCCACTCATTAAGAAGATTGCTCTTAACAAAGGTTCCGACTTGGTTAACCTTGGCAAAACGAGTTTCCATCTCACGGTGAACTTCGTCCACGCTACAGCCACAGATACTATCATGCGGCGCATTTTGCAAAAGAGTTTTCCAAGCATATGTCAACTGATCCTTGTGGTTATGACCCCCAGTGATAATTGTCAAGGGTTCTACCACTTGCTCTAGGAGATTGCTATTTTCTTGGAAGGCTTGTTTGAGATAAATACGAGATGAAGAAGTGTTGGCAAGTGTGTACCAGCCGTCTGTTTCCTGACTGGTCAACTCACCTGTAACAGTCGATAACTGCTCTGGCAGGGCACTTTCCACGGCTTGGACATATTCATCAAAAGAACTATGAACAAAGGTTACATCTGGGAAGAGTTCATTTGCCACACGAATGGCTTCGCTCAGATTTTTCTGTACAGGCTGATGGTCACATCCGTTCATCATCAACCATTGGTTGGTCGAAGCGTAGTCACGCACATCTGACAATTTTTGTTTCCAGAAGGTCAAGGCCTCATCTTTATCAACTGGGATTTCATTCCCGTTACTGTACCAGTTGGCAAAGAGAATCCCAAGAACACGACTTCCGTCCGCACCCTGCCAGTACATTTCTGAAAACTGGGAAGTAAACTGCTCATCTTCGAGAACTTGGTTGTCAAATCCAATCGGCTTCACACCACGACCAAAGGCTGCCACATGAATGCCTGATTTTTGAAGGATTTGAGGAGCTTGTCCCATATTTCCAAAGGTATCTGGGAAGTAACCAATCTGGGTTGATTTGCCCCATTTTGCACATTCTGCTTGACCAATCAATGTATTGCGAACATTGGCTTCACTGGAGATCAAGTAATCATCCTGCAAAATGTAAAAGGGACCAATCTTCAATTTTCCTTCGTCAATGTAGCGTTGGACTTTGTCGCGATTTTCCGGGCGAATCTCCAAGTAGTCATCAAGGACAATAGTTTGCCCATCTAAATGGAAACTCTTGAACTCAGGGTCATTTTCAAAGAGATCAAAAAGATTGTCAAATAATTCCACCAACTGCATACGGTGGCTTTCAAAAGGTAAGTACCACTCACGGTCCCAGTGACTATGTGAGATAATATGTACAACAACATTTTCCATGAAGTAAAACCTCATTCTAAATTTAAATTTTTATTGTTAACGTTTTAAATGTAAATTTGTGATTCTTTCCAAGAATCAGTTGCGCTAAAGCGAGCTCCTTAACGGATATCCAAGTAATCCAAGACCAATTCACAGAACATCATGTTAGCCCAAGAGAACCATTCACGAGAATAAAGAGTTGGGTCATCCACGTGGAAGCTTTCGTGCATAACACCTGTACCACCATCGCAAGCAACCAGCTGATCCAGCAAGAATTTTTTCTCTACCTTATCTCTTGTTGTCAAACCTTGGATAGAAAGGGCGATTGGCCAGATATAGCGATAGAAGGTATGAGAACTTCCGAGACCGCTAGCGTATTCTCCTTGGTAGAAATATGGATTTTCAGGGCTCAGAATGGTACGACGAGTTGCTTGATACACTTCATCGTTGACATCGCAGTAGCCCAGATAAGGTGCAGACAACAAACTTGGTACGTTTGGATCATCCATGATGCTGGCATTTCCTAGACCATCCACTTCAAAGGCATAAATCTTTTCGCCCTTGCTGTTGCTTGTGTAGGCGTAGTTTTCGATGCCTTCTTGGATCTCCGCTTTGAGACGCTTAGCATCAGCAATAATACTCTCGCTATCAGCTAGGTCTAGTTCTGCAAAGATTTCTTGGACATAACCCAAGACTACTACAGCAAACATATTTGACGGAATCAAGTAACTATACTGACAGCAGTCATCGCTCGGACGAAAGGCTGACCAAGTCATACCTGTCACTGCAAAATCAGGGCCAAAGCCATCATTTACCAAGGTATCTTCCTTGCGGTCCGTATCCCGGACAAAACGATAAGGAGAGTTCTTGTGGTCTTGTTCTACCGTCCACAGATGGAGAATTTCCTTAGTCGCTGTGACAAAAGTTTCATCAAATTGACTAGTCTCGCCAGTTTCTTTCCAGAGGAGATAAGCCAACTGCAAAGGATAGCAAAGCGAGTCCACCTCATACTTGCGTTCCCAAATCCAGCCATTAAGGTCTGTGTGGTCGGTCTCGTGGTGCCCCTTCCAGTTTTCCTCAATGTTAAAGGAATTTGCATAAGGATCCTTGAGAATCAAGGTCATCTGACGTTTAACCAAACCTGCAATGGTCTGACGCAGGAGGGCATCTTTTTTAGCCACATGAAGGTAGGGTCTGAGTTGGGCTGTCGAATCCCGAAGCCACATAGCAGGAATATCCCCTGTGAGCACAAAGGTTGAACCATCTTCTAGGATTTCAACCGTATTGTCCAAGGTGTCGGTGTAGCAACGCTCGAAAACATCCACCCACTCTGGATGGTCCTTAGCCCGCTCTGCCACTTCATCTAGCCAGTCTCTAACAATTTCTTTTGAATAAATCATCGTGCAGTATCCTCTTTCAAACAAGCTTCATTTTCAGTATATAGCTTTTGAGACAGAAAATACATACACAAATGATAGTCATTTTTCTACAAAATAGTTATCTTTGAAACTCCTTTTCTAAAGGTTATCTTTTTCTGATATAATGTAGAAAAACAGCTAAAGGAAAGACTATGAAACCACTACTTGAAACCATCGATACCCGCTTTGGTACTGCCAGCAAGCATGCCTTTTCTCGGGGAAATACCCTGCCATACACAGGCGTTCCTTTTGGGATGAATTACTTTGTACCCCAGACCAGTGACCAGGAAGGATCTTGGTTTTTCGATCCGCATCTGCCCATCTTTCAGGGAATTCGATTGACCCATCAGCCCAGTCCTTGGATTGGGGACTATTCTTGGCTCCTTCTGACACCTGTCACAGGCCAGCTAGGTGGAGACAGCCTCTTCCATCGTCAGTCTTCCTATGATATGGATAAGGCCTCTTTCCAACCTCATTATCTGAAAATTTTCTCCCTGCGCTATCAGATTGAAAGCCAGCTCACACCGACTTGCTACGGTGCTTCTATTCGTTTGGAGCAAAAGCAAGGCAAAGCCCTCTCCCTCTATCTCCACGCAGCAGATGAACTGACAGTAGAGCAAGTAGATAAGAGGAATCTTGCCCTGCGACAAGAAGGTAAAACTGAAACCAACAAAAATCCACTGATACGGTTCACTTCTCTGCAAATAAACACGGATATTCTTGCTGTTAGCCAAGAAGGTGGAGACTGGCGAATCGACTTAGCAGATAGCCATGCTGAGATTCAGCTAGCCACTTCTTTCATCTCCCCTTCTCAAGCACTACTCAATCTACCCCAAGAAGATTTTGATAGCTGTAAAGCAAGTGCCCAAGCGGACTGGGAAAATCTTCTCCATCGTTTTGACGTTATCGAGACAGGAGAGGCTGACAGAACCTTCTTTGACCACTGCCTTTACAGACTCTTCCTATTTCCTCAAACTTTTTATGAGATTGATGAATCAGGGCAAGCCATCCACATGGATCTGGCTACTGGCACTGTCAAGCCCGGTGTCCTCTTCAGCAACAATGGTTTCTGGGATACCTTCCGCACCACCTTCCCCCTCTTTGCCCTTGTCATACCGGAACACTATCACCGCTTTTTAGAAGGTTTCCTCAATAGCTACCGCGATACTGGTTTTCTTCCAAAATGGCTGGCTCCAGATGAACGTGGCATGATGCCAGGTACACTTTTAGACGGTATTATAGCAGATAGCGCCTGCAAGGACATGGCTCCCGACTTGGAAGAAGAACTCCTCCAAGCTATGCTCGAAACAGCCAGCAAGGCCGATCCTCTCGGCATCAATGGCCGCCACGGACTAGCCCAATACCAAGAATTAGGTTATCTCTCTACCGACCACCACGAAAGTGTCAGTCACACTCTTGACTATGCCTATAGCGACTTTTGTATCGCCAGCTGTGCCGAAAAACTAGGGAAAATAGCAATCGCTGAAACCTACAAGACTGCATCACAAAATTACCGCCATCTATTTGATCCTGAGACAGGTTACATGAGAGCGCGAGACAGCCAAGGTAACTTCCGCCCTGACTTTTCTCCTTATAGTTGGGGACGCGACTATGCCGAATGCTCTACCATCCAAGCAACTTTAGGTGTCCTCCACGACATCCCAGGCTTGATCCAGCTTATGGGTGGAAAAGAAGCCTTTAACAACTATCTTTTAAAAGCCTGTCAGGAGGCTCCCCTCTTTGAGACAACAGGCTATGGTTACGAAATTCACGAAATGAGCGAAATGGCTACTGCTCCTTTTGGGCAACTCGCCATTTCTAACCAACCTAGCTTCCACATTCCTTATCTATTCCGTTACAGCAACTACCCTGACTACACTGCCCTTCTCATCAAGACGCTCCGTCAGAAGGCCTTTCACCCAAGTTGGGAAGCCTATCCTGGCGATGAAGACAATGGCAGTCTCTCAGCCTGGTACATCTGGTCAGCTCTCGGATTTTATCCGACCTGTCCAGGAAAACCAAGCTATGATCTCGGAATCCCTCTCTTTAATCACCTCCGTATCTACCTAGCTAAAGAAAATAAATGGCTAGATATTCATACTAAGCAAAACCACAACCATTTTAACTTTGTCAAAGAATGCCGACTGGACACAACTCTAGTATCAACTATTCAACACCAAGACCTCCTAAAAGCTGATCAGCTAACCTTCACCCTCAGCTGGTTACCAAGTCAGCTGTCCACTTCCTGAAATACAAAAATCTCCTAGCAGACTTTCCTGCTAGGAGATTTTCTTATGAGAGGTACTTGCTTAAGCTTTGAAAATCGGATTTATCATCTGATGTTTATCAAACAATCTACCAATTAAGCTTCTTCGTCTTCTTTACGACGACGGCCTGCAAGACCAAGACCAAGTAATGCACTTGCGGCAGCTGCTACCATAGCTACAGTAGAATCTGCTGTACCTGTATTTGGCAACTCTTTAGCTGCTTTACGCGCATTTGCTTGTGCTGATGCTGTTTGACCAGCATTAGCCGCTGCTTGAGTTGTAGCTGGAGCTACAGCTGGTGTTTGAGCAGCTTGGTCGTTAGCTGGAGTTGCATGATCAGTTGATGGAGCAACTTTCGCCATGAAGTCTTCGATACGTTTAACCATTGCATCCACTTCTGCTTGAGTTGCGTCTGCATTAGCAAGTACTTTCTTAGCATCTGCTGATAATGCATTCGCTTCTTTTGCAGTTTCTGCATCAAGTTTAGCTGATTCTTTAATGATCAATTCATCTAATTGATGGATAGCACCTTCTAACTTAGCTTTATTCACTTTTGCATCAGTGTTATTAGCTGCGTTATTGTCAGAAGTTCCGTTACCGTTACCACTGTTATTGCCTCCACCATTTGATGGTACATATGGACGTTGTTTAAAGATATCTTTAGCTACGATTGTGTAAACTTTACCATCTTTAGTAATTACAGTTGCGTTTCCTGCTTTGTCGAAGATAACTTCTACTACATCAGCATTTGCTCCTTTAATCTTAGCTTTTGCAGCTTCTTTTTCTGCATCTGTTAAGTTATTGAAGTCTGCTACTGTTTCTTTTTCGAAGTCAACGTTGATGTTTTCACCATTGTTCTTAGCTGCAACATCTTTAGCATCTTTAACTAATTGAGCTGCTGGAATTGTTGCTGTCTTACCTTCTGGAGTTGTTACTGTCGCATTTCCGTTTTCGTCTACTACTACAGTTGATCCTGGGTTGACTGCTTTAATTGATTCTTTAACTTTTTCAATTTCATCAGCTGTTAATTTAGCTTTATCTCCAACTAACACTCTAGTTGCTGGTGTATTTACACCATTTTGTTGAGTTGGATCAGTTAATTTATCTTCTGGAATTACTAAGTCAAGTTCTGGGATTACTAATACTGTTCCATCACCTTTAGTAACGATTACATCACCTTTATCATTTACTACTACAGTTGATCCTGGGTTTACATCCTCTACTGCTTTCTTAACTTTTGCTTTTTCTTCATCTGTTAAGTTAGCTGGATCTTTAACTACTGTCTTAGTTGCTGGTGTATTTGCTCCATTTCCTGCATTTGCTTTACCTGCGTCTGATGCTGACTTAGTTAAGTCTGTTGCTGGAATTGTTGCTGTTTTGCCTTCTGGTGTTGTTACTGTTGCGTTTCCTTTATCGTCTACTACAACTTTAGATCCTGGGTTTACTGCTTTAACTTTATCTTCGATCGCTTTCTTCTCAGCGTCTGTTAAGTTAGCTGGATCTTTAACTTCTACCTTAGCTGCTGGTGTGTTTACTGCATTTCCTGCATTTGCTTTACCTGCATCTGCTGCTGACTTAGTTACGGCTGCTGCTGGAATTACGGCTGTATTGCCTTCTGGTGTTGTTACTGTTGCGTTTCCTTTATCGTCTACTACAACTTTAGATCCTGGGTTTACTGCTTTAACTTTATCTTCGATCGCTTTCTTCTCAGCGTCTGTTAAGTTAGCTGGATCTTTAACTTCTACCTTAGCTGCTGGTGTGTTTACTGCATTTCCTGCATTTGCTTTACCTGCATCTGCTGCTGACTTAGTTACGGCTGCTGCTGGAATTACGGCTGTATTTCCTTCTGGTGTTGTTACTGTTGCGTTTCCTTTATCGTCTACTACAACTTTAGATCCTGGGTTTACTGCCTCAATTGCTTTCTTAACTTTTGCTTTTTCTTCATCTGTTAATTTGGCTGGATCTTTAACTTCTACCTTAGCTGCTGGTGTGTTTACTGCATTTCCTGCATTTGCTTTACCTGCATCTGCTGCTGACTTAGTTACGTCTGCTGCTGGAATTACAGCTGTCTTACCTTCTGGTGTTGTGACTGTCGCATTTCCTTTATCATCTACAACTACTGTTGCATCTGGATTTACAGCTTTAACTTTATCTTCGATCGCTTTCTTCTCAGCGTCTGTAAGTTTTTCTGGATTTGCTACTACTGTCTTATCTGCTGGTTTAACGATGTCGTTGCCTGCATTTGGTTTAGTTGCAGCTTCTGGATCTTTCGTCAAGTCTGCTGCTGGAATTACAGCTGTCTTACCTTCTGGAGTTGTGACTGTCGCATTTCCTTTATCATCTACAACTACTGTTGCATCTGGATTTACAGCTTTAACTTTATCTTCGATCGCTTTCTTCTCAGCGTCTGTAAGTTTTTCTGGATTTGCTACTACTGTCTTATCTGCTGGTTTAACGATGTCGTTACCTGCATTTGGTTTAGTTGCAGCTTCTGGATCTTTCGTCAAGTCTGCTGCTGGAATTACAGCTGTCTTACCTTCTGGAGTTGTGACTGTCGCATTTCCTTTATCATCTACAACTACTGTTGCATCTGGGTTTACAGCTTTAACTTTATCTTCGATCGCTTTCTTCTCAGCGTCTGTAAGTTTTTCTGGATTTGCTACTACTGTCTTATCTGCTGGTTTAACGATGTCGTTACCTGCATTTGGTTTAGTTGCATCTACTTCTGATTTGAATAAATCTTCTGATGGGATTGTCGCAGTAGTTCCATCTTTCAGTGTAACTGTCGCATTACCATCTTCATCAAATTTAACAGATTTAGTTTCTGGGTTTAATTCTCTTAATTTTTCTTCTACTTTAGCTTGATCATCCGGATCATTTGCTTCACCGGCTACTTTGTCTGCTGGTTTAACAATTTTACTATTTCCTGCATCTGGGTTAGAAGTATCTTCTTTAGTTCCTACTAATTCTGATGCTGGAATTGCTGCAGTTTTACCTTCTGGAGTAGAAACAGAAACAGTTCCATTTTCATCGATTGTTACGATAGCATCTGGATTTACCTCTTCAACTTTAGCAACAATCTTAGCTTTCTCTTCGTCAGTTAAGTTCGATGGATCTTTTACGATAACTTTATCAAGTGGTTTGTTAATGTCATTTCCACCTTTACCGTTATCTAACTGGTCCTCAGTTTTCACTAATTTTGTCGGATTGATAATTCCTTTATCGCCAGCTTCTGTTGTTACTTCGATGTTTCCATTTTCATCATATTTAACTTCTTTAGCTGTTGGGTTAACTTTCTTAACTTCTTCTAAGATTTTAGCTTTTTCTTCATCTGTTAATGCACTTGGATCTTTTACTAATACTTTATCAATTGGTCTGTTTACTTCTCCAATTGCTTTAATAGCCGCCTTATCAGCTTCTTCTATTGTATTAACATCGTCTACACTACTTACTGCATCAATTGCTGCTTTAGATTTTTCCGCAGCTTTATCTACTTTAGCTTTTAATTTAGCTTTAGCTTCAGGAGTTAGATCGTTACGCGCATCGATTTCTGCTTTCTTAGCTGTTGCTTCTTCATCAATTGCTTTACGAGCATTTGGTTTATCTTCTACAACTGGTACAGATTTTTCAATTTCACCTTCAGCTGCTTCTTGAAGTTGCTTAACATCTGCATCTGTTCCAGCTTTATCGATTTCTTCCTTAGCTTCTTCTGCTTGAGCTTTAGCTGCATCTGCTGCAACTTTCTTCTCTTCATCAGTAGCATCTGGAGTATTAGCAATATCTTCCAATTGTTTTGCTAATTTATCTTCGATTGCTTTCTTGGCTGCTGGTTTAGTTACTGCTTCTGGATTTACAGCTTTAACATCTGCTACACCTTTAGCTTTTGCACCATCTACTGCTTTTTGAGCTTCTGCTGCTTTTTCTGGTGTCTCTGCATTAGCTGGTTGATCGTTGATTGCATCTGTTGCTTCTTTCGCTTTAGCTTGAGCTTCTTCCTTAGCTGCTGCTTTTTCTTCGTCAGTTAAGTCTTTACGCTCGTCGATTGCTTCTTCTTTCTTAGCTAACTCTTTTGCAATTTCTTCTTTAGCTTTTTCTTTCGCTACTGGATTTACTTTCGCAACTTCTCCAGTACCAGCATTTTTCCGCTGCATCTACTGCTGCATCTGTTGTTGCTGCATCGATTGCTTTCTAGCGTCATCTGCTGCTTTCTCTGCTGCTTTCTTAGCTTCATCTTTTTCTGCTGGAGTTAAGTCTTCACGTGCGTTAATTGCGTCTACTTTAGCTTTAAGAGCTTCATCTACTGCTTTTTAGCTTCTGGTTTCTTAGCCGCTACTGGATCTACAGCTTTAACATCTGCTACACCTTTATCTTTTGCACCATCTACTGCTTTTTTAGCTTCTGCTGCTTTTCTGGTGTTTCTGCGATAGATGGTTGAGCGTCGATTGCATCTGTTGCTTCTTTTGCTTTCGCTTGCGCATCTTTCTTAGCTGCATCTTTTTCTTCGTCAGTTAAGTCTTTACGCCCGTCGATTGCTTCTTCTTTCTTAGCTAACTCTTTTGCAATTTCTTCTTTAGCTTTTTCTTTCGCTACTGGATTTACAGCTTTAACATCTGCTACACCTTTATCTTTTGCACCATCTACTGCTGTTTGTGCTTCTGCTGCTTTTTCTGGTGTTTCTGCGTTATCTGGCTGTGCGTTAATAGCATCTGTCGCTTTTTTAGCTTTTGCTTGAGCATCTTTCTTAGCTACATCTTTTTCTTTGTCAGTTAAGTCAGGACGTGCATCGATTTCTCCAACTTTCTTAGCTAATTCATCTGCGATTGCTTGCTTAGCTGCTTCTTTCGCTACTGGGTTTACAGCTTTAACATCTGCTACACCTTTAGCTTTAGCTGCATCTACTGCATCTTGAGCTGTTTTAGCTGCTGTTGGTGTAGTTGCTACATCTGGCTGCTTGTTAATAGCGTCTGTTGCTTCTTTTGCTTTCGCTTGTGCTTCTTCCTTAGCTTTTGCTTTCTCTGCATCTGTTAAGTCTTTACGTGCATCGATTGCTTTTTCTTTTTCTGCTAATTCATCTGCGATTGCTTTTTTAGCCGCTTCTTTAACTACTGGAGTTACATTTGCAACTGCTGTAGTTCCATCTGTTTTAGCTTTATCAACTGCTGCATTTGTAGTTGCTGCATCAACAGCATCTTTAGCTACATCTGCTTGCGCTTTTGCTACTTCTTTCGCTTTAGTTTTCTCTTCTGGAGTTAAATCTGTGCGAGCATCGATTTCTTGGTTTTTAGCTTCTAACGCTTTATCGATTGCTTTTTTAGCTTCTGGTTTAGCTTTAGCTACTGGATTTACTGCAGTAACTTCATCTACACCTGTTTCCTTAGCTGCATCTACTACATCTTGAGCTGTTTTAGCTGCTTCTGGTGTAGCTGCTGCATCAGGTTGTTCTTTAATTTTCGCTAATTGTGCATCAGCTTTATCTTTTGCTTCATTCTTAGCTGCTGTTTTTCTTCATCAGTTAAGTCTGTACGCTTATCAATTTCGCTATTTTTATCTTCTAATGCTTTTGCAATTGCTTTCTTAGCTTCCGCTTTGGCTACTGGAGTTACATCTGCAACTGCTTTAGTTCCAGCTTCTTTAGCTTTAGTAACTTCTGCATCTGTTGTTGCTGCATCGACAGCTTCCTTAGCTTTATCAGCTGCTGCTTTTGCTGCTTCTTTAGCTTTAGTTTTCTCTTCTGGAGTTAAATCAGTACGAGCGTCAATTGCTGCTTCTTTAGCTTTAACAGCCTCGTCAATTGCTTTCTTAGCTTCTGGTTTTGCAGATACTACTGGGTTATCTTTTGCAATTGCATCAGTTCCTGCTTTTTCTACTTTATCTAACTCAGGTTTAGTTGTAGCATTAGAGTTAGCAATATTTTCAAGAGCTTTAGCTTTATCTGCATTTACTTTAGCGATTGCTGCATCTTTTTCTTCTTGAGTTGCTGCTGCGTTATCATTGATAGCTTGGATTTGTTTGTCAGCTGCTTTATTAACCGCATCGATAGCAGGTTGTTTGTCTAGAGTTACAAACTCTGATAATGGTCTTGTATCTTTTGAACCATCTGCGTATGTTACTACAAGATTTCCTTGGTCATCTTTTGTTACTGAAGCAATTTTAGCATCTTTATCTGTAACTGGAGCATCTTTTGAGATATTTGCATCGTCATTATTCTTATTGTGCTCAAGTTGTAGTTTTTCTTTGATTTTAGCTAATTCTGCTTCTGTAACGTTAGCTGGATCTGTTACAGCTACTTTTTCAGTTGGCGCCTTGATATCGTACTTGTCTGTTTGAGATTTAACGATGAACTGAACGTATCCTGGTTTTTGTTGACGTACTGCGTCATCAGTCGAAGCATCAAAGTTCTGATCCGTTGGGAATGAGCTAGCATTATCATTGTCATTAGCAACAACAAAACTTGTCCATTGGTTTGGAGCTGTAAGTGTTGTAACACCAGTCATCTTGATAGTTGCTGTTCTCTTATCGTCAGATACTGTTCCTTCGCCATTTGTAACTACATCGTTATCAATCTTACCTGTTGTAAATCCATAACCTGCAGTGTTATCAGTTCCAACACCACCTGGTCCACGTAGGTACAAATCTTTAACTTCTGCATCATCTGAAGCTTTGAATGTTAAGTCAGTATTTTCACCAGTATAAACATAGATTTGTTTCTTATCTGGGTTTGAGTATGGAAGTTCAACTGTTGGAGCTGGATTTGTACGTGCAAAGTCAGTTAATGGTCTGCTATCTTTAGAACCGTCTTTATAGGTTACTACAACATTGTTCCCATCTTTTGTAATAGATTCAATACGATCATCTTGATTTTCTACTTCTGTACCTTTTTTATCAGCTAGATTTTTATCTGGGTTTTCGGTAGAGTATTGAATTTTAATATTTTTCTTAATCTCATTAAACTCAGCTTCTGTGACATTATTAGCATCCACTACAGGAACTTTTGTAGCTGGAGTTTTAATATCATATTTGGCTGTTTGAGCTTTTAGTTTGATAGTGAATGAACCTGGGTCAGTCGCATATGAATTAGAAGTTGCAGTATTCTCGATAAATGCACCATCAGTATCTGTAGCTGTTGCATAACGAGTTACAATTGTAAGTTCTTGACCTGCTTCTTTAGGGAATTTATTCTCAGCAATTCCAGAGTTATCTTTTGAAATGTTCCCTTTAATTTTTACAATAGCTGGATTTTCAGCAGTTGCTGGGGTTTCTGTAGAGATTTTTTCAACTGTTGTATTGTACTGATTATCTAAAACATCAGGATTAGATGCATCTTTAGCTGGTGAATCCTGATTTCCACCACGTTTAATTGTAGCAGATGCTACTTTTCCTGAATCATCTGTAAATTTAACAGGAATTTCAAAATCTTCGTTCGCATACACGTAAACGTCTTTTTTACCCTCTACAGAGTAAGGAATTTCTACTGTTGGAGCTGCGTTTGTACGGGCAAATTTAGTTAATGGTAATGTATCTGTAGATCCATCTTTATACGTTACCACCATATTGTTATCTACTTTTGTAACAGATTTAATCTTAGCATCTTTATCGTCAACATTTTGACCTTGTTTCGCAACTAAGTTAGCATCTGTATTCGTTTTAGAATAGTGAAGTTTGATGTTTGCATTGTTTGCACCAACTATTTTTGCGAACTCTTCAGCTGTTACATTATTAGCATCAGCTACTGGTACTTTAGCAGCTTCGTTTTCAGGTGTTGTAACATCGTATTTTTGAGTTTGTGGTTTAAGGATAACAACGAAAGAACCTGGATCATCTGCACCTGTTGCGCTTCCTCCAATTTCTCCTCCATCAGCATCTGCAACTCGTAGGAAACGCCATCCTAAAGTTAAACCTGCTGGGGTTTCTCCTCTAGTCGCTGCATCTAACTTATCTTGTTTTAAACCATCTGTCGCCGCTGGTGTACCTGAGTAAGTGATTACCGCTGGATTTGCATCTGTTGCTGGCGTCTCAGTAGTAATAGTAGTCGCTGTGTATCCATATTGAGTACTAATTTTATTTGTTGCACCCGGAACTGGATCAAATTCTCTGTTACCACCTCGTCTTACTGTTGCACTTGAAATTTTTCCGCTATCATCTTTGATTTTAATATCAAATGAGTTTTCTTCTGCACCGTAAACATAAATTTCTTTAGCTGCTGCATTGGAGAAAGGAAATTCCGCTGTTGGTGCTTGGTTTACACGTGTGAAGTCAGTTACTGGTCTTTCAGCTGTTGTTCCATCGTTATAAGTAATAACAACTTTATCTCCTGATTGAGTAACTGTAGCAATCTTACCGTTAAGGTTGTTTCCGTCACCTTCTTGTAATTTAGCTTTAATTTGATCCAATTCTGGTTGTTGAAGTTGTGCTGGATCAGCTACAGCAACCTTATCAAAGTTTGCAGCTTTATTTGCTAAATCTTCTGTGTATTTTACGTTTTGTGAACGAACTTTGAACCATACTTGAGCATCTGGATCAGATGAACCTTCGTTGTCCATTTCATTGTTACTTGCATCTTTAGCACGAACTTTACGTGATACTACGGTTGAACCATTTTTCCACGGATTTCCATTAAGGCGCGCTTGTAATTTTCCAGTAATGCTAAGTGTCGCTGGATGGTCAGCTGTGGCTGTTGCTTCACGATCAATATTAGAGTTGTGTAATCCATACCCTATATCAGTTTCAGATCCACTACCCATTTTTTGCATCCAACCTTTAACAATCTTACCGCTGTTATCTGTAATTTTGATACGTCCAGTGATATTTGTTTCTTCTGTTGGTGTTACCCAAATTGTTCTAGATGCTGCATCATCATAGTCAATTGATACTTTTGGTCTTTCTGTATCAGCAGTTTCTGCACGG
>NZ_JPFZ01000014.1 GCF_000722775.1 Streptococcus mitis subsp. hohhotensis
TAACTTTATCTTCGATCGCTTTCTTCTCAGCGTCTGTAAGTTTTTCTGGATTTGCTACTACTGTCTTATCTGCTGGTTTAACGATGTCGTTGCCTGCATTTGGTTTAGTTGCAGCTTCTGGATCTTTCGTCAAATCTGCTGCTGGAATTACAGCTGTCTTACCTTCTGGAGTTGTGACTGTCGCATTTCCTTTATCATCTACAACTACTGTTGCATCTGGATTTACAGCTTTAACTTTATCTTCGATCGCTTTCTTCTCAGCGTCTGTAAGTTTTTCTGGATTTGCTACTACTGTCTTATCTGCTGGTTTAACGATGTCGTTACCTGCATTTGGTTTAGTTGCATCTACTTCTGATTTGAATAAATCTTCTGATGGGATTGTCGCAGTAGTTCCATCTTTCAGTGTAACTGTCGCATTACCATCTTCATCAAATTTAACAGATTTAGTTTCTGGGTTTAATTCTCTTAATTTTTCTTCTACTTTAGCTTGATCATCCGGATCATTTGCTTCACCGGCTACTTTGTCTGCTGGTTTAACAATTTTACTATTTCCTGCATCTGGGTTAGAAGTATCTTCTTTAGTTCTTACTAATTCTGATGCTGGAATTGCTGCAGTTTTACCTTCTGGAGTAGAAACAGAAACAGTTCCATTTTCATCGATTGTTACGATAGCATCTGGATTTACCTCTTCAACTTTAGCAACAATCTTAGCTTTCTCTTCGTCAGTTAAGTTCGATGGATCTTTTACGATAACTTTATCAAGTGGTTTGTTAATGTCATTTCCACCTTTACCGTTATCTAACTGGTCCTCAGTTTTCACTAATTTTGTCGGATTGATAATTCCTTTATCGCCAGCTTCTGTTGTTACTTCGATGTTTCCATTTTCATCATATTTAACTTCTTTAGCTGTTGGGTTAACTTTCTTAACTTCTTCTAAGATTTTAGCTTTTTCTTCATCTGTTAATGCACTTGGATCTTTTACTAATACTTTATCAATTGGTCTGTTTACTTCTCCAATTGCTTTAATAGCCGCCTTATCAGCTTCTTCTATTGTATTAACATCGTCTACACTACTTACTGCATCAATTGCTGCTTTAGATTTTTCCGCAGCTTTATCTACTTTAGCTTTTAATTTAGCTTTAGCTTCAGGAGTTAGATCGTTACGCGCATCGATTTCTGCTTTCTTAGCTGTTGCTTCTTCATCAATTGCTTTACGAGCATTTGGTTTATCTTCTACAACTGGTACAGATTTTTCAATTTCACCTTCAGCTGCTTCTTGAAGTTGCTTAACATCTGCATCTGTTCCAGCTTTATCGATTTCTTCCTTAGCTTCTTCTGCTTGAGCTTTAGCTGCATCTGCTGCAACTTTCTTCTCTTCATCAGTAGCATCTGGAGTATTAGCAATATCTTCCAATTGTTTTGCTAATTTATCTTCGATTGCTTTCTTGGCTGCTGGTTTAGTTACTGCTTCTGGATTTACAGCTTTAACATCTGCTACACCTTTAGCTTTTGCACCATCTACTGCTTTTTGAGCTTCTGCTGCTTTTTCTGGTGTCTCTGCATTAGCTGGTTGATCGTTGATTGCATCTGTTGCTTCTTTCGCTTTAGCTTGAGCTTCTTCCTTAGCTGCTGCTTTTTCTTCGTCAGTTAAGTCTTTACGCTCGTCGATTGCTTCTTCTTTCTTAGCTAACTCTTTTGCAATTTCTTCTTTAGCTTTTTCTTTCGCTACTGGATTTACTTTCGCAACTTCTCCAGTACCAGCATTTTTCGCTGCATCTACTGCTGCATCTGTTGTTGCTGCATCGATTGCTTTCTTAGCGTCATCTGCTGCTTTCTCTGCTGCTTTCTTAGCTTCATCTTTTTCTGCTGGAGTTAAGTCTTCACGTGCGTTAATTGCGTCTACTTTAGCTTTAAGAGCTTCATCTACTGCTTTTTTAGCTTCTGGTTTCTTAGCCGCTACTGGATCTACAGCTTTAACATCTGCTACACCTTTATCTTTTGCACCATCTACTGCTTTTTTAGCTTCTGCTGCTTTTTCTGGTGTTTCTGCGATAGATGGTTGAGCGTCGATTGCATCTGTTGCTTCTTTTGCTTTCGCTTGCGCATCTTTCTTAGCTGCATCTTTTTCTTCGTCAGTTAAGTCTTTACGCCCGTCGATTGCTTCTTCTTTCTTAGCTAACTCTTTTGCAATTTCTTCTTTAGCTTTTTCTTTCGCTACTGGATTTACAGCTTTAACATCTGCTACACCTTTATCTTTTGCACCATCTACTGCTGTTTGTGCTTCTGCTGCTTTTTCTGGTGTTTCTGCGTTATCTGGCTGTGCGTTAATAGCATCTGTCGCTTTTTTAGCTTTTGCTTGAGCATCTTTCTTAGCTACATCTTTTTCTTTGTCAGTTAAGTCAGGACGTGCATCGATTTCTCCAACTTTCTTAGCTAATTCATCTGCGATTGCTTGCTTAGCTGCTTCTTTCGCTACTGGGTTTACAGCTTTAACATCTGCTACACCTTTAGCTTTAGCTGCATCTACTGCATCTTGAGCTGTTTTAGCTGCTGTTGGTGTAGTTGCTACATCTGGCTGCTTGTTAATAGCGTCTGTTGCTTCTTTTGCTTTCGCTTGTGCTTCTTCCTTAGCTTTTGCTTTCTCTGCATCTGTTAAGTCTTTACGTGCATCGATTGCTTTTTCTTTTTCTGCTAATTCATCTGCGATTGCTTTTTTAGCCGCTTCTTTAACTACTGGAGTTACATTTGCAACTGCTGTAGTTCCATCTGTTTTAGCTTTATCAACTGCTGCATTTGTAGTTGCTGCATCAACAGCATCTTTAGCTACATCTGCTTGCGCTTTTGCTACTTCTTTCGCTTTAGTTTTCTCTTCTGGAGTTAAATCTGTGCGAGCATCGATTTCTTGGTTTTTAGCTTCTAACGCTTTATCGATTGCTTTTTTAGCTTCTGGTTTAGCTTTAGCTACTGGATTTACTGCAGTAACTTCATCTACACCTGTTTCCTTAGCTGCATCTACTACATCTTGAGCTGTTTTAGCTGCTTCTGGTGTAGCTGCTGCATCAGGTTGTTCTTTAATTTTCGCTAATTGTGCATCAGCTTTATCTTTTGCTTCATTCTTAGCTGCTGTTTTTCTTCATCAGTTAAGTCTGTACGCTTATCAATTTCGCTATTTTTATCTTCTAATGCTTTTGCAATTGCTTTCTTAGCTTCCGCTTTGGCTACTGGAGTTACATCTGCAACTGCTTTAGTTCCAGCTTCTTTAGCTTTAGTAACTTCTGCATCTGTTGTTGCTGCATCGACAGCTTCCTTAGCTTTATCAGCTGCTGCTTTTGCTGCTTCTTTAGCTTTAGTTTTCTCTTCTGGAGTTAAATCAGTACGAGCGTCAATTGCTGCTTCTTTAGCTTTAACAGCCTCGTCAATTGCTTTCTTAGCTTCTGGTTTTGCAGATACTACTGGGTTATCTTTTGCAATTGCATCGGTTCCTGCTTTTTCTACTTTATCTAACTCAGGTTTAGTTGTAGCATTAGAGTTAGCAATATTTTCAAGAGCTTTAGCTTTATCTGCATTTACTTTAGCGATTGCTGCATCTTTTCTTCTTGAGTTGCTGCTGCGTTATCATTGATAGCTTGGATTTGTTTGTCAGCTGCTTTATTAACCGCATCGATAGCAGGTTGTTTGTCTAGAGTTACAAACTCTGATAATGGTCTTGTATCTTTTGAACCATCTGCGTATGTTACTACAAGATTTCCTTGGTCATCTTTTGTTACTGAAGCAATTTTAGCATCTTTATCTGTAACTGGAGCATCTTTTGAGATATTTGCATCGTCATTATTCTTATTGTGCTCAAGTTGTAGTTTTTCTTTGATTTTAGCTAATTCTGCTTCTGTAACGTTAGCTGGATCTGTTACAGCTACTTTTTCAGTTGGCGCCTTGATATCGTACTTGTCTGTTTGAGATTTAACGATGAACTGAACGTATCCTGGTTTTTGTTGACGTACTGCGTCATCAGTCGAAGCATCAAAGTTCTGATCCGTTGGGAATGAGCTAGCATTATCATTGTCATTAGCAACAACAAAACTTGTCCGTTGGTTTGGAGCTGTAAGTGTTGTAACACCAGTCATCTTGATAGTTGCTGTTCTCTTATCGTCAGATACTGTTCCTTCGCCATTTGTAACTACATCGTTATCAATCTTACCTGTTGTAAATCCATAACCTGCAGTGTTATCAGTTCCAACACCACCTGGTCCACGTAGGTACAAATCTTTAACTTCTGCATCATCTGAAGCTTTGAATGTTAAGTCAGTATTTTCACCAGTACAAACATAGATTTGTTTCTTATCTGGGTTTGAGTATGGAAGTTCAACTGTTGGAGCTGGATTTGTACGTGCAAAGTCAGTTAATGGTCTGCTATCTTTAGAACCGTCTTTATAGGTTACTACAACATTGTTCCCATCTTTTGTAATAGATTCAATACGATCATCTTGATTTTCTACTTCTGTACCTTTTTTATCAGCTAGATTTTTATCTGGGTTTTCGGTAGAGTATTGAATTTTAATATTTTTCTTAATCTCATTAAACTCAGCTTCTGTGACATTATTAGCATCCACTACAGGAACTTTTGTAGCTGGAGTTTTAATATCATATTTGGCTGTTTGAGCTTTTAGTTTGATAGTGAATGAACCTGGGTCAGTCGCATATGAATTAGAAGTTGCAGTATTCTCGATAAATGCACCATCAGTATCTGTAGCTGTTGCATAACGAGTTACAATTGTAAGTTCTTGACCTGCTTCTTTAGGGAATTTATTCTCAGCAATTCCAGAGTTATCTTTTGAAATGTTCCCTTTAATTTTTACAATAGCTGGATTTTCAGCAGTTGCTGGGGTTTCTGTAGAGATTTTTTCAACTGTTGTATTGTACTGATTATCTAAAACATCAGGATTAGATGCATCTTTAGCTGGTGAATCCTGATTTCCACCACGTTTAATTGTAGCAGATGCTACTTTTCCTGAATCATCTGTAAATTTAACAGGAATTTCAAAATCTTCGTTCGCATACACGTAAACGTCTTTTTTACCCTCTACAGAGTAAGGAATTTCTACTGTTGGAGCTGCGTTTGTACGGGCAAATTTAGTTAATGGTAATGTATCTGTAGATCCATCTTTATACGTTACCACCATATTGTTATCTACTTTTGTAACAGATTTAATCTTAGCATCTTTATCGTCAACATTTTGACCTTGTTTCGCAACTAAGTTAGCATCTGTATTCGTTTTAGAATAGTGAAGTTTGATGTTTGCATTGTTTGCACCAACTATTTTTGCGAACTCTTCAGCTGTTACATTATTAGCATCAGCTACTGGTACTTTAGCAGCTTCGTTTTCAGGTGTTGTAACATCGTATTTTTGAGTTTGTGGTTTAAGGATAACAACGAAAGAACCTGGATCATCTGCACCTGTTGCGCTTCCTCCAATTTCTCCTCCATCAGCATCTGCAACTCGTAGGAAACGCCATCCTAAAGTTAAACCTGCTGGGGTTTCTCCTCTAGTCGCTGCATCTAACTTATCTTGTTTTAAACCATCTGTCGCCGCTGGTGTACCTGAGTAAGTGATTACCGCTGGATTTGCATCTGTTGCTGGCGTCTCAGTAGTAATAGTAGTCGCTGTGTATCCATATTGAGTACTAATTTTATTTGTTGCACCCGGAACTGGATCAAATTCTCTGTTACCACCTCGTCTTACTGTTGCACTTGAAATTTTTCCGCTATCATCTTTGATTTTAATATCAAATGAGTTTTCTTCTGCACCGTAAACATAAATTTCTTTAGCTGCTGCATTGGAGAAAGGAAATTCCGCTGTTGGTGCTTGGTTTACACGTGTGAAGTCAGTTACTGGTCTTTCAGCTGTTGTTCCATCGTTATAAGTAATAACAACTTTATCTCCTGATTGAGTAACTGTAGCAATCTTACCGTTAAGGTTGTTTCCGTCACCTTCTTGTAATTTAGCTTTAATTTGATCCAATTCTGGTTGTTGAAGTTGTGCTGGATCAGCTACAGCAACCTTATCAAAGTTTGCAGCTTTATTTGCTAAATCTTCTGTGTATTTTACGTTTTGTGAACGAACTTTGAACCATACTTGAGCATCTGGATCAGATGAACCTTCGTTGTCCATTTCATTGTTACTTGCATCTTTAGCACGAACTTTACGTGATACTACGGTTGAACCATTTTTCCACGGATTTCCATTAAGGCGCGCTTGTAATTTTCCAGTAATGCTAAGTGTCGCTGGATGGTCAGCTGTGGCTGTTGCTTCACGATCAATATTAGAGTTGTGTAATCCATACCCTATATCAGTTTCAGATCCACTACCCATTTTTTGCATCCAACCTTTAACAATCTTACCGCTGTTATCTGTAATTTTGATACGTCCAGTGATATTTGTTTCTTCTGTTGGTGTTACCCAAATTGTTCTAGATGCTGCATCATCATAGTCAATTGATACTTTTGGTCTTTCTGTATCAGCAGTTTCTGCACGGAAAGCATTGTTTTTATCTAATGCTTTACCGTTACGAGCATCATTAGATCCTGTGTTTTCGATTGAGTTAGATTCTGGGTTTTTCTCAGTGTTTTCTGCTGTTTTACCTACAGTTTCTTTACCTTCAGTTGTATCTACTGCTGGAGTTTCTTTTTTCTCTACAGGTTTGTTTTTTAATTTAGAGTTAGCTGTAGTGACAAGTTTGCTGTAAGCTTTTTTTAGTTCAGCTTGAGTAGTTGCGTTCGCTAATGTAGCTTTTGCAGATTCTAGTTCAGCTTTTAATACTGCAACACTTTCTTCCGTTTTGTTATCGTAAGAACCGTTAGAAAGTTTTGTCTCAATTTCTGAAATGTAGCTTTCAAGTTGGGTCTTGTCCAAAGTTGGAGTTGCTGGCGCAGCAGCTGTGTCTCCAGGTTGGACAGGTTGGATTTGATCCGCTTGAACAGATACAGCTCCATTCCCTAAGAACATGAAAAGAGCAGCGACAGCTACACTAGCCGCCCCAAAACTATATTTACGGATCGAGTAACGAGTGACCTTCTCACGGTGCAGACGTTCAACACGACTCATAGATGGTTTGTTTTCCATTATTTTCTTTTCTCCTTTTGTAAGGTTAATTAATTTGATTTCCACATGACACCTATATGTAGAGATCTACAATTTACATTTTATCTTATTTTCAATATATATGCAAATGATTTGAATTAAAATTTTCGCAAAAAAAAAAAGCGTTTTGGGAAAGTAAGGAATTTTCAGATAAATTGGTTTTGTATATTTTCTTGTTTTTGTAAATAAATAATTCACATGTTTTTATAACAAATTTGCTTTTGTTTTAATTCCATCCATAAAGATAGCGCATTCATATAGGATTGGTAGTAAAATAAATAAGTTTGATGGGTGAAACAAACTATTTTTGCACCGCATAAGAAAAAATTATCCGTAAAACACATGAACCAAAAATAAAACATGCTACCTCATTTCGGTAACATGTCATCGTTTTCTACTTACAACAAGGCCTCAAACTCAGCGACGGTCATACCTAATTGCTGGCTAGCTATCTCGGAAGTCAGAAGACCTTGACGTACTAGATTTACTAAACCTACTTTTAATCCCTGTTCAATGCCTTCTTCTCGTCCTTGTTCACGACCCTCTGCACGACCACGTTCAAGACCACGCTCTAAGCCCTTTTCCTCAGCTTGTTCCAAGGCATAGTCATGCGCTAATAAGGCTTGTTCTTCTCGCATACGTAGTTGGCTAAACATCTTCCTGTCCTCCTCGGACCAGCTCTTGTAGTCTAGCAGTTGATCTGCTTGGCTGATGGCTCGCTCAGGTTCTTGGGTAAAGGGCTTATTCCCGAAAAACTCCAACCACGGCTTGCGAACGCTATCCTTGCTGGTTTCTCTGTACTTTCTTAATTCCAAGAATGCCATCTTGACCAGATGATTTTCTTGACCATTATTTGTGATAGTCTTTCAATAGCGCCTCAAACTCAGCCACGGTCATGCCTAATTGCTCACTCGCAAATTCGGAAGTTAGAACATGTTGGCGTACTAAATCTAGAAAGGTAAAAATTTTCCCACGTTCTAAACCTTTTTCTTCAGCTTGTTCCAAAGCATAGTCTTGTGCTAACAATGCTTGTTCTTCGCGCATACGTAGTTGACTAAACATCTTCCTGTCCTCCTCAGACCAGCTCTTGTAGTCTAGCAGTTGATCTGCTTGGCTGATGGCTCGCTCAGGTTCTTGGGTAAAGGGCTTATTCCCGAAAAACTCCAACCACGGTTTGCGAATGCTATCTTTGCTGGTTTCTCTATATTTTTTTAATTCCAAGAACGCCATCTTGACTAGATGGTTTTCCTGACCGTTGTTTGTAATTGTTAAAGCCTCACCTGTCGTGTCCTCGCGCATGCTAAAGCTATGAAAAGCTAGGTCATCTGAGAAATAATTGCTGTCCACAATTGCAATAGCATAAACTGGTGCGATGTGTTTGTAACTCTGGTGGGTGTCACCTTCACGTTGACGAATTTTTTCAAGATTTTGATTGACCTGACTGCACAAATAAGCCCACAGGCGATTGATGAAAAAATTCTGATGATGCACCTGAATCTCAATAATTACCTGAGTGCCATTATCCAACTCCGCCAAGACGTCTATACTGGTATAGAAATCCTGTGCCGAGTAAGGTACGGAAGGCAAGACATGAATATTGCTTCCCTCCAAAATGGTCACATTTTTTGCTGGTAAATCCAACATATCGCGGATAAATTGACAAGTGATTTCTGGATTGCTAAAGATTTTCTTAGCAACCAAGTCATTGGTTGGACTGATGCCCGGATGTCTTAAAATCATCCATTTCCTCCTTCTATTATACCATAGTTTGAAATCTAATTTTGTTAGATTCGATGGCTCTATCTATTTATTCGGAAAGGAAATGAATTGTGAAGATATTTTATCTCGTTTCAACTAAAATATGAGCTTGATCAATCAGTTGTCCATCAATAGTCAGATTCAGATAGAAATCCAAGGTCTTATCAGCAGCAAAATACAGGGTTGGTATGGTCAAATCTTTTTTGCTTTCCCCAGCTTGGAATTGAAGGACTTGAATCTCGTCCTGATAGGCGACACCATGGACACCTGTCCCCGGTTGAATCGAAATCTTAGCCTCTAAAGGAGTATCACTTTCGCTACGTTCAATCCTAAAATGAAGAGTCTCTCCCTTTGCTACAGCTAGACTTTTTTCTGCAAATGCTAGTCCCTGAACAACTTCTTTTTGTGATAAGCTAGGAGTTTTATAGAGGGAAATCTTGGTCAATACAGGAATAGATTGTGCCTCTGTAATCATCACGCGCACCTTCTGTGCCTCTACTAGCGGACCTCGCAGGAGACGCTTATGACCAACTGTGAAGCCCCTGCCAAATTCCTGCCAGACACCATCCACCTCTACTTGCACATAAAAAGCAACGATTCGTTGCCCTAGCTTCAAATCTTCTCTTAACTCAATTACATCAAAAGTTTTAGGTGACCCTAAGTCGAGTTCTAACTGGATTGGAAAGTCTGCAGCGCTTGCCCAAGAGCTAGTTTCAAGGCCGTCTGTCAAATGGCGACAAGCAAAGTCTGCGGAAAGAGCAGGACCAGATACCTCAGCTCCCAGAGCCAAATCTTCTTTATAGAGCTCATTGCGATAGGCCGCAAATTCATAGAGGCGTTCAATATCCTTTGCATCAAAGAGCCCATCTTTATTCGGCGGAATATTAAGCAAGAGTGGAGTTCCCCGACCCACCGAGTGAAAGTAGATTTCGATCAACTCCTCAAGTGACTTAGGATCCTGCTCTTCATGGTAAAACCAACCCGGCCGGATGGAAACATCTGCCTCACCGATTGAAAAAATAGTGCCTGAAGAATCTCCATGCTGAAGATAATCCAGCTCTGCTTCTGTTCCTAGTTTGTCAGGATTCACCTTTTGCCACAGTGGATCACCTGCATACCCTCGTTCATTGCCAATCCAGCGGATACTAGTGCCTTCTGTTGAAAAAATTAAGCAATCTCCCTGCAGTTCACGAATGGTTTCAAACCATTTTTCAAATTCATAATTGACCTTTTGAGCGCCCTCTCCTCTGGCACCATCCATCCAGACCTCAGCAAATTTCCCTCCATTTCCATAGGCAGGATTTGATAAAATTTCCTTCAGCTGAGCCAGATAATAGGCATTATAGTCCGCTTCTCGATCCACATGATAGAGGGGGCTGTGGGCGTCCCAGGGTGATAGGTAGACCCCCATATCCATATCAAACTCTGTGGCAGCTTGGGATACTTCAAGGAGCAAATCTCCCTCTCCATTCCTCCAAGGACTGCTCTTGAGCGAATAATCTGTGTGAACTGTCGGATAGAGGACAAAGCCGTCGTGGTGCTTGACCACCAAAATCAACTTTTTAAAGCCCGTTTCCTTGAGCACGCGAACCCACTCACGCGCATCTAACCTTGTCGGGTTAAATCGTCCAGGATCCTCCTGACCTGTACCCCATTCCTGGTCATAAAAGGTATTGGGACCAAAATGGATAAAGGCTGCTAGTTCATCCTCTAAATAAGCTAGCTGGGCCTGACTAGGCAAGGGGCCATGCGGTTTTATTTCTCTTACCATATTACTTCCTATCTACATTTTTCTTTACTTTTTTTGCATACACTTGCAATTCTGTTAACGCTAGGGGACTGGTCAAATTTTCAAATCGAAGACGAAGGGCATAGGTTTCCACCTTGTCAAATTCAAAACGAAGCTCTTCATCCTTGTCGCTTGAAACTTTTCGGATAGCTGATACAGGGCGCCAATTCTCCTCTTGCTTGAGCAGGGAATCCTTATCCAAATGATTTGGAGTCCGAGGCAAGGTAGGCTCATTCCCTACATAATAATCAATAAAGGCCGGATCAATAGCCACATATTCTTGATTCTCAACATAATACAAGGTCACGTTATCCACAAATCGCGGTTTTAAAATCCCTGCATCTCCAAAAAGAATGCCCACGCTGGCTTGCTCTGACTTGGTAATCCAAGTATTGGCTGTCGATTTTTTCCGAGCAATGACCTTGTCATTGAGGTAAGAGGCTGGGTGATTTGGCTCTGAGTGGGAAGCAAAGACCAGAGGCAGGTTAGATCCTGTCCACTGATTGGAAATAACTTCCCCATCTACACTGACATCTGTCACATGAATGGTGACTGTTGCTGGCAACTCACAGCCCGCTACTTGTCCTGTGAGCACACTTTCTCCTACCTGAGCATAGACTTGAGGTTCGAGTTCATCCCAAGTCACCTTGGCCGTATCTCGTCTGCCATCTGATAAGACTAGCTTGACTCGGTCTGGTAAATGTGGAACTTCCTTGACAAGCGTCCAAACCTTTTCAGGCTCAATAGCGCAAATCCCTTGGACACAAACCTGAGCAGAAGCCTTTAAATCCAAACACTCTAGCTGACCAGATACCGTAAACTCATGAAAGCTTGCCATATCTTCTTCGGAGATTGCCTCCCAAACAACCTTTACTCGTTTTGCACTACCGGACTCATAGTCCACCAAAACTGAAGATGGCAACTGTGGATAAGTACCCTTATCTGTATACAAGCGAAGAGGTCGTACAGAAACTACCTGCCCCAGTGAGGTATTTTCTGCAACCTGCAAATGAGTTTGATAGGTTTTCCCTTGATAAATAGCACTGATAACCAAGTCGCCTGCAGACAAGCAATGAAGCACTCCCTGCTTGATAATGGCGTGGGCACTACCACTCGTCTCCCAAATCACTTCACTATTCCCCACCTTGTTCACAGGGTTATCCACAGTTTGTGGATAAAGTCCAATAGCTGGGGAATCCCCTTCTTGTAAGCCTGCCTGCTTGTCCACTCGAATCTCAAATAAGCGCCGATTTTTCACTGGCTTGCAATCAAAAGCCTCTCCCACTAAGAGATCAAAACTTGCCGGCTCTAGCCCTCTGGCACTGGCCTTTACTCTTACTTGACCTACCTGCTCCAAGCTCTGAACTAAGAGGACACCTCTGCCATGAAAGGCTTTCCGCTTAAACCGACCATTTTTCTGAGCCTGATAACGTTCACGACTGGCCTGCCTGCCATTATCAACACCCACAATGCGAGCAGGGCCTTCAATTTTAAAACGAAGCTGATTGGAAGCACTCGGCACCCAATTTCCATCCTTGTCCAATACATCAAAATAGAGATAAAGGAGGTCTTGCCCATCTGGCTCCAGTTGTGTTTTCTCGGCATGTAACCCGATTTTGGCTGGCTTACCTGCAGTCACCACCCTATCTTCTGCCACAAGCTGACCTTGATGGTCATAGGCCACAGCACGCAATTCTCCCGGTTGATAAGCCAAACGCCATTCAAGATAGAGTTGATCAGAACCTTCTCCCTCTTGGTATTTTCTACCATCTGAAGTCCATTTTTCCTGAAAGGTCTTCCTACCTTGGGATTTTTCATTGAGAAATAGCTCTACAGAACGGGCATTTGAATACACTCGAACAGGGATATCCCCATACTTATCCACAACTTGTTGATAACTCTTGTGGATTTCCCAATTCCAGTGGGGTAAAATATGAACCATAGGATGCTGATCTAGCTCCAACCACTGACTTTGATAGAGATAATAATCATTTTTAGGACTCCCTGCTGTGTCCACGATCCCAAAATAAGAACTCTTGACAGGCGTGTCATTTTGATTGTGCCAAGGAGTCGGCTCACCGATATAGTCCACTCCTGTCCAGATAAACTGACCTGCATAGTCTAGCCGATTTCTATCTGCTATCCAAGAAGCCGTCGCCGTCTTCCCCCAAGGAACCCGATCATTGCCATAGTCTGACTGTTCAAAATTCCGCACGCTACGATTATCCCCAACCCATTCCTTATCTGGGCGAAAATAGCTATCACGCGTTCGGGTAGCCGATGAGGTTTCAGACCCATAAAGTCGCCACTTGGGATGTCTTTTGCGAATACCATCAATATTATCTTCCGAGTAATTTAAGCCCACCACATCCAGCAAATTGGCTATCTTTTCATGACCTCCAGAACCATCTCCGAAGCGAAACTGGTCCATTCCCATGGTCACAAAACGGCTATCATCAACCTCCTTAACCCTTTCTAGCAAGCGTTTGATCGTCTTCAATGAATGAGTATCGCCATTTGCTTCACTAACTTCATTTCCCAAGGACCACATGAAAATCGCTGGATTGTTCTTGCCACGCTCAATCATAGTGCGCAAATCATAATCTGACCAGAAATCGCCTGCTTTCGCTTCTGGATGAGTCGCTTCTTCCTCAAAAAAGCGACCATAATCATATTCTTTCTTGCCTCCATACCAGGTATCAAAGGCTTCTTCTTGGATGAGTAGCCCCATTTTGGCAGCCACATCCAGCAAAATACTACTAGCTGGATTATGGGTGATTCGAATCGCATTGACGCCCATTTCCTTCATCTGGCGCAAGCGTCTCTCAGCAGCTGACCTGTTTTCCACAGCTCCCAGCGCTCCATAGTCATGGTGCAAACAAACCCCATGAATCTTCAACCAGCAACCATTTAGAAAGAAGCCCTTATCCGCTTGCCAATCCATATAGCGATAACCAAAGGTCTCCTCTTCTTCATCAACCAAAATGCCATTTTTGTAGATTCGAGTCTTCAACTGATAGAGATGAGGATGATCAATATCCCAAAGCAAGGGTTGAAAAATTGATATCGCTTGTTGAAAATGATGTTTTCCCCCAGACTCAATCACTACAGAATCTGTCGACTGCCAGTCAGAAATCTGCTGCCCTTCATGCCAGATACTCTGTTCCAAATATACCGACACAGACTGAGGCCCATCATTTGAAATCTTGCTTGTAAGCTGAGTTTCCACCCATCCATCTCTTTGTTCCTTTAGCTTGGGACTTACTATCTTAATCCCATACAAATCTAGATGAACTGCATCTGTAATCAACAATTTTACTTCTCGGTAGATACCACTGCCCGAATACCAACGACTGCTAGGTTGCTGATTTTCCACAAAAACTGCGAGCTGATTGGCTGTCCCATCATTTCTTAGATAAGGCGTGATATCATAAGAAAAGGGTGTGTAGCCATTGGGATAATAGCCCAGCACTTGCCCGTTGATATAGACTTGGGAATTCATGTAAATCCCGTCAAAGAGCAAACGCACCGATACAAGACTGGCATCTTCTTCCAAGTAAAACTGCGTCCGGTACCAAGCCTGACCTCCATTTAACTGACCACCCTCATTTTGCGCTGGCGAATACTGGTCAAAATCATTGTAAATACTCCAGTCGTGTGGCACTTGAATAGCCTGCCAATTTCCCCTCTGAAAATCCGGTGCCAAGGCCTCTTCCTTCCCCACCTCTTGGCTAAAAAACCAGTGATTTCGTAAAACTTCTTCTCTTCTCATACAAGCATTCCTCTTTAAACAAGTCTATCAATTTGACTATATCATAAAACAAAAGCGCTTTCAAGACTTCCTCCATCACTCCCTAAATACTCAGAAAAGATTCTATAATTTGTAGAGGAGGATTTAGTCCTCAAAGCTACAAGGGTAAAACAAAAAGAGCCTGTTGCCAAGCTCTTTGTACTCAATGAAAATCAAAGAGCAAACTAGGAAACTAGCCGCAGGCTGTACTTGAGTACGGCAAGGCGACGCTGACGTGGTTTGAATTTGATTTTCGAAGAGTATTAGTCTATTATTTCTTCTCAGCGCGAAGGGCTGACAAGATTTGTGTACGGATATCATCCACACCATTTGGCGTATTTGGTAAAAAGATGGTTTGATTTCCTTTAGAGGCAAAGGTATTCAAGGTATCCAAGTACTGGTTAGTCAAAAGGATGGACATGATTTGCTCTTCTGTCATGCCAACATTGGCTTCCTTGAGTTCTGTGATAGACTCTGCCAATCCATCCACAATCGCCTTACGTTGTTGGGCAATCCCCACACCATGAAGGCGGTCTTTTTCTGCTTCGGCTTCAGCTGCAGTGACAATTTTAATCTTGTCAGCTTCCGCCAATTCTTGCGCTGCGACCCGCTTACGTTGCGCCGCATTGATTTCATTCATGGATTGCTTAACTTCTGCATCTGGTTCGACCTTGGTAATCAAGGTTTTCACAATAATATAACCGTAAGTAGTCATTTCTTCTGCTACTTGGTGTTGGACTTCAAGGGCAATCTCATCTTTTTTCTCAAACAATTCATCCAAGGTTAATTTTGGAACAGAAGAGCGAAGAGCGTCTTCGATATAAGATTTAATCTGAGATTCTGGACGCATAAGTTTATAGTAGGCATCTGTCACGCTCTGTTCATTGACACGGTACTGAGTCGCTACATTCATCATAACGAACACATTGTCCTTGGTCTTAGTCTCAACCACAATATCACTTTGCAGCAAACGCAACTGAATCCGAGCTGCAATCGAGTCAATTCCAAAAGGCAATCGAATATGAATACCGCTATTGGCAACCTTTTGGTATTTCCCAAAGCGTTCAATAATCGCCACCGACTGCTGACGAACCACATAGACTGTACTCAGTGTGACTATCAGCAATAGGAGCACACAAACCACCACAAAAATCATCAAAAATGTTGTTATCATCGCGACGACCTCCATCATTATTTTTTCCTGTATTATAGCACATTTAAAGAAGGTTGTGCAGTTTTTACTGCGATTTTTCCTGAAATGTCAATAATTAGAGGTGAATTGTCACATTATCGTCTAATCTCTTGCTAAAATAACTCTTTATAAAAGGCAATCGTTTCTTCTAAGGTTGGCATAAATGGGTTTCCTGGCGCACATGCATCAATCAAGGCATTCTTAGAAAGGTATTCAAAGTCGAAATCTTTTTCTTCAATACCAAGTTCAGTCAATTTCTTAGGAATACCTACTGTTTCAGAAAGCTTCTCAATCTCAGCAATTGCATAATCAGCACACTCTTCATCTGATTTACCTTCCACATGAAGTCCCAAGGCCTTGGCAACATTGCGGAAAGCTTTCGGAACACGTTTAGCATTTTCACGTTCGATAACTGGTAGCAACATGGCACAGCAAACACCGTGTGGCAAATTATATACTGCGCCAAGTTGGTGAGCCATTGAGTGAACATAGCCCAGACCAGCATTATTAAAGCTCATACCACCAAGGAAAATAGCATTGACCATACCTTCACGCGCTTCAATGTCGTGTCCGTTTGCTACAGCACGAGGAAGATATTCCTTGATAAGCTCAATTGCTCCGATAGATAATTTCTTGGTCACATCATAAGCACCAGGTGTTACCAAAGCTTCAACAGCGTGAGTCAGAGCATCCATACCTGTCGCTGCAGTCAAAGCTTGAGGTTTGGAAAGCATGAGTTCAGGGTCATTAACAGAGATAAGAGCAAGGCTATTCTTATCAACCATTACCATCTTAACCTTGCGTTCTTCATCAGTAATCACATAATTAATAGTAATTTCTGCAGAAGTTCCTGCCGTTGTATTGATAGCCACAACTGGCAAGCCTTTTTTAGCAGACTTATGAAGCCCTTCATAATCCTGTGGTTTTCCACCATTTGTAGCCATGATAGAGATACAACTAGCTGCATCCTGTGGAGAACCCCCACCAAGACTGATGATAAAGTCACAGCCATGTTCTTGCAAAGCAGCTACCCCATCTGTGACATTCTTACAAGTAGGGTTTGGCTCTACATCGCTAAAGATGACATATTCGATTCCTTCTGTATCTAGCGGTTTTAAAACCTTAGGCAAAATGTCACTGCCTTCGATGAACTTATCTGTCACCAAAAGTGCCTTTTTATAGCCAAGTTCCTTGATATAAGGACCCACTTCATTTACAACACCTTTACCAATAAGGTTGACTGCCGGAACATAAAATGTAGCCATATAATTTTCCTCCTGCGCCTTCGCGCTATCTATTTAACATCATTATATTACTTTTTGTATTCGCTTTCAATCATTTGTGAAATATCTAACAAATATTTTTAAAAGGATAGGAGGGACGTAAGTTCACCTCCTATATAAACAAATTTTATTTATGTAGTGGCCCCAACAACTGACATGCACGATAGTCTGCTGATTCTAGATCATCTGTTCCAAATAAGGACCAATTTTTAGGTCTAAAGATATCTTCCTCAGGTACATTATGCATATTGACAGGAATTCTCAACATAGAAGCCAAGGTAATCAAGTCTGCTCCAATGTGGCCATATGTTATGGCTCCGTGATTAGCTCCCCAATTATTCATGACGTCATAGACAGACTTGAAAGCACCTTTTCCTGTCAAACGTGGAGCAAACCAAGTAGTTGGCCATCCTGGATCTGTACGATTATCTAAAGTATGGTGAACATCTTCAGGAAGTTCAAGTGTGTAACCTTCTGCAATTTGTAGCACTGGACCAACCCCTTTTAGAAGATTGAGACGTACCATTGTTACTGGCATATCCCCCTTCGTCAAGAAACGAGTTGAGAATCCTCCTCCACGGAAGTATTCGCGGTTTGCTGGTGGGAAGTCTGTATTTTCAAGCATAGCCTGCACTTCACTTTCTTCCAACTCCCAGAATGGTTTCATAACAGGTTTGCCATCTCGAGTAGCTTGGCCAGTACCATCTAATGTACAAGAGCCCGAGTTGATTAGATGTAAGAATCCATCTGCAGCACGACCCTCTAAAGTATGTCCCGTTACACGTTTAACAGCCTCTGGACTCCAATAAGTACGCACATCAGCAAAGATTTGTGGAGTATTTGTTAATAGATAATTAAAGAGCATAGACACACCATTTAGTGAATCATTCTCTGTCGCAAATACAAATGGTTTTCGAATACCATTCCAGTCAAACTGAGTATTGAGGAAAGTTTCCATAAAGTCCCCATTTGGGAAATGGTCTGTCCACTGGCGTTGGCCTTGAAAACCAGCTACTAGAGCATGGTGACCAACTGCTTCTTCCTCAAAACCAAGCTCTGCTAAACGAGGATTCCCCTGCATAAGATCTCGACCAATCATAAACATTTTTACCACAAATTCCCATTGTTTTTCTTTCTCTTCTTTAGAAAGAATCAAATCCTCACGATTTCGATCAACTCCTTCTTTGATATGTTCTTTTACCCAAACCATAGCACGTTCAAACTCTTCTGGGTCATAAATACCACGGTCAATACGACGTGTAAATTCCGTCATATCTACTGATTCATTTCTCATTCCTAGGTATTCTTGGAAGAAATCTGGATTCACAATAGAACCACCAATCCCCATCGAAACACTACCCATTGATAGGTAAGCAGTGTCTCTCATCAAGCCAGTTGCAAGAGCTGCACGCGCATAGCGTAAAAGTTTTTCTTTGACGTCTTCTGGAATAGCTGTGTCACTAGCTTCCTGAACATCTCTTCCATAAATTCCAAACGCTGGAATCCCTTTTTGAGCATGTGAAGCTAGAACAGCTGCAAGATAGACAGCTCCTGGACGTTCTGTCCCATTAAATCCCCAAATAGCATGAGGAATATCTGGAGACATATCCATAGTTTCACTACCATAACACCAGCATGGTGTGACTGTAATTGTTGCACAAACATTTGATTTTTTAAACAATTCATGTGAAGCTGCAGCCTCTGGAACACGACCAATAGTAGATGGAGAAATCACGCATTCCACAGGTTCTCCATCTGGATATTTCAATGTACTTGAAATAAGATCTGCCACACTTTTAGCCATGTTCATTGTTTGTACTTCAAGTGATTCGCGTACACCTTGACGACGACCATCAATAGTCGGACGAATACCAATACGTGGATGTTGGATCATAATACTTTCCTCTTATTTTTCTGTTTCTTTTATACTACCGTATGATAATTTTTAAAATTACTTATAAGTATAAACCTCTACCTCTGCCAAACTTAAAGGAATTCCTGCGTTTCTCAAAGAAATTCTAACCTTTTTTCCCTTCAGTCCTTTTAAGCCTATGGATAGATTATTGCTTTCTAAACTGTCAATATGTTGTTTAAAAACTTCATGATTATTTGAATCATATATAATAATATCAAAATTTGATAATCTCTGAATTTCAGCATCTGTTCTATTATAAATAATTAACTTTTCTAATTCTTCGGTTTGTGCTAAATCTATCTCCCACCATGAAGGAGAATCTCCTTTGGTATGAGTCACCGAATGATGACCATAATCTCCGTTTTTATTTCCATCAACTGCTAGACGAGAAAAACCATTGTAATCCGTTGAACTCTGTCTAGTTTCTTTTGCTAACGCAATATTGGAAAGTTTCTTCGGAGTTCTCTTTGAACCATAGACTTCAACTTCCGCTAAACTTAACGGAATAGCTGATGATTTTAATTCTATTTTGACTAGCTTAGCCCCTACAGAAGGTACTTTTAAAGATAACAGACCATCAACTACTTTATCAAAATGTCTTCTAAAAACTTCTTCTCCTGATGAAGATAGAAAAATAACATCAAAATTAGATAAACGCTGAGGTTCGGCGTCTGTTCTATTATAAATATCAACTTTAGAAACTGTAAACTCTTCTCCCAGATCGACCTGCCACCAAGCATTAGAATCTGCCTTAGTATGAGTCACTGAATGATGTCCGTAATCTCCGTCTTTATTACCATCAACTGCTAAGGCAGCCACACCTTCATAATTAGTTGAACTTTGAGTAGCTACCTTATTTGTAGAAACTACTTTATCTTCTGTTATTTTATCTATATCTTCTTCAGATTGCTTACCATCTGATTCTCTAAAAACCTCTACTTCTGCTAAACTCAAAGGTACACCACTCGTTAGTAATTTAACTTTAATATACCTTGCTCCTTTTTCTTTGAAATCTAGACTAACAGATTCACCCGACAAGTTATTAACATGTTTCTTAGCAACTTCGTTTCTATTATTGTCATATAGAATCACATCAAAATTAGATAGACGTTGAGTCTCAGCATCTGTGCGATTATAAATTTTAACAAGCCCAACTTTATCCATTTTTTTCAAATCGACTTCCCACCAAGAGGGATTATCTGCCCTAGTGTGTGTTACCGAACCAGAGTTAAAATTACCATTTCTGTTACCATCCACAGCTCTATTAGGGTCTCCATTGTAATCTACAGAACTTTGTGTTGTTGGTTTTGCATATGCTATATTCAAATTACCATCATTAAATTTATCTGGTGTTGGGAAAGAGACTGGGCCTGTCCCCTCAGTATTTATAGACATCTCTACCATTCCATTATGATTAACCGTAATGGTATAAACATGGGTATTCTCATCCCAATTTTCTGTATAAGTATAATGATTTTTATCGCCACTTATATTTATCTGAGGTTTATGACCAGTATGCCCTTTTAATGTAAGTGTTGTTGTCCTAAAGTCATTATCTACAGGATTGATGGAATAATTTTTGCTTATCCAGTTCGCTAACTCTAATTCTTCTTTCTTCCAACTTTTTGATGCATCAAAATTTCCTGATAATGCCCACATAGCTGTCTTATCTGTCCTGTAATTGTTCAATAAAATATGTAAATTATTTGGATTTTCTTTAACAACAGCGTAAGTATGAGGCGTCAAATCTAACGATAACGACTTTGTATTATTAGTATACATAGGCAACATTACTTGCTGATTTTTATTGATGTTAGCATTACTATTATAAATATACCAGGAATTACCTACACGCTGAGCATACCCATCTCCTTCATAAAGTTTTGGATAAAGCGAGTTTAAATAGTTGACTTTACTAGACAATTCCTCACTATTTTTAGTCAAAATTTTTGCATTAGGGAATATAGATGAAATCTTTTCCTTATCAATTTTCTCATGTATTACAGGAAGAATATGGTATCTCCCATTATTATATAAAGGCATTGTTTCATCATTCGAATAAAGTCCTTGATAAAATCCGTTTAATGAACTAATCCTACCTTCTCCATTCCAAAATACAGCTTTTGTTCTATTTACAACTTCTTCCTTACTTGGAGCTGGATTTTGTATAGCATGTCTAAAGAAAGGAATAATACCTTTAGTAAATGCTGGAGTTGGTACATCATTTGTCATAAATGTATACGCGGCACATTCGAAATTATAAACTGTGCCTCCCCCAGTATATACATTCATCATTTCCATAGCAATCATTGATTCTGGTTCCGATGCATAGGATCTCATATCCCTAGCTCTTCCAGTTTCAAATGTGTTTGTATAATGTTTTTCCCACCATTTCCATGTATCTGTTGATGAACCCCAGTTATCACATAAGCCACTCAACCAAAATCCACTAACGATAGAATCTGTACCTGCATCATCTCTTATTGGCGTATTTTTAGTTGCCAACACCAAATTTTTATGATATTTTTGACTAGCTTCAAAGAATGTCGAATCATTCATAATAGTTTCCCAGAACCATTTTTCATGATCATGCCAGATAAAATGCGCTCCATATTTGGCACAAACTTCCAAATATTTAGCACTATGCGGAGCTAACTGGTTATTGTAAATCCAATAATTCTCAATATTTAAAACACCTTTTAACACACTATACTTTTGGAATTGTTCATCTAACCACTCTGGAGGAACTGTATTACGCTCTCCAGCCGACATAATAACCAAGAAAACTGGAATGTTTAGACTTTGAGCTTCCTCCAACATCTTGACATACCATTCTCTCAATTCTTTCGTATCTCGTGGAATACAACTTGTTGGTTTACAGACTTTTGCAGGATGAAGTTCAATCGCTGCATATGGCTTTACATCTTCAGGAATAGCTTCCCATGCTCCCTTCAATGTGTTCCCCCACCATAATCCGTTACCATTATCATTGCCATACAACGGAGAAAGCAACAATGGCGATTCATTATTAATCGTCGTTCTCATTTGAACACGATTATCAGCCTTAACTCCTGCTAACAATCCAAAACATAACATCCCAATACATACAAACAGTATTGTGATTAATTTTCTTTTTATTTTTTCTTTATTCATGACTTATACCTAAAAATTTAACTCAATAATTTTTTCTGAATTAAATACCAATTCAATATTTTGTACATCAGTATTTTTGCCATATATTCTTACTCTTACTTTTTGATCTTTGTTTCCTCCTTCCAATTTTAGAAATGTTATATCCCCATTTTCCCAAGCAAATGATACCTTATATCCTCCTCTTACTCTGAGGCCTTTCACTTCTCCTTCTGACCAAGCAGAAGGTAAAGCTGGAATTAGTGATAACCAATTATGATGGCTCTGTACTAATAATTCACAAATTCCACTCACCAAACCTAAATTACCATCAATTTGAAATGGTGGATGGTCAAGAAATAAATTCCCAAGAGTCGCATTATTTAACAAACCATTAATCTGGTTATAAGCAGGCTCACCTTGATATAGTCTCGCAAAAAAATGAATCAACCATGCAGCGCTCCAACCTGTTTGTGTACTAGCATGCAAACCACTTACTAACCAATTATTAATCGCTTGTTCCCTATCCTGCGAAGATAAAAAGTTAGCATTTGATAATCTCCTATTTATAGTGATTTCCGCTGCTTCTGCTAATTCAGGAGTTTTATAAATATCAATCTCATTATAAGGATAAAGCCCAAATAGAGGTGAAATGTGTCTATGACCAGGCTCTACTTCTTCATAATCCTCTAGCCATTCTTGTATTTGCCCATTACTACCTATTTTTGTTTTAGGTAGTTTCTTTTTTAACTCCTTCACACGACTAATAAAATCCGAATTGTCTCCTAATTGTTTTGCGATTCCAATGCATGAATCACAAAAATATCTTAGAATTTGATTATCAATTGTAGATGATAGGCAAGCATTTCCTTCAGTACCATTTTTTAAACGATATTTATTTTCCGGTGAAACACTTGGACCTGTCATCAAGTAACCATCCACCTCAAATAAATAATCTTCAAAGAAAAGAAATGCTTCTTTTATCATTTCAAAATGTTCCGTAAGAATACGCTCATCTTGGAAATATAAATAGTGTTCCCAAATATGTGTACATAACCATGGAATAGTTAATACCCAAATTGCAGCCCCCATGGCATGAGATTGGGGAGCCGTATCGCCAAAACCATCCGTATTATGATGTGCTGTAAAACCTCTAGCTCCATACATTTTCTTAGCGGTTAGTCTTCCCGGCTCTCTCATTCTTTCGAGCATATCAAATAATGGATATTCTACTTCTGGTAAATCACATGGACCTACCATCCAATAATTCATTTGAGTATTAATATTAATCGTATATTTAGAACCCCAAATTGGATTTAATTCATCACACCATATTCCTTGAAGATTGGCAGGTAAACCATTCGGCTGACTAGACGATATTAACAGATATCTTCCATAATGAAATAACAAGTTAGTCAAGTAGTTACTATACTTTTTAGTGTTTTCAAGAAGTAGATTCGTTGGAATGCTAAGACAATCTTTACTATAGTCCAGTTTAAAATCAACTCTATTAAATTGCTCCTGATATTTTTTTACATGTTCATCTTTTTCTGTAAAGTAATCAATGCTACTAAATTCTCCCTGAAGAGAAGAAATATCTATGTCTCCCCAATAATCCGTCATTGATTTGAGATAAAGAAATACCTCTGTAGCATTCCGAATAACTATTGTCTCTCCCAATACACTTACTTCACCATCCGTAACCTTAGAATGACATACTACTTTAAACTGAACACCTTTTCTACCTCCGGCAGAGGCCGACATTAAAATTGTACTTGAATCCAGTTTAGATACTTCATCATTAAACCGTTTATTTCTACCCAAATTAATGTTTAAATTTAATGTGTTTTGAACTGATGACACTATACGGCAACATAAAATATTCTTATTAAAACTCGTAAAATATTCTCTTTTTATTTGTAAATTACAACCATTAGGCTCAAACACAACATTAGAAATAGCTGTATCTAAATCTAGCTCTCTTTCATACAATGAAAGAGCAGAAGACTGAATATCTATATGCTCAATGTAAAGTTCCCCAAGTAATTCATAGTGGCTTTGATCTCTTGGGGTAGCAAACATTGTTAACTTTATCAATTCTTCGGCTTTCTGAACTTCTCCATCTAAAAGATATTCCCGAATTTTTTTAAGATGCAATAGTGAGTCTGGATTATTTCTATCTGACTTTCCTCTATACCAAATAGTCTCATCATTTAGTTGAATACATTCTTTTGTAGCTGAACCATAAATCATACCACCTAAATGACCGTTCCCAATCGGCAAGGCTTCATTCCAATTTGAGGCAGCTTTCTTATACCATAATTTCACTCTTTACCTCTCTTCCAAAATGGAGGTGATATCCCAATACCACCTCCACACTTTCTACTACTTCAAAATTCCTAAAACAACTAGGATAACTCCAATAGCCATAACACTAAAGATTAGTACAACCGGATTTTTCCCTTTTCTAATTAATTTACACATTAATAAAGTCAAAGCCATAGGGATAAATCCTGGAATTAATTTTGTAATCATTTCTTGAACAGAAATAACAAGTTCCCCCTGCTTAAATTCTAATCCAAAATTAATACCAACCATTGATGGAATCAAACCACCCACTAGTACTAGCCCTAATGCTGTCGCCATACTCGTAACGCGATTCAATGTTCCTTTTGTATTATTTTCTTGGATAAGACTAGAACCCTTAGTATAGCCATATTTCAAACCGAAATATTTAACAGGAATATTAATAACATTAAACAATATTAAGGCGATAAAGATACCTAAAGCACCGCCGTCTTTAGAATAAGACGCACCAATACTAAAACAGATAGGAACTAGTGTCAGCCAGAACAAACTATCTCCTAGACCAGCCAGTGGCCCCATCAAGCCAACTTTAATACCAGTAATTGAATCTGCACCTTCATTTCCTTCTTGTTCTTCCATAGCGGAAGTAACTCCAAGAATAAATGGTGCCGCTGTTTGATGAGTATTGAAAAACTCAAGGTGACGTTTCATAGCAGGAGAAGCTGAATCTTTGTCTGGATATAGTTTTTTCAATACTGGAAGAATTGTATATAGAAAACCAAGGTTCTGCATTCTCTCATAGTTCCATGAAGAACCATACATAAAACTTCGTTTGAAAACTTTTTTAAGTTCAACTTTAGTTACTTTATTATTCATCATAGATCAAGGTCCTCCTCAACATCACTATTTGAAGTTGTTTCTTGTGGTTTACTTCCAATCATATCGTAGAAGTATGCTACCGCAATACCAACTAGTGAGATTCCAATGGTTGACATTCCTCCATACACAGAACAAATGAAGCCAATCAACAAGAATACCCACATATTTTTCTTGAGCATCATATTTAAAAGCATACCAAAACCAATTGAAGGTAGTAAAGCACCTGCAGAGTTAAGTCCCTGCATAACGATTGGTGGAACCTTAGCAAACAAGTCTGCCACATATTCCCCTCCAAGCATAATAGCTAGGAAAATTGGCACAATTTTAAACAACGTGATTAAAATCAAACTTGAATAATGATAAAAACCAATCTTTGAGTAATCTCCGTTTTTAGCATCATTATCAGCTTTTTTCACAAAATAAACATCTAAAGTTTTTGCAAGAACATCCAACTGTTGGGTAGCAACTGCAATTGGAACCGCTATAGCGATACCAGCAGTTTCTCCTTGCCCAGATAAAATACCAAATGCAGTACCAATAATCGCACCTGAAATAGTATCTGGTGGAGTGTAGCCTCCAATACCTGTTACACCGAGCCAAGTTAATTCAAGAGCTGAACCAATAAGAACACCTTGGGTGAAATCTCCTAAGACTAAGCCAACCATTGCACTTGTAACTAACGGACGGTGAATCATAAATAACGGTCCATTATAGTCAATAGTGGCAATAATCCCAACTAATGTCACCAGTAATGCTTGTGTGAATAGCATATACTGTACCTCCTTAAATTATTTTTATAAAAATTTTTCCAACATTGTAACTTTATCATTGGGAACCATTTGAATTTCAACTCTCGTTCCCTTATCAACTACTTTCTTAAAATAATATTTGTCTTCTTCACCTAGAGCTACACCTCCAGTTACCTTTTCATTTTCCTCCGTTTTACTCATCTGTCCTACATTGAGGTACTCCAATTTTAAATTTCCTTCAATAGAGTCATACACATCTTTTGGATTGGTATATATCAGCATTGTTCTCTTTTTTATTGGCACAGAGTTTAAAACTTCCACAAACCGTTTTACACTAAAGAAAACAATTTTTAAACCTACCGGTGCAGAAATCTTTAAAATAGATTGTCGTGTTTTATCTTCTGAGATGCGATCATTAACAATGATAACTTGCTCAATATCATACTTTTTTAGCCATGTAGTGACAACTTGACCATGTACCAGACGGTCATCAATACGAACAAACTCTATAGACATAAATCTTCTTCCTCCTCTACGTTAAGTTGTTGTTTAACATTAAACAAACTATTTTGAGCATTGTGAACAATTTCTTCTAAATTGATTTTTGAATCATAACTTGATATTAATTCCACTAGGAGAGGAATATTAAAACCTGTTACAATATCAACTGAATCCAAATTTAAAAACTGTGACAAAGCCACATTATTAGGACTTCCTCCAATCAAGTCAGTCAAAACGATAACCTCTTGATTTGAGTCTAACAGTTCATCCACTTGATTTTTAAAATAATGCTCAAACTCTACAATATTCTCTCCAGGCATCAAACCTAATGTCCTAACTCTATCATTTGTTGTCTCACCAACAAACATTTCTGCGGTCATGAGAGCTCCGCTAGCAAAATCACCATGACTGGCAACTAAAATTCCTCTATTAAACATTTTCTCTTTCAACAACTACTCCTTTCTTAAGGATAATATTAGCATAAAGTGAAGTTTCTCCTGTAGCAACAATAGCATAAGCTTTCTTACTACGTTCATAAAAGTCTTCTCTTCTAAGATAAGTAATCGTTTTAAGATCTGTACCATGACCTTCAATCATCTGTCTATAGGTACCCCATATCTTAGGAATATCATCACCCGAAACAACGTTCATAAACTGAATTGAACTATCGACGTAACTATCTAATGGCATTAAATACAGAATGGAATCTAATAATTCTGGAATATTTACACCATCACAACGAATTAGTTTATTTGCACATGAAGCAGAAGGATAATTCGCGTCAGCTAATACTATTTCATCTCCATGTCCCATTTCCATTAAAGTCTTCAATAAATCTGGAGAAATATTTTTCGGTATATGTTTTAACATTAATATCCTCCCTATTTTCTCTGACCGTATGTTTTAAATTTTTCTGCCATCAATTCCATCTCCTCATCAGGAAGGACTACTGGCTCTCCAAAATTCTTAGCTAAACAATAAATTTTTGCACAATATTCAACTTCTTCAACAATATTAAATGCATTCAATAAATTTTGTGCACCTGCTAAAATTCCATGATTCGCTAGTAAAACTGCTCTACGACCTTCCATTGCTTTAGCTGCATTCACAGCTAATTCTTTCGTACCATATGTTGCATACTCAGCTACCCGAACATCTTTTCCTGCCACTGCAATCATATAATGACTCGCCGGAAGTGGTTCTCTGAGACAAGCTAATACTGTTGCATAAGTTGTATGAGCATGGATAATTGCATCGATATCATCACGAGTTTGATATTGAATCAAATGCATATACCACTCGCTAGATGGCAAGCGTTCTCCCTCTACAATATTTCCATTAATGTCCATCACTACAATATCGGATTCTTTGATTTCAAAGAAATCAATACCCGACGGGGTAATTGCCATCAATTGTTTTTCACGATCGAAAACACTGAGATTTCCACCTGTTCCTTTCGTCAAATCTGTTTCTACTAGCTTCTTGCCATACTTAATTAATTCTTGTTTTACATCTGACATTCTTGTCCTCCTCATATCAAAACACTAAATATTTTTCAATTCACCAATTATCCCCCCTTCTTGTACAAAACTTAAGAAGGGGGAGGGAGGCAAATTTACAAACTCTCAATCTTTTTAATTCTTTTGGGAGTAATAACTCTCTAATTGTAGGAACTCCTCAATAACATGGTGAGCTTCTTCCATCCCTTTTAATTGTCCCATAGCTATGAGCTGCACAACAATATTCCCCACAGCTGTAGCCTCAGTTGAACCTGTAAGAACCTCTTTACCAGTTCTATCAGCAATCATTTGATTAAAGTAACTGGCTCTAGCACCTCCTCCAATCACATATATCCTCTTATAAACCTTATGAGTTAGCCCTTCTAATAACTCTATCGTTTTCCTATACGTTTCAGCTAGGCTTTCATAAACGATCTTAAATAGTTGTCCATCTGTCCACTCTCTAGTTTCATGATGATAAGCTAGATATTCTGTCAAAGTCTTGTACATGTCAGATTCTGTTGCAAATTCAGTTGATTCAGTATCAATCAAAGGAAGATCTTCTTTTTCTTTCTCCACCATTGTTTTTATATCACCAAAAGAATATGCTTTCCCTCTTCGTTCAAATGAACGTCTTAGCTCCTCTATGATCCACAACCCTGTACAATTCTTCAGAAATGTAATCACTCCATCTTTACCGACTTCATTTGTAAATCCATAACTGAAGGATTCGGTACTAAGAACAGGTGAAGAAAGCTCCACTCCAACCAAAGACCAAGTCCCTGATGAAATAAATAAACTATCTTCTGTCTTAGGTACTGAGACAATCGCGCTTGCTGTATCATGACTACAAACATTCACAACAGGAATATCGCCTAAACCATACTCCTCTTTTATCCTTCCAAGGACATTTCCCTCTGAAACAATTTCAGGAAGTAAAGATGACTCCAATTCAAATAGTTTTAAAATATTCTGATTCCATTTTTGACTTCTCGGATCAAAGAGTTGGGTTGTTGAAGCAATGCTTTTTTCTGAAGCAAACTTACCTGTCAACAGATAATTAAACAAATCTGGCATTAAAAGAATCTTATTGGTCTTATAGAAAGAGTCAGGAGATTCTTGACGTGCCTTAAAGAGTTGAAACAAGGTATTTATCTCCATAATCTGATTTCCTGTCTCTGAATACAGTTTTTCTAATTCAGTAATTTCAGATATTTCCTTTAACACTCCCTTTGTTCTTTCATCACGATAGTGAACAGGTTGTGATAACAGTTTTCCTTCATTATCAATCAATCCAAAATCAACACCCCATGTATCAATACCGACAGATAAAATCTTGTAACTAGTATTAGCCAATCGGATACTTTCAAGAATTTTAGCTAGTAGAAAGTCAACATCCCAAGATAAATGCCCTTTTACTCTAATAGGTAGGTTAGAAAAACGATTTATTTCTTCCATTACTAGTTTATTTTCAGAAAGGTAACCAACGATTGCTCTTCCAGAAGTCGCACCTAAATCTATTGCTAAAACCGCTTCCATTTCTCTCCTCTCTTCGTCCTTAATTAAGTTTATTATAATCCTCGCATTTTATTTTTTCAATATGTGAACGCTTACTTGAATAAAATTCATATATTTGCGCCATAAACATAAAAATAATTCAAATTCCTCCAATTTTTGCTATAATATAGTTGAGATGATAAATTAGGAGGAGCTTATGATAAAAGATGAACGTGTACTTGAATTGATTGAAATTATCAAAAAGAAAAAAAGAATTGCCGTAAAAGAGTTGGCAGAAATCACTTTCTCCAGCACAAGTACCTTACGTCGTGATTTAATTTTCTTAGAAAATCAAGGTCTTATCAAAAGAAAGCACGGATACGTGACCTTGTCCTCCATGAATACAATTGAACTTTCCCATCAAATACGTGAAGGAGAAAGTACTAGGCAAAAAAGATTAATCGCTAGTCTCGCTAAAGACTTTATTCGGTCAGGTATGTGTATCTATCTGGATTCTAGTACTACTACCTACGAACTTTGTCCCTATCTTTCTGAACTTGATAATTTGATTATTTTTACAAATGGTCTACATACAGCACAAACCTTATCTGAAACTGTTAGAGATAGTTCTAAAATTTTTATTACTTCTGGAGAAGTAAAACATCAATCTTGTTCAGTTATTAACTATGATAAAGAAAATTCTTTATTAGATCACTTTAATATCGATTTGGCTTTTTGTTCAGCAAGAGGTATTGATGATCAATATGTTTATGAAGCTTCTCTCAGCCAAGCTATTTCAAAAAAGAATATTATTGACAAAGCCCATGAAACCATCTTACTGATTGATAGTTCTAAATTTTACAAGACTGGATTTTTTAAAATTAATCCCCTCTCCAAATACACAACCTTTATTTCTGACACCTTGCCAGATCAAAAATTATTAGACGCAGTCGAATTATTTGATGGAGAATGGGTTTCTGATATTCAATGAAAATCAAATAGGAAGCTAGTCTCAGGTTGCTCAAAGTACAGATTTGAAAATTGATCAAGTCAGCTCGAAACACTGTTTTGAGGTTGTAGATAGAACTGATGAAGTCAGTCACATATATACGGAAAGACGAAGGTGACATGGTTTGAAGAGATTTTCGAAGAATATTCGTTCTGTCTGCTGACTGATCTACAAATACTCACCACATGACATTATTTTCTCAGCAACCCCAAAAACAGAGGCTGGACAAAAACTCAATTTCAGGAGAAAATGGAGTAAATCTTCCCACAATAAAACGCATAATATCAAGGTTTTGCACACCTGATATGATGCGTTTTTCTGATTTTAAAGACTTTGTCACCTAGACCCTATATTTCAAGAATTAAGTGACCTTGATGATCTAAATTTATTGTGGTATACTATTTTTGTCATCGGTTACCGATTACGTTCCTATGGGTTCGTGAGAGGAGGTGAAACTAATGAGCCTTATCATAGAGCTCGCTCTTACTATTATAGCGGATGTTATAGCTGGAATTATCTTGTATTTCGTCTGCAGATGGCTAGATAGTAAGGAGTAGACCGAGTGACTAGCCTATCAACACCCGTTAAATCGCTAAGATACGTCGAAAAAGCCCTTAACTATCGCACTAGTTAGGGGCTTTGGTGTTCTAATGAACCTTATCAATTAACTATATTCTAGCATATAATCTACAATATTTCAAGCATTAAGTAAGGTTGATGGTCTAAATTTATTGTAGTATACTGTTTTTGTCATCGGTTACCGATTACGTTCCTTACGGTTCGTGAGAGGAGGTGAAACTAATGAACCTTGCCCCAGAGCTCGTTCTTACTATTGTAGCGGACGTCATAGCAGGAATTATCTTGTATTTCGTCTGCAGATGGCTAGATGGTAAGAAGTAGACCGAATGACTAGCCTATCAACACCCGTTAAATCGCTAAGATACGTCAAAAAAGCCCTTAACTACGGCCATAGTTAGGGGCTTTGGTGTTCTAATGAACCTTATACACTAGCTACATTCTAGCATATAAGTCCTAATATTTCAAGCATTAAGCAATGTTGATGATCTAAATTTAATGTGATATACTATTTTTGTCATCGGTTACCGATTACGTTCCTTACGGTTCGTGAGAGGAGGTGAAACTAATGAACTTTGCCCCAGAGCTCGTTCTTACTATTGTAGCGGACGTCATAGCAGGAATCATCTTGTATTTCGTTTGCAAATGGCTAGATGGTAAGAAGTAGACCGAATGGCTAGCCTATCAACACCCGTTAAATCGCTAAGATACGTCAAAAAATCCCTTAACTACGGCCATAGTTAAGGGATTTGGTGTTCTAATGAACCTTGCCCGATAAAATTATTCTAACATACAGGTCCAGATATTTCAAGAGTTTTATTCATTGTTTAAAGTTCCTTAGGTATCTGAAAGGTCTCTAATAGAGTTAGCTATCTAGTATCCAAAAACCGACTAGCTCCTATGAACTAGTCGGTTTCTCATCAATGCGCCAACATTTCTTGGGCAATTTCTTGGCCAGATAGATTATCTGGGTAGTAGGTTGGCCAGTTATCCATTTCTTCAAAGAGAGCTTCTTGGCTTGTGCCTCCAAAGAAGATATGGAAATGTTCTGCCTTAACTGGGGCGATATTATGGTCACTAAACTGAACATACTTGAATTGTCCAGCATCCGCATCTGTCGCTTCAAAGAGGAAGCGCACGCCACGATTTCCTTTCTTATAAGTCAAGATTTTCTTACCAACATACTTGTAAGTATATTTCTTACTTTGTCCACCTTGAACAAATTCCATAGTATTATCAGTAATATTGATCTTAGTAACATCTGTCTGATAGCCTTTTGTATAGTAGGCCTTGTACTCAGCCTGAGTCATCTTACCAGTCAACTTAGCCTTGTAGTCAAAGACTTGGTCAAACGTACCATCTTCAAGGAAAGGATAAACTGATTGCCAGTTGCCTGCATAGTCGCTCAAGGTGCGATCCTTGACGTCTGCATCTTCGAAGTAACCATTTTGGACTGTCTTGGTATCCTCTGCCTTTTCAGGCTCGATAGCTGGACCTTCTTGGTCTGTTGTTTGTTTCAAAGCTTTGAGGTTTTTCTCCATGATAGAGATATAATTTTCTCCCGCCTTGGTATCTTCTTCTGTCAGACTTTCTAAAGGATTGAGGACATCTGTTTTGACACCTGCTTCTTTTGAAAGTGTATTAGCAAGGGCTTGTGAAGCATTTTCCTCAAAGTAGATATAGGCAATTTTATTTTTCTTGACGTACTCTGTCAATTCTGCCAGACGTGCAGCTGATGGCTCTGCATCTGGAGAAAGGCCTGAGATTGCGACTTGTTTGAGTCCATAGTCCAATGCAAGATAGTTAAAGGCTGCGTGTTGAGTCACAAAGCTCTTTTGTTTGGCTTGAGACAAGCCTTCTGCATAAGCCTTATCCAAGGCTTGCAATTTTTCGATATAGGTAGCTGCATTCTTCTCAAAGGTCTCTTTTTTATCCGGATAATCTGCTGACAAGCTGTCACGGATGTGCTCTACAAGTTTAATGGCACGGACTGGTGATAACCAAACATGGGGGTCAAACTCATGGTGATGGCCTTCTTCGCCATGGTCATGGTCTCCCTCTTCTTCCTCGCTACCTGGCAAGAGCAACATATCGCCTGTCGCCTTGATGGTTTTGACCTTTTTCTTATCCAAGGTATCTAGCAATTTAGGAACCCATGTTTCCATATTTTCATTTTCATAAACGAAGGTGTCTGCGTCTTGGATTTTGGCAACTGCCTTGGCAGACGGTTCGTATTCATGAGGTTCTGTACCAGCACCGATTAGGAGTTCTACATTTGCAGTATCTCCTGCGACTTGCTTGGTAAATTCATAGACAGGGTAAAAGGTTGTCACAATATTTAGTTTGCCATCTGCCTGCTTTTGATTAGAACAAGCCACTAAAAACAAGGCACATAGACTGGCTAGCAAGAAGCTAATTTTTTTCACGTTAGTCTCCTATTTGATAAAACGTCTTACTAAACTGATCAGTAAGAAGACAGTTACAAAAATAATGGTAATACTTGCGCTTGCAGGTGTTTCTGCATAGTAGGAAATGTAGAGTCCTGCCACCATTCCCAAAAATCCAATAGCACTAGCTAGCAGCATAACCGATTTAAAGTTTTTCCCCAGACGCAGGGCAATACTAGCTGGCAAGACCATAATGGTCGATACCAGAAGAGCTCCCGCAGCAGGAATCATAAGGGCAATAGCCACCCCTGTCACCATGTTAAAAAGAATAGACATGGTACGAACTGGCAAGCCATCCACAAAGGCCGTATCCTCATCAAAGGTCAAGATATACATTGGACGCAAGAAGAGGAAGGTCAAAATCAAAACAACCGCCGCAATGACAAAGAGGGAAATAACCTGTTCTTCGCTGATAGTCACAATCGAACCAAAAAGATACTGGTCCAAACTCATAGAACTCGAGCTTTTACCCTTGCTCATGACAATCAGAGAAACAGCCAGACCTGTTGACATAAGGATGGCTGTCCCGATTTCCATAAAGCTCTTGTAAACCGTACGGAGATACTCCAGAAAGACCGCCGCAATCAAGACAATAGCAATAGTGGAAATAGTCGGAGAAATCCCCAGAACCAGACCAAAGGCTACACCTGAAAGTGAGACGTGACTGAGGGTATCGCTCATCAAACTCTGACGACGCAAGATGAGGAAGGTTCCAAGAACTGGCGAGAAAAGACTCATAGCAATAACAGCTAGAAAGGCACGCTGCATAAAGTCATAAGATAACAAACTAAGCATGGCCCACCTCCTGATCATTCTCATGAACGTTGAAACAACGCCATGGTGAGTCTTGGTTACGGACTAGATGGATATTGCGGTCCGCGTAGTCCTTAACTTCTTCAGGGTCATGGGTAATCATCAAAACAGCCTTGCCATGATGATGGGCGCTGTGGTGCATGAGTTCGTAAAATTCATTTTTACTTCCTGCATCCATTCCCGTTGTCGGCTCATCTAGGATAAATACATCTGGGTCAGAGGCAAACATACGCGCGATCACCGCTCGCTGCTTTTGTCCTCCAGATAGAGACCCCAAGCGTTTGTCTCGGTGTTCCCACATACCAACTGAGTCCAAACTAGCCTTGATATGCTCCTCATCATGAGCATTCAAACGACGGAACCAACCCTTTCGTGGATAGCGACCCGACTTGACAAACTCATAAACCGTACTTGGAAAACCTGCATTAAAACTGGCAATCTGTTGAGGAAGATAGGCTATTCTCAATTTCTTACCCTGCGTATTTGTCTTTGAAATGGTTACCTTGCCAATGCGTGGTTGGAGGATTCCAAGACTGGCCTTGATGAGTGTCGTCTTAGCTGCCCCATTCTCCCCCGTCAAGGTAACAAATTCCCCACTATCAACACTATAATTGATATGTTCAAGAACAGGCTCCTTATCATAATAGAAGGATAACTCCTCTACCGTAATATATCTCATTATTTGATTTCTCCTACTAAAGCAGTCAAAAACCGCTGGATCACTTTTTGTTCATTTGGAGTAAACTGAGTCGCCACTTGTTCATAGGTTAAAAGCGTATGCTCATGGTGATGATGATGCTCCTCAGCGATTGGACGAGCCAAATCAGTCAACTGATAAAAAATCACACGCGCATCCTTAGGATCTTTAGATGTTTCCAACATCCCTTCCTTGACCAAAGACTTAATGGCCTTGGTAACTGCCGCCTGACTGACATTGAGACGACGAGCCAAATCTGAATTTGTTAAAGATTCCTCCGACAAGAGCATGAGGATATGCTCCTGGGTATTGGTCAGAGCTACCTCGCTAGTACAATGACCTATTAGGATTTCATGCTGATTTTCTGCCTGCAAAATCACCTCATTCAAAAAGCCATCGATATCCTTCGCTAGCTGTCTCATATCTGACTCCTTTCCTTTTAGAATTCTCTTTTTTAAGAGAAAAATACTATTATTTGACATTTTATTTACCAGTTAATTATATCACAAGCAAAAAAAGAGTCAAGAAAAAACGTGAAAATAGGCTTCATTCTTGAACTCTTCTATATTATGATCTATTGAAAGTCCTTGACATCTCCATCATAAGTCGCCCAATCTTTGCTGAAAAAGCGCTCATTCAGATGGTAAGTCGGAGCTGGTGTGGGATTGGATAGGAAAGGATCAACTGCCTTGTCAAAAGCCAACCAACCCAACCAACCAAGGTGAATGGTGTCCTTCATAAAGAATGGCTCCCCGCCGTCCTTAGAAAAATCTGCGATATTGTTAAACCCTTGACTTTCTAACTGATAGCGAATCTTCTGCACCGTCTGTTGGTACATGTCCTCTCGTAAACCAGCGTAGTCCATCCATTTTTTATTAACAGGTGGAATGATAAAAATCGGGTTGACCTTAGATTTAGAAAACTGTGTTAAAACCAACTGCAAGTCATTATACTCTGGCGACTTGAGATAGGTAAAGCTTTTCTGAGAGTCCTTTAATTTCTTCAAATCCTTCTTGATCTGCGTATTATAGAAATAATTTTCCATTCCCAGATCATTATTGGAAGTATTCTTTTCTGCATCTGCTTTAACAATATCTTCTATAGATTGATAAGAAAACTGGTCTGGCAAGGTCTTTAAATACTTAACTACATGCTTATCATAATTGACATAGCCTCTAACTGAAAACTGACCAAAAAAGGAAGCTTGGCGTTCATTAAACCGAGCCAATAATTCAATCATTTCATTGTCTGCCGTCGACAATTCTTCTTCACTTGCCAACTTCTGAACCAAATCCTTCATAGCTACGTTAGGAAACTGCTGTAGTAAGCGAGTCGCTGCATATTGACTAGCCTGATCTCCGGATTGATGTTCCAGAAAACTGGTCAACTGGTCTCCATTAAAATACTGCTGAAAAGCTGCTGGCTCATAGCCATTTTTACTGAACCACTGAGGTGAGATAACATACACAACTTGTTTATTCTCCAGCTGTGGCAGCATCTGTTGCATTCCAAAATACTGGTTAAGCGATGCAGCTCCCCTCTGTCCTAAAAGATAAGGACGGTAGGAGCGATTGTATTTCTCAGCTAATACCGCAGGATGAGCACCGTCAAAACGAAGCCATTCACTAGAGCCAAAGAAGGGAACAAAACGCATATTTGGATCAGATAGTGCTCTGACTTTTTGACTTCGCTCCTTAAAACTATCGATAGTAGTAGCCACCGCTGAACGCTTTTCAGCTCCTAGATTATGATGCATCTCAGTAGGATAAAAGAAAATGAGCAGACAAACCAACAAACCAGCTATCAAGACCGGCCCGAAGATCATCCATAAGCGTTTAAGCATTTTGTAGCTCCACAATACCAGCTATGATTTTATTAGCCGTATTCCAGTCATCGCGACCAAACTCTGTTACAGGGACACGAATGTCAAAACGGTTCTCAATCTCCACAATCAATTCAACCGTTCCCATACTATCCAAGACACCTGCATCAAAAAGATCTTCATCCATCATGTCAGAAACATCTTCCATAAACAACTCATCAATAATTTCGATAACTTCTGATTTGATATCCATATTTTATTTCCTTTTATTTTTTAAACCATAGATCATTCAAGAATCCAGAAAAGATTAAGAATGACAGCATGACGACATGGAAGGTGACAACCATGCCAAGCAACTGAACCCAGCGATTCTCAGGTAGGGCAGCTTTCCCTGCTTTTTTCCGTTCCTTATTGAGCGTTTTTTTCTTGCGAACCCAGGCATCATTGATGACCAAGCCCAGTCCATGAAAGAGTCCATAGGCAATATAGTACCAGGTCACTCCATGCCAAAATCCCATAATCAGCATATTTACAACGTAGGCCACACTTGAGGTTACATTACGATTTTTAAAGACTTTCTTTCTGGTCAATACCATCACCATCCGCATAAAGACAAAATCACGGAACCAGAAAGAAAGACTCATGTGCCAACGATTCCAAAACTCCTTTAAATCCCTTGATAAAAAGGGCTTGTTAAAGTTGATAGGGCTACGGATTCCCATTAAGTTTGAGATGGCTAAGGCAAACATAGAATAACCTGCAAAGTCAAAGAAGAGTTCCAGACCAAAGGTATACATAACTGCCAAGGCATAGAGGTTAAAGAAGCCACCTGACTGCAAGGCTAGATTCTTCAGAGGAGGTAGTAAAGTCTCTCCTAAAACATGAGCTAGGATAAACTTATACAAAAAGCCCCACATGATATAGCGAACAGATTCATCCAGCATATCCATCAACTCATCCCGCTCAGGAATGGTCTGATAATTTTCATTAAATCGCTTAAAGCGATCGATTGGACCACTTGAAAAAGTCGGCATGAAGAGAAGGAAACGAAGGAATTCCCAGAGGGTAAAATCCTTAATCACTCCATCTCTCAGCTCGATGATAATCCCAACCGAACGAAAGGTCAGGTAAGAAATACCCAAAAATCCAAGCAAAGACTGTGTTCCATTGATAGCTGGCTGCACCTTGACAAAGATAATCGGAAGGAGGGATAGAAAACTAACTAGGTAGAAAACCCACTTACCATCCTTACTTTTTCGATAATGCTTGTAGAAGAGTACGAGCAATACTTCCCAGCAAAGGTAAGTACCCAAGGCGGCCAATTGATTTGTCTTCCCACCTACCAACATGGTAACGATAAAGAAGAGACTTACCAGCACTTCATACCAGGCAAAGCGTTTCTTGAAAAAGAGACCGATAAAGATGGGCAAGGTTGCAGCAATCACATAGACAAAATACTGAGGATTCCCATATGGCTCTAAATGAGGAAGCTGTTGAAAGAACTCCATCATCTCTTGTTCACCTCGTTGATCAATCCTTTGATGTCAATCTTTCCATTTGGAGTCAGTGGCAAACTGTCTCGGTAAAGGAATTTAGACGGCATCATGTAGGACATCATGATGTCTGTCAAATCTTCCTTGATGGCCTTAGTAATATCGATATCACGCTCAAACTGCTCACGAACACCGTCTTTTAAGATGACATAGGCCAGTAGATTTTGTACCTTGTGGTCCTTGTTATAACGCGGTACTGCGACAGCAGACTCGATATAACGAGACTTATTAAGATTTTGAGAGACATCTTCTAGCTCAATGCGGTAACCGTTGAACTTAATCTGGAAGTCCATGCGTCCGCCGTAGAGAAGCAAGCCCTCATCTGTCATGGTTCCCACATCACCTGTGTGATAGGCTGGCAGTCCTTCAAATTCAAAGAAGGCTTCCGCTGTTTTTTCAGGATTATTCATATATCCTTTTGAAACAGCTGGCCCAGAAACAATGATTTCTCCCTGTTCGCCATTTGGCAATTTATTGCCTTCCTCGTCAATGATAAAGGTTGGAGAATCAGCCTTGGTATAGCCGATTGGTAGGCGTTTGAGAGTCGCCAACATCTCGTCTGTCACAGCAACTGCTGATAGGGCTACTGTCGCTTCTGTTGGACCGTAGGCATTGATAATACGGACCTGTGGGAAACGTTCGCGTAGTTTTTGAGCTGTTTTAACCGTCAATTCTTCGCCATCAAAGTAGAAATGCGTGATTCCAGGCATTTTCTCACTATTAAAGTCTTCTGACAACATGGCCATATCCGCAAAAGAAGGGGTTGATGTCCAGATAGCGATCGGCAATGAAAAGATGGTAGCAAAGAGTTGCTTAAAGTCCTGAGTAATAGCTGAAGGAAGAGCGAAGAGCGTACCACCTAATGCCAAGGTCGGCGCCCAGTACATGACAGACAGGTCAAAAGAATAAGGTGGCTGAGCCAACATTTGCGGACGACTTGGCGTCGCAAATTCCTTATCCGTAATCATCCAGTTGGTAAAGCTGAGGAGATTATCATGGGAAATCTGCACTCCCTTAGGCTTACCAGTTGTACCAGAAGTAAAGATGATGTAGTAATTATCATCGCCCTTGACTGGATGCGTGATTTCATAGTTATTCCCTTGAGCAAAGGCTTCTTGAACCTGAGCTAGAGTCATCATCGGTGTCGAAACCTGCTCCAATGGAAAGTCTGAGATGGCAATAATCAAACTTGGCTCCGCTACTTCTAAAATAACTGAAACTCGCTCCAAGGCCGAATGGCTATCAATGGGAATGTAGGCATGACCTGACTTAGTCAAGGCTACAAAAGTTGCCAACATTTCATATTCTTGGCCACCAAAAACGACCACAGGAGACTTCTCAGGCAAGCCTAGTTGGTCAATGGCTGTAGCTAAACTATCCGAATCAGCCTTCAAATCTCCATAAGTATGTTCCTGCCCCAAAACATTGTAAACAGGATAGCTAGGCTGTGTCTGAGCAAAATGCTCAATGGTTTCAATCATATCTACTATTGGTTTATTTGACACAATAGGGATTCTCCTTCAAGTTAAAATTCATTATAGATAAAGCTTCCTTGACCCTGTCCAAGATAGCTAAAGAAGTAAAGCAGCCCTAGAAAGATAAGAAAATACAAGGCTGTCCGACCAAGAAAGAGGTACAATTCTTTTCTCTGTTTCATCAAGAAAAACCATTCATTTCTGTAATTTTTGCTAAATAAGATGAACTCTTACTATAGTATTTTTCTACTATTGTACCACTTTCTAGGATAATTTTTCAATTGTTTGCCGTAGATTTTCAGTAGATTTCAGTTTATTTTAAGGATTATGCGGTTTTTCTATGTATATTTCAAATAGAGTGTTCCTGGGCAAAAACTCAATTTCAGTAGAAAATGAAGGGAAGCTTTCCATAATAAAACGCACAATATCAAGTTTTTTTGTACTGACCCCAAAAAGTTAGACAGAAAAAATCTAACTTTTGGGGTGCAGTTCATTTCAACACCTGATACTATGCGCTTTTCTGATTTTTAGAGACTTCTTACCCAGTCTCTTATTTAAAATAATCTCGTCTGATATAAATTAAAATAGCTTCTATCATCAGACAAATGGCTGATATCCAAAAACTGATGCTAATACCAAAATTCTCAGTAATATAGCTCATTAGCAAAACAAATACTGAAAATGCTAGTGTCGAAATCACTTCCAGAACGGAATAGACATTAACCAAGTTATTTTCCTCTACTGTTTCCTGAAGAAATACAGTTTCAGGAACTTCTTTTAGCTGCGATAACATACCAAGTAAAGCTGAAAATACTAAAAACATCTGTGCATTTGGAAAAAATAGAATAGTCAGCGTCACTATTGCCATGGCTATAAGAGAAAAAAGAATACTTTCCCACTTAAGAGCAAGAAACTTTTCAGATAGCCGAAAAGCAATTAAGCCACTAATTATAATCCCGATAGAATATGCTGTATTAGAATATCCCCAGTAACTTTCTGTTTCATTTAATAACTCAGTTACAAAGACAAGTATGATAGACGAAACCCAAATCGTATTTGAGAAAATTTCAAATAAATTTGCTGATACAAAAAGTCTTAATCTAGGATCTCTAGCAACTAACTTCCAACCTTTGAGCAAAATTTCAAGATTAGTCTCTGACTCTAGCACCTCCACTTCAGCCTTAGGAAGAAATAACATCAAAAAGCTAGAAATGATATACAAGATTAAAATGATAAACGTGGTAGGTAACAGACCAATTGTTGCAAATAAGAGTCCACCTAATCCCCAACCCACCAATTGAACAGCTTCACCACTCATTGACAAAGCTGAGTTAGCCTTACCCAAATCGGTCGCATAGCGCGGCACAATTGCATAAGAAACAGGTGCGGCAAAACCATCCAATATTGAAATTGCCACAACAAATAGATAGGTTACCAAAGGCGCTACGGATTGCATTACGGTAAACATTCCTACCAGTATCGCCAATAATATAGTCTTTCCAAATTGGGATAAAGATAAAACCCTATTGAGCGCTATCCTTTTAGTAACTAAAGGAACTAAAAGACTCGCAACAAAAGAGGATATCCCTATTAAAATGGGAACTAGTGACGTGGCAATTACTGATTTTGAAATAATGTATATGTTAGCAATGATTGTTACTCTAAAGAAAATATCTGCTAAATTTGCAAACAATTGAGAGACTAACAACTTAATAAATGAATTAGACATGTAACGCTCCCATAACATAAAAATATTTAACTGATAAATGGTAGACTAGACTTTGTTTGATAACTATTTGACACAAGATTAGGTGGTCAGAAATTGAATTTTTAACATTCCAACTTAGCCATAGTTTTTAGTTTTCACATCTTTAAATCAGCTAAAACAATACGTAATATACATATATATTATATCTAGCAAGATGCCGAACAAGTCTATTTATTTTATTCTATATTTTCCCAAATCAATTACTTGATTATAAACCGTTTCTGAATCAATATGATGAGCAACTTCAATCAAAATGATAGGCAACTGCAAAAGTAACTGGCGCACTTGATATGCATTGTCCTTGTCTAAGGATGATGTGACCTCATCCGCCAACACAATGTCTTTTTGTCGAAGCAGACAGCGAACTAATTCAAGTCGTAAACGTTGTCCACCTGAAATGTTTTCTCCATTATTTACCAGTTGATAATCCAAGATATTGGTGATTTCATTCGTTAAACCAACTTGTTCTAGGCAACAGAGTAATTCTTTATCTGAAATCTCCTGTCCTAATGTTAAATTTTCTCGGATTGTCCCATGTCTGAAAAATGGATTCTGAGAGATATAAGCGATATTCCCTTGATAATGAGTAAATTCTCGACCTGATTTATCACGTACGATAATTCTACCACTATTCGGACTTATCTTTCCTGCTACCAATTGTAGGAGAGTTGACTTTCCGGTACCACTAGCTCCCTTTATTAAAACTTTACTTGGCTTAGTTAGTCTAAGTGACAAATCATAAAAGAGCACTTGCTCTCCAACCTGTTTTGAAACGCCCTCCAAAACTAGCTCAGCTAAAGATTCGACTGTCGGATATGATGTTTCTAAACAAGATTCTTCCAATAATGAAAATATTTTTTCTTTCACTGTTTGCGATCGCTGTATATCAGATATGCTATACATAATTCTTTGAATAGGTCCGCTAAGATTCATTGTAGCTATATACATAGAGACCAAACTAGCTGTTGTTAACTCTATACCACTCTTTTGTAATAAAAGACCAAGTGCAAGAGGTAGTACCTGACTAAGGAATTCTAAAGGACCATTGAAAAAATAAACGACATTACTAGTCCATTCATTTTTCCAACGAGCATTCTCGTAACACTCGTTGTTTTTTCTCATCTTAGCAAAGTTTTCTTTACTAGCGCCATAAAAATAGATCGTATCTGCCCCCTTAAAAAAATCTCCTACAGATAGATGAAAAGCTTTTTGCATTTCCGAAAAATTTGCACCACTTTTCATTAAACGATTATTCATTACCCATTGAGGTAATGGTCGAAGAAAAGAAAACACGATAAAAACAAGACCAAGCCAAAAATTTTGCACCAAAATAAAAACAATCGTTGTACAAAGTATAAAAACTCTTCCAACTATCATATCCAGGGGTAAAAAGAAGCGATTATAGAGCAGTTCCATATCTTGTGTAACAATTGAAACTTTTTCATCATATACAACGTTTTCTTTCAAAAATAGTTTCTTAATAAGCTGATCTTTTAACCGAATTTGCAGATGACGCTGCAGATTATTACTGACAAAATTTGCTAGCAACATCGTGCTATAAAAAAACAGGTGTAAACACAGGCCATATAAAACAAAGTATGAAATTGTACCAATTGTAAGTTGCTCTTCACGAATATTCAATAGCTTATCCAATAACAATGGCTTTATTAGAGCCATTCCGCTATTCAAAAGCACTCCTATTAAAAAATAGATAAAAATATTAGTTTTAATGTATTTTAGAAATTTCATAAATAAGCCTATCTAAAAGAAAGCGAATAGATATAAAAGCCTCAGTCTAAAAGTTATAAATAAATTAACTCCAACTGAGACTATACAATAATTTAATTAACCTATATATGATGCTGTTTATTAAGAGTGATTATTGTTACTATTGAAAAATAATTCTCCTGTTTCACTTTTCTTTCTTAAAATATATGGAGATAGAACTTGCATATTAAATACCTCAAAATTCATAATTATGGTGACAACTTCGAAAAATCCTATCGCTCAAATACAATGAACTGATAAAACAACCGTAATTGAAATTTCTAAAGACAATTCTACCAAAATATTACTTCGAGATACTTCCTTTCCCATATCTGCGTATTACTTTTTACTTGCTAAAATTTTTTCTAAGTGCCTTTCATAATTCTTTGCCAAATGGTTACTTCCCGCTAATTTCATTGCTCCAATACACTTCCTCATTTCAATAATTGCTTTACAATCCATCTCTTTTTTGTATCGATACAGATGTTGTGCATACTGAAACACCAACCGTTCATAAATTTCTATCTCGGTGAAAAAGCATTGATTCAGTTGCTTTTCAAAATATAAAGCATCAAGAAATTTTCCTCTTTCAATACATGTGATATATCCGTTTAATAGCATAGATGAAATCAATCGTCTATTATTAGGAATTTCTTTATAAAAATCAGAACGTCTAGACATCTCTCTAGCCAAAAGCATGAAGACATCGTGTTTTAGGACATCTAACGTATTTGAAAAAATCAATAATTCATAGTATCCCCAATATTCAACACTAAATAGATAATCAGTTAGATAAGATAAATCATCACCAGAATAATAAGCTTCTCCCGATAAATCTTGTAAACGAATTTTTAATAAAATAATGTTAAGCTTATGAAATTTCTCTTGTTTAGAATCTGACTCCATCTGAGAATAAAGTAGTTTTTTCAACCCATCAACATCATGATTTGATACAAAATGCCTAACCTTTGATAAGAGTTCATTCAGTTCATCACGATGAAAATCATGAACAGCATACATAAATTCATCAATGGGCATGTTAATTTCATCCAAAATAGCCATAAATTTTGAAATGGTTAAATCAGTCTCTCCCTTTTCAAAACGTGAGAGCTGTGATGTTGATATACCAGCTTTTTCGACATCTTTCAAGCGAAAACCTCTAGATTCTCGAAACTTTTTAAAAATTTCTCCAAATTTTTTCATAATATCTCTCCAACAAGCATATATGGGAACAGTTTTTGATTTTTAATATTTTAGCATAAAATAGCAGAAAATAAAAGTGAGATTTTTCACATAAAAAAGCCTGAGATACTCATCTCAAGCTCTATCAACATAATTGTTTTCTAGATTAGAAAAGTGAGAATACAAGCACGGCCAAGGCTGCTCCGATAACAGGTCCCACAACAGGAATCCAGGCATAAGACCAGTCTCCGTCTCCCTTGTTTGAAATTGGCAAGATACTATGCATGATACGAGGTCCAAGGTCACGAGCTGGGTTCAGGGCATAGCCTGTTGTCCCACCTAGTGATAGACCGATACCGACAATCAAAGTCCCCACTGCAAAGGTTCCGATACCTGCCTGAAAATCGTAAAGACCCAAAGCAAAGATTGTCAACACCAAAACAAAGGTTCCAAGGATTTCGCTAATCAAGTTTGATACAGTATCCTTGATGGCTGGACCAGTACTGAAGGTTGCCAGGATATTTCCTGCATTTTCTTCTGCCTCATAATGCGGTTTGAATTGCAACCAAACCAAAATCTGACCGAGCATAGCCCCTGCAAACTGAGCTAAGATATAAGGGAAAACGGAAGCCCAAGGCAAACCACCTTTTAAGGCTACACCAATGGTCACAGCTGGGTTTAAATGAGCTGGACTGAGCTTGCCAGATACAAATACTGCAACCGCAACTGCAATCCCCCAACCCATAGTAATCACAATCCAACCTGAACTGTTGCTCTTGGTTTTAGGAAGAACCACACCTGCAACAACACCATTTCCTAGAAGAATCAGGATTAAAGTCCCTAAAAATTCTCCAAATAATTCATTCATCATCTTTCTGTCTCCATTAAAAAGAAGGGGCGGGCGGCAAGGAATGCTGCCCTCCACCTCTTTTATTTTTTCTTAATTTTTTAATTCTGCTAAATCGTTGTTAGCGAGAGCTGCTTCGACATCTGCTCGGTAGCCTGCTTTTTCTTCTTCTGACCAGTCATAGAATCGTCCCATTTCATCCAAAACTGGCTCAACGATGCTATCCAAACTATCACGCATAAAGAGCATGTGGTTGGTACGGCGAAGGAGGAAGTCAACCGGGCTAAGAGCCAACTCATTGCGCATTGCATAATGAAGAGACAAGGTGTCCGCCAAGCTGAGTCCTGGCGCTTGTTCCAAGCTGTGAGCAAGGGCAAAGACCTTCGGTGCATTTGAACCGTAAAGATTTGCTAGGTAATGAGCTTCCTTGCTATCCAAGCCACGTGATACTCCAAGTTGCGCAAAGGCTTCGATTTCTGAGTCCACATTTGCTGGGTTCAATTCTCCACCTGAAACAGGGTAAGTCTTAGAATTGATGAGTTTAAAGCTACGGTCAAATTCTGCTTTGAGGATGTCAACCACGCGCTCCATAGCTCCTTCAGCCATCTTACGGTAGTCTGTGATTTTACCACCAGCAAGGGTCAAGAGGCCATTGTCATCTCGGTCCAAGCTCGAACCACGTGAAACTGCAGATGGATCCAAATGTTTCTCAGAGGTACTGCTTTCAAGCTTGCTAACAGCAGCCTCTACATCTTCACGAGTTTTTTCTTTAGAGAGGTAAGATTCAACAGTCGCAATCAAGTTGTTAAAGCTTTCATCACTGATGGTTCCGTTATTTCCTCCATTGTAGTCAGAAGCGCTATTGCCTGCGATCAATGGACGAAGACCTGCCCAGCTACTTTCGATATCATCAATGGTGATATTGGCTTCTGGGAAGCGGTTGTTGACAATGCCAAGTAGATAATCTACATCTTCCTGCGTCACTTTTGGATGTTCCAAATCACCTGTGTAGTCTGTATCAGTTGTACCAAAGTAAGTCTTGTTTTCACGTGGGAGAACAAAGACCATACGGCCATCACCCAAACCTGTGTCAAAGTAAACTGGCTGTGAAACCTTGATCTTGCTTGAATCCACTACCAAGTGAACTCCCTTAGTTGGACGCATTTGTGAGAATTGTGTTCCCTTATTAGACAAATTGCGTACCTTGTCGCTCCAAGGACCTGTCGTGTTGATAACCAGACGAGCCTTGATTTCAAAGACTTGGTCTGTCAACAAATCACGAGCTACGACACCTGTAATCTTGCCACTTTCGTCAAAGAGGAAGCCTTCTGCCTTCACGTGGTTAGCAATGAGGGCACCGTCTTGGTTGGCACGTTTGATATTTTCAATCACGAGACGCGCATCGTTGTTACGGAAGTCAAGGTAAACCCCACCTCCTACCAAACCTTCTTTCTTCAAGTTTGGCTGGCGTTCCAAGACTTCTTCTTTGCTCAAAACCTTGTTTGCAGCAGGCGTATTGTTAACCCCTGCCAAAAGGTCGTACAAATCCATGGCTACTTTCAGACGGAAGAGGCTAAAGGTCGCTCCATCTTCATCGTAAACTGGCAAGAGCATTGGATCTGGTTTTGGAATGTGTGGAGCAATTTGTTGTACCACTGCACGTTCTGAAACCGTATCTGATACTACTTCTACGTCAAATTGCTTAAGGTAACGAAGACCTCCGTGAACCAATTTTGTTGAACGGCTAGATGTTCCTTCTGCAAAGTCTTGCATTTCAATCAAACCAGTATCTAGACCACTGGCTGCCGCCTGCAAAGCTACACCAGCCCCTGTGATTCCTCCACCGATAATCAAGAGGTCCAAGGTACGTTCCTGCATTTTTTGAATTGATAATTCACGTGTTTTCTTTGAAAATTCCATATTTACACACTTTCTAACTGAGTCGCTTTATTCTTCCAGTATTAGTCGTCTACTTCCGCAAAGACTTGGGTTGCTTTTACAGCCTTCTTCCAGCCCTTGTAGAGTTGTTCCTTACGAGATTCGTTCATAGATGGTTCAAAGAGTTCTCCTGTCTCGTTCAAGAGTTTCAACTCATCCAAGTCTTTCCAGTAACCTACTGACAAACCTGCTAGGAAGGCTGCCCCTAGAGCTGTTGTTTCCAAGTTTTTGGCGCGTGCGATGTCGATTCCCAAAATGTCAGCTTGGAACTGCATGAGGAAATTGTTCATAGCTGCACCACCGTCTACTTTCAAGACTTGAATAGCTGTCTGAGCATCTACTTGCATGGTGTCGATGATATCACGGACTTGATAAGCGATAGATTGCAAAGTCGCCTTGATAAAGTCTTCTTTACTTGTTCCACGAGTCAAACCAAAGACAGAACCGCGAGCGTTTTGGTTCCAGTATGGAGCTCCTAGACCTGTAAAGGCTGGAACGACATAAACTTCATCATTGTTGTGAGAGTCACGAGCGTATTTTTCAGATTCTGGTGAATTTTCGACCATGCGAAGACCGTCACGAAGCCACTGAATGGCACTTCCTGCGATGAAGATAGAACCTTCCAAGGCATAGTAAACCTTGCCATTGATTCCGTAACCAATCGTTGTCAAAAGGTTGTTTTCAGACAACTGCATCTCTTCCCCAGTATTCATGATGATGAAAGAACCTGTTCCATAAGTATTTTTAACCATACCAGGTTCAAAGGCCAACTGACCAAAGAGGGCTGCTTGTTGGTCCCCAGCCATACCTGAGATTGGCACTTGTCCACCATAGAAATGGAATGGCGCTGTCTTACCGTAAATTTCAGAGTTAGAACGAACTTCTGGCAACATAGCCTTAGGAATGTTGAGGATTTCCAAAATCTCATCATCCCATTTGAGTTCTTTAATGTTATAAAGCATGGTACGAGCTGCATTTGAGTAGTCCGTCACGTGAGCCGCACCGTCAGTCAATTTCCAAACCAACCAAGTATCGATGGTACCAAAGAGCAATTCACCCTTTTCTGCTCGCTCTTGAGCTCCTTCTACATGGTCTAAAATCCAACGAACCTTGGTAGCAGAAAAGTAAGCATCGATGATCAAACCAGTCTTTTCATGGAATTTTTCTACATAACCTTGACTTTTTAGTTGTTCAGCCAAAGGAGCTGTCTGGCGTGACTGCCAAACGATAGCATTGTAGATAGGAAGTCCTGTTTTCTTATCCCAGACAACAGTTGTTTCACGCTGGTTAGTAATCCCGATTGCTTCGATTTGATTTGGCTTGACACCACTTTCGATGAAAGCACCCGCAATAACTGACTGAACCGAGTTCCAAATTTCATTGGCATTGTGCTCTACCCAACCTGCCTGAGGGAAAATCTGGGTAAACTCTTTTTGACTCGAGCTGACCTTTTCTCCTTTTTTGTTGAAAATAATGGCACGAGAACTTGTAGTTCCCTGGTCAATGGCCATAATGTATTTTTCTTGTGACATGTGCTGTCCTCCTGATAAAGATCTTGAGGATGTTTCCTCTTTACAGTAACTAGTATACAAAATAAAGCGCTTTCTTGTTCATCAACTTTTTTTAATTTTTTAAAAAATGTGAGTAGATTGTGTGAATTTCACAAAAAAGACCTGGAACAACCAAGCCTTTTAAGTAAATAATAACTGACGAATCCCTGCCAAATCCTCCATATCCAAGTCGTTTTTTAAATAATAAACTGGTGTCTGTTCCTTCTTATGAATCGGGTTATTTGTAACCAGCAAATCATAATGCCGAGTTCGGTCATAGGCTTCAATGGTAATAAAACGATTGTATTCCAAATACCGTTTCAAAATGGCTGCCATCCTTGAAAAGACAAGAAAACCAGATGTCAAATCCAGACCAATCCGCATATGCTGACCACCATTTTCAGCCATATATTCGATTAACTGAAGCCATTCCCAGAGAATTTTCTTATCTAAATCTGTCCCCTGCTGAAAGGCCGGTAGAGCATGAAAAATCTCCTCTGCCGTTCCCCTAAAATCATGTTCCATCAGCAAATAAGGATGACGATTCTCTAACTGGTACTTGTAGCGATCCTGTAAAATATAGCCCTTATAGAGATAGACTTGAGCACAAAGCTGACTGAGTTCATAGGTAACGTGATCCTCTGTATAATCACCCAGCAACTCCTCCTTCTTCATTTCTTGAATCAATTGCGTCAGTAAATCTGCCAACTGCCCTCCAAAACCAAGGATATATTCCATAGTATGAAGAGGAAGAATGCGATGGGATAGGAGGAAAGAGAAGAAAATCATCATCTCCCCATCCTCAGTTTCTAGAGGAAGGTGTTGTCCAGCGAAAAATGACGGAGCCTTTCGATGCAAACGAAGGTAGAAAATATTGTCAAAATACCCTCGCATTTTTTCTTCTATGACTTGAAACTGACAGGCATTGACCCGAAGACGCTGTTGACTGATATGAGCCCAGAGAACCAAATCCAATTTCTGACCCGAAGACAAACTTGCACCGCAGATTTCTTCTAAGCAAGCAATCTCCTGCTTTCTCTCCGGCTTCTGCATGTGACCTTCCCACTCCTGACTGGACCAGACCTTGCGGAAAAGACAGAAATAGAAATAGCGAATCTGATGCTCTGGACCTCGCCACCGTCCATTTTGGATGGATAAATCAAATTCTGACAAAATCTGATTTAAACTAGCCAAGTGGCGACCAAGCGTAGCCTCACTAATCATCAATTCTTGAGCCAGATGATGGGCTAAAAACTGTTGGTGGTAGAGAAGATAAACAAGAATCTGGTATTTAGCAGCATTCTCCAAAAACAAGCTCCGGATATCTCTCCCCTTGGTAGTTGCACCGATCGATAGACGCAGATTTTCATCTTCTAAGTGAATAGTCAGCTCTAAGCCACTGTCCAAAGCCTTGTCATTGAGCAGGGTGACATATTTGGTTAGGGTTGCTTTTGAAAATCCTGTTTCCTCCATTACAGCCTTGACAGTCGTCTGAGACTCTTGTAATAGAAAGGAAAGGATTGAAAATTGGCCAGATTCAGCCTTTTCCATCAAATCTCCTAAATACATTTGTTACCCCTTTCATTTTCTACCTTAAGCATAGCATAAATCTTACAAATGCTGAAATAATCTGTTTCTCTTTTTATTTTCATGCTGATTTCCTGGTCCATTATCCTAAAAATCAGCAAACACACGGCTCCCCCTTTGGGCATTTTTATGCTAAAATAGTAGCTATGGATAAAATTATTAAAACAATATCAGAAAGCGGAGCCTTTCGTGCTTTTGCCCTTGACAGCACAGAAACCGTCCGCACTGCTCAAGAAAAACACCAAACCCAAGCTAGCTCAACTGTAGCGCTTGGTCGAACTCTTATCGCTAGCCAGATTCTCGCAGCCAATGAAAAAGGAAATACTAAACTAACAGTTAAGGTGCTGGGATCTAGCTCCCTAGGTGCTATCATCACCGTCGCTGATACCAAGGGGAATGTCAAAGGTTACGTTCAAAATCCTGGTGTTGACATCAAAAAGACTGCAACTGGTGAAGTTTTAGTTGGACCTTTTGTCGGCAATGGTCAATTCCTCGTTATCACAGACTACGGTACTGGAAATCCTTACAACTCTATGACTCCCCTCATTTCTGGGGAAATCGGTGAAGACCTTGCCTTTTACCTGACTGAAAGCCAACAAACCCCTTCTGCAGTCGGCCTCAATGTCCTTTTGGACGAAGAAGACAAGGTCAAGGTTGCAGGTGGTTTCCTAGTTCAAGTCTTGCCGGGAGCCAAGGAAGAAGAGATTGCTCGCTTTGAAAAACGCATCCAAGAAATGCCAGCTATCTCAACCCTTCTGGAAAGTGAAGACCATATCGAAGCCCTCCTCAAGGCTATCTACGGTGACGAGGCCTACAAGCTTCTTTCTGAAGAAGAAATCCGTTTCCAATGTGACTGTAGCCATGAACGCTTTATGAACGCTCTTGCCAGCCTTCCAAGCTCAGACCTACAGGAAATGAAAGAGGAAGACCACGGGGCAGAAATCACTTGTCAATTCTGCCAAACTACTTACAACTTTGATGAAAACGACCTGGAGGAACTCATTCGTGACAAATCTTAATACACCTTTTATGATTGGCAATGTTGAGATTCCCAATCGTACTGTTTTAGCGCCTATGGCTGGCGTGACAAACTCAGCCTTTCGTACTATCGCAAAAGAGCTCGGAGCTGGACTCGTTGTCATGGAAATGGTCTCTGACAAGGGAATCCAATACAACAACGAAAAAACCCTGCACATGCTTCATATCGATGAAGGCGAAAACCCTGTCTCTATCCAACTTTTTGGTAGTGACGAAGACAGCCTAGCACGCGCAGCAGAATTCATCCAAGAAAACACCAAAACCGATATCGTGGATATCAACATGGGCTGCCCAGTTAACAAAATCGTGAAGAACGAAGCTGGCGCTATGTGGCTCAAGGATCCAGATAAGATTTACTCTATCATCAACAAGGTCCAGTCTGTCCTTGATATTCCACTTACTGTCAAGATGCGTACCGGCTGGGCCGACCCATCTCTGGCAGTTGAAAATGCCCTCGCTGCTGAAGCTGCAGGCGTTTCTGCCCTCGCCATGCATGGCCGTACCCGCGAACAAATGTATACAGGTCATGCAGACCTTGAGACCTTACACGACGTAGCTCAAGCTTTGACCAAGATTCCATTTATCGCCAACGGTGATATCCGTACTGTCCAAGAAGCCAAACAACGCATCGAAGAAGTCGGTGCTGATGCAGTCATGATCGGCCGCGCTGCCATGGGAAATCCTTACCTCTTCAACCAAATCAACCATTACTTTGAAACAGGAGAAATCCTACCTGATTTGACCTTTGAGGACAAGATGAAAATCGCCTACGAACATTTGAAACGCTTGATTAACCTCAAAGGAGAAAACGTAGCAGTTCGTGAGTTCCGTGGCCTCGCTCCTCACTACCTCCGTGGAACATCTGGCGCTGCCAAACTCCGTGGAGCCATTTCACAAGCTAGCACTCTGGCAGAGATTGAGGCTCTCTTGCAGTTGGATAAGGCTTAAAATGGTTCATACTGCTCTACTGATTATCGATATGCAAAAAGCATTTGATAACCCTATCTGGGGAGAACGAAACAACCCTCAAGCTGAACACCAAGCATTGAGGGTGCTAGCATACTTTCGTAAACACGCTCTTCCAGTCTTACACATTCAACACATATCTGACAATCCCCAGTCGCAATTTCATAACAAACAAAATCAGGTGTTTAAAAGTGGATTTGAGCCAGTCACCTCAGAACCTGTCTTTCAAAAAACGGTTAATAGCGCCTTTATTGGAACAAATCTTGAAACATATTTACGAAAAAATCAGATTTGTCATTTAGTCGTTGTTGGTTTGACCCTGCCTCATTGTGTATCTACTACGACACGAATGGCAGCAAATCTTGGTTTTGAAGTCACTTTACTAGCAGATGCCACTGCCAGTTTTACCCTATCTAACAAAAACGGTCAGGCCATCTCTCCTGAGACTATCCATGAGATTAATCTCCTTTCTCTACAAGATGAGTTTGCTCAAATTCTTACTACAGAAGAATTTTTAACCCAAGTACAAGTATAAAATAATCCGTCAACTCTTATTGAGCTGACGGATTTTCTTTGAATATTAGAACTGATGATTAACAATTATTCATAAATGTCTATAGATTCACTCAGAACTGATCATACTAGTCTACCCCCTTTAGAGCGCTAATCATGTCAATCTTTCTCATACGAAGACTAATAAAATAAGCAGTCCCTAAAGATGTAAACCAAACTAATAACGTAGCAGAAGCAAGGACATACATACTGACATAAGCGGTATACTCAATTCGAATCGTCGAAAATGTTGCCACATATTCTTTCAAAAACCATATGCCTAAAGGAATTCCTACTAGCCACCCAATAAAGGTAGTTAGTATAGTCTCAAAAAGAGTTAGCATCTGTAGATATTGATTAGAAAATCCTAATACTTGCAATGTAGCATAGTCTCTCATTCTCTCTACAAAGTTTAAAGAACCCAGATTATAGAGAACAATAATAACCAGTAATAAAGCAAAGCCAATAATCATTAGAAATACACTCATCAAACTAGCTACAAAATCATAGGCATTTTTTTCTTGGCTCCCTTTTTCAATGACAGATAGAACACCTTTGTCTAGCTTAATAGTATCTTGGTCCACCTCCGGCCCAACTAATAAAGTATGTGGAGTAAAATCTCCCCCTGCTTTTTCAAAGACTCTAGCATGAAGATAAGCCCCTTGATTGGTTTCACTTGTGACAATCCCTTTTACTTCAAACTTGTAAGTATGACCATCTTGATAGGGAGTCACATTTAAAAAATCTCCGACTTTAATACCTGCTAAACGGGCAAATGATCTAGTTACATACAAACCATCATCTTTCAAAGAATCAGCACTCTCTGTTTTTGCTTGGATCATATCTCCATCATCAAATATAATCAATAAACGGTTGTAGCCATCATCTGGATTAAAATGTGCCTGTGAAATTTGTACACCTTGCCCACCATATCTAGACTTAGAAGATGTATAATCAGCTACGGTCAGTCGTTTTGAATAAGAAAAATCTTCATTGTATGCCTTATCAACAAGATGATTCATGGACACAGGCATACCAATTCCAGCAATCAGTAACATCATACTTCCTGCAACTCCCACGATTCCCATCAAAACTCGAATACGATTAAACGAGGCATCCCGAATTGCCCATCTTGAAGGATAAGAAATTCGTTGCCAGATAGAGGAAAATCTTTCTACAAAGACAGATTTAGCAACTTTTTCTTTACCTCTTAAAAATATTGCTGGTAAGCCTCTAGCTGACTCTCTAGAAGCTAAATAGGCAGCTAAAACACAAATAATAATGACTACAATACCAACGACTATTGATGAAGATGAATAAGAGATTTGCCAATTTGGAAGTGTAAACATTGACTTTTGAGTTTCTAGTACAAACCATGACATCAAGGGAGAAATAGCAAAGCCTGCAAAACTTCCTAATAAACTTACTACTAAGCCAAATAAAATATAATGTAAACTGATAGCCTGATTTGAAAAACCTAAAGCCTTTAATACAGCAATCTCTTTTGTTTGGCCATCAATCAAACGCTGAATGGTTGTAAACATAGCCAAAATAGCTAACAAAATAAAGATAAAAGAAAATAAGTAAGATAAGTTTCTAATTTGCCCAACTCGATCGGTAGCTTCTGATATTTCAGTTAAACTTTTTTGATCTTGATAAGAAATTAAATCGCCCCCAAAAATAGACTCTAAATCTCCTCGCAAATCTATCTTAGAGCCATAAATTTCTAAGGCA
>NZ_JPFZ01000015.1 GCF_000722775.1 Streptococcus mitis subsp. hohhotensis
CTAAAATATTTTTCAACTTAACTTCATAAGTCGTTCTCTTATGTCCTCTACCAAAATAGCGATTTCTATTATCTCCAAGTAAATAATCTACTGTTAGCATATCCTTCTCCAATCTTTTAAACTGACTCTATCTTAAACAAAAAAAGACAAGAAAGAATCCGTAATTTACGAAAACCTTCTTGCCTTTTTAGGATAAATTATAAAGATACTAGATTTAATCGAATAGCCTCACGTACAGCTCCAACTCTACTCGTCACTCCCAACTTTGAACAAATATTTGAAACATGGGTATCCACCGTTCTCCTGCTGACAAATAAACTATTTGCTATCTTTTCATTAGAATATTCTTTTACAATCAGTTCCAATACACTTAACTCCGTGTCAGTCAATAGATTATTTTCTTGCTTTTCTAACAAACCATCTGGGATAACATGATTGCCCTTATAAACAGCATAAATTGCACTTTTAACATCCAAATAAGAACTTTCTTTGGGTAAAAAAGCTTGAATCCCAAAGTCCATCGCTCTCTTATGTAACAAAGTGTCATAAAACCCTGACAAAAGAACTATCTTGGGAACTGTATTCAGAAATCTATTTATTTGACTAATAACATCAAATGCCGTTACTCCTTTCAGCATAAAATCCATAACTAGCACATCTATCTTTTCATGCTTAAGACAAAGAAGTAAATCTGCTACTTCTGTATAGGAACCAACAATTTTAAAATCATCTTCCTTTAAAAAATAGTTCTCCAATCCTTGTAATACTAAACTGTGATCATCAATCAAAACCAAACGAATCATTTTTCTTCCCTTCTATAGGTATTCGTATCCTCACACTTGTAGGTTCTATATTTATCTGAACAGTTCCCCCCAATAAATGAACCTTCTCTACAATTCTATTTAAACCAAAATGATGTTCATTAGACTGATAGTTTCCCTTAAAAATACCATCATCTATAACTTCAATTGATAAAATCTTTTCTTTTGTAGATAAATCTACAGTAATTTCTCTAGCATTCCCATGAAGAATACTATTATTTACTAGTTCTTTAACTGTCCTTAATACAAACGTGCCCACTTTATCATTAACTTTTTCTTCATCTATTGAAAAAGTTGTCATAATCGAAACAGTTTCCATCTTCATGAATTGGTTTAATATGCTAGTAATAGATTCTTTCAGGCCTAATTCATGCACCATTAAAGGATAGATATTGGAACATAAATCTCTTAATTCAAAGACAATATCATCCAACATCTCTAATAAAGCTATCCTATTAATTTGTTCACTAATTTCTAACTGCTTTTTATAATAAATAACCTTCTGAATTGTAGTATCATGTATAAACGTTGCAATTTCTTCCCTCTCCAATTCAGTAGCTACAAAAGTATGAAAACTACTAAAGATTCCCTCCATCTTATGGCTAATCAACATCATTTTCCTTATTTCAGGTAACAAAGCTAGCGAAAAAAGAAAAGTGTAAAGAACGAAAAAATTGGAGAAAATTCTCTTAATAACAGACTAAAAAGAATAATTAGACTAGTAAAAAAAACGGCAAATATCAAGTTATATATGAATGGGTTCCACTTCCAAGCAACATATATCATTCGCTCTAGTATCAAGTTATTTACAATAGAGAACAAAATAAGCAACAATAGAGGAATACTATAAATAAACGAAACTTCCTTACCAATCGGAAAAATATATCCAAAAAATAGAGGAAATAAGGCAAGAACTGCTAAAAATAAGGTATGAATTGCCAACATTTCTCTTATCTGAGAGTAATTTATAAGCATCTTTAACAGTAGGATAACTAAAAAGAAAAATACTAAATAAAATACCCCCCTAGAAAAAAAGATGGTCAAAAAATCAATGGGCTGTATAAGATTATAAACAAACAAAAGTTGAGTGATGAGTGAATAGCCCAGTATAATACGAGAAAAGTTAGAAATGGTTGAACCTTTTATCTTCAGGACTAACACTCTAATGAAAATATCCATGAATAATGGAAATAAAGTCAAGTATGAAATTAATAGACTACGACCAAATACATCTCCTATACTTGATGGAATAATCGATAATAACATCAGACTAGTATAAATAATAAAATAAAAATATCGTTTTCCAGTTTTTCCTCTACTTCTACCTTTTATGTATAAGCGAAATAACAGTAGAATCAGAAAAGCAATGATTGATAAAACAAGAAAGATAATTTGACTTGATTTCCCAGATTCTATTATTAAATTCTTTGAAATTCCTCTATCTAACACTGTCACAGAATGAAGCGGTTCAACAATTAAAAATCGAGACAATAAGAAATTACTATCTGGACTCTGACCGTCTATTTGTATAATTGATGACCCTATTATCTCTTGATGATTTGCAAAGCTTCCCAGATTATGGACTTGTCTAACTATCCACTCATTATCATGTTTATCTACGGTGATTCCACTGTACGTTCGGTTAAATATTGAAAATGAAAAATAAAAAAAGAAAATAAATAACAAAACAAAATAAAATCGAAACATTTTTGACTTCATTGTTTGCAACACTCCACATTTCACTTGATATTGATGTTTATTCTACCATTTTTTCATTCAATAAGACAGGTTTTATAGTTAAATTTATTCTTTTTTCTTTCGAGATATAACTGATACAATCTTCTAGTAGGTAAAATCCTACCTGATTTGACTTTTGAAGATAAGATGAAAATCGCCTACGAACACTTGAAACGCTTGATTAACCTCAAAGGAGAAAACGTAGCAGTTCGTGAATTCCGTAGCCTCGCTTCTCACTACCTCCGTGGAACATCTGGCGCTGCCAAACTCCGTGGAGTCATTTCACAAGCTAGCACCCTAGTAGAGATTGAAGTCCTATTGCAATTAGATAAGGCTTAACAGTTTAAAACCCGTAACTCTCTTAAAGGTTACGGGTTTTTGACTGTAAAAGTTCAAATACTGAAGGTTATTATTGATTCAAAGCAACACTGGAAACCTTACCATCCGCTCCTGTTGTAATTTGGATGACTTTTCCTCCACCAATTTTGGCACTATACTTACCATCATCAAGAGTATAAGAATAGCCTTTGATAGAGTAGTTTTCTTTCTTTCCATCAACAGATTCTACTGTAAATTGACCACCTGATGAAACTGTGATGGTTTCGCCATTTGCTCCCTTCCAATTGCCCGCTACAGCTGAGAAATCACCATCTACCATGGTTAAAACACCCTTGTAGCGTTTATTTTGCTCTGCTTGCTTGTCTTGAAGTTTGCGGTCAGTTGTAGGATCATAGCTTGATTGGTTAGACTGGGCTTGAGGAGCCTGTTGAGTTGAAGGAGCCTGAGCAGGAGTTTGTTGACTAGCCGCCTGTTGATTAGACACTTCTTGACCCTGTCTTTGCTCTGGTGCAGGTGCCGCTTGTGATGGTGTTGCACTTGCTGAAGACTGGTCGGTAGATGCCTTGGTCTTTTCAGATGAAGCTGAATTTGAGTACTTCTGAGTCTTGCTTTCTTTGCTAGCAGAAGCTACTTTAGAACTTGATGATTGGCTTGTCTTAGCAGAACTGCTTGCTTGAGTTGTTTCCTTTTTATTTCCACAAGCTCCTAATAATAGGGTAGAAGCCAATACAATTGCCGCCATCAATTTGATATAGGTTTTCTTTTTCATTTTTCTACTCCTTTGTAATATTTTAGAAATATAAAGAAATCTTTTTGTAACATAATCGTAACATTCAGATTTAAATATGTCAACAATTTATCTAAACTATTTTAAAAATCTTAAATACTTTAGATACATTTACTCCTCCTACTCTTCTATTCGTAATAAAATAGAAAAGCAGGAGATTTTCCTATTAAAAATTTGAATTTATTTTTGTGTAATCGCTCGCACCTTTAAGTGCAAAGGGATATAATACCATCGAAATAGAATATAGGAGGTGCACTCTTATGCTAAATAAGTATTACAAGTATCTTCCTTGGTTGATTTTAGGAGCTATTGGCTCTTATCAGTCAGCCACTCACTATGCGCGAACTGCATTTGATGTCTTCTATATGACTACAATCTTTTTGATTGTCTATATCGCCTTGTTATTTTTACATGAGAACTATCTCAAGTATCGATACAAAGCCTTCTTTACTCACCTGTTGAGCAATTCTAAGAAAAATAGCCATTCATAAAAGCAATCGCAACAGCAAAGCAAACTAATAAAGGCAAACAAAGAGGTCGGGAACTTTGTCCCGACCTCGTTTTTATGCAATATCAAATTTTAACTGGCCTGCTTTGACACCAATCTTAAGTGTGCTGCCTGCCACTAATTCTCCCTTGAGAAGAAGTTCTGCTAACTTATCTTCCACTTCTGTTTGCAGGGTTCTGCGAAGTGGACGAGCTCCCATCTCTGGGTCATATCCTTGATTTGCCAACAATTTCAGTGCGGAAGTTTGTAATTTCAAGTCAATACCTTTTTCAGCCAAACTTGCCACTAAAGGTTTGACCATAATTTTCACTACTTCCTGCATATGGTCGCTAGACAGGCTATGGAAGACCACCTTTTCATCAATACGGTTGATAAACTCAGGTCTATAAGCTTTTTTCAGCTCTTCAAACATGCGTTTTTCCATATTTTCCTGGTCAAAACGAATGTCCTTAGCCCCAAATCCGACAGTCTTGTCATCCCGAAGGGCTGTCGCACCAAGGTTTGACGTCATGATGATAATGGTATTTGAAAAGTCAACCTTGCGCCCCTTGCTATCGGTCAAGACACCGTCATCCAGAACCTGCAAGAGAACATTAAAGATATCTGGGTGGGCCTTCTCTACCTCGTCAAAGAGGAGAACGGAGTATGGTTTGTTGCGAACCTTCTCAGTCAATTCCCCACCTTCTTCATATCCCACATAGCCCGGAGGAGCTCCATTGAGTCGGCTAGCTGCGAATTTCTCCATATACTCACTCATATCAAAGCGGATAAGAGCTGATTCGTCGTCAAAAAGAACTTCTGCCAGAGCCTTGGCCAATTCGGTCTTACCGACACCTGTAGGCCCTAGGAACATAAAGGAACCAATCGGGCGCTTATGACTGCGAATCCCTGACTGATTGCGGCGAATGGCACGGCTAATGCTTGAAACAGCTTGATCTTGACCGATGACACGTTTGTGTAGTTCAGCTTCAAGATTTAGGTATTTCTTAGCATCTGTTTGCGTCAGTTTTTGAACTGGAATACCTGATAAGCGACTCAAGGTGGTCAAAATATCAGACTCTGTCACCAAGTCTTTGTAGACAGGCACTTCCTCTTCTTTTTCAATTAGCTGAGCTGCCTGTTTCCACTTGCCATCCATCAAGGCCTTGTCAGCTGGACTCAAACCTGAATCGTCTGCTTTTACATGCTTTGCCTTATTTTGCACTGTTGCTGCTGCCTCATCCAAGAGATCGATAGCAGAGTCTGGCAAGTGACGACTAGTCAAGTAACGATGAGCCATCTTGACGGCTGTTTCAACCGCTTCATCTGTGATTTGCACCCGGTGATGTTTCTCATAAGTCGCCTTCAAGCCTTGCAAAATGGTCATGCTGTCTGCCACACTTGGCTCTTCAATCGTCACTTTGGCGAAACGACGAGAAAGGGCTGCATCTTTTTCGATATGTTTTTGGTATTCTTCCTGAGTGGTGGCACCAACCGTTCTCAAAGTTCCACGCGCCAAGGCTGGCTTCAAGATATTAGCCGCATCTAGGGTCGAATCAATCCCGCTCCCAGAACCCATGATGGTGTGGAGTTCGTCGATAAATAGAATTACTTGGCCATCTTCTTCAATATCCTTGATGATATTGTTCATGCGTTCTTCAAAGTCACCACGGAAACGTGTACCTGCAACGACATTCATCAAATCAAGCTCTAACACGCGCATCTTAGCCATTTCCGCAGGTACATCTCCACTAGCAATACGCTGAGCGAGCCCAAGCGCCAAGGCTGTTTTCCCGACACCAGCATCCCCAACCAAAACAGGATTATTCTTGGTTTTACGGCTCAAAATTTGAATCATACGCGAGATTTCCTTATCCCGACCGATGACTGGTTCTAACTTGCCAGAACGCGCTTGCTCTGTCAAATCATGCGTATAGTCCTCGAGACCACCACTCGGAGTCTGGGGCATCCCCATCATATTAGCCATAGAATTTTGCTTGTCAGCCACTGTACGATGGCGTTGGCGTAGAGCCTTGAGGTCTTCACGAGTCCAGCCTGCACGTTCTTCTAGATTTCGACGTAGGGCAGCAATCTTGACCTGATCTTTCTTATCTTCATAAGAAAAACCAGCTCTCTCCAAGATACGAGTAGCCAAGGCATTGCCATCATGCAAGATCGCATAGAGGACGTGCTCCGTCCCTAGCACCTTAGCATGGACCACTGACGCTACATACTCTGCTTCGTCAAAAAGAACCTGCAAACGATGGGAGAACGGCAATTCCGTAAAGGTTTCATCCTGGCTATAGTCCGTTTCAGTCAGTTCCAAAGCGACTTCTTCTAAACGGTCCATCTCATATGGATAATCATTTAAAGTTGCCCCTGCCACACTATAACTGTGATTGGACATGGCAATCAACAAGTGCCAAGACTCTAGGTAACGAGCTCCAAAATGGCCAGCCACCATGTAGGCACTTTCGATACATTCATTCAATGCTTTTGAATAGTTCATCTTACTTCCCTTTTCTATCTACCTCTTGTATGACCTGTCGTAGCATATTAGCACGAACAACTGGAGCTTCTTCTCCTAAAACGCGATCCAAAGCTACTGATACTAGCAAATTCATCTCCTGTTTGGTCATCAATTCCTGCTCAACCAAAAGCTGTAGAATATCCTCATAAATTTCTTGACTGACCCGCTCACCAATCGAGTAAAGCAAATCGCGGAGCATTTCATGATGACTAGAAAACTCAATCCGTCCTATACGAATATAACCTCCGCCACCACGCTTACTTTCAACCAAGTAGCCTCTACTTTCCGTAAAGCGTGTCTTGATCACATAGTTAATCTGACTGGGAACAACCTGAAAGGTATCTGCCAACTGACTACGTTGCAACTCCACAATACCAGATTGATCTAAAATCGCCTTGATGTAGGCCTCAATATGATCCGATGTATTTTTAAATCTCATTACAAACCCACCTCTCTCTTTGAACCTTGACTATCTTTGACTATTATACCGAAATTTTCTTATTTTTAAAAGAAAAAGGGCGCTAGTAAAGGATAATCTTCACCAACTCCCTATTTTTCTACTTATCTAAGCCTAATTCTGCCAAGATTTGACGTTTATAGGCAATCTTTTGGACTTCCTTGTCCTCATCTCCAGACCAATCTAGTTTAATTTCTGAAACAATCTGCCCAGGGCGATTTTTCAAGATATAGATGCGGTCGCTGAGATTAAGGGCCTCCTCAATACTATGAGTAATAATCAATGTTGTCAGTTGCAACTGCTTGTGAATCTCAAGGTACCAAGCGTGGAGTTCCATCTTGGTCATCTCATCCAAGGCGCTAAAGGCCTCGTCTAAGAGAAAGAGCTTGTGCCCGAAAAGGTAAGTTCGAAGCAAGGCTACACGCTGGCGCATCCCGCCACTAAGTTCATGAGGATACTTGTCCCGTACAGCTGTCAACTGGAAGGTCGCAAGAATTTCATCTGCGCGAGCAATAGCTTCAGCCTTATCCACTTTTTGAATCAAGAGGGGTAAAATGATATTACCAAGAACGGTCTTGTGCTCCAAGAGCAGATCCTTTTGCAACATATAACTCACCCGCCCCTTGGGATTCTCCTCACCGTCCAGAACAATTCGCCCTGACTGGACTTCTAAAATCCCAGCAATTAAGTTAAAGAGGGTGGTCTTCCCAACACCACTTGGACCTAAGATAGAAACCACTTCACCTGAAATCACCTGCAGGTTAATGTCCTCTAAAATCCTATCTTGACCATAGGCATAACTGACGTGTTCTAGTCTTATTTCTGTCATTATTTCACAAACTCGTTGGTGAAGCCTTTGTCTGTCAAATCTTCTTTAAGAATACCATTTTCTTTATCCCATTTGTAGAAGGCATTCCAGCGAGCTGCATCAAATTGACCCCATTTTTCCTTGTCGCTTGCGTATTCTTTTGACAAGTATTTTTGAGATTCGATGACAAAGTCACGTTTTTCCTGAAGTTCAGGTGCATTCTTGATGAGGATATCAGCTGCTTCTTCTGGATGCTCCATAGCATATTGGTAGCCTTTTTTGATAGCTTGGATGACTTTACGAGCTTCTTCTTTATTGTCTTTAAGGTAGTCGTTGTTTGCGATGATAACTGGTGAGTAGTAGTCAAACTCCTTGACATAGTCTTTCAAGTACAAGAAGTTAGCATCTACACCTTGAGATTTTGCAAGGATACCATCCCATCCGTAGTAGATCCATGCAGTATCAAATACTCCATTAGCAATCGGTGTGATAGAGTTTGAGTCGTTATTTGGTACTTTTTCAACCTTCTCAAAGTCCCCACCTTGTGATTCTACCAAGGTTTTCAACATAGCAAGTTCAGTTGGGTCATTCCAAGTCCCGTATTTCTTACCAACCAAGTCCTTCGGACTAGCTACATTATCAGATTTACGAGAGATGATTCCTGATGTATTGTGTTCAACAATAGCTGCAACGGCAGTAATTCCTGCACCTTTTTCCAATTTTTTAGCCATGTAGTCTTGGAAATACACTGCAAATGGTGCCTTACCATTGATAACCAAGTCAGAAGAACTTTCTTCTGGTGGCAATTTCAAATCAACATCCACTCCAGCTTCTTTGAAATAACCTTTTTCCTTGGCAACATAAAGCCCTGTGTGGTTAGTATTTGGTGTCCAGTCTAGGATAAAGTCAATTTTCTTGAGTTCTGCCTCTTTGTTGTCCTTAGAAGCAGTTCCTTGACCACAAGCTACAAGCACAACAGCTACAAGAGCTGTCACAAGCGTTAAAAACACTTTCCATGTTTTTTTCATTTTGATTTCCTCTTTTCTTTTTTGAAACATTCTAATTTTACGAACGTTTCCATTTAATAACATATTTTTCACTAATATCGACCAACTTCATACCCAAAAGGCTTATAATCGATACCAGAATAATAATAGCAAACATGGTATCATACTGAAACAGTTTCTTGGACTGAATCATGTAGACACCTAGTCCTTCAAAGCCTCCCAACCACTCAGATACCACTGTTGTGATAAAGGCGTAGGAGACACTGACTCTCAGACCTGCATAAAAGTAAGGCAGGCTGACTGGAATTTTAAAATGCCACAGGATTTGCCAAGGCTTGGCCCGCATCAGACTAAACAAGGTCAGCATATCCTTGTCACAATGCCTAAAACCGTCCAAAATGCTGACGATGATAGGAAAGGTTGTCGTCAAGATAATCAAAACAATCTTGGGCAAAATCCCATAACCGAGCCACAAGACCAGGATAGGAGCTATGGCAATAGTCGGGATAGTCTGAACAACCACCATCATAGGGTAAATCAAGTCATTGAGCCAAGTCAAACTGTCCATGAGTACAGCCATGAGACAGGCAATCAAGACTCCCAAAATTAGACCTAGCAAAGCCACTCTCAAGGTGGCCCAGCTATGGTGCCAGAGAAATTCTCTATCACGAACAAAGGCCTGGAGAATTTCAAGAGGTGTCGGCAGGATAAACTTGGGGAGAAGTTTAAGAAAACCTGCTAACTGCCAAATTGACAAGACTCCGAGAAAACCCAATAGACTAATGTGTCGTCTCAGTATACTTTTCAAGTTTCTCATCAATACTTAAAATCTCTCCTACATTTATTTTGACATTGGCAAAGACATTATCTGCCTCCTGCCCTGCCACTTCCAGCGCTTCTTTGAGAATGCGCATAAGCTCATCAAACTCCCCTTCCAAGACCGTTTCAAATGGTGTCACCACCATAGTCACTTCTTGAGCTTGCAGATAAGCAATGACCTGATCAATAACAGCTATCCGATTAATCCCCTGTGATAGGGGTAAAACTTGCAAGGCAATGCTTGCTTTCATAACAACCTCCTCTTCTCGTTTTCCTTTGACAAAAAGAAAAACCTTTCCCATATATGGAAAAGGTGCAGAATAGACTAAGTATCGTTCCCTACGCTGGCATTACCCAGATCAGGTGCGGTCGAAGTTTAACACTTCCTCTCAGACTGTACACAGACTCCCATATATTATATGGACATATGATAGCGCAAAATAAAAAAAATGTCAAGGAAACTGCTTACAGAAAAGAGCAGGAAATTTTTCCTACTCCCATTTTCTATACTCGTTCTCCATTACTATTCACTCTGTAACCATCCACCGTCGTATTCACAGCTAAGGCGCCTGAAGAGTAAGAATAATACCACTTACCAGAGACTTGATACCATCCTGTTTTCATTGCTCCTGAACTATCCAGATAATACCACGAGCCATTCTCCTTTAACCATCCTGTCTGCATTTCACCAGATGATTTCAAATAATACCAGCTAGAACCGTCTTTCAACCATCCTGTTGATTTAGAACCATTTGATTTGAAATGATACCAACTACCATTTATTTTCTTCCAACCAACAGTCAGAACATCATTGGAACTACCTTCTGTTTGATTCTGCGATGACGCAACCTCCTCTAACTGAATATAACGACGACTTCCACTATAAGATATATAACTCAACCACTTGTACCCATCTTTTTCAAGTACCTGATCATAATGAACACTCTCACCTGGAGAATAATATGCAATTGAAGTTGCACTAACTAAAGGTTGATTTTTTATAGCTGCCTTATTCTTAAAATAATGAGTTCCTCCTGTCGAAGAAGGTTGACTATTGAATACGTTGCCACTACTTACTACATTACCCCCATCCAAATCTTTAAAATGAATAAATCCTGTCATCGTATTTGCTTTTATAATTCGTTTATTATAGGATCCTGTATAACCATAGTTGTATTCCTCAATTTCTATATTATCCCCCATTACATTTGAAACCCAAGCAACATGACCATATCCTCCTGCAGTAGACCAAGCAATAGATCCAATCGTTGGTACACTATCTACACGATAGCCTTCACGACGAGCACGATAGCCCCATTCATTCGCATTTCCATAAGCTCCTGGAATCTCAAAACCATTGACACTACTCAAGCGAAAGGCTGCAAATGAAGTACACTGACGAGAGTACATGCGCCACTTATCAATTGCCTGACTCCCATTTTTATAGTAAGCAGGATAATCATCCCCACGCGCAATCGATCCATTTCCTCCGGAATAGGCATAGACACTATCACCCGCTGCTAGCATCAATCCTACTACTAAAAAAGGAACAACCTTTTTAACTGATTTTCTAAAAGAAAATCCTGTCTCTGTTACTTTGAATGGTAAAACTTTCATTCTTCCTCCTTGAAAAATAATATAAATCGAAGATTACCTTCACTTAAACTATTCGGAGAAAAAAGAAAAAGTGAGAAAATTTCTCACTTTAGTCAAGATAATGAATCAAATTCTTTTCTGTAAGGATATCTGAGTAAGTAAAGGATTCAACGTAAACATTGGCTTGTTTATCTCCTTCAACGTTTCCAAATTCAACGATAAATAGGGATGGATAAACTTCAATTAACTTACCCAATCTATTTTTTTGGCGCTTACGACCATTCTCCAAAGTCATTTCTACGACTTGTCCCTCATGTGCCTTGATTTCTTCTTTGATTTTTTTCATCTTGGCTACATCTGTAAATGCATCTGACATCTTATGCCTCCCTCTTTGAGATACTTGAAAATTTATTGTATTCTTTTTGGAAAATCAATTCCACCGTTCCACGAGCTCCACTACGGTTTTTCTCGATAATAACCTCTACCTTATTATTCGGTATGCCTTCCTCTTCTTCACCACCACGCTCATAGTAGTCGTCGCGATACAGAAAGGCCACGATATCAGCGTCCTGCTCAATAGACCCAGATTCACGAATATCAGACAAGACCGGTCTTTTATCCTGACGTTGTTCTACACCACGAGAAAGCTGACTTAGAGCGATTACTGGAACTTTCAGTTCCTTAGCTAAAATTTTCAACTGACGTGAAATTTCTGAAACCTCTTGTTGACGATTTTCTCGACCAGTTCCCGTGATAAGCTGCAAATAGTCTATCAAAATCAAACCAAGATTTCCAGTTTCTTGAGCCAATTTACGTGAACGAGAACGAATCTCTGTAATCCGAATTCCTGGCGTATCATCAATATAAATACTTGCATTAGCTAGATTCCCTTGAGCAATGGTATACTTTTGCCACTCCTCATCGGTCAATTGACCTGTACGGATAGAATGGGATTCCACCAAACCTTCTGCCGCCAACATACGATCGACTAGACTTTCCGCACCCATTTCGAGTGAAAAAATAGCAACTGTTTTGTCCAACTTAGTCCCAATGTTCTGAGCGATATTCAAGGCAAAGGCTGTCTTACCAACCGCCGGACGAGCTGCTAAGATAATCAACTCCTCCTCGTGAAGACCAGTCGTCATATGATCCAAATCACGATAACCTGTCGCAATCCCTGTAATATCAGTCGTTTGTTGCGAGCGAGTCTCCAGATTTCCAAAGTTGACATTCAATACATCTCGAATATTCTTAAAGCCACTTCGATTTGCATTTTCGCTGACATCAATTAACCCTTTTTCTGCCTGAGCAATGATTTCATCAGCTGGTTGCGAAGCCTCGTAAGCTTGATTGACAGACTCTGTCAACTTGAAAATTAATCGCCGTAACATAGCCTTTTCTGCAACAATTTTAGCATAATACTCCGCATTAGCAGAAGTTGGCACAGAATTGACAATCTCAACCAGGTAAGACAAGCCACCAATATTCTGCAAATCGCCTTGATTATCAAGAATAGTACGAACCGTTGTGGCATCTATGGCATCGCCACGATCGGATAAGTCAACCATAGCTTGGAAAATCAAACGATGGGCATACTTAAAAAAGTCCCGAGACTCAATATATTCTCGCACAAAAACAAGCTTACTCTCGTCAATAAAGATAGCCCCTAAAACGGATTGCTCAGCTAAGATATCTTGAGGTTGTACTCGTAACTCTTCTACTTCTGCCATCAGATTTCCCTTCATTTTACAATCTTGTCAAGAAAGTGTAAATTTACCCTTCTTTCACACGAAGATTGATCACACTTGTGATATCTTGATAGATTTTCACTGGTACATCAATCAAACCAACTGCTCGAATCGGAGCTTGTACTTGGATATGACGTTTATCAATCTTAATTCCAAATTGCTTTTGCAATTCTTCTGCAATCTTCTTATTGGTAATAGAACCAAAAGTACGACCATCTGGACCAACTTTTTCAACAAATTCTACAATAGTTTCCTCTGCTTCTAGTTGGGCTTTAATTGCTTTTGCTTCTGCAATCATCTCAGCATGAGCTTTTTCTTCCGATTTTTGTTTACCACGAAGTTCACCCACCGCTTGAGCAGTTGCTTCTTTAGCTAGGTTCTTTTTGATAAGAAAGTTTTGCGCATACCCTGTTGGTACTTCCTTAATTTCGCCTTTTTTACCTTTTCCTTTGACATCTGCTAAAAAGATTACTTTCATTCTTCTTTCTCCTTTTCCTTTATTTCATTTAATACAATTTCTGTCAGTTTTTCACCTGCTTCTGACAAGGTTAAATCCTTAATTTGAGCTGCTGCTAAATTAAAGTGGCCTCCACCTCCCAGCTCTTCCATAATCCGTTGCACATTCAATTTACTACGACTTCGAGCTGAGATAGATATAAATCCTTGTGTATTCTTTGCAAGAACAAAACTCGCTTCAATACCTGACATAGCTAACATGGCATCTGCTGCCTTACTAATAACAACTGTATCATAGCATTTCGAGTCCGTAGCCTCTGCTATCAATACATCTGAACCTAATTTACGCCCCTGTAAAATCAGTTCATTGACCTCACGATATTCTTCAAAATCTGTCGCAGCAATTTCTTGGATAGCAATACTATCACTTCCTCTCGTTCTGAGATAGCTAGCAACATCAAATGTCCGACTAGTCACTCGTGAGGTAAAATTCTTAGTATCCAACATCATACCAGCCATCAAAACACTGGCCTGCATACGACTCAAACGATTTTTCTTAGAATTCTGGAACTGAATCAATTCCGTTACCAACTCACTGGCACTACTTGCACCACTTTCGATATAAGTAATAACCGCATTATCTGGAAAATCCTGATCCCTTCGATGGTGGTCAATGACGATGGTTTGGGTAAATAAATCATAAAAATCTTTTGATAAAGTTAGAGCTGTCTTTGAATGGTCTACAAGAATCAACAAAGAACGATTGGTCACCATCCCCATTGCATCCTTAACAGACAACAACTTTGTAACTCCTTCTTTTTCTAAGAATGAAACAGCTCGTTCTATATCCGGCGACATTTGTTCTTCATCGTAAAGAGCATAGCTATTTTGAGTCACATTGCTGGCAAATAACTGCATACCTACAGCAGAACCCAAAGCATCCATATCCAGATTTTTGTGACCAACTACAAAAACCTGATCCACACTACGAATCTTATCTGAAATAGCCGTCATCATAGCACGCGTACGAGTCCGTGTACGTTTGATTGAGGCAGCAGACCCACCACCAAAATAAACTGGATTTTTCGTTTCGTCATTCTCCTTGACAACCACCTGGTCGCCACCACGCACTTCAGCCAAGTTCAAGTTGAGCAATGCAACTTTCCCTATCTCATCATGATTTCCATCACCATAAGAAAATCCCATACTTAAGGTCAAAGGCAACTGTCTCTGTTTCGACTCTTCTCTGAAAGAATCAATAACAGAAAATTTATCGTTCATCAATCCCTCAAGCACCGTGTAGTCCGTAAATAGATAAAAGCGATCCATACTTACTCGACGGGAGAACATGGCATGTTTACCAGCAAATTCTGAAACAAAATTGGCTACAAAACTATTGATATGACTGATATCAGACTCCGATGTTTCATCTTCTAAATCATCATAGTTGTCAACAGAAACAATCCCAATCACAGGTCGACTCGTCACTAACTCAACAGTCGCTTCGTATTCTCCAGACACATCAAAGAAGTAAAGAACTCCAGACACCTTGTCCATATGAACCGAATAGCGAGTCTCACCTAAGGTAGCATAAGAACCTGGATTTCCTACCGATGCCTTGATAATTGTTTGAATTAATGCCACATCAATCTCGCCCACTTCATTAGTTAAAATCAATTCAGCGTAAGGATTGAACCATTCAACTTCACCTGACGATAAGTCTAATTTAATAACTCCGACAGGCATCTGTTCTAACAAGGTTGTCAAACTTTCTTCAGCTTGGTGGTTTACATACTGGATTTGTTCTACTTCACTCCTTGAGTAATAGTCTCTCTGATGGATGAATAGTAAAATATATGAACCCAAAATAAGTAGCAAAAGAAATAGCGTTACCAGTGTATTCGTTACAAAAACAAGTTGCACAGATAGCACTCCGAACGCCACTATTCCTAATATTAAGGGGAAAATAGGACTTACATAAAATTTTTTCATTCCAAACCTCTTGGCACCCATTATACCATAATAACCACCAAAAAGCGACTTTTTAAAAGTGTAATCAGTAATTCTATCAATTATAAGAAAAAGGAGGTTTACAATTCAGTAAACCTTCCTTTACACACATTGAAATTAAGATTCTTTAACTTCTAACAAACCAATTTCGCCATCCTCACGACGATAAATCACATTAGTTGTTTGATCTTCAACATCCACATAGATAAAGAAATCATGTCCCAACAAATCCATCTGTAGAATAGCTTCTTCCAAATCCATTGGTTTTAAATCAATTTGTTTTGAACGAACAACTCTAGACTGGACAACATTTGGATCTTCCACCAAAGCATCTGTAAATAATTGACTAGTTGCTACCTTGTTTTTATTTTTACGCTCGATTTTTGTTTTATTTTTACGAATCTGACGTTCAATTTTATCGGTTACAAGGTCAATTGAACCATACATATCTTGAGACACATCTTCTGCACGAAGAGTAATTGATCCAAGCGGAATCGTTACCTCCACTTTAGCCGTTTTTTCACGATACACCTTCAAGTTAACTCGAGCATCCAACTCTTGTTCAGCTTGAAAATACTTTTCGATCTTTTCGAGTTTAGAAACTACATAATCACGAATTGCTTCTGTTACTTCTAGGTTTTCACCACGGATACTATATTTAATCATATGAGTACCTTCTTTCTAAACATTTTTGTTTTTCTGATTTCATTATAACGCTTTCATTTTATTTTTGCAAATTTTTTCCTCATCTTACAAGGGAAAATGTTTTCACATCCTCAGCACCCGCTTCTTCCAGCAATCTCTTCACACGATTTATAGTTGTTCCAGTAGTATAAATATCATCTATAAGTAGGATTTTTTTAGGAATAGTGACTCCACTTTTAATAAAGAAAGGAGATTCTGTCTCCAAACGCTCTGAGCGACTTTTAGAAGAACTAGCTCGCTCTTCTCTCTTTTCTAATAAATCCAGATACGCAAAGTCTGCTGCTTCAACTAAACCTTCAACCTGATTAAATCCTCTATCAGCATATCTATCAGGACTTAGGGGAATTACAACAAATTGATACTCTTTGTACATTTTTAACTCCTCACTTAAAAATGAAGCGAACACTTTTCTTAAAAGAAAGTCTCCATCAAACTTATACCGACTGAAAAAATCCTTCATAGCTTGATTGTAAGTAAAAATCGCTCTATGACTAACCTCAACTCCTTCTTTACACCAAAATTGACAATCTTGACACTTTGTTGACAATCCTATTTTCATACAGTTTGGACAGTGCTCTTCTTCAATTCTCTCAAAAGTAGAATCACAATCTAAACAAAGACAGGAGACATCATTCCTTAGAAGTAAGAGGCTACTAAAAGTTAAAACAGTCTTTATAACCTGCCCACATAACAAACACTTCATAGACCTGCCTCCTTATTCATCTGTTGAATTTCCCTAATTGCCTTTTTGATTGAAGCATTTAACCCATCATGGAAGAAAAGCAAATCTCCTGTCGGTCTATCCATGCTTCGTCCAACTCGTCCACCAATCTGAATCAAACTAGACTTGGTAAAAAGGCGATGATTGGCCTCTACTACGAAAACGTCCACACAAGGGAAGGTAACTCCACGCTCCAATATCGTCGTACTGATAAGTATTGTCAGTTCTCCATCTCGAAAAGCTTGTACTTGCTCTAATCGATCTTCTGTTACAGAAGACACAAAACCAATTTTCTCATTTGGAAATTGCTCCTGTAAGATTTCTTTTAGCTGCTCCCCTTTCTTAATTTCTGAAGCAAAAATGAGTAAAGGATAAACTGTCTTTCTCTGCTTCTCAATATAAGACTTTAACTTTGGTGACAACCGACTTTTCTCTAAACAGTGATTAAAATCCGATAACCAGACAGGTTTAGGAATAATCAACGGATTTCCATGAAATCGTCTTGGCAAGCTCAATCGTTTTAGTTCTCCTATGCGAACCTTCCTATCTAACTCATCGGTAGAAGTCGCTGTTAAAAAGATTCTCAAGCCATTCTCCTTTACACTATTCTTGACAGCGTGGTAAAGCGTTGGATTGTCAACATAAGGAAAGGCGTCTACTTCATCCACTATCAGTAAATCAAAAGCTTGATAAAATTTTAATAACTGATGGGTCGTCGCAACAACTAGTGGTGTTCGAAAATACGGCTCTGATTCTCCGTGTAGTAAAGATATCTCGCAAGCAAAATCATCTTGCAGGCGCTTGTACAGCTCCAAACAAACATCTATGCGAGGACTGGCCAAACACACTCCACCACCCCTATTAATCACCTTAGCCACAACTTGATAAATCATTTCTGTCTTTCCAGCCCCTGTCACCGCATGAACTAAAGTTGGCTCCTGCTTGTCTACTGCTTGAATCAGTCCCTCTGACACCTTCTCTTGAAAAGGAGTTAATTGACCACGCCATTTAAGAACATCTTGCTTCGGAAAATCCTCCTGCGGAAAATAGTATAAAGCTTGGTCACTCCTGACTCGCTTCATCAGCAAGCACTCTCGACAATAATAAGTACCGATGGGCAAATACCATTCCTCTAGAATAATACTATTACAACGTTGACAGAAAAGTTTCCCCTTCTCCTTTCTCATTGCGGGAAGCTTCTCCGCCAACTGACGCTCCTCTTCTGTTAATTCATTCTCAGTAAACAAACGACCGAGATAGTTTGGATTTACTTTCATACTTCTTTATTCGTAAAAGCCTAGCACTTTAGATGATTTTTTAGTACAATTAAATCATGGAATTTAGAACAATTAAAGAGGACGGACAAGTCCAAGAAGAAATCAAAAAATCCCGCTTTATCTGTCATGCCAACCGTATTTATAGCGAAGAAGAGGCTCGTGACTTCATTACCACCATCAAAAAAGAACACTACAAAGCGACGCATAACTGCTCTGCATTTATTATTGGGGAACGTAGTGAAATTAAACGTACAAGTGATGATGGTGAGCCCAGTGGTACTGCTGGCGTTCCCATGCTAGGAGTACTAGAAAATCACAACCTCACCAATGTCTGTGTGGTAGTGACACGCTACTTTGGTGGCATTAAACTAGGCGCTGGAGGACTGATTCGTGCTTACGCCGGCAGTGTTGCCTTAGCTGTCAAAGAAATTGGCATCATTGAAATAAAGGAACAGGCGGGCATTGCTATTCAAATGTCTTACGCTCAGTACCAAGAATATAATAACTTCCTTAAAGAACATAATCTCATGGAGCTGGATACAAACTTTACAGATAAAGTCGATACGCTGATTTATGTTGATAAAGAAGAAAAAGAAACTATTAAAACTTCACTTGTGGAATTTTTTAATGGAAAAGTCACTTTAACTGATCAAGGTTTACGCGAAGTTGAAGTTCCTGTAAACTTAGTGTAAACAAAGGAGAAAAATATGGCATTTGGAAAATTCATTCAAGGACTCGCTGGTAACTTTAGCGAGCAAAACAAAGAAACTCTTATCAAAGAATATGGACAATATCTACTAGAAAATGAAGAAATTCAAAGTGGATATAAACTGATTCGCGACTCAATTATATTTACAAATATCCGTATTATCTTTACAGATAAACAAGGCGCTACTGGTCGTAAGATGTCCATTAAATCAATCTTTTTGATGAACATTATTAATGTTGAAATGGAAACTGCAGGAGCAGGTATAGATGATAGTGAAATTACTATTACTTATTTAGAAAATGTCTTTCTAAAAGCACATAATGAACATTTTAGTTCTCATAAATTTGAATTTCCTAAGAAAACGGATATCGTTCCACTTTATACATATTTACTAGAATTAGCCTACCACAATCGCTTGAAAATTAATAGCTTTGACCTATGATATAAAAAAATCCTATCACTTCGATAGGATTTCTATATTTTACAAATGGTATAGATAGCGTTATACTAAAGATATCTTATACAAAGAGGTATTCATATGTCTATTTATAACAACATTACTGAACTAATCGGTCAAACTCCGATTGTTAAACTCAACAACATTGTGCCAGAAGGTGCTGCAGATGTCTATGTAAAACTTGAAGCATTTAACCCTGGTTCTTCTGTAAAAGACCGTATTGCTCTTAGCATGATTGAAAAAGCTGAACAAGACGGTATTCTGAAACCTGGTTCTACTATTGTTGAAGCAACAAGTGGAAACACTGGTATTGGACTTTCATGGGTAGGGGCTGCTAAAGGGTATAAAGTTGTTATCGTTATGCCTGAAACTATGAGCGTGGAACGACGTAAGATTATCCAAGCCTATGGTGCTGAACTCGTCCTAACTCCTGGTAGCGAGGGAATGAAAGGTGCTATTGCTAAGGCTCAAGAAATCGCTGCTGAACGTGATGGTTTCCTTCCTCTTCAATTTGACAACCCAGCAAATCCAGAAGTACACGAAAGAACAACAGGAGCTGAAATACTAGCTGCTTTCGGTAAAGATGGACTAGATGCCTTTGTTGCTGGAGTGGGCACCGGTGGAACGATTTCTGGTGTTTCTCATGCACTCAAATCAGCAAATTCTAACATTCAAGTTTTTGCAGTAGAGGCAGACGAATCTGCTATTCTATCTGGTGAAAAACCTGGACCACACAAAATTCAAGGTATATCAGCTGGATTTATTCCTGATACACTGGATACAAAGGCTTATGATGGTATCGTTCGTGTAACGTCAGACGATGCTCTAGCACTCGGCCGTGAAATTGGTGGAAAAGAAGGTTTCCTTGTAGGGATTTCTTCAGCTGCAGCTATCTACGGAGCCATCGAGATTGCCAAAAAATTAGGTTCAGGTAAAAAAGTCCTTGCTCTAGCACCAGATAACGGTGAACGTTATCTCTCTACAGCACTCTATGAATTTGAAGTTTAGTCTCCTAAATACAATTGGCCCTTATTATAGGGCTTTTTATTTTTACCTTGAAAATAGGAAGTTCTCCCTATAAGGATCGACTGCATAGAAAAAGGAAGCAAATTTACTTCCTTTCTATAATTAGTTATTCAAGGCTGCTGCCATTGTAGCTGCAACTTCAGCTTCGAAGTCGTTTGCAGCTTTTTCGATACCTTCACCAACTTCAAAGCGAGCGAACTCAACTACTGAAGCGTTAACTGATTCAAGATATGCTTCAACTGTCTTGCTATCATCCATGATGTAAACTTGTGCAAGAAGTGTGTAAGCTTGGTCAACTTTAGTGTTGTCAAGCATGAAGCGATCCATTTTACCTGGGATAATTTTGTCCCAGATTTTTTCTGGTTTGCCTTCTGCAGCCAACTCAGCTTTGATGTCAGCTTCAGCTTGAGCAATCACTTCATCAGTCAATTGAGATTTTGATCCATACTTCAAGTGTGGAAGAGCTGGTTTGTTAACCATTGCACGGCTTTCGTTATCTTGGTCGATAACGTGGTTCAATTGTGCCAATTCATCTTTGACGAATTGCTCATCCAATTCTTTGTAAGAAAGAACTGTTGGTTTCATCGCTGCGATATGCATTGACAATTGTTTAGCAAGAGCTTCGTCTCCACCTTCAACAACTGAAATAACACCGATACGTCCACCATTGTGTTGGTAAGCTCCAAAGTGTTGTGCATCTGTTTTTTCAATCAAAGCAAAGCGACGGAATGAGATTTTTTCTCCGATAGTTGCTGTTGCAGATACGTATGCAGCTTCAAGAGTTTCACCTGAAGGCATTGTCAAAGCAAGAGCTTCTTCGTTGTTAGCAGGTTTTCCTTCTGCAATGACTTTAGCTGTAGTATTTACCAATTCAACGAATTGAGCATTTTTCGCAACGAAGTCAGTTTCAGCGTTTACTTCAATAACTGCTGCAACATTACCGTTAACGTAAACACCAGTCAAACCTTCTGCAGCAACACGGTCAGCCTTCTTAGCTGCCTTAGCCATACCTTTTTCACGAAGCAATTCAATCGCTTTTTCGATGTCACCGTCTGTTTCTACAAGCGCTTTTTTAGCGTCCATAACACCGGCACCAGATTTTTCACGCAACTCTTTTACAAGTTTAGCTGTAATTTCTGCCATTTTGATTCTCCTATATTTTTTAAAAATAGGAGAGCCGGGCTAAGCCCCGCCCTCCTAGGTAATTACTATTTATATGAATTAAGCGTTGTCGCCTTCTACAACTTCAACGATTTCTTCGATTGAATCTGCTTGAGCTTCAGAAGCTGCAAATTCTGCTTCAACTGCTGCTGCATCTTCACCTTGACGTCCTTCGATGATAGCGTCAGCCAATTTAGCTGTGATCAATTTAACAGCGCGGATAGCATCATCGTTAGCTGGGATGATTACATCGATATCATCTGGATCAGTGTTTGTGTCAACCATCGCTACAACTGGGATTCCCAATTTCTTAGCTTCTTTAACAGCGATTTGCTCTTTATGTGGGTCAACTACGTACATAACATCTGGGATACGAGGCATATCTTCGATACCACCCAAGAATTTTTCAAGACGTGCACGTTGTTTGTTAAGAAGTGCAACTTCTTTCTTAGGAAGAACTTCGAAAGTTCCATCTTCTTCCATACGTTTGATTTCTTTCAAACGAGCGATACGTTTTTGGATTGTTCCCCAGTTTGTAAGAGTCCCACCCAACCAACGGTGGTTGATGAAGTATTGACCTGAACGTACTGCTTCTTCAGCAACTGCATCAGCTGCTTGTTTCTTAGTACCAACGAACAATACAACTGCATCGTTAGCTGCTGCATCACGCATGAAGTCGTATGCTTGGTCAGCGTATTTTACTGTTTGTTGCAAGTCGATAACGTGGATTCCATTACGCTCAGTAAAGATGTACTTAGCCATCTTAGGGTTCCAGCGACGAGTTTGGTGACCAAAGTGTACACCAGCCTCAAGAAGTTGTTTCATTGAAATTACTGCCATGAGTATTTCTCCTTTTTGTTTTTTTCCTCTTCTTGACTTCAACTCGCAAAACGACCCAAGGGCAACTGCTTCACAATTCATCAAGAATGAGTATTATCGTTCACACGACAATTTTCATTTTACCATACTTTTTCAATATTTTCAAGCTATTTTGATATAATTTTTAATAGAGATTATCACAGTAAAACCTGAAAAGAGGGCTCTATTCGAGTCCCTCTGTAAATTAATCTGCATAAATATATGTTACAAAACCTGAAGACGTAGTTGTCGGATTGAACCACCCACGATGATTTCCAAGCGTGCGATTACCAGCATAATTTGATTCTGACACTTGGATACGTGTTGTTGATTCTACAGCAGTGACTACCGCTACGTGTCCATAGCCACCATCATTCCAACATGCAATCGCACCAACTTGAGGTGTTGAACCTGTACGGAAGCCTGCAGCAGCTGCACTTGTAGCCCACTGTGCTCCATTACCCCAATAGTCTCCAGCCCAAGGTGCTAATGTTTTAACTCCCCATGTACATTCTCCAATTGGATAACTTGAAGCATTTGTACTGTATGTTGGGCGTTGTTTGACTGCCACAGGAGTATATGTTGTTGATTCCGAAGAAGCTACAGCTTGAACCTGTGCTGCAAAAGTCGTATTTCCAGAAGCAACAACTGTTTGTTGTTGACTTACTTGTTTTGCCTTATAAGCTGCTTCTGCCTCTGCTGCTGCTTTTGCTTCTGCTTCTGCCTCTGCTTTTTTCTCTAGCAAACTTGCTTTTTCATCTTCTGCTGTAGCTTTTTCAGCAGCAAGATTTAATTCTGCAGCCTTCAACTCAGCTTGTTTCGTTGTTAGAGCTTGTGCATCATCAGACAACTTCTGTTGATTTGCAATAACTGTATTAATTGCGTCATTGTTTGCCACTTGCTTCTCAGAAATTGCTTTTTTATCTGCTTTCTGTTGTTCCAACATTTTGTTGTTAGCAGATACAATTTCATTCATTGCTGCAACACGTGAAATAGCTTCTGTAATTGATTTTGAGTTTACAATTGTATTAATGTAGCTAGTTGCAGCTCCATTTGTTTGAGCACTACGAGCTTGCTTTTCCAAAGAATCATTACGAGACACAATATTTTTAGAAAGTTCTGTAATCTCATTCTCAAGTTTTTTAGATTCTGCTTGTAATCTATCATTTTCAGCTTGCAAGTTAGATTGCTCAGCTTGAATAGCTGATACTTGCTCCTGAATTTGGTCAACTTGTTTTTGGGCTTCTTGTTGTTGTGCTGTTAAGTTACTAATTTTATTATCTTGAGCAGCAATTTTGTCATCAGTAGTTTCTGCATGCGCAGTTGTTAAAACAGCTACTTGAGAAACCATTACTGTACTTAATAAAAGTGACGCTAAGATTTTTTTCTTCATATTACGTAGATACTCCTTCTTTTAAAGACAATACTAGTATACCAAAAAAAGGCCTAATGAATATTACGCCTTTGTTACATTTTTGTTTCTTTCTTATAGATAATATCTTTCAAAAATAAACTGAAAAATAAGCATCCACACAAGATTTAAAATCATGGATGGGACTAGGCTATAAACGATAAAAATCGGCAGACTATCTAGAGTTAAACCTACCGCTAATGCAAAGAGATAAGCTCCCATATCAAATAGAAAACTCATAACAATCATAGCCAAGATTCTTGTCCAACGATTCAATAAAATAACACTATTCAATTTGTGAAGAAAGGCTCCCAATAAGATAAATAAGAGAGTTGCAATCCCTATTAGATGGAAAAAGTAAACATCGTAAACCAAGCCTATCACAAAACAATAGACTAGGTAGAGATACTCTGATACTTCTATCGTCTCAAATAATAGAAATAGAAAAAGAAAATGACTAGCCAAATGTACATGGGGGAAAAATGAGCCCAGAAGCTGGCTAATATGGGCGTCAATTAGAACAAAGAAAGGAAGCAATAAAAACACTCCAACCCGCTTCAACTGTCTCATCATGAATTCCCCACTAATTCTATCACATCCACATTATGAGTATCTGCACTCAATTTAACAGTTACTTCTCGTGTCAAATAGTCTGTACTATGCGTTGTGGCAACCACTTCACCAACAGGAATATCCGCAACGTTAAAGTTTCCTAATCCACCCGTTGTCACCTTATCACCTGTACTAATATCGCTATTGCTATTTAATTGACTAATTTTAAGAACTTCATTTTCCTTGTCGTAGCCAACAATAATTCCATAAATTGTGGTAGTGCCGTGTTGAATTTTAACAGAAATCTTATCAGCATTTTCCGTATTTGTCAGAAGGTTGACTATAGTAGAGTTCTCCTCTACTTTTGAAACACTCCCAATCAAGCCACCATTTGCAATAGCTAACATGTTCTCAGAAGCCCCTTTTGATTTACCTACATCTAAGGTCAATTCCTGCTTCCAAGATACCGGAGAACGCATAATAACATCTGCTGCCAAAGCCTTTGTAGCTTGCAACTTGGACTTCATACCAAGCAATTGCCGCAGTTGTTCATTTTCCGTCTTTAAACTTTCCGCCTCATTTGATTTAACTTCTAATTGGTAAATCTGTTTCTTCAAACTTTCATTTTCATTATATGTTCGTGTCAAATGTGCCAAATCTGATTTAACAGAATCAAACCACTGAAAAGGTTTTTGCACAACTCTATCAACCAATGAGATCCCATCTCCTAATTTTGTCACAATTGTACTTGAATAAGTCGTCGCTAAGAGAGCTGAGACAAGCAGAACAGTGACAAAAACAATAATGACATATTTTGATTTTTTAAAACGGTTCATATCCCTACCTTTATATCAAAAACTGTTACAGTAACTTTTTATCGATTCCTGAAATCTACTAAGATTTTAAGAAAAATAAACAACAACCAAGTACGAGAACAACAAGAATGGTCAGCGTATCCTTTCGAGTCCATTTCAATTGTGTGTATTGACTTCTGCCTTTTCCACCCTGATAACCACGCGCTTCCATGGCGATAGCCAAGGAATCTGCACGTTTTAAACTTGTCGCAAAAAGAGGAATCAAAATGGGAATCATCGCCTTTACTTTTTGAACGATGCTTCCTTCACCAAAATCCACTCCACGTGCTTTCTGCGCATTCATAATCCGCGTCGTATCATCCATCAAGGTCGGAACAAAACGTAGACTCATGGACAGCATCAATCCAATTTCATGAACTGGAACTTTCACACGCTTTAAAGGCGCTAACAAAGCTTCGACAGCTGAGGCCAAACTTAAGGGCATGGTCGTTAAGGTTAACAAAGTTGAAAAGAAAACAATTAATACAAAGCGACAAAAGATAATTCCAGCTTGTTGCAAAGCATAATCCGTAATTCTCACAAACGAAAACTCAAATAAAACATTCCCATTAGAAATGAAAAACAGTTGAAAAATAGTTGTGAAGGCAATCAAGAAAAACATAGATTTCAAGCCCTGAATAAAAAATGAAAGAGATACTCCGGACAAGGCAATAAATATCCCTGTCGCTATAAAAAGAATTAGATTCGTCAAGGGATTATTAGCCCAAAAAACGATTAAAATCAGTAGCATCATAGCCAGTAATTTGCTGCGTGGATCCAATCGGTGAACTATCGAATCCCCTGGGATATAACGCCCCAAAATCATACTATCCATTTAGCGACTCCTTGAACTCCTCTATCTTAATCGGTAATCGTTTAAATGACACGCCTCTATCAGCCAATCGTTTACAAAAGGCCGTAATTTTAGGTACTCCCAACTGCACTTCTTCCATAAAGACAACATCTTGAAAGACATCACTTGGTTTACCCCCCTTAACTAAACGTCCCTTTTCCATCACATAAACTTGATTTGCATATTCAGCAACGTCATCCATCAAATGCGTTACCAAGATAATGGTCATCCCTGACTGGTGGAGTTTTTTGAACAAATTCATCAGCTCTTTTCTTCCCAGGGGATCTAGGCCTGCTGTGGGCTCATCTAAGACTAATATGGCTGGTTCCATGGCAAGTATGCCTGCAATGGCGACACGTCTCATTTGTCCACCTGATAGCTCAAACGGACTGCGATCAAAAAGTGATTCATCAATTCCAACCAGAGCCAGTTTTTCACGCGCAATCTTCACAGCATCTTCTTCAGAAACTCCAAAATTTTGTGGTCCAAAAGCAACATCTTTCAAAACCGTTTCTTCAAAAATCTGATTTTCAGCAAACTGAAATACTAAGCCAACCTGTTTTCTAATTTGACGAATATCTTTATTTTTAGAAGTCGAGGTGATTAAGGTATCAAAAACTCGCACACTCCCTTGACTTGGCACCAATAAACCATTTAATAGTTGTAAAATAGTTGATTTACCACTACCTGTATGCCCAATTAAAGCCGTATAAGAACCATCTTCAATCGTCAAAGAAACATCCGTCAAAGCTGTTGAAGCTAAGGGAGTACCTTCTTGATATGTAAAACTCACATTTTCTAGAGCAATTCCCATAGCTTATCCTCTAGCTCACTTTCTGTCAAATAATTTTCAGGCAAATCATAGCCATTCTGGCTCAAAGAATGTTTTAATTGATTGGCAAAAGGATTGTCTAATCCAATTTGATCTAAATCATTTCGAGAGAAAAGAGCTCTTGGACTACTAGTTGATTCAATTGACCCTTTTTTCATGACCAATACACGATCACTCATGGCAACTTCTTCCAAATCATGTGTAATGGAAATGACGGTCATATCATAGTCTTTTCGAATTCCTTTTACTGTATCAATCAGTTCTCTACGCCCCTCAGGATCCAACATACTCGTTGCTTCATCTAAGATTAAAATAGCTGGTCTTAGGGCTACAACACCTGCAATGGCCACACGTTGCTTTTGGCCACCTGATAGACGCGCTGGCTCTCTCTTTTTAAAGTCCAACATGCCAACCAAATCCAGAGCTTCCTCCACTCTCTTTTTCATTTCTTGACGAGAAAGTCCCTGATTTTCCAAACCAAAAGCAACATCATCTTCAACAGTCGCTCCAACGAATTGATTATCTGGATTTTGAAAAACCATACCGATTTGACGACGTATATTCCAAACATTTTCCTCAGTCAGCCGTTGACCATCAATTACAATCTCTCCGGATTCTGCTTCCAGTAAGCCATCAATTAAACGAACCGTCGTTGATTTACCACTACCATTATGCCCTACAATCGAAAGCCATTCCCCACGTTTCACGTGAAACGTAATATCCTTCACATCATAGTATTCTTGACTTTCCTTATAACGAAAAAAAGATTTTTTACATCAATTACTGATTTCATTTCGAACCAAATGTCCCTTTAAATACATAGGCACTACTCTTGAAATAGTCATAGCCAGAGTAGATAGTGAAAAACAAGGCTACATAAAGTAGAACTTGACCAAGCAAAGTCCAATGTAATAGCAAGAAAATAATCGCAAACATCTGACTAAAAGTTTTAATTTTTCCAGGCATTGCCGCTGCTAAAACCGTTCCACCAGTTTCAACCAATAAAAGCCTTAAACCTGTCACAGCCAACTCACGACAGATAATCACTGCAACAATCCAAGCCGGAGCCATACCTAACTCAATCAGCATAATAAAAGCCGACATAACTAGTAACTTATCCGCCATAGGATCTGCAAATTTACCAAAATTACTGACCACATTCCATTTACGAGCTAAATATCCATCTAAATAGTCGGTAATACTGGCAACAGCAAAGATAATAGCTGCCACTATATGACTCTCTATCGAATTTCCTATCGTTAAAATAAAGATAAAAATAGGTATAAAGAGAATTCGACCTATTGTTAAGAGATTGGGAATTTGTTCTTTTTTCATTCGTTTTTCCTTAATTTTTAGTAAAGGTTACAGTGATTTGTCCAGTCTGAGCTGTTAATTTCGATAAATCAACAGTCTGATTATCTACTGTCAAAGCAACACCTTTTACAACACCTAAGGTAATTGTTACAGGACTTTTAGTTGCAACTGTTGCTTCTGCACTTTTCTTCTCTGGCGATAAGGTTACACCGCCCTCAAGTTCGCTTTCTGAAACGCTGACCCAACTTGTAACATCTGAAACTGCCAATTGCAATTTAACTGTTTCCTTACTTGTCTTATAAGCGATTTCTACATGACTTCCTTCGCCTGATACACTTATAGCTGATTCTATACTAGAAGAACTGCTAGATGAACTACTACTTGAGGAGTGGGGAACAGAGCTAGTTGAACTTATTGAACTTGTTGATTGAATCACACTGTAATTAGAAAGAGAAGGCCCCTCTGGTTGAGTTTGAATATAGTTCCAAACATAATAGGTCACAAAAATTAAAATCGATAAAGCAAAAAGGATAAAATAAAATAAAGGTAAAAAGGATGTTTTTTTCTTCTTTTTCTTACTTGAACGTCTACGACCTGTCAACTCATCTTCATCAACATCTACTTCCTCATAAGTAATCATACTCCCAGAATCATAAGCATCCAAAACAATTTGATCATCTAACTCAACAGCCCATGCATATTTTTTCAAGAAAGAACGCGTGTAAAAAGGACTTGGAAGTTGATCGAAATCGTCTGCTTCCATTGCTTCCAACATATCTAACTGGATTTCTGTCTTTTTCTGCAATTCATCTAAACTCAATCCCTGATTGATTCTAGCTAATCGTAAAACCTCACCAATTGTTTTTTTCCTCATACTTGTCATCCCTTCTTTCTAGTGTCTATTATGATAGGTTACTACGATGGGAATATTGTAAAATCAACTATATCCCCTTCATCTATTAAGTGATGCCCTGCTTCAAGGACATCCTCTAAAGTAATTTCCTGTAAAATCTTTGGTAAATCAAAAATTGTCTCACCATATTCAAAAGCATCATATTGCGTTGCAATAAATTCAAGAGAGTTCATGCTACTGAAAAATTCTCCAAACATCTCTCTTTTTATAATATCTAAATGATCCTCTGTAATATCTAAATCCTTTGTAAAATTACGAATGGCCTTCCTAAATTGATGAGATAAAGCAACTGGCTCTTTCGTATCCATTGTCAACATAACAAAATGAAAACGACTTGTTACTTCAATTTCAAGAGATAAGGAAGCATCTATTTTACCTGACTCATATAACTTTTGAAAACGATCCGAAGTCCAACCAAACATCATTGCAAACAATAATTTTAATAAAACATGATGTCGATAGCAATCCGCCTCAGCAACTTCTCGATTACCTCTAATCCCAATCGCTAGTTTGGGAGAAGATACTTCCATTCTCATACTGTCTGTTTGCTTTACAGACTGTAAAACAAATTTTTCTCTTACTACTTCCTGAACATCTAAATCTTTCAATTCTTTTCTTTCAAAATAGTCCTGTACTTGCTCCACATCAAAATCACCAACTAAAAACAGATACATGTTTACAGGTTTGTAAAACTTTGTAAAATTTTCTTGCAATTTAGTTAGATTGATTTGGGAAATAGACTCCTCGATTCCAACTATATCCGTTGCTAAAGGTGTACCAGGATACAAATTCGCTAAGGTTGAAAAGAATAAACACGAATCTGGATCATCTTGATACATTTCTCGTTCTTGCTGAATAATATCCTGCTCTCTTAAAATGGAATCTTCAGAAAAATGTGCTGATGTTACCAATTCATCAAGTAACTCTAAATTTTCTAAAAAATGATCCGTTGCTGAAAAAAGATAACTTGTTTTTGTAAAGCTTGTAAAGGCATTACTATCTGCACCTAGACTCGTAAAAGCAGACATCAAATCGCTAGCATCTTCTCTCTCAAATAATTTATGTTCAAGAAAATGAGCAATTCCTCCAGGATATTCTTTTACATCTCCGTCAACTTCTGTGACAAGCGTATCTACCGAACCAAACTGTACAGTTACACTCCCGTAAACCTCTTTAAATTCCTTTTTAGGCAAAAGAGCAACTGTCAATCCATTGGCCAAACGAGTTCGATAAACCATTTCTTTTACAGCTGGATAGTATTTTTCTTCAAAAACAACCTTTGTCATTCTATTCCTTCCATAAAGTAAATCGCCTGTAGTTTCACATTATTAGCTGCTCTACAAATAGCATCTTTGTCAACTTGCTCGAGTTTTGCAATCCAACTTTTAAAGTCTGCTGAAGATTTTCCAAGTAAGGCATTTTGATAAGCACGTTCAATCAATGAACTTTGATTATCTTGAGAAAGTAACAGAGATCGACGAATCATTTCCTTGGTCTGCTCTAGCTCAAGCTCTGTAAAATATCCTTTTTTTAAATCAAGCAGTTGATTATTCATCATTTTACGAGCCTGATTACGATTTTCTCGATTGATACCAGCATACATCCTCAAGAATCCACTAAACAAATCGAGTTGACTTGAAATTGTATAAGCTAATCCAGCATTTTCACGGACATTTGTAAAGAGCTTAGAGTGAGCAAATCCACCAAGTAAACCATTCATTACAATCATGGGTAAATGTTGCTCATCACCATATTCAGAAGGGCAATGATAACCTAATTCCAAAATGGATTGTCCCACATTTTTCCGAACCATACCTTCCTGAAGGATATTGGAATAAGGTTGACAATACTGAACCTTCACATCTCCTTTTCGAGCTTTAAAGCCAAACGATTCTAATACATTTTGAATTTCAACCTCATTAAAATCTCCTAGGAAAAAGAAATCTATTCGATCATTGGACAAAAATTCTTGGAAACAAGAATAAGAACTTTGTGGAGTTTCAGCTAAAATACGATTTCGTAAATCACTATATTCCAATTGGAGACGTTCATCATGAAAAAATAATTTATCTAATTCTTTATGTGCAAAATAAAAAGAATCATCCATATCAGTTGCTAAACTTGCTAGCAATTGTTTTTTCTCAATTTCAAATAAGTCCGAATCAAACCCATTATCAAATACTACGGGTGAAAAAAGAGTTTCTTTTACAAGTTCCAAAACCTGAGAAGTTAGAACATTTTTCCTACTTAAAAACTCATCACGAACATAGGTAAATGTCAATTCTACAATATGACTTTGCCCTCTTCTGAAACAATTAGTTGACATATCTGTGCCGTATAGACTGGCTAAATGTCTCCTCAAATCTTGAGAAGTGGGGTACATCTGATTAGCAGTCTCTAGCATACTCGCACTCAACATGCGACCTGCAATCGTATCAAGGGATAATGGAGCGGTAAAACGCACGGCGATTTTGTTCGTTTTAAACTTTTTTGATTGGATAAAATGTGTTGAAATTCCATGCACTAACTCCATGATTTACCTCCTTATATACAGACTTCTATTATATCACGAAAACCTGAAATTTTCTTGTTCTCTGTAACACTTTTGAAATAAAAATCGCTTACATTTCTCCCTATTTCTCTCACTATTTTTAGGAAAATATGGTATAATACCAAAGATTGAGGTGAATTATGGAATACAAATTATTTGAAGAATTTATTACCCTCCAAGCACTACTCAAAGAACTTGGAATTACACATAGCGGAGGAGCTATCAAATCATTTCTCTCTGAACATTCTGTTTACTTTAATGGGGAATTAGAGAGTCGTCGCGGTAAAAAACTTCGTATTGGCGATAAAATTGACATCCCTGACATGAATATTGACATCTTGTTGACACGACCTACTTCTGAGGAGCAAGATGAATACCAAGCTTATAAAGTTGAAAAAGAACGAATCGCTAAACTCGTCAAAGAGATGAATAAGGGAGTAAAAAAAGACAAATCGAAACCTGCTTCATCACCAAAAAGCAAACAAGCTCCGCGATTCCCTGGTAGATAATCATGTGGCTACAACACCTATCTCTCAAGACTTTTCGTAACTATAAAGAGACGAAAATAGACTTTAATCCTAAATTAAATGTCTTTTTAGGACGCAATGCGCAAGGTAAAACAAATATGTTAGAGGCTATCTATTTTTTAGCCTTAACACGTAGTCATCGGACTCGAACAGATAAAAATCTCATTCATTTTGACGAGGAACAACTTCATCTTTCAGGTCTTGTTCAGAAACAAACGGGATCCATTCCTCTCGAAATCGAACTAACACAAAAAGGCCGTGTGACAAAAGTTAATCATTTAAAACAGGCACGCCTTTCAGATTATGTAGGACACATGAATGTTGTCTTATTTGCTCCTGAAGATTTACAACTAATTAAAGGAGCACCTTCGGTTCGACGAAAATTCATTGATATGGAACTTGGACAAATCAAGCCAATCTATTTATCTGACTTAACCAATTATAACCACATCCTAAAGCAAAGAAACACTTACCTAAAATCAGCTCAAAAAATAGATGAAACCTTCCTTTCAGTGTTGGATGATCAGCTAGTTGATTATGGATGTCGTGTAATGAATCACCGCTTAGATTTCATAAAAAAACTAGAATCATTTGGGCGTAAGAAACATTTTGAACTCTCTAATCAGATTGAAGAGTTGTCAATATTCTATCAATCTTCTGTAAAGCCAACTGACAAAGAAGACTTATCCGAATCTTTCAAAATTGCTTTAGAAAAAAGTAGATCCAGAGATTTATTTAAAAAGAATACTGGTGTTGGTCCTCATCGAGACGACATTTCTTTTTATATAAATGGGATGGATGCTAGTTTCGGAAGTCAAGGCCAACATCGTAGTCTCGTCCTTTCTATAAAATTAGCAGAAATCGAGTTAATGGAAAGTATTACTACAGAATCTCCAATATTACTGCTTGACGATGTCATGAGTGAACTTGACAACACTAGACAGTTAAAATTATTAGAAACGATTTCTCATTCAATCCAAACCTTTATCACAACAACAAGCTTAGATCATCTTCAAAATCTGCCAGAAAATCTAAGTATCTTCACTATTCAGGATGGTAAAGTTACTGTAAATGAAAATTGACAACTTTGTAAAAGAACTCCTGTTTTTACTGGAGTTCTTTTCATTGTTTTTTTACATAGAATAATTTGGTGCCTCATTAGTAATTTGTACATCATGAGGATGGCTCTCTTTCAAACCAGCACCAGACATTTCAATAAATTGAGCATTATCGTGTAGTTCTTTAAGGTTAGCTGCACCACAGTAACCCATACCAGAACGAATACCACCAATCATTTGGAAGACAATATCAGCTGCAGCACCTTTATAAGCAACACGACCTTCAATTCCTTCTGGAACGAGTTTGTTTGCTTCATTGACAGAACCTTGGAAGTAACGATCGCTTGAACCTTTCTTCATAGCAGCAATTGATCCCATACCACGGTAAGTCTTAAACTTACGTCCTTGGAAGATTTCAGTTTCGCCTGGAGCTTCATCAGTTCCAGCAAACATTGATCCAAGCATAACTGCATTTCCACCTGCAGCAAGGGCTTTTACAATATCTCCAGAATACTTGATTCCACCGTCAGCAATGATCGTTTTACCATATTCACGCGCAACAGCTGCAGCATCGTAGATAGCTGTTACTTGTGGAACACCAACACCAGCAATCACACGAGTAGTACAGATAGAACCTGGTCCAATACCAACCTTGACAACGTCTACACCTGCCTCATAAAGGGCACGCGCTCCCTCAGCAGTAGCAATATTTCCAGCAATCAAAGTACGATCTGGGAAGTGAGCACGAATCTCAGCAATTTTACGCAAGACACCTGCAGAATGACCATGTGCAGTATCAATAACAATCGCATCCGCTCCTGCCTCAAAAAGAGCCTCTGCACGTTCAAATGTATCTGAAGTAACACCTACTGCACCTGCAACTAGAAGACGACCAAACTCATCTTTAGCGGCATTTGGAAACTCAATAACTTTTTCAATATCTTTGATAGTAATCAAGCCAGAAAGGCGACCTTCTTCATCTACCAAAGGAAGCTTTTCAATACGGTGTTCCTGAAGAATACTCTCAGCTGTTGCAAGATCTGTACCCACAGGAGCAGTAACAAGATTTTCACTAGTCATATGGTTTGAGATTGGTTGGTTATAATCTGAAATAAAACGAAGATCTCGGTTTGTCAAAATACCAACCAATTTACGATTTTCAAGTGTTTCAACAACTGGAACACCACTGATGCGGTAACGACCCATAAGCTCATCTGCTTCAGCAATTGTATGTTCAGGTGTCAAGAAGAACGGATCAATAATAACTCCATTTTCAGAACGTTTTACCTTACGAACCTCGTCTGCTTGTTGAGCAATTGACATGTTTTTATGGATAACTCCGAGACCGCCTGCACGAGCAATAGCAATAGCCATTTGACTCTCTGTAACTGTGTCCATGGCAGCGGTAATAATTGGGATATTTAAAGTCAGATTATCTGCCAATTTAGTTGTTAAATCTGCATCGTTAGGCAACACATGACTTTCAGCTGGAATAAGCAATACATCATCAAAGGTAAAACCTTTTTTCAAAAATTTAGTGTCCCAATTAGACATTCGAAGTTTCCTCTTTTCTTTCTTTTTGAGCTTGACTCTTTTTATATTGTATCTATCATACCATTCTATAAAAATTTGTCAAATGTTACAGGGGTAAATAAAAAACTATCTTTTCTTCGAGATAGAAATGATAGTTTCTTGTAAAATAAACTTAGTTAAAGTAATGAAGTCCCATTGCTCCTTTAACCTCAGATAGGGTTTGACCTGCAACTTCACGCGCTCTTTCACTACCTTTTTGAAGCATATTATAAACTTCTCCCATATCCTTAGCAAATTCAATACGGCGCTCACGAATAGGACCAAGTTCACGTTCTAATATTTCAAGTAGATAACGCTTGGTCTTCACATCACCAAGACCACCTCGTTGATAATGTTCTTTCATGTCAGCAATTTCTTGAGTATCTTCTGGACGACCAAAAACATCTAGATAATGGAAAACCATATTTCCTTCAATTTTACCTGGATCCTCAACGCGGATATGATCTGGATCTGTATACATACTCATCACTTTTTTACGCAAAGTATCCGCATCATCAGCTAAATAAATACCGTTATTGAGTGATTTAGACATTTTAGCATTTCCATCTAAACCAGGTAAACGCCCTGCTCTCTCATTTTCTGGATAAATACCTTCCGGTTCCACCAAGACATCACAATTATATGCATTGTTAAAAGAACGAACAATCTCACGAGTTTGCTCAATCATTGGTTTCTGATCTGTCCCAACAGGAACATAATTGGCCTTGAAAGCTGTGATGTCAGCTGCTTGAGCTATTGGATAGACCAAGAATCCTGTCGGAATGCTTTCTCCAAATCCTTTCTGAGCAATTTCTGTCTTGACAGTTGGATTGCGCTCCAAACGTGCTAATGAAACCAGATTCATATAATACATAGACAACTCAGCCAACTCTGGAATCTGGCTTTGAATAAAGATAGTTGATTTACTTGGATCCAATCCAACTGCAAGATAATCCAAAGCCACATTTCCGATAGACTCTACAATGGTTTGAGGATCTTTGGCATGATCTGTCAAGGCTTGTTGGTCAGCCAAGAACACAAACATATCATACTTATCCTCTTCCTGGAATAATACTCGATTTTTGAGACTTCCAACATAATGTCCAATATGCAATTTTCCTGTTGGACGGTCTCCTGTTAAAATAATGGGTTTAGTCATTTTATTCTCCTTCGATATGGTCCCTTCAATTATAGCATTTTTTTAATGAAATAACCGCAATTTATCAAAATAAATCAACCTTGCTATTTACGGATTTGTGTAAAGTATGCTGTAAATGTAATTTACACAAAATTGACAGATAAAAATTTGAATATTTCCGTATTTTCTAGTAGAATAAATATATTACACATATAGGAGAAAAATATTGCTTACAGTATCTGATGTTTCACTACGTTTTAGTGATCGCAAACTTTTTGATGATGTCAATATCAAATTTACAGAAGGAAATACTTATGGATTAATCGGTGCTAATGGTGCCGGAAAATCAACCTTTTTAAAAATTTTAGCTGGAGATATCGAACCTACTACTGGTCACATCTCTCTTGGTCCAGATGAACGTCTCTCTGTTCTTCGTCAAAATCACTTTGACTATGAAGATGAACGTGCCATTGATGTTGTTATCATGGGAAATGAAAAACTTTATAGCATCATGAAGGAGAAAGATGCTATCTACATGAAAGAAGATTTCTCAGATGAGGATGGAGTGCGTGCTGCCGAACTCGAAGGAGAATTTGCCGAGCTTGGGGGCTGGGAAGCAGAAAGTGAAGCCTCTCAACTACTTCAAAACCTAAACATTCCAGAAGAATTACACTATCAAAACATGAGCGAATTGGCCAACGGTGAGAAAGTAAAAGTTCTCCTCGCCAAAGCACTTTTTGGTAAACCTGATGTTCTTCTCTTGGACGAGCCTACCAATGGTTTGGATATCCAATCAATTACATGGCTAGAAGACTTCTTGATTGATTTTGATAACACCGTTATCGTAGTATCCCACGACCGTCACTTCTTAAACAAAGTATGTACTCACATGGCCGACCTTGACTTCGGAAAAATCAAACTCTATGTCGGAAACTATGATTTCTGGAAGGAATCTTCTGAACTCGCTGCTAAATTGCTAGCAGACCGTAATGCCAAAGCAGAAGAAAAAATTAAACAATTGCAAGAATTCGTTGCTCGTTTCTCTGCTAATGCTTCCAAATCAAGACAAGCAACATCACGTAAGAAAATGCTTGATAAGATTGAACTTGAAGAAATTGTACCATCTAGTCGTAAATATCCATTTATCAACTTTAAAGCGGAACGTGAGATTGGTAATGATCTCTTGACAGTAGAAAATCTAACTGTAAAGATTGATGGTGAGACTATTTTAGATAATATCAGCTTTATCTTGCGTCCAGGTGATAAGACAGCGCTTATTGGACAAAATGACATCCAAACGACTGCATTAATTCGTGCAATCATGGGAGACATTGACTATGAAGGAACTGTCAAGTGGGGAGTGACCACTAGTCAATCTTACCTGCCAAAAGATAACTCAGCAGATTTTGCAGGAGGAGAGTCAATCCTTGACTGGTTGCGTCAATTCGCAAGTAAAGAAGAAGATGACAATACTTTCCTACGTGGCTTCCTCGGCCGTATGCTCTTCTCTGGAGATGAGGTTAACAAACCTGTAAATGTCTTGTCAGGAGGAGAAAAAGTTCGTGTCATGCTTTCAAAACTTATGCTCTTGAAATCAAATGTCCTTGTACTTGATGATCCAACCAATCACTTGGACTTGGAATCTATCTCAAGCTTGAATGATGGATTAAAAAACTTTAAAGAATCAATCATCTTTGCCAGCCATGACCACGAGTTTATTCAAACTCTAGCTAACCATATCATTGTCTTGTCTAAAAATGGCGTCATTGACCGTATCGATGAAACCTATGATGAATTCCTAGAAAATGCAGAAGTACAAGCAAAAGTTAAAGAACTTTGGAAAGACTAAATAAAACTTCAAAACTCAGTTGGGTTAACCAGCTGAGTTTTCTAACATTTTATGAGGTAACATGAAATTATTTTTTAAAACATATTGGACCTATTTTGTTTCCTTTATCATTCCCGTAATCATTATGACAGGAGTATATCTATCTCAAGGTATCTACTGGGATAGTGACACCTCTCCTCTATTGGGAGATGGCTTTCATCAATACGTTATTTTTGATGTAGCCTTACGAAATATCCTACATGGAAATGGTAGTCTGTTTTACACCTTTACAAGTGGCCTCGGATTGAATTTCTATGCCCTATCTAGTTATTACTTGGGTAGTTTCCTTTCACCACTAGTTTACTTTTTTGATCTAACTAATATGCCAGATGCTGTCTATCTGACAACTCTCTTAAAATTTGGATTGATTGGTCTGTCAACCTTCTTTAGTTTAAATAAATTATTTAAAAATATTCCGAAATCTTTAAAACTAGCTTTATCTACTTCCTATGCTCTGATGAGTTTCACAGTTAGTCAACTAGAGATAAAAACCTGGATAGATGTTTTTATCTTGATTCCTTTAATTATCACTGGTTTACACCTACTTATAACTGAAAAGAAACTCCTTTTGTACTTTACAAGTCTGTCAATCTTATTTATCCAAAATTATTATTTTGGCTATATGACAGTATTGTTTCTTATTTTCTGGTATCTCTGTCAAATTTCTTGGGACTTTAAAACTCGAAAATCATCTTTTCTTGATTTCATAATCACCTCCGTTTTAGCTGGTATGGCTAGTTTGATTCTGACTCTGCCTACTCTATTTGATTTACAGACACATGGGGAAAAATTAACTGAAATTACAAAGTTTCAAACTGAAAGTAGCTGGTATCTTGATCTCTTTGCTAAACAATTCATTGGTTCCTTTGACACAACAAAGTATGGGGCCATCCCAATGATTTTTGTTGGACTACTTCCCTTTATTTTGACCATTTTATTTTTTACGCTGAAATCTATTAAGTTTCACGTGAAACTTATCTATGCAATCTTCTTTGCATTTCTAATTGCAAGCTTTTATATTGAAGCTCTTGATTTATTTTGGCAAGGCATGCATACTCCAAACATGTTTTTACATCGCTATGCTTGGATTTTCTCCACCTTGTTAATTTACACAGCAGCAGAAGTCTTAAATCGTCTGAAAGAAATTAAAATCTGGAATTTTTTAGTTTCGCTTTTTCTTGTAGTAGCAGGATTTTTAGCTACCATCTATCTAAAATCACATTATTCTTTTTTAACAGATTTGAATATTCTGCTTACTCTTGAATTTTTAGTTGTCTATTCTCTTTTACTCCTTGCAGTTATCAAAAAATTTATCTCTGTAAATCTATTTGCCATTCTAATCTCTTTATTTATAATGGTTGAAATGAGTTTAAATGCTTCATCTCAAATAGACGGAATTGCTAAGGAATGGGGTTTTGCTTCTCGAAATGCATATAATCGAGATATCCCAGCTATGGAATCTTTCTCAACATATATTGGAAATCAATTTACTCGTACTGAAAAACTACAAACTCAGACAGGAAATGACAGTATGAAATTCAACTATAATGGAATCTCTCAATTTTCATCTGTTCGAAATCGTTCAGCAAGCTCTACTTTGGATAAACTTGGTTTTAAATCCTCTGGGACTAATCTAAATCTCCGTTATGCTAATAATAGTATTTTGGCTGATAGTTTATTTGGCATCCAGTACAATATATCAGAACCCCCTATTGATAAGTATGGTTTCCAAGATGTATATCAAAAAGATAATCTTACCCTATATGAAAATCAATTCTCTCTCCCGATTGCCTTTGCTAGTCAATCTGTTTACAATGATGTCAAGTTCAATGAACATACCTTGGATAATCAGGCCTCATTTTTAAATCAACTTGCTAACGTCGATTTTGATTATTTTTCTCCAATACCTTATGAAAAAACCGAAAATACTGATGATTTGATTAGTGTTACAAGTTCTTCAAATGAGGATGCAGAAATCCAGTATCAAATTGAAGTACCAGAAAACAGCCAAGTTTATCTTTCTTTCACAAATCTTCACTTTTCTAATGATAAACAAAAGAAGGTTGACATCCTTGTAAATGGTGAAAAAAAGACTTTTACAACTGATAATGTCTTCTCCTTCTTTAATCTAGGCTATACAAAAGAGAAAAAGACTTTCAATATCAATGTTAGTTTTCCTGGAAATTCACAAGTATCATTTGAATCTCCTACCTTCTATCGTTTAGATACCAAAACTTTCACCGAGGCAATTCAAAAAATTAAAGAACAGCCTGTAACAGTATCAACTTCTAAAAACAAGGTTTTTGCTACATATGATGTCAAACAAGATACGTCGATTTTCTTCACCATTCCTTATGACAAAGGTTGGTCTGCCTACCAAGATGGTAAGAAAATAGAAATTAAACAAGCTCAAACTGGCTTTATGAAAGTTGATGTTCCTAAGGGGAAAGGAACTATTACACTTTCCTTCATTCCCAATGGTTTTATTACTGGATCAATCTGTTCCTTTACTTCACTTTTACTATTTGGAATTTATAATCACAGAAGAAAGTCATCTAAGACCTAAAAAATCGACCAGTTAATCGGTCGATTTTTTTAATCTTCTTCCATTTTCTTAGGTTGATAGGCTAGCATACCTAAACCAGTAAATAGGGCTAATATCACAACAAGGAAAATGACTTGATGATGAATATTTCCTGTCATAGAAATTGTTTGTCGTAATCCCGAAACTGAATAACTCATTGGTAACCAAGGATTAATGGCTCTAAAGAAATCATTTGTCAAGGCAAGTGGATAAGTACCTGCACTTGATGCTAACTGTAATAAAAGCAAAATAAGAGAAAAGAAAGCTCCTATACGGCTATTCCATGTTGTTAAAGCGGTCACCATGGACATAAATACTAAACTTGTTAGGATAATGAGAATAAGTGTTCTCATCTCATGATTTGCAGTTAAACCAATAAGATGAACTCCTCCATATACCAAAACTCCTGCTAAAACAGCTATAATACCATTTATTTCAGCTCGAGATTTCAACCAAGCCCAACGGCTCTCTGGATGACGTCCTGAAGGCAACTTCGCAAAGATCATATTCGTTGATATTGCTGCAACAAAGAGAGCAACTGATATCATATAAGGAGCCATTGCAATTCCATTTACAGGAACTTGGTCATTGTCAGTTTTGGAGAGACTGAGAGGATTTGACAAAATCTCTGCATTTTTAGATTCTGTTGATGCTGACTTGAGTTGATCACTAGCATTACCTATTCCTTGTCCCAAAGAAGCAACTCCTGACTGTAAATCTTCCAATCCAGAAGTTAACTTTGTTCCACCTTCTGCTAGTTTCCCAGCTCCATCTGCCAATTTATTAGCTCCACTTTCTAATTGAGAAGCACCTGAAATTAACTGACTGGATTTGTCAGCTAGTTGGCTAGATCCTGACTGCAATTTATCAACTCCTGCTATCAATTCTTGACTCTTTCGATTCAATTGATTGGAGCCAGTTGATAATTTTTCAATACTAGACACTAATTTTGGAGTTTTTTCAACTAATTGACCAACTCCTGCTGTCAAGTTAGAAGATTTTTGTGTCAAGGTAGTTGATCCTGAAACTAATTGGTTCAAACTACCTGTCAAGGTGGTATTTTTTTCACTTAGTTGACTTGCGCCTTGAGAAACTTTATCAACACCTGTAGTATATGCATTTACACCTGATGCAATCGATTGACTAGCAGGAACTAATTTGCTAGTAACAGCTCCTTGTATCTCTGTTAATCCACTTGACAATCCTGTCAAAGAGGTAGAAGCAAGCGGTAATACTTGATTAGCTTGATTTTTTAATGTCGAAAGATTTGAAGATTGATTTTGTAAGTTTTCTAAACTTCCCTGTAAACCTTGTACTAAAGCTACAATTGACTGAGCCGATTGAATACTATCAGTCGAATTTTGAGATACAGAAGCTCTTATCTCAGCTTGTTGCTCACTTGTCAATGATTGATAAGCTGCTGTCGATTGAATATTTGCTAATGTAGTTGCTTTTTCAGACTGAGCACTTGCTAACATTTGATTAGAAAGAGATGCTATACTTGATAAAACAGAATCTAATTGTTTTGTATCTCCAACATCAATATTTTGAATAGCTTGATTTAACTGATTTAGACCTGAAGATAATTGATTAATTTGATCTTTTTTCCCAGACGAAGCATCTAACTTGCTAGAAAGTTGTTGAATCCCTTCACTTAATTTCCCCACCTCCATTCGAAGTGCAGCTGATTGACTAGATAACTGATTAGCACCTGTTGCAAGATTTCCCACTCCATTTGTATAAGCACTAACACCAGATGAAAATTGATTAAGACCAGCATTAAGCTGAGAAACACCGCCAGTATAGGACTCTACACCAGTATATAACTGATTGATTCCCCTTACTAATTCAGGACTTTTAGAAGATAATTGACCTAATCCGTTATCTAATTGACTCACTGCACCAGTATATGTAACTAAACCACTATTAAAATTCCCTAAGCCAAGATGAAGTTGTTCGACACCAGAAACATAAGAGGATAATCCTCTAGTAAACTGCTCCGTTCCATTTGAAAATGTTAAACTTGAAGCTGCTAAAGAGTGTAGGTTGGTAGTTAATGTTTGACTTCCTGCCACTAACTGATTCGCTCCATCAGTTAATTTTTCACTACCAGAAGCTGCTTGACTCATACCATCCTTTAAATCAATCATTTTGTTAAATAAGGCTTTAGTATAGGTCTCAGTTACATTTGTAGAAACATTCTGCTTCAATTGTGTCATCGCAGAATCGCTCATCTTGCTGGCAATAAAGCTATGACCACTTGAAGTCTGATAATCAATTTGCATTTGCTCTGGATGATCCGTTAAAATAGAAGCTGCTTTTTCAGATAAATCACTGGGTAAAGTCACTACCATATAGTAATCGCCATCTTCCAATCCCTTCTTTCCTTCATCTTCATCCACGAAATGAAAATCCAAGGTTTTATTTTCTTTTAAATTGGACACCATGTCTTTTCCTATTGCCATAGTATTACCATTATAGGAAGCCTCTTTATCATTATTGACAACTGCCACAGGTAAGTCAGACAATTGCCCATATGGATCCCACATTGATGACAAAAATATGATATTGTACAGAGCTGGAATAAGAGAAATCCCTATCATGACAATAATAAAGGTTGGTTTTTTAAAAATTGCTTTCCATTCTTTAAACATAGTTTCTCCTTTTTTAAACATATTGTCTAAAATTTTGATATAATAGATTATACAATAAAAAATCTAAATTACAAGATAAAAAATCCATTTTTAGACATATAGTCTAATTTGTTTACAAGGAGGAAATATGAAAGAAAGTAACAAACGCTTAAAAACAAAGCGAACTATTGAAAATGCTATGGTACAATTACTGATTGAACAGCCATTTGATCAAATTTCTACTGTCAAGTTAGCAGAAAAAGCCGGAATTAGTCGTTCCAGCTTCTATACTCACTATAAGGATAAGTATGATATGATTGAGCACTATCAAAGCAAGCTATTTCATACATTTGAATATATTTTTCAAAAACATGCTCATCACAAAAGAGATGCTATTTTAGAAGTCTTTGAATATCTAGAGTCAGAACCACTTCTGGCTGCCCTTCTTTCTGAAAATGGGACCAAAGAAATCCAAAATTTCTTAAGAAATAAACTTCATATCATGCTCAGTACAGATTTACAAAAGCAATTTATGCAACTGAATTTCAATACCACTGAATTAGAATATAGTAGCATCTATCTAACTCATGCACTTTTTGGTGTCTGTCAAACTTGGATTGCACATGGAAAAAAAGAAAGTCCTCAAGAAATAACAGACTTCCTTATGAAGATGCTTGGTGATACAAATTGATACAAAAAGAGGAACACAGTTGTGTTCCCTTTTATCTATACTCCGCCAGTAGGACTCGAACCTACGACATCATGATTAACAGTCATGCGCTACTACCAACTGAGCTATGGCGGATAAAATAGTCCGTACGGGATTCGAACCCGTGTTACCGCCGTGAAAAGGCGGTGTCTTAACCCCTTGACCAACGGACCTTCTATCTGTAGCAGATATAACCATTATATCAATTTCTTACTAATTGTCAATCACTTTTGAGATTTTTTCTCTAGAATATCTTTTAATTTTCTAATTTTTAATCTTGAAATAGGACAACGATGGTCTTCATAGAAAACAATTTCTAGATTTTTTCGATCAATTTCTCTAATATTGCCTATATTTACCAAAAATGACTTATGAGGAGAATAAAATCGCTGAGTATGTTTGTCCTTTTCCTGAATATCTGTCATTGTTCCATAGAACTCTTTTGCAAAATTCTTACCAATAATGCGTAATTTATGAGAGACACCTGTCGTTTCAATATACAAAATATCATGGTAAGGAATTTTTAAATCATTTCCCTTGTAATTGTAATCAAAATAATCTACAACATCTTCATTTTCAAGTAACATACTCTTCGTGTAGAAAATATTTTGCTCAATTCTCTTCTTAAACATCTCATCATTGATATCCTTATCAACAAAATCTAGGGCTGATACCTGGTATTTATAGGTTAGAGTCGCAAACTCTGATCGACTGGTGATAAAGACGATAATAGCGTAGGGATTGTAATGACGAATGAGCTGAGCAACCTCAAATCCTTTTTTCTCAATTCCATGAATATCGATATCTAGGAAATAAAGCTGATTTACTTCATCATTTTCAATGTATTCTTCAAATTCACGGACTTTTCCTGTTGTCTTGTATGATATTGGAATATTCGATTCTATCGAAATTTCATCCAATATTCTTTCTAGTCTCACTTGATGTTCAATAACATCCTCTAAAATTAAAACTTTCATTCAAATTCCCTCTTAAATCTAATAATTTGTCTAAATGTACTGCCTTCCATCTCTGTTTCTAAAATGATGTTGTTGTACTTATCTAGTAGTTCTTTCACATTATTTAATCCGACTCCGCGATTTCTTCCCTTAGTGGAGAATCCTAAAGCAAATAGATCTCCTGAAGGAGTCATCGTCATTTTACATGAATTCTGAATCACAATAACTGTTTCAGTTTCCATCTTAATAACTGCTACTTCCATCTGCTTTTTATAACTATCAGCCGATCCTTCGACAGCATTATTCAATAAAACGCTCATGATACGAACCAAATCCAATAGTTCAATTGGGAGCTTGGTAATCGTATCTTTTACTTCCAGTGTAAACTCTACACCATTATTTCGAGCATAGACAATTGACTGTGCAACCAAACTTCGTAAAGCTGAATCTTCTATATTGTTCAAATCAAAGTAAGTATACTTATCTGAACGCAGTTTATGATTTGCTTTGACCAAAACTTCATTGTAAATTCTGTCAATTTCCTGTAAATCACCACTGTCAATTGCCATCTGCATACTGACAAGCATCCCAGCATAATCATGTCGAAAACCACGGATTTCATTATACAAGCCAACAATTTCATCTGTATAATTCTGTAAATGTTTCTGTTCAAATTTCTTCTGCTTCAAAGCAATCTCTTTCTCCATTTGTTCTTTATGCGAATTCATTGCAAAAAAGGTCAAAAGTAGAGAAATAAAGACAATAGATGATAAAATACTTCCAAAACTATTCAAATGTTTAATCGTACTTACCATATCTGAAACGAAAGATACAATATGGAGCAGTAGTAAAGCAAAAAATACTTTTTTCAAGAAATGATAAAGGTAATCTTTGTCAAAATAGTTCAGTTCCAAATGGAAGTAACGAATGATTGTTACGATAACGATATAAGTCAACACCGTTACAGCGAAAAAGAATAAGCCATAATATTGTAAAACAAAATTGTCTCCTGTTATAGAGGAGAAAGTTACGGACAGAAAGTTATGAGTGCTCTCATATAAAAGAGATAGTAGTAAACTTAGGAATAGTCCTCTATCCCTCTCATACTGTTTAATCCATCGAAAATAGAAATATAATCCCAAAGGAAATAAAAATCTTGCAATCCCTAACCCATCTAAATATAGGAGGTAAAAAGGAAGTTCAAGTACTGCTTCTACTAGTAATGTATAGATACCAAAAACATATAGTTCCTTTGCTTTTATTTGACCTTTACAAATTAAACGGTAACTATGACTAATAATAAAAAAATATAATATAAAATCTACTACTAAGAAAAAATTCATTCTGACACTTCCTTATCTTCTTTTAAAGAAATTAAGTAAACTATTACTTGTTTTTCTTATTTCCCCACCTTTAATCTTTTGCAAGTCTTTTTCCTTCAAGGCTACAAACTGTTCCAATTTAACTGTATTTTTCATAATAAAATCTCCTCAATGTTTTTTCTTGTAAGCTAACTTACAAAAACTATTATACAAAATGGAATTTCGTTTTATATAAAATTCTCTCAACTGTCATTTTTTTTCCTCAAGTGTACTTTTTTAAGAAAAAAGCCGGGAAAATTCCCAGCTTTGTTACTATATTGATCCCAGCAGGATTCGAACCTGCGACCGTTCGCTTAGAAGGCGAATGCTCTATCCAGCTGAGCTATGAGACCTAACACAATTATTCTACCAAAAATTCAATTAAAAGTCAATTTTCTATTTATGATAGGGGGAGCCTTGCTGAATCGTAAAAGCGCGATAAATTTGTTCAGCAAGAACTAGTCTCATTAACTGATGGGGCAAGGTTAAGCGACCAAAACTGACAGAAAGATTAGCTCTCTTTTTTACAGCTGATGATAATCCTAAACTCCCTCCAATAATAAAGGTAAGAGTAGAAAATCCTTTTATAGGAGCTTCTTCTAACTGCTTACTAAATTCTTCTGAGGAGAAAGTTCTCCCTTCGATAGCCAACACAATAACGAAATCACGGTCACCAACTTTTGATAAAATTCTCTGACCTTCTATTTCTAAAATCTTTTGATTTTCTGACTCACTGGCCTTATCTGGTGTTTTTTCATCTGCTAGCTCTATCATTTCAAGCTTAGCAAATCGAGAAATTCGTTTTGAATACTCTGTAATACCATCTTTTAAATACTTTTCTTTCAGTTTCCCAACTGTTACAACTTTAATTTTCATGACTCTATTCTAACATATTCTCTATTTTTTCACATCTTATTCACAAAACAAAAGGTTAAATTTCACCTAGAAAATCACAGATTTTTAAAAGTTATCCACAATTTGTGAAAAACTTTTGTGTTTAAGTTATAATTAAGCTAGTCAGTTTATACTTTCAGTAATTTCAAACAAATGGAGGCAAATATGAAACATCTAAAAACATTTTACAAAAAATGGTTTCAATTATTAATCGTTATCGTCATTAGCTTTATTAGTGGAGCCTTGGGTAGTTTTTCAATAACTCAACTAACTCAAAAAAGTGGTGTAAGTAGCTCTAACAACAATAGTACTATTACACAAACTGCCTATAAGAACGAAAATTCAACAACACAGGCTGTTAACAAAGTAAAAGATGCTGTTGTTTCAGTTATTACTTATTCAGCAAACAGACAAAATAGCGTATTTGGTAATGATGATACTGACACAGATTCTCAGCAAATCTCTAGTGAAGGATCTGGAGTTATTTATAAAAAGAATAATAAAGAAGCTTACATCGTCACCAACAATCACGTTATAAATGGCGCCAGCAAAGTAGATATTCGTTTGTCAGATGGAACTAAAGTACCTGGAGAAATTGTCGGAGCTGATACTTTCTCTGATATTGCTGTCGTCAAAATATCTTCAGAAAAAGTGACAACAGTAGCTGAGTTTGGTGATTCTAGCAAGTTAACCGTAGGAGAAACTGCCATTGCCATCGGTAGCCCATTAGGTTCTGAATATGCTAATACTGTCACTCAGGGTATTGTATCTAGTCTCAATCGAAATGTATCTTTAAAATCTGAAGATGGACAAGCCATTTCTACAAAAGCCATCCAAACTGATACTGCTATTAACCCAGGTAACTCTGGTGGCCCACTGATCAATATTCAAGGGCAGGTTATCGGAATTACCTCAAGTAAAATTGCCACAAATGGAGGAACATCTGTAGAAGGTCTTGGTTTTGCAATCCCTGCAAATGATGCTATCAATATTATTGAACAGTTGGAAAAGAACGGAAAAGTGACTCGTCCAGCTTTGGGAATTCAAATGGTCAATCTCTCAAATATTAATACAAGTGATATTAGAAGACTGAATATTCCAAGTAATGTAACATCTGGTGTAGTTGTTCGTTCTGTGCAGAGCAATATGCCTGCCAATGATCACCTTGAAAAATACGATGTGATTACAAAAGTAGATGATAAAGAGATTGCTTCATCAACAGACTTACAAAGTGCTCTTTACAATCATTCTATCGGAGATACCATTAAAATAACTTACTATCGTAACGGTAAAGAAGAAACTACATCTATTAAACTTGACAAGAGTTCAGGTGATTTAGAATCTTAATTGACATCTATGTAAAGAAAGCTTTACATAAGAGAAAAGATGTGTTAGTGTAGAATCATGGAAAAATTTGAAATGATTTCTATCACAGATATACAAAAAAATCCCTATCAACCTCGAAAAGAATTTGATGGAGAAAAACTAGATGAACTAGCACAGTCTATCAAAGAAAATGGGGTCATTCAACCGATTATTGTTCGTCAATCTCCTGTTATTGGTTATGAAATCCTTGCAGGAGAGAGACGCTATCGGGCTTCACTTTTAGCTGGTCTAACGTCTATCCCAGCTGTTGTTAAACAGCTTTCAGATCAAGAGATGATGGTCCAGTCCATCATTGAAAATTTGCAAAGAGAAAATTTAAATCCAATAGAAGAAGCACGCGCCTATGAATCTCTTGTAGAGAAAGGATTTACCCATGCTGAAATTGCAGATAAAATGGGCAAGTCTCGTCCATATATCAGCAACTCCATTCGTTTGCTTTCCTTGCCAGATGCTATCCTCTCAGAAGTAGAAAATGGCAAACTATCACAAGCTCATGCGCGTTCTCTAGTTGGGTTGAATAAGGAACAACAAGACTATTTCTTTCAACGAATTATAGAAGAAGACATTTCTGTAAGGAAGTTAGAAGCTCTTCTGACAGAGAAAAAACAAAAGAAACTGCAAAAAAATGATCATTTCATACAAAATGAAGAAGAACAGTTAAAAAAACTACTCGGATTAGATGTAGAAATCAAAATGTCTAAAAAAGATAATGGAAAAATCATTATTTCTTTTTCAAATCAAGAAGAATACAGTAGAATTATCAACAGCCTGAAATAAGGCTGTTCTTTTATTTTTTTATCTCACAAGGTTATCCACTATTTTTTTCAATAAAAAGCTTAATAAATCAATAGCTTCTGTTTTTATCCCCAACCTGTGGATAAAACTTGGCCACATTGTGGATTATTTTTCACAGCTTGTGGAAAATTCTTTTTCTCTATGGTAAAATAGGTCTAGTATTAAACTTTTAAATAGTAAAGGAGGAGAAAGGATTGAAAGAAAAACAATTTTGGAATCGTATATTAGAATTTGCTCAAGAAAGACTGACTCGATCCATGTATGATTTCTATGCTATTCAAGCTGAACTCATCAAGGTAGAGGACAATGTTGCCACTATATTTTTACCACGATCTGAAATGGAAATGGTCTGGGAAAAACAACTAAAAGATATTATTGTAGTTGCTGGATTTGAAATTTATGATGCTGAAATAACTCCCCACTATATTTTCACTAAACCTCAAGATACGACTATCTCACAAGTTGAAGAAGCTACAAATTCAACTCTTTATGACTATAGTCCAAAGTTAGCATCTATTCCTTATTCGGATACTGGGTTAAAAGAAAAGTATACCTTTGATAATTTTATTCAAGGAGATGGAAATGTTTGGGCAGTATCAGCCGCTTTGGCTGTCTCTGAAGATTTAGCTCTGACCTATAACCCTCTTTTTATCTATGGAGGACCTGGTCTTGGTAAGACTCACCTGTTAAACGCTATTGGAAATGAAATTCTAAAAAATATTCCAAATGCGCGTGTCAAATACATACCTGCTGAAAGCTTTATTAATGACTTTCTTGATCACTTAAGGCTTGGGGAAATGGAAAAATTTAAAAAAACCTATCGTAGTCTTGATCTTTTGTTAATCGATGATATCCAGTCACTCAGCGGAAAAAAAGTTGCAACTCAAGAAGAATTTTTCAATACTTTTAATGCCCTTCATGACAAGCAAAAACAGATTGTCCTAACCAGTGATCGTAGTCCAAAACATCTAGAAGGTCTCGAGGAGAGGCTTGTCACGCGCTTTAGTTGGGGATTGACACAAACTATCACACCCCCTGACTTTGAAACACGTATTGCCATTTTACAAAGTAAAACAGAACATTTAGGCTACAATTTCCAAAGTGATACTCTAGAATACCTAGCTGGGCAATTTGATTCAAATGTTCGAGATCTTGAGGGAGCCATCAACGACATCACTTTAATTGCCCGAGTAAAAAAAATCAAGGATATCACTATTGATATTGCTGCAGAAGCCATTAGAGCTCGCAAACAAGATGTTAGCCAAATGCTCGTCATCCCAATTGATAAAATCCAAAATGAAGTCGGTAACTTTTATGGTGTCAGCGTCAAAGAAATGAAGGGAAGCAGACGCCTTCAAAATATCGTTTTGGCCCGTCAAGTAGCCATGTATTTATCTAGAGAACTAACAGATAATAGTCTTCCAAAAATTGGGAAGGAATTTGGTGGAAAAGATCATACAACAGTCATTCATGCCCATGCAAAAATTAAATCTTTGATTGATGAAGACGATAATTTACGTTTAGAAATTGAATCAATCAAAAAGAAAATAAAATAACTTGTGGATAACTTTCGCTTTTTTATCTTTTTTATCCACATTTTTTAAACAAGCCAAAAAACTTGATATGACTTGTTTAAAGTCTGTTTTCCACAGATTTCACAGACTCTATTATTACTATTATCCTTCTAATACTAAAAATAAATAAAGGAGAATCCATGATTCATTTTTCAATTAATAAAAATTTATTTCTACAAGCCTTAAATACAACTAAAAGAGCTATTAGTTCTAAAAATGCCATTCCTATTTTATCAACTGTCAAAATTGACGTGACCAATGAAGGTGTTACTTTAATTGGTTCAAATGGTCAAATTTCAATTGAAAATTTTATTTCTCAAAAAAATGAAGATGCTGGTCTATTAATTACTTCTTTAGGTTCGATCCTTCTTGAAGCTTCTTTCTTTATCAATGTGGTATCTAGTCTACCTGATGTGATTCTTGATTTTAAAGAAATTGAACAAAATCAAATTGTTTTAACCAGCGGCAAATCAGAAATTACCTTAAAAGGAAAAGATAGCGAACAGTATCCACGAATCCAAGAAATTTCAGCAAGCACTCCTTTGGTTCTTGAAACAAAATTACTCAAGAAAATTATCAATGAAACAGCTTTTGCTGCAAGTACACAAGAGAGTCGTCCAATTTTGACAGGTGTTCATTTTGTATTGAGTCAACACAAGGAGCTAAAAACAGTGGCAACAGACTCTCATCGTCTAAGCCAGAAAAAATTAACGCTTGAAAAAAATAGTGATGATTTTGATGTCGTGATTCCTAGCCGTTCTCTACGCGAATTTTCAGCAGTATTTACAGACGATATTGAAACTGTAGAGATTTTCTTTGCCAATAACCAAATCCTCTTTAGAAGCGAAAATATTAGCTTCTATACTCGTTTGTTAGAAGGTAACTATCCTGATACAGATCGTTTGATTCCAACAGACTTTAACACTACAATTACTTTTGATGTGGTAAACTTACGCCAGTCAATGGAACGTGCTCGTCTTTTATCAAGTGCGACTCAAAATGGTACTGTGAAACTTGAAATTAAAAATGGGATTGTTAGCGCCCATGTTCACTCTCCAGAAG